>JAIXZA010000089.1 GCA_027489965.1 Verrucomicrobiaceae bacterium
CTCATCGGCGGCATTTGACCATATTTTGACAAAGTCAGGATCTGGTTCCCTTACGGTGACAAGCACAGGTTCCACTCTGGATGGTGCAGTTAATGTCCAGGGCGGTGCGTTGCGTATCACGGACTTCCGCTCCATCACCAATAATACATCGACCATTTCTCTGGGTAATGCGACGACAACGGGTGGTAATTTGATTATCGGCACAGGAACAGCGGCGACTGTCGCAGGATTGACGACGAGTAAGCCAATTCAGCTCAACACGACGACAGCGGGTAACTCAATTTATGCGAATCAGACAGGTTCTAACCCAGTAGTTCTCAACGGTGCCGTTACTAAAATCGCGGCAGCAACGACCGGTAACCTGATTCTGGGCGGCACAAACACGGCGGATAACATCATCAATGTGCCCATTCCTGTTGAGTCAACGCCAAGCACCGGTGGCTTAGTCAAGCTCGGCACTGGAACCTGGGTGTTAAACAGCGCAAGCACCTACGCTGGGCCTACGACGATCAATGCAGGTACTCTCAAGCTGAATGCAACTGCGGCTGCTTCTGACACCATTAAATCGGCTGCTAGTAATACCGTCGTGTTCGCGGCAGATGCCACCACGCAGTCAGCTGGCGGTACGCTCCAGTTTACAGGGTTCAGTGGAGCCGCGACTACTGAGGATCTCGGGATTCTGACGCCAACCTTGGGTGCCGGAAACATTATCGCCACGGCAAACGGTGGCGCGACGACTTTGAAATTCACTTCCCTGGGGACTCGCGCAGCAGGTGCGACCTTGGGTTTTGTGCCAGGAACTTTAGCCGGCATTCAGTTCGGCACGACTGCACCTACAGGGTTGAATGGTCAGGTCGGCGGGTTTGCCTATATTTCGAGCCCATCTGGATCGATCGATTTTGTTGCGACACCTGCCCTTAACACCAATTTGGCTCCTTTAAGCGCAGCCACAGCGTTGCCAGCAGCTACAGGTAGTAGCACCACGAACTACATCAATAATGCGGCACTGACCCAGACGGCTGCAGTAGCGGCCAATACTCTACGCATCGTGGGTTCTGGTCAGACGATCGCCCAGGGCGGTTTTGCACTGACTGTTACCAATACAAGTGCTACAGCTATCGGTGGTATTCTCTTTGATAATGGCGCTGGGGCCGCAACGATCTCTGGCGGTAGCATTGTTGGCTCTGCGGCAAATGAGATTATCGTCATCACCGGAGGCGCTGCCACGGGGGGGGCGATCGCTACAAACACGTTGACCATCAATTCAACCATTGGAGCTGCTACGGCCAGTGGTCTGACAAAGTCTGGAACTGGCAGGCTGATCATCGGTGGCAATAATGCCTACACTGGCAACAACATCATCAATGAAGGTTACCTGCAACTAGCAGGTGCCACAGCAACGCTGGGTATTAACAGTGTGGCTGGAAATCAGATCCAAATCCGTCAAGGTGCTACTCTAGACATCAATGCCGCTGGTGTAAGCAATACGATCAACGTCGGAGCCCTCGTCGGAGCTGGAGTCATCACCAACAGTGGAGGTGGAACCAGCACGGCAGGGACGATCGCTCTGGGCCGCAGCACAAGCACAACAGCCAGCACCTTCTCCGGTGTCCTGCAAAATGGGGCGGGTGTGCTCAATGTCTCTGTGGATGGTACATCCGCACGTATTCAGAGTCTTCTCGGTCAAAGCACCTACACTGGTGTAACGACGATCAACACAGCCTCCTCAATCACAGTGAACACCCTGGCTGATGGCGGCACGGCGAGTGGTATCGGTCAATCGTCGAATGCGGCATCTAATCTGGTCTTCAATGGCGCTTCACCGACGCTCGTTTATCAGGGAAATATCCGTGACGGCAGTTTGAATCTTGGATCTGCTTCAGCCTCTACAGATCGTCTCTTCACTATTTCCGGTGCTGGCGCTGTGCTCTCAAGCACGGTTAGCAATGGTAATGCTGTTGTTTGGAGTAACACTGGAGCTATCGTGCATGGCACGAATGCAGCTCGCACTTTGACTTTAACAGGTACTTCTACTGGAGATAACACCTTTAACCCACAATTCACAGACAGCGTGGGTTTTGTCTCCAGCCTTTCCAAGACTGGTGCAGGTCAGTGGAACTTGGGCAGTTCGACGAGTTCCTACACTGGCACTACCAACATTGCAGAGGGTATTCTCGGACTGAACAATAATAGTGCATTGCCTGCTAACAGTCCTTTAGTCTTCTCTGCTGGTGCGACTGCGACAGTAGGTGTACTTCAAATGAGCGGCACTTTTGAGCGTAATTTGGCAGCGACTGCTACAGCTGGTACTGGCACAGTGACCTGGGGTAGCACTTCCACCGGTGGTGGTGGTTTTGCTGCTCATACCACGCCATTAGTCGTAGCGATCGGTGGTGTCACCACTCCTACGGCCTTGACTTGGGGTAGCGGTGGCTTTGTTGGCACAGGCGGGGTTCAGGCGCTCATTTTGAGTTCGGCTAGCGCCTTGTCAGATGTGGATTTCCGTAATCCTATCGATCTCGGTGCATCGCAGAGAACGGTAACTGTCAATGACAATGCTAACACGGCGGCTGACTATGCCACGCTTTCAGGTGTGCTTAGCGGCGCAGGAGGTTTGGTCAAGAATGGGGCTGGAATGTTGAAGTTAACAGGGGCCAATACTTATGCGGGTGTGACAGACGTCAATGCCGGCACCATCATTGTTACTTCTCTTGGCAATAGCGCTACACCGGGTGCTACAAGCCTCGGTAATTCTGCTTTAGGTAACACAAATGCTGGTGCAATCACTTTGGGCAATGCGGGAACGGGTGGAGCAATACTCCAGTATGTCGGTCCAGGAGAGACGAGTGATCGCAAAATTCGCTTTAATGCAACGACAGGTGCTCCACAGATCCACGCAGATGGTAGCGGTCCCCTGATCTTAACCAATGTGGCCAATGACTTCACAACACCTACCGGCGCAAAAACGCTAACACTACGCGGTTCAAACACCGCCAATAACATGATCACCAGTGCACTGACAAATGACGCCGGCGGTGGTGCCTTGGGCGTCATTGTCGATGGTGGTGCTACTTGGATTTTGACTGGTGCTAATACATATACAGGTACAACGGCCGTCGGTGCTGGGGGATTCGGTATTGCCTCCAACACTTTGGGATCAGGGGCTGGGTTCTTCGATATGGGTTCAGGAACGATTTTTGGCTATCAAGCAGATCGTGTGGTTACGAATCCAGCGCGTCTTCAGAATAATACGACACCCGCCTTTGTAGGCGAATACAGTCTAGATTTTTCTGCCAATCCTCTTGTGAATCAGGCTGGTGCCAACAATACAGCATTTACCAATAACATCATTTCTGGAAAGACACTGACATTTGGAGCGATGACCGTTAACTCCATGACCGCAGGCCGCACAATGACGATCAACGGCACGGGCGACACCATCATCAGTGGCAATATCACGACATCGACAGCTTTTGATTTGAATTTCGTTTACTCTGGAACTGGCAGCCTCACCCTTGGTGGCACTGGCAATGACTGGAGCGGTAGCGCGACTGGCGGTAATCTCACTGTATCATCTGGCACACTCAGACTGGCTAATAGCGAAGTCATTCCAAATGGTGCAGGCAATGGTAATCTCATCATCAATCCTGCTACAACGGTTAACGCTACCTTCAATCTGAACGGGAATAGTGAGACAGTAAATGCCCTCACAGCTAATAGTGCGGGGAATATTCTGATCGACAATACTTCAGCCTCCCCTGTAACGCTCACATTGGGTGATAACAATGGAGCGGTTGCCATTGGTGGTGGTGGCGGAAGCTATACGATCTCGAATAGCGGTGGCGGCGCTCTTTCCTTGACCAAGACCGGCACTGCTGCGGCCACGATCTCGACAGGAGTGACACTGAGCTATCTAGGCGCGACTACGGTCAACGGTGGCAGCTTGACAGTCTCTTCAGCAGTCAATGGTACATCAAGTCTTGCAGTTACTGGAACCGGAAGTCTCTTGGCATTGAATGGCGGTATTACCGTGCCAACCGCCATCACCTCAGTCAATGTCGATGGCGGCGCGACACTCAATCTTCTGGATGGTGCTGGAAACAAGCTTTCCGCATTGACGAGTCTTACCCTTGGTTCCGCAGGAGGGACTAATACCACCCTTGGACTTAATGTCGGTGACCTCAATGTGGTAGGTGACAATCTAAACACAGACACGATGTCCTTAACCGCTCTCGGCACACTGACTCTAACGGCTGGGAATAAAATCACCTTCAACCTGACAGACACTGGCTTGAACCCTGGACAGACGTATGTGCTGCTGGATGCCACTAATATTGGCGGTGGATTCACCTCGGGTGCCCTCTCTCTCGCAGACTACCTGCTAGGCGCTACTCCTGGTGGCTTTACGAGTATTTCACTTTCTGCATCCACCAATAATCAAATTCTTCTCACGACTGGATCGTTGATCACAGGCAGCTCATATTGGCGTGGGCTTGCGGGTGGCGGTACAGATACTACCTGGAATAGCAACGCCAGTAACTGGTCACTCGATAAGACAAATACATCTGTTGCGGCCTCGATTCCTGGTCAAGGTACAGATGTGGTTTTCCAAGTAAATGCGGCATCAAATGCAGCAGTGAGCACGACACTGGAACAGAATTTCAAGATCAACTCCCTCACCTTCGAGGCCGACACCACTCCTGCCAATACACCGACCGCCATCACCATCAGTCCAGGAACAGTCACAACGAACCGCTTGGAAATCTCTCCCCAGATAGCGACTGACGGTATTAAGATCAGCGCTGGTGGAACTCCTGCCGTGACAATATCCGCTCCGCTTCGTCTTGGAACGACGCAGACTTGGAACGTCGCTGATGCAACGTCCGTTCTGACCCTTTCGGGCGGCTTGCAAGGCGAGGCGGATGTCACCAAGACAGGTTCTGGAAGAGTTTCGCTAACTACAGCGGCAGCCTCTACCTTTAACACAGGTCTTACCACAGATTTCACCATCAACGGTGGAACTTTAGAAGCTACGATTACTAGTGCTCTTGGCACCACGGCTAACAACAACCTTGCCCGTATCAACATCGGCTCTGGGGGGGGATTCTATTATAACAACGCCACCGCAGGTACGATGGTCAATCCAATCAGGCTCAGTGGGGGCACTCTTTCAGCTGCGGGCAATGGCCACACTTATAGTGCGCAGGTGAATGTCACGGCAAATTCGACCATCAACATGCGCAATGCTAATTCTGCCGTGCCTACAGATACGCAGCGGAATATTACTCTGTCTGGCGGATTGACGGGCACTGGAAACCTTACGCTTGATTCGATTAATACCGTTGGCACCGGCAACCAGCTTACTGGAACGTTAACGATCAACCAGGATAACTCTACCTTCACAGGTAACTGGAATGTTCTGCGTGGCACAATCGCCACAAACAATGTGAATGGTTTGGGTCTCGGGACCACCATCAATATGGAGAGCGGGCGTATCTCCCTCACTGGAGTTAACTCAGCTACCTGGAACCTCGCGCAAAACGTTAATATCGGTAGTGCCACTACTTCGGCTGTCGGTGAAATCGGCGCACTCACGGCGACTGGCTTTACTCTAAACTTGAATGGCGTTTTGACGCTAGGTGGCGCTGGCGGTTTTGGTGAGTTGCGTGGTTTTGTCGGCACAGACAACAACGTGATCAATCTCAATGGAGGTGTAACCCTAGCCAATGATGGCCGCATCAATGCAGGTGGTGCAGCAGTGCGTCTGGTGAATGTTCCCTCGATTATCAGTGAGACAGGCGGTGCACGTAGCCTCAGAATCAATGATACGCTCTGGGGAACAACTTATGGCATTGTACGTCTTACCGCCGCTAATACGTTTACTGGTAATTTCTCCCTAGGAGCTGGAACTCTTGAATACAACACGGTTACTGACGCTGGCGGGGCCGCCAGTAGCTTAGGTCAGGGAAATGCCATCACGATGGATGGTGGTACTCTCCGTTTTATCGGGACCAGCCCACAGTCCACGAATCGTCCGATTACCACTGCTACTGGAGTAGTTACGCTTTCCGCCAACGGTGCTACGGCTGCAGATACGATCAGCTATAATGGTGCAATTACTGTCGGCCCTACCGCGGATGGTTCTCAAATCACTCTTACCGGAGCTACTGGGCGTCAGGGGATCATCTCGGGCGGTATTACACAGACCGGAGATACAGCAGATATCACCGTCAGTGGCGGCACTTGGACCCATCAGACTGGCACCAGTCGTATTGGTGATGATGTGACGCTTACTGGCACTGGGACTATTTTGAATCTAAACAGTGGCCTGTTTCAGGTCCGTGATGATTTCTCTGTCACTGCAGGGGCTGTTTTGAATTTGAATGGTACGAGTGCTCTTTCCTTCAACATTACCACGCTTTCGGCTGATGCTTCCCTTCGTGCCTTTACAACGGGTACCATTAACCTAGGGGCCAATAATGCTATCGTCGCTACTGAGTTTGACGGACTCCGTATCGGCACAGATGGAGCTGGTGTTGGAACACTGAACATGGGTGCCTTTAATCAAAACGTCACTGATTTTATCCTCGGCAATCGTAATATAGACCGCTCTGGTGTTGTGAATGGCAGCACCGGAGTATTGACAGCAACTACTAACATCGACCTCTACGGAGGAACCGTTCAGGCAAACCTCGGCAGTACTGGGGCTGTTAGTTTGGATAAGTTGAGCATGAATACCGTCACACTTTCAGGTGATAATAGTGCTCTTGCTGGGACTGGAATTACTCTGGTGGAAGCCGGAACGTTGATCTTGGATTACTCAGGCAATACAGCCACAAAAGTGAATCCTACCGCTCAACTCGATATGCGTGGAAGCAATCTGACGCTCTCTGGGAATACTGGTTCTGCGGTCAATCAATCTGTCGGTAGCTTTACCCTTGCTACGGGCGGTAGCAATACGATTGCCCTTAACTCTGTGGGGCAGAATATGGTCTTGAACCTGAATGCGATCACTCGTGCGGTGAATTCCCAGGACGGAACTGTCCGCTTCGTTCTTCCAGCAGGCGCTCAATCCGCTTCCAATGGCATTACGACAGATATGCTCAATACCCTCGGGACTGGAGTAAATGCTATTCTTGGTGCGTGGGCTACTGTCAATGACGGCACAGGCGTCTTTTACGCTCGCAACCTGACAAATGCGGTGGATGGCAACATCGTCGCAGCCGTAACAACACTCCAGGATGCTGTCGGTTCTTGGGTGACGGGAGACAACGTTAGTGACTCTGCTGGGTTTAGCGGCAGCGTCAGTGGTATCGGTGTCAATTCGCTTCGTCTAAATGCGGCTTCTGGTTCGGACTTGTCACTCGGTGCTTCCGGTGCTTTGGGCGTCAATAGCGGTGGTATCCTTGTCACAAGTAGTGTGGGTAGCACTCCGAGCATCGTTGGTGGCACTCTGTTCTCAGGAAACGTTGCGGCGACCCCTGAACTCATCGTTGCCCAAGACAGCGCTTCTGTCTTCGACATCAATGCTGATATCCGTACCAACCATCAAGTATTCAAGACTGGCACGGGCACTCTTCTTCTTTCCGGTAATAACACCTACTCAGGAGTTAGTGAAATCCAAGAGGGCACACTTCAAGTTAGCGGTGGCACTGGCATTGGAGATACTTCCGCAGTGACACTTTCAGCCACTCGTGCTAGCACCTTCCAGCTTCTAGGGAATGAAACGATCGGACGCCTCGCTGGTGGTAGTCGTCAAGCTGATCAGGATCTTGGTGTTGTAGCCATCGGCGCTAACACGCTGACCCTCAATCAAAATGCAGCTAGCACCTATTCGGGTCTTTTGACGGGGACTGGAACCATTGTGAAAAATGGCCTCGGATTCGACGCGACATTCAATAACATCAGCCCAGGATTCACAGGGACACTTCGTATTAATCAGGGTGGTGTCGTACTCTCGGGTATTGGAGCTATTTCTGTCTCCAGTATTGAGATCAATAAAACAGGCTACCTTCGTTTTCAAAATACATCGGCTACACGCTCGGGTACTCGCATTCCAGATGCAACACCGATTACTTTGAACTCCGCTGATGGTTCTATCGCAGGTCAGACCGTCGTTCGTGGACTATTCATTGATACGGATCAAAATGCACAAACAAGTGAAACGATCGGGCAACTGATCTTCAATTCAGGTGCAAGTTATCTCAGCGGAAATGCGACGGGAACCACAGGGATCGCAGTCATCAATGCAGAAAATTTTGTGCGTAACAATAATGCCACTGTGATTGCCCGAGGCCGTGCCATGGGATCTACTGCCTCTGTTGACCGTAATCTATTCCGAATCATGGTAGGAACTGCCAATGAGACTGCATTCCTTACAACCGTGGTGGGCGGCGGTGGTGCCGCAGCGACTCCATCTCTGAGTATCGTGCCCTGGGCTATTGGGGAAACGCTGACGGCTAATCTTGTTGACGCCAACATGGGGAATTCCTTGGTGACTTATGGCTCGGGTATTGGCTTCCGTGCTCTGGACTTTGCCACTGAATACAGCACGATTGCAGCTGCGGCAGCAACCCATAACGCTCGTGAGAGCCTGACAGCAGATCTGACTGCAATTGCTGGCACCACGCTTAATTCCCTTGTCTTGAACAATAACAATGTGGCAGCTGCTAATGTAAACGTCACTGGTTCTGGCGCGGGTCAGACATTGGCTGTGACAAGCGGAGCGATGCTCTTCACTCTGAACTCGACCGCTGCTGCAGGAGCCTACAGCACTAATTTAGGCGGTTTTGATTCTGGTATTACGACTACTGCTGGAGCCAACCCTGAGTATGTGATTCATGTGGTGAACCCTTCCTCTGCAGCTGGGACCGCATCATTGACTGCGACCATCTCGTCACCGCTGACTTCAACAGCCAGTATTACAAAATCTGGCCGTGGAACACTCATTCTCAGCGGTAACAATACCGCAGGTGGCGGCATCAGAAGAACCACGATCAATGAAGGCATACTTGAAATTGCCGATCTCGATAATATCGGCGGCAACACGGGTGCCCTAGTCTTTGCAGGTGGCACACTGCGTCTCGGCACGACGCTGACAGACGATATCTCCACTCGTACTATTAGCTTCCTCAATGGTGGCGGCACGATTGATACGAACACCGTCAACCTAACGCTGGCAAACAACCTCGGTACGGGCTCAGGTAGCTTCACGAAGGCAGGTGCAGGCAATCTGACCCTCAATGCAGCATCTACCCGCACAGGCAGCACCACAGTTTCTGGCGGCACCTTAACTGTCGGTGTCAATAATGCCATCGGTTCAGGTGACCTGACTGTCGGTGCCGGTGCCACTTTGGCTTTGGGCTCCAACAATGTCAGTGTGGGTTCCGTCACGACCTCTGGCCTTGATCCTGTGATTTCAGGAACAGGCACCATTAGTTCCACAACTGGATTCTCCTTCAACAATACAGACACCGCTGGAACCACTATCGCCGCCACCCTTGCTGGTGCTGCTGGGCTTCTGAAGACGCAAACAAACGTTCTCACTCTCTCAGCTGCGAACACTTACACTGGATTGACTGAAATTCAGAACGGAACTGTGAGCGTAAGCACAATCGGCAATGTCGGCGGCGGGGCCAGCGGTCTTGGGGCACCCGTAACGGCTGAGAATGGCATCATTCGTATGGGGCTTGTAGGGACTACAGGCACTCTGAATTACACTGGCTCGGGTCACACAACGGATCGTCTTATCGGTTTGCAGGGCTCTACAGGTGGGGCAGTTATTGACGCGGATGGCACGGGTGCGCTCATCTTTACCAGCGGTGCACGCACCGAAAACACTGGAGCTAAGTCACTGGTCCTTCGTGGCTCCTCGGCTCCTGCCATCAATAACATCATGGGAGAGATCAGAGAAATCGGCGCAGGGCTCACCTTAAATAAGGCCGACTCCAATACTTGGCTGCTTTCAACAGTGAACACCTACAGTGGTGCCACTCAGGTAGATGAGGGCACACTTAAAATCGGTGTTGCCAATTCTCTTCCAACCACCACCGCTGTCCGCGTCGGTACAGGCACCACTGTGGGTGTTTTGGATCTCAATGGTTTTAACCAGACCGTTGCTAGTCTTACTTCCGCGAGCAACAGCACCTCACAGAACAGCGTGCTCATTACCCCTGGCACCACGCTCACCACTGGCAGCATCTTACTTTCCAATAACACCGACGTTGCCAGTACGAATATGACGATGAGTGGCGGTGGTGCTCTCGTCGTCAACGGCACCACTATTACCGTTGGCAACAATACGGCCGGCACCAATTTCTCCAGCAAAGCCTCGCTCAATCTTGCCGCTCTCAGCTCCTTCACCGCTATTCTCAGCGGCAACCTTACTGTCCAGCAAAGCGGTGATAATAGCACCGCTGACAACGCCTCGCTAATTCTCAGTGACACCGCCAACAACATTACCACGCCCGCAGTCATCGTTGGCGGCTCTAGCACAGGTTCCGTCAACACGCTCACATTGGGAGCTGGAACGAATGTCATCAATGCCAACCTAGTTCATCTGGGCAGTGGGACCCGTGATACCGGAGTGGTCAGTTTTGCTGGAGCAAACGGCTCCGTTACCTTGCGCAACGCAGCTGGCACGGGACGAGCTAACGTTACCCTTGGTGTAAGCTCTACTCAAGGCACGGGTTATACAACGGCGAATAACTTCGATGTCACCGGTCACACTGCGGATCTCGCCATTGCTACCCTGGCAACTTCGCTTGGGGCCAAGACAGCCGCCAACACCAATGACTTTAAGTTCAATCAGGGCACGCTTGACATTCTCAGCATCAACATGGCAGCCGCCAAGGGCACCGGCGCCTCGGTGAACAAAATCAGCATCGGTGGCGGCACGACACTTATCGGTGGTTCAGCTACTTTCTCGGATACCGGTACGGGCACCGCCACTCTTGCGACCGCAGGTAGCGGTGAGCTTGAAATCACTGGAGGTGCCGTTACCAGCACCGTCGCGTTCGTGCGTGGTGTCGGCACAGGCAGTGCCACCGTCACGCTCAACGGCGGCACCTTGAACATGAGTAGCCAGAGCATCGGAACTACCGCGCTGCCCATCACTCTCACCGCCGCTTCGGGCACACTCAACGGCTTGTCCGAACTCAACGGTGGCGGGGCTTTGACTAAAACTACCACAGGCACGCTCATTATGGGCGCTGGAAACGCTTACACCGGAGCCACCAACGTCTCTGATGGCACACTCCAAGTCGGTGTGGCTGGTGTCGGCACAACCGGCACAGGGCTGATCACCGCAGTGAAAACGGGTGCCACTTATGCAAATGCGCCGATTATTTCTGGCTCTGGAACCCTTCAAGGTGCAACGATCATTGGTGACATCGCTAGTACAGCGAACAAAGGTATCTTGGCACCAGGAGATGGCAATACCGCTACATCCAACGCAAAACTCACGATCACCGCAGCGGGTGGATTGACCATCGCCGCCGGATCTCAGACCCAATTGGGAATCACGGCAGCCTCTGGAACGGACTCAACCTTTGCTGCTTCCGGTATGTCGGCCTCGGCTTATCTCGCTAGCTTAGGTTCTACCTCAGATGCCTCTTTGACGACACCAGCCGCTTGGGCAAATCAAGCTACCTCCAGTCAGGCAGATTTCATCAATGTCAGCAATGGTACGGGTGCTCTCGTTCTCGGGACCAATCTTGGTGGGGCAGCGGCAGGTCAGGGCATTGTCTCCATCTTTTCCAATGGTCTGAATACAGGCACACTCGCCGCTGGTCAGATCTTCAATCTCGTGGATTGGTTTGGTGCCTTTAGTGGAGGATTCAGCGCTGGCATCGGCACCTCTACAGGTGGTATTCACGGGGACTTTGACCTGCCCGACATTTCCATGACGACCTTTGGCTGGGACACTTCTGCTTTCACCTCCCATGGTGTGATCGCCGTCGTGGTCGTCCCAGAGCCATCTCGCGCGCTGCTGATGCTCATTGGTCTGTTGGCATTTGGTTTCCGCCGTCGTCGCATTCAGGATTGATCTTCTGAATTCACTGGCTGTCAGCGTGGTGAGGCTCTATGACAGGGGGCTCATCACGCATGTCTCAAGTTATCATTTACACCGACGGTGCCTGCAGTGGCAATCCTGGCCCTGGGGGCTACGGGACCATTCTGCAAAGCGGTAAGCACAGCCGCGAGCTTTCCCAAGGCTACCGCAAGACCACGAATAATCGCATGGAACTCATGGCGGTGATCGCAGGTCTGCAAATCCTGACTCGTGCTTGCGAGGTAACACTTTATTCAGACTCCCGTTACGTGGTGGATGCCATTGAAAAAGGCTGGGCCAAAAGCTGGAAAGCGCGCGGCTGGAAAAAAGCCGATAAGCAGCCCGCCATGAATGCCGACCTCTGGGCACGTGCCTTGGAATTACTCCTGAAACACAAGGTCAAGCTCGTCTGGGTCAAAGGTCATGCGTCCAATGCGGGCAATAATCGCTGTGATGAACTGGCTGTGGCTGCTTCTAAATCAGGGGATCTGTTGGTTGATACGGGTTACGAGGTGGCCAAGGAAGTTGCACCTTCACTGCTTTAAAATGATAGATCCTGCTTTCCAGTGCTTTGGCATGAGCGTATGATAGCTTATGCGCACCTCCAACCCCACTCTTAACGACAGAGTCTTTGCCAATGCTCCTGCTGGCGCAGGAGGACAAGTGATGACGCTTCAGGGCACAGTGAATAAAACCTTTATTCTTGCTCTGTTGCTCGTCATTTCAGGTGGCTTCAGTTGGCAGCTCGTCCAGACCAATCCAGGGATCAGTGGGTTGCTCTGCATCGGCAGTGTTTTGATTGGCTTCGTCCTTGTTTTAGCATCCGCCTTCAAGCCAACTTGGTCTCCTGTGATTGCTCCAGCCTATGGAGTGGTGGAAGGCGTTTTCGTTGGAGTGATTTCAGCGCGTTATTCGGCGCTGTACGACGGCATTGTTCTACAGGCCGCACTACTCACGCTTGGTATTCTCTTTGCCCTTCTGTTTGCTTATCAATCACGTTTGATCAAGGCTACCGAGAATTTCAAACTCGGGATCGCCGCCGCGACTGGCGGTATCGCCATTGTTTATCTCGTCAGCATTGTTTTGAGTTTCTTTGGGATTCAGATTCCGCTCATCCATGAAAGTGGTCTGGTGGGTATTGGCTTCAGTTTAGTGGTGGTCGTGATCGCCGCGCTAAATCTTGTGCTCGATTTCGATTTCATTGAAAATGGTGTCTCTCATGGCGCACCAAAATACATGGAGTGGCAGTCGGCCTTGGGATTGCTTGTGACGATCGTCTGGCTTTACATCGAAATGCTCCGCCTGCTATCCAAACTGCGCAGTCGCGATTAGCCAAATGCGAGATCGATGAATGAGTGTGTAAGAAATGAATAAGTGATCAGTTTGCATGGGTCTATGCGCCGATTGCTTCTCCTTTTAACCCTCACTTCAGGCCTTCAGGCAACAAAGCCGAATGTCCTCTTCATCATGTCGGATGATTTCCGGCCTGAGATCGGTTCCTACGGCTCTGCGGCGTTGACGCCAAATTTGGACAAGCTGGCGGCTCGCAGTGTGCAGTTTGATCGTGCCTACTGTCAGCAGGCGGTGTGCAATCCATCACGCTCTTCTTTGCTGACTGGCCTGCGTCCTGATAGTCTACGACTGTGGAACAACGGTACTCATTTTCGCGAACTGAATCCTGATGTGACGACCCTTCCGTTGTGGTTCAAGGACCATGGCTACACGACTAGGTGCGTGGGGAAAATCTTTCACAACTGGCACACAGCAGAGAAGGGAGATCGTCGTTCTTGGAGTGCCGATGAATTCCTACATTTTGCCAATCATGGCGATGATAAACCGATGATCACCGGTGAGTTGCCAGGGAACTTAGCAACATTGAGTGCGAGGGTTTATGGTAACACCTCCATCTGTGAGTGCCGTGATGTCCCCGATGAAGCCTACTACGACGGTAGAGTTGCCGTAGAGGCTCAGCGAGTGCTGCAGGAGGTGAAGGATAAGCCGTTCTTTCTTGCGGTGGGTTTCTGGAAGCCCCATGCGCCTTTCAATGCACCGAAGAAATACTGGGATCTCTATGATCGGTCCAAGTTACCACCGCTGAATGATCAACGCCCCGAGGGCGCGCCTGAGATTGCCTTTCATCAGAGCACCGAGATTCTTGGGCCACCTGCTAAGCAGACGCCAGTCACACCCGAGCAGGCAGCGGAGATGCGGCACGGCTACTTTGCCAATATCAGTTACATGGACGCCCAGATCGGCAAGGTCTTGAATGCGCTTGATCAAAGTGGAGCCGCTAGCAATACGATCATCGTTTTCTTCGCCGATCACGGCTACCACATTGGCGAGCATAGCCTGTGGGGAAAGACGTCTGATTTTGAATTCGATGCTCATGTGCCTCTGATGATCAGTGATTTGCGTCCTGAAAATCGCGGTAAAAAAACCACTGCCTTAGCTGAGCTGGTGGACTTGTTTCCGACGCTGGTGGACCTCTGTGGCCTGCCAAAACCAACTAGACTCGATGGCGAGAGTTTGGTGCCCATTTTGAAGGACCCCAATCAATCGGTCAAAAAAGCCGCCTTCACGCAGCATCCGCGCCCGGCTTATTATGATCGCGAGCCCAGCAAGCAACCCAAAGCCATGGGCTACAGTATCCGCACCGAAAAAGTACGTTACACCGAATGGCGCGACTGGGTCACGAAAAAGGTCTCGGCCCGTGAACTGTATCTGACGGAGCAAGATCCTGCCGAACTCAAAAACCATGCCGATGATCCCAAACAGGCCGATTTGCAGCAAGCAGCGGCAAAACAACTTCGCGAGAAGTTTCCGAACTAAGTCAGCCTCAGCTTGCCTCTTGGCAGACGCCGCTTAGCATCCGCGCCGTGATCGCCATTGCTACGGCCAGCCAAAAAGGAGGCGTGGGAAAAACCACCCTTTGCATCAATCTTGCTTATTCCCTCGCCAGACGCGGGTGGACGACTCTGCTCGTGGATACCGATCCCCAAGGCGGAGTCGGTCTCTCCCTCGCTCGCTCCACGCGCACGAAACAAGGGTTCTATGATTTTCTTAGCGGAGAACGTGATTTTAATAAACTCGTCTTACCCACGCGCCTTCCTGAGCTACAAATTCTACCCACAGGTCAGTATGATCAGTGCGCACGCCGAGGTTGGTCCGCTCAGGAAGTGCCAGTGCGCCTCGCCGATTTGTTGCGCGCTGCCGAACTGCGCGGCGTAGATTGTGTGATCATGGATACGGCGGCTGGACTCAATGGCATGAGTGAATCCGTCGTGAAAGCCTGTGATTATGTGATCCTGCCGCAGCAGGCTGAACCGCTCGCCGTCCGTAGCGTGCCGCACATGTTAGAGACCTTGTCACGATTCCGCACCGAAGGTGCTGGAGTCAAAGTAGCCGGCATTCTCATGACGATGGTCCTGGGCGAAAGTCAGATCAGTCAAAAGGTCGTCGCTGAGCTTCGCGCCATGCTTCCAGGAGACATGATGTTTGATCAAGTAGTGCCGCGCATGAATTCCTTTTTAGAAGCCAGCGCCATGGGTGTGCCTGTTGCCTTATTGAAAAAGAACCCGCCACCTGAAGCCCTTATCTTTGATCAGCTCGCTGCGGAACTCGAACAAAGAGCAGGCTTAGCCCAAGAACGTGAATCCACAGAAAGTCATGCAAGTCTCCTGGATTGACGCTGATCAAGTCACTGCCCTAGCTGAGGGATTGCGCCAGGGGCCAGCTATAAACACGCCAACTCCTGCCGCCGACATTGGCACAGATCCTCTGATCGATGATTCCACATCCTTTGTTTTTCCTGATGCACCAGAGGATCTGACTGAACCGATGGCTGAGGTCTTTGTTGGAGAGGAACCACAGCCTGCTTTGAATGATTTCCGTGCACGGCTGCAGGCCATTCGTGATCGTGCTATTCAGGCAGGATTGATCCCCGCCAAGATGCCTGTGATTATAGCACCTGAGGTGGAATTGCCGTCCTTTGATCCTCAGGCTGGCGCGGTTCCAGACCGCTTGGCGGCCTTTATCGATTGGGCGCAGCCCGCTCTCGTTGATTCGGAAATTTTTATCGTCGATGATCAGGGTGATCTTCATTGGGGTAGTCCAGCTAGTTCAGGATTGGTGCTATCAGCCATCATGGCATGGGGAGCAGCCTCCCGCATGAGCGCCTTGGCTGCTTATGAAACGGTGGAGCCACTGCGCCAAATGTTGGCCACAGGTCGGCACCTCGCCGTGATCCCTTGCGTCACACGGCTGGGTATCATGCACGTCGCCATCACCAGTTTAGCGTTCATTCCTCAGGCTCAAATTTCATCGATCCGTCTGGCACTCGTCGCTGCGATGGATGCAGGTGACTGATATCTGCTGGTCGTAGCTTGGAAAGGGTTAATCAAGAACGTCAAATCAAGGCGTGCTACACGTCAGAGAAAGCACCGTAGAAGTGCATCTCATCCCCAGATTAAACTACGCGCCGAAGGTAGCCGCGCTCATGCGTGAGCAATTGGAGCTATGGAACAGTCAATACGGCCAGCTGACCGACGGCAGCGGACGCCGGATAGAAATCCATCTAGCCAACCGAGATCAAATTGAGATCAACATGCGACGTTCATTTCCTTGAAAAACAGGCAAGCCACCGCGAAACCATCACCCAATCCCAACAAAAAGAGAATTCAACATGCGCTCTCAATTAGCCCAATTGAGGTCTAATACTGAGGTCTGAATCTCTGGCATTGTGAAATCAGATTTCATGGGTATGAATTTTGCCAGATTTAGAACAATTACTTTATTTCAAGGAATTTCAATCCTTCCCAGCCCTTCTGCGATTTTTTCCACACCGTGTAATCTTCAAACGCACGGTTCCTGAAGTCTGAAGAAAGCATCCATTTATCATTGGTTTTGGATTTACGTGGAACCCAAGGTGATTCGCCCTTGATAATTTTCAATGCAACGCCTGCTGCACCTAACTCTCCGTTAACAACACATCGGCTCATTGCAGCTTCTAGCTTAGAATAAACAATGTCAGCATTAACCTTTGTATCATAAACATCCCAACCTCTCTTTTTCACTCGAGCCTCTGTTGTAAATGTTGCTTGCTGTATTGGCGGAGGCAAAGAATTTAAAGTATTTGGTAATGGGAACACAACGGCAATCGGCTCAAATTTGCTAAAAACCAATATTCCAATAGTTCCGAAATCCCTAATCCCCTCAAAACGTAACTCGTGTGCATTATCCAATGCGATGCAAGCTTGCTTTACTGTAACATGCCCAACCTTTAACTGAGCGCATGACGGAGCAAAAAAAAACCAACAGAAAAATAGCAGTGAAATAATTTTTATTAAACATAATCATCTTCCTTTTTTGATTAACCAATTATTCCCTACTGTAGTTAGCGGACTGAGGAGCTGGTGACGGTGGCGCTGCGGCTCTGCACGCTGAGCAGACGATTGCTCGAATCATAAACCTGTGCGGCGGCAGGGCTGGTGCTGGCGTTTTGGAGACTGGCGGCGGTGGCATAAACATCCGTGGTCATGCCGCTGGCAGGTGTGGTCTGCACGGTTTCTCGATTGCTAACGGCGTCCCAGTCATAAGCCACGCTGCGCTGCGGGGTGACTCCGCTGCTGCTAGCTGATTGGTATTTGGCACTGGTGATCTGATCCACGGCATCAAAACCATACACGTCCCAGCTGCTGCCGTCCACCTGCATGGCGCTGCGGTAGCCGATGATTGACACAAAAGCACCAAGGCTGAGCATATCTACCGACTGACAAGTTCCGAGGTATCGTTTATGCCATCCTTCATGAAACCGCTCGATCTTCAAGTGAATGGCTACGCAGGCACCGACTTTAATCGCGATGACCTCTCTGCGGAGGCTTTGCATCATGCTTGCTTGGCGCTGCGCGAAGACGGCTGTGATCAAATTTTGGCCACGTTTATCACGGATGAAATGGCTGCGCTGGAGCGCCGAATGAGCACGCTGGTGAAACTCCGTGCGGATGATCCGCTGGCCCAAAGTGTGATCGCTGGGATTCATATCGAAGGGCCATTCATCAATCCTGAAAAGGGCTATGTGGGGGCGCATCCGGCCCATTGTGTGCGGCCTGCCAATCTGGAAGATGCCAAACGTCTCTTGGAAGCGGCAGGTGGACTCACGAAGATCATCACCTTAGCTCCTGAAAAGGATGATCGTTTTCACGTGACCGAGTTTTTAGCCAATGAGGGAATCACTGTTTCAGCGGGGCATTGCAATCCGAGTCTGGAGACGCTGCACGCTGCGGCGGATCATGGTTTAAAAATGTTCACCCATGTCGGCAATGGCTGCCCCATGCTGATGCATCGTCATGACAACATCATTCACCGGGCGCTTTCACTGCGGGATAAACTCTGGCTCTGCTTCATCCCTGATGGCGTTCATATCGACTTTTTCGCCCTGCGAAACTACCTTCGTGTGGCTGGTCTCAAGAAAACGATCTTTGTGACCGATGCCATTTCTGCTGCCCGACTCGGGCCAGGCAAGTTCACGCTCGCTGGCTGGGACATCGTCATCGGTGAAGATCTCGTCGCCCGCAGTCCAGATGGATCACACTTCGTCGGCAGCACGGTGACCGTGCCGCGTATTCTGGACAATGGAGTGCGTGAATTGGGACTCAGCGCTGAAGACCTTCAGTTGCTACTGGAGATAAATCCACGAGCTGCCATTGGCCTGGCTTAACGCCAAGCAGGGGATGATTCAAAGACCACACGCTCTTTGCTCAGCGGATGGATGAAGCTGATACGCTGGGCGTGCAGACACATCGGCGCGTCCATTTTATCCAGTGTCTGAGTGTCTCCTTTGGCTCCGCCAGGGAGATAGACCGGATCTCCGACAATGGGAAAACCAAGCTGCCAGAGATGAATGCGGATCTGATTTGTGCGACCCGTAAGCGGACGTGCTTCGAGCAGGGTTGTGCCATCTGCGTCACGACTCAGTACACGGAACTCCGTGCGAGAGGCATCTCCGTCTTCTTCATCGACCTCACGACTGCCGAGAGCGCCAGCTTCTGAACTGATCGCAGCATCACAGGCGAATTTATCTTCAGGGGGATGACCTTGAACTCTCGCTAGATACAGTTTCTCCACCTCGCCGCGAGCAAACTGTGGCTGCACCAACCCAGCAAAATGCCGCGTTCTTGCCACTACAACTAGGCCTGTGGTGTTGGCATCCAGGCGATGACAAGCGCGTAACTTATGGGGGTGATAGACTTCATCTAGGATATACTGCAGCGTATTGCGATTGAATCTGCCTCCAGGATGCATGGGCAATGGCGCGGGCTTTTCCAGGACCACAATGGCCTGATCTTCATGCAGCAAACGGATATCCGCATTCACATCTGGCTCCACGTTGGCGGCGATGAGTTGAACAAAGCGTTCACCGGCTCTGACGATCTGATCGGCTGAGGCCGGAATGTGAGACTCCATGCCTAGCAGGCGCTGATTTTCAAAGCGGGACAGCCACTCTTCACGCGGAACGACAGGTAGGATCGTGACCAGCGTTTCGAGCAACGTCATGCCATCGCAAGTCTTCGGCACAGACAGCGGGCGGTAATTATCATAGGGCGCACTTCCTGGCAGAGGCGTTGTCAAACGCTGAATCGCTGCGTGTCTTTTGACCATGCTTTCCTGCATCTGCTGCTCGGTCGATTTGAAGCAATAGGGGCAGGACACATTTTCAACAAAACGCACATCCGCCTGATCTGCATCCGAGAGTGGCGACTGGCACATGTAGCACTGCGTGGACTGCGTTTCCTCCAGTCCGGGATCGACACCGACACGCTGATCAAAGACAAAACACTCGCCCTCGTAGTGATCTCCGCCGACTTCCTCAAAGTACTTCAAGATGCCACCTTCAAGCTGCCAAATCTGCTCAAACCCTTCACGCTCCATGAACGGGGCTGCTTTTTCACAGCGGATACCGCCCGTACAGAAAGTCACAATGGGCTGCTTCTTCAGCTCTTCGGGCAGATTTCTCACGGCTTCTGGAAAGTTGCGGAACTGATTCACGCCGATCACCCTCGCACCTTTGAAGGTGCCCAGCTTCACCTCATAATCATTGCGAGTATCCAGCAGCGTCACAGGTCTGCCTTCATCCAGCCACTGCTTCAGTGTTTTGGCTTCAAGTCGCGGTGAGGTGTATTTTCCAGGCTCAATCCCTTCAACACCAAAAGCGATGATCTCTTTCTTGATACGGACCAACATGCGATTGAAGGGCTGATGCTCGCTATCACTGTATTTGGGCGCTAGACCTTCTAACCCTGGAACACTTCGGATTTCGGCCACGAGTTGATCCACTAACTCCCTTGGGCCTGCGATGAACAGATTGATCCCTTCGGTGCTCAGTAAAATGGTCCCCTTCAGTCCCCACTCTTTGCAGAGCATCATGAGCCGTTCCCGCAGAGACTTCAGGTCTGTGAGTGTGGCAAACTTATAGCAGGAGATGTTCGTGATCGTAGCGGTCATGTCTGGGCGATTGGCGGTCCACCATTAGCCAAAAGAAGCCAACAGGCATCAAAGAAATGAAATAGCGACTTCTGGTGAGTCTTCTTTTCAATCAAGCACTACTGAGGTATTCATCTCGATGGAATTGCTTATTGAAGCCAAGATGTGAGATAATAGTCTCATGTGTAGAGACTGGAGGCGTAGAGGATTGAAGATTGAGCGAGTAATTGAAAAGTGTATGAGCAAACCAACCACCTATCGTTTTTCATTCGGACCCTGGAACATCAGTGAAGGCGCTGACCCTTTCGGACCTGAAGTCCGCCCTGCCTTTCCGCATGAAAAGAAGTACGCCCTTTACAAGCCCATGGGTTTTGATGGCGTGCAGTTCCACGATGATGACGTCGTCCCAGGCATCGACGAATTGAATCCTGCACAAATTTCCAAGCAGTGCGCCAAGGTAAAAAAGATGCTCGATAATCAAGGGCTGACCCCTGAATTCGTCGCGCCGCGCCTCTGGTTCGCACCGCAGACGGTGGATGGTGGTTATACTTCAAACAGCGCCAAAGACCGCAAGTATGCGCTCGACCGCACGCTCAGGACGATCGACATTGCTCGTGAGATTGGCAGCAAGGCCGTGGTGCTTTGGCTGGCTCGTGAGGGTAGCTATATCCGCGAGAGCAAAAATGCACGTCTCGCCTATCAACGGATTCTTGAGACGATCAATGCCATGCTTGCCCATGACAAAGACATCGAGATCTGGATCGAGCCGAAGCCGAATGAGCCGACCGACATGGCCTATGTGCCGACCATTGGACACACGGTCGCTTTAGCTTACGCCTCCAGCGATCCGAAGCGTGTGAAGGGTCTCATCGAGACTGCCCATGCTCTGCTCGCAGGACTCGATCCGAGTGATGAAATGGCCTTTGCGCTCGCTCACGACAAGCTCGGCAGCGTTCATCTCAATGACCAAAATGGCCTCAAGTATGATCAGGACAAAAACTTCGGTGCCGCGAATCTGCGCACGGCTTACAATCAGGTGCGTGTTCTCGAAGAAGCTGGCTATGGCAAAAAAGGCGAGTTTATAGGCCTCGATGTGAAAGCCATGCGCACTCAAAAGGGCAAGTGTGTGACCTCTCATCTTACCGGGAGTCGCGAGATCTTCTTGCATCTGGTGGAAAAAGTCCGCAGCACTGACGAAAAGCTCGTTCAGCAATTGCGTGACGCTCGCGACTACGAAGCCTTGGAACTCTACATCCTCAAACACTTGATGGGCATCAAGTAAGCCTTTAAACATCCGACTCTCATGAAACAATTTCGTCTCAACCGTCTCTTCAATGCCAAGTCCAATCGCTGTTTCGACGTCGCCGTCGATCACGGCTTCTTCAATCAGCCCGGATTCCTGACTGGCATTGAAGACATGCGCAGTGTGGTCAAAACGTTGGTGGAAGCAGCCCCAGATGCCATTCAGCTTACGCTGGGCATGGCGCGTCATTTGCAGGAGCTGCCTGGCCGCTTCAAGCCCAGCCTCGTTCTCCGTACGGACGTCGCCAACATCTATGGTAAGGAGCTTCCAGAAAGCCGCTTCAGTCTGATGATTGAAGAGACGATGCTGCAAGCCGTGCGCTATGACGCAGCCTGCGTCTGCGTGAATCTTTTTCAGATTCCTGGTGCCCCCGAAGTGCATGCACAGTGCGTGGAAAACATCCTCCGCCTCAAGCCTCAGGCCGACTACTACGGGATGCCAATGATGATCGAGCCGCTCGTGTTTCAGCCCAATGAAAAAGCCGGCGGTTACATGGTGAATGGAGATGAAACGGCCATCACTTATCTTGTGCGTCAGGCTGTGGAACTGGGTGCGGACATCGTGAAAGCGGATCCAACGGATGATGTGAGCATTTATCACAAAGTCATCGCCGCAGCCTCTGGCATTCCAGTGCTCGTGCGTGGTGGTGGTCGTGTGAGCGACAAAGAAATCCTCGAACGCACCCAAGGCCTACTTGCTCAAGGCGCAGCGGGCATCGTCTATGGTCGCAATGTCATCCAGCACCCGAATCCAAAAGGCATCACCCGCGCTCTGATGGCGATGGTGCATGAAGGTGTCAGTGTGGATGCAGCCCTCAATCTCATCGCCTAATGAAAGACATTCGTATCGGCATTATTGGTGGCGGTCTCATGGGCCGCGAAATGGCAAGCGCGTTCGCGCGTTGGTGTGCTCTTGTGGATGTCACCGTGCGGCCTGTTCTTGTCTCCGTTGCGGATTTAAATCCAGCCACGCTTTCATGGTTTGATTGCATCCCATCCTGCGCGCAGAAGACCACTGATTACAAGGAATTGCTCGCCAATCCTGAAGTCGATGTCGTCTATGTCGCTGTGCCGCACAACCTGCACGAGAAGCTCTATCTTGACGTGCTGGCTGCAGGCAAAGACCTCTTCGCTGAGAAGCCCTTCGGCATTGATCTGCCTTCTGCTCGCCGCATTCTGGATGCGGTGAAGTCCAGTGGTCGCTTTGTGCGTTGCAGCTCCGAGATGCCCTTTTTCCCGGGAGCTCAGCGGGCTTATGAAATTGCCAGCAAAGGTGAAATAGGTCGCGTTTTGGAAGTCGTCTCCGGCTTCCATCACAGCAGCGATCTTGATCCCACCAAGGCGGCTAACTGGAAGCGTCTCAATGCCACGTGCGGAGAAGGCGGCGCACTGAACGATCTTGGTATGCATGCTTGCCATGTGCCTTTGCGTCTTGGTTGGAAACCGACACGTCTCTTTGCCCAACTCCAAAAAGGTTATCCGCAGCGCCCCGATGGTAAAGGCGGCATCACTCATTGTGACACCTGGGATAACGCGATGCTGCACACGTGGACCACCATCGCCAATCATGAAGTGCCGCTGCGTCTGGAAATGAAACGCCTGGCTCCGGGAGCAACAAATACTTGGTACATCGAGATCCTTGGCACAGACGGTGGCGTGCGTTTCAGCACTGCTGAACCGAAGACGCTGTGGATCTTTGAGCGCGGTAAAGAGCAGTGGTGGAAGCGCACCGAGCTTGGGTTCGGCACACCCTTCAAAACCGTGACTGGAGGCATCTTCGAGCCGGGTTTCCCCGATGTGATCCAGCAAATGTGGGCGGCTTATCTCATGGAGCGCGAAGGTCAGCTTGGAGGTCGCTTTGGCTGCGCGACACCTGAAGAAGCCGTCGCCACCCATGAAATTTTTGCTGCCGCTTTGGAGTCTCAGCGCGCAGGTTCCGTCGTCACTCTCTAACGATTATGAGCACCCAACGCTCAGGCATTCTGGCCGCCGGCAACTTCATCGTGGATTACGTGAAGATCATCGACGCGTATCCCGAGCAGGACATGCTGGCCAGCATCTTAAGCGAGTCACAGGCCAACGGCGGCGGCCCTTACAACGTGCTCAAAGACCTGTCTGCCATGCAGGCAGGCTTTCCGCTCGCTGCTTGTGGACTCGTTGGCGATGACGCCAATGGGCGTTGGATTTATGAGGACTGTGTGGCGCATGGCATTGATGCCACTCAACTCCATCGTACCCAGGAGCGCTCTACCTCCTACACCGATGCCATGACCGTGCAGAGCACTGGAAGAAGAACCTTCTTTCATCAGCGTGGAGCCAATGCCCTCTTCAATGAGAGCCATTGTGAGGTCAGTCAAACCAGCGCTCGCATTCTGCATCTCGGCTACTTGATGCTGCTCGATCACATGGACAGCTTTGCCACCGATGGCCGAACCCACGCTGCTCATTTGCTGGTTTCCGCGACTGAAGCAGGGTTGCAAACAAGCGTGGACATGGTGAGCACGGAGCATCCGCAGTTTCGAGAGATCGCGCTCAGTGCCATGCCTCACACTGACCATCTCATCATCAATGAGATCGAAGCCGCGCGTGTGCTGAATCGCACCCTTTCTTCGAGCGATGGTTCCGCGCTTCTTAATGCCTCGCGAGATCTTCTGGCGCTGGGCGTTCGTCAAACCGTTACGATTCACACCGAGCACGGAGCCGCTGCCTGCACGCATGAAAAAGACGAGCACTTTCAGCCGTCACTGCTGCTTCCCGCAGGTTACAGCCAAGGCGCTACTGGGGCAGGGGACGCCTTTGCTGCAGGTCTGCTCTACGCCCTGCATGAAGGCTGGTCTTTAGCAGATCGCCTCCGACTCGCCGTCTGCACAGCCGCCGCTTCTCTGTCCCATCCCACACCCTCAGGCGGCATGAAACCCGTGCGCGAATGTTTGGCGCTCGCTGATACTTTTGGCTTCCGTTGATGAAAAGCATTTCGTGAATGTCCGTAATGATTTGGGTGTCAAAATTGGTTAACTCTTTAAATCATGAACCTTCTCCAACGTCGCCAATTTCTCAGTCAGATGTCCACCGGTCTGACAGGCGTGGCACTTTCTCGACTGATGGGCGCTGCACCAAGTCACCAGCCACATTTTGCGCCAAAGGCTAAGCAAGTTCTGCAAATCTTCTGTCCTGGCGCGGCATCGCATGTGGATCTCTGGGATCACAAACCCATGCTGGAAAAGTATCATGGCACACCTCTTCCAGGTGCCACTGAGGTTACTTTCCAAGGAAAAAACGGTAACTTGATGCGCTCCCCTTGGGACTTTGCACCTGCGGGTCAAAGCGGCAAAATGATCTCCTCAATGTTGCCGCATATGGCGCGTCATGCGGATGACATGGCTTTCATCCATAGCATGACTAGCCGCACGAATACGCATGGTCCGGGCTGCGTGAATATGAATTCCTGCTTCACTCGGGATGGCTTCCCGAGCGCTGGTTCTTGGGTCAGTTATGGCCTCGGTAGTCTTAATGATAACCTTCCCACTTATATCTCCATTCAAGACGTTCGCGGAGAGCCTCCGAACGGTAAAGCCAATTGGAATAACGGTTTTCTTTCCGCCGAGTATCAAGGCATCTCCATGGCTGCGCAGCAGCCACTTCGCAATCTCGCACGTCCTACTTCGATCCCATTAGGAACCGAAAAAGCCACGCGTGATTTTTTGAATTTTATCAATACCGAGCACGCTGCTGCTCATGCTGAGAATGACGAGCTTCGGGCTCGGATGGCTGCCTATGAACTTGCCGCGAAGATGCAACTGACCGCTCCTGAAGTGAGCGATTTATCTCGTGAGCCCCAGCACATTCAAGATCTCTACGGCACGAATGACAGCAACAAACTCAAGGCCGCGTATGCCAAAAATTGCCTGCTTGCCCGTCGCTTCCTAGAGCAAGGTGTGCGGTATGTTTCGCTCTATTGCGCATCGCGAGCCAGTGCTGTCGATGGACTGCTCAACTGGGATGCTCACAAAACGCTGAAAGCCGATTATGAACGTCATTGTCCCATCTTTGATCAGCCCACCGCAGCTCTGCTCACTGACATGAAACAGCGCGGCATGTTGAACGACGTGCTGATCATCTGGTGCACCGAGTTTGGCCGAATGCCCACGCATCAGGACGGCACTAGCGGGCGCGATCATAATCCTGATGCCTTCACTACTTGGTTGATGGGTGCCGGAGTCAAAGGTGGTGTTAGTTACGGTGAAACGGACGAGTTCGGTCGCCGCGCCGCAGTGGATATCGCTACCGTTTATGACTTTTATGCCACGGTTCTGCATCTGCTCGGTCTCGATCACGAAAAGCTGACCTATTACCACAATGGCGCGAACCGCCGCCTCACCGATGTGCATGGGCATGTGATTCAGAACATTCTCGCCTGAACCATGAAATTCCTCACTCTCACTCTCTTCCTCATCACTTCTGCCCTCGCAGCCGATCCAGCGGGCATCGCTTTCTTTGAACAAAAGGTGCGGCCTGTATTGGTGGAGCACTGTTATTCTTGTCACAGCGCTGAGGCAAAGAAGCTCAAAGGTAACCTCTACCTCGATTCAAAAGCAGGATGGGAAAAAGGTGGCGACAGTGGCGATCCAATCATCGTTCCAGGCAAGCCTGAAGCGAGTCTGCTCATTCGCAGCGTCCAGCATCTGGAAGCGGATATGGAGATGCCGCCGAAGAAACCTCAGCTGCCCGAATCCGTCATCGCAGATCTCGTCACATGGGTCAAAATGGGTGCACCCGATCCACGCGATGGAGCCAAGATCGAAGCAAAGCGCGGTGACAAATCCTGGTGGTCCCTACAGCCCAACAAAACTGACCTCAATACTGCTGGCAGCATCGACGACTTTATTGGCAAAAAGCTCAAAGAAAAAGGCCTAAACTTCAGCCCGCCAGCTGACCCGCGCACGCTCATTCGCCGGGTGACTTATGACCTTACGGGGTTGCCGCCAACGGCTGGGGAAGTGGAAGCCTTTGTGAAGGATTGCCAAACAAATGCGAGGGCTGATAAAGACCTCATTGATCGTCTGCTTGCCAGTCCCCGATATGGAGAACGCTGGGGGCGTCATTGGCTGGATGTCGTCCGCTTTGGCGAATCCAATGGCTTCGAACGAAACTTCATTATCGACGATCTTTATCCTTTTCGCGATTACGTCATCAAGTCCATCAACGACGACAAACCCTTCAATCAGTTGATCACCGAACATCTTGCGGGTGATGTCATCGGCAAAGACAGACCCGAGATTGAAGTCGGCAGTGCCTTCCTTGTCGCCGGGCCTTATGATGATGTGGGTAATCAGGACAAAGTTGCGCAGGCCAACATACGCGCAGCCACCATTGATGATATGATTACTGCTGCCAGCGGTGCTTTCCTTGGACTCACCATTAACTGCGCCCGCTGCCACGATCACAAATTTGATCCCATTCCCACCGAGGATTATTACCGGCTTCGTGCCGCTTTTGAAGGTGTCACGCATGGCCGAAGAGTCGTCACCACGTTGGAGCAGCGCAGCGCCCACGCAGCAGCCTTGAAACCGCTCAACGCCGAGTTGAAGCGACTGCAAATCGAACGGGAAAAAATCGATGCTGACATCGAAACCCGAGCCAAAGCAGCCTTGGCGAAGATGAAGTTTGATCGACCGAAAATAGATCAGTTCGGCACAGACGAAACCTTCCCTCCCGTTGAAGCCAAATACGTCAAGTTCGTCATCCAAAGCTTCACCAACGACTACCAAGGTAAACTTGTAAGAGCGGGTGGAGGCAAGCTCACCGAGTTCCAAGTCTGGAGCAGCGACAACCGCAATGTTGCCCTCGCCAGCAACGGCACTCAGGCTGAAGGAGCCAAATCAGCCACAGCTGAGGACTTCCCTGAAGCCTACGGGCCGCAATACTGCATCGACGGTCAACGCGGCGAGGCTTGGTTCATTGGCAATCCGCCTGAGCTGAAGCTCACTTTCGCTAAGGCGGAAACCATTCAACGTATCACCTTCATCAATGCACGCGGGGATCGTGACACCGATGAAAGCAAAGTTCGCGGCGCCACGCCCACCGAGTATGAAGTCAGAGTCAGCGTTGATGGCATCACTTGGGAAACCGTCGCTAGCGACAAAGGCCGCGAGCCCTGGACACACGCTCACGGCATCGCCAAAGCCCGTAGCCAAATCATCACAGCGGATGAACAAGCTCGTCTCACCGCACTCGATCGCGACATCGCTAAGACACAGGCTAAAATCAACGCCGTTCCGCCACTGCCGCAAATGTGGGTCGGCACGCATAAGCAACCTACCGAGCCCACTACCGTTCATAAAGGTGGTGACCCCATGAAGCCAGGCGCTCTTGTTGTCCCGGCCAGCCTCGCTGTCCTCAATCAAGTCACCAAATCTTATGAGCTAAAGTCAGATATTGATGAAGGCCAACGCCGCCTAGCTTTGGCTCAATGGATCACCAGCAACGACAACCCACTCACCGCCCGAGTGCTCGCCAATCGCGTCTGGCAGCATCACTTCGGCACAGGCATTGTCGAAACCCCCAGTGACTTCGGTTTTCTTGGCAGCAAGCCGACTCACCCCGAGCTACTCGATTACCTCGCCGCAAAGCTCGTGGCGAACGGTTGGAAACTCAAAGACCTTCATCGAGAGATCCTACTCTCCAAAACTTATCAGCAGAGCGCTACCTATAACGAAACTGCAGCTAAGGAGGACAAATCCGCGCGCCTGCTCTGGCGCTTCCCGCCGCGTCGGCTCAGCGCTGAGGAACTTCGCGACACCATGCTCACGGTCGCGGGCGCAATGAAACTTGAACCCATGGGCGGCCCCGGCTTCAGACTCTTTCGTTACCTTGCCAATAACGTTTCAACCTACATCCCCCTCGATACGCACGGCCCCGAGACCTACCGCCGTGCCGTCTATCATCAAAACGCCCGCGCCAGTGTCGTCGATGTTCTCAACGACTTCGATCTCCCTGATATCGCCTTTGCCGCACCGAAGCGCGCCAACACCACCACACCTTTGCAAGCTCTTACACTGTTGAATCACAGCTTCACGCTCGACATGGCCAAAGCCCTGTCCACCCGTATTCAATCCAGTGATCCCGTGACGCAGGCCTATCAACTCGCCTTCCAACGCAACCCAACCACCAAGGAACACCAAGCCGCCACTCAACTCATCACCATGCACGGCACCGAAGCTTTCTGCCGCGCCCTACTCAATGCCAATGAGTTGCTCTATCTCGAATAGATCGTGATGAAACCCACTCTCTTCCTCCTTCTCACGACCTCCGCTTTCGCGGTGGACTTTGACGCCGAAATACGCCCTTTGCTTCAGGAGCGCTGCATCGAATGCCATGGTGAAAAAAAGAACAAGGCTGATCTCCGTCTCGATGCCAAGATTCACGCCTTCAAAGGTGGGGAATCCGGCCCAGTCATCGTGCCGGGAGACAGCTCAAAAAGCAGCCTCTTCTCGCGCATCACCGCCACAGATGAAGATGAGAGAATGCCTCCCAAAAATGATCCGCTTACAGCAGCACAAATAGCACTGATTAAGCAGTGGATCGACTCGGGTGCAGAGTGGCCTGAAACGGCTTATGACAAAGCAGCAGCAACCGATAAACGACTTCAGCATTGGTCTTTCCAGCCCCTGGCAAAGCCGAACCCGGGCTATACCCTCGACTCCCTCATCCAGCAAAAGCTCGCCGAAAATAAACTTGTACTCAACCTGCCCGCCGATCCTCGCACACTGATCCGCCGCCTCTATTTCGATGTCATCGGTCTGCCGCCATCCCCCGAAGATGTTGAGCGCTTCAACTCCAGCCCGCAGTTCCATTCCTCCTATGAGTCCCAGGTTGACGCACTCTTAGCCAGCCCACGTTTCGGAGAAAAATGGGCTCGCCATTGGTTGGATGTCGTGCGTTTTGCTGAGTCAGACGGCTTCGAAACGAATCGTGCTCGTGACAATGCCTGGCCGTATCGCGATTACGTCATCGAGTCATTCAACAACGACAAACCCTATGACCAGTTCATCCGCGAGCAGTTAGCAGGCGACGCACTCAATGCCGATGCCGCTACCGCCTTTCTTGTCGGAGGAGGTAAAGATCGCGTTGGGTCCAAAGACCCGGTGCTCACCGCCAATCAACGCGCTGACGAATTGCACGACATGGTTAGCACGACGGCGGCCACCTTTCTCGGTCTCACCGTGAACTGCGCACGCTGCCACTATCACAAATTCGATCCCATCGCGCAGGAGGACTACTACTCCATGGTCGCCATGCTCCAAGGTGTGCAACACGGCGAGCGCCCCATGCGCTCCGCCAACTCGGCCGACAACGATAAGCGTCTCACCAAACTCCGCAGTGAACTTGCACCGCTCGATGCCAAGCTCGCCGTCTTCCAGCCACGCGCACATCTCGGGCGAGTCATCTTGATTGATGACACCAGCACGCAAACCACCGCCATCGAGCAGCCAACCAACGGCAAGCCTATTACCTACTCGCCCGGTCGTGAGAAAGGTGCTGCCGAAGATCCAGGTGACGCCACACGCCTGCCCAACCTTGGCGAAAGCTACCGCTACTGGTCTGCTGAAGTCAGCAAACACGAGGACTTCTTCACCTGGGACCCTAATGTCAGCGGACGTTTCCGCATCTGGCTCTCGTGGTGTGCATGGACCACTCACACCCAAGACGCGCGCTACATTCTTGACCAAGACGGCGACCTCAAAACGACAAACGACCAAACCGAAATTGCCAACATCAATCAACGCCTCTTTGCAGACGACAAGCCTGCCATACCCGAGCAACGACGTTGGAGCGGTTTGAAGTCAGCTGGCATTCATCAACTCACCGAAAAAAGTATCCTCATTCTGCGCAGCGGCGACAAAGGCGGTCCCACTGTTGCCGATGTGGTCGCCTTTGAAGAGGTGGTCGATGATTCAGGCAAAAAGATTGAGGTGAAAAAAATGGATGCCAATCTTCTTGCCCCCATTTTTTTGCCAAAAGAAAAGAACACCACACCTCCCACTGTCCCACACCTTCGTGCCCCCGTCTCACATCTCGCCACCGAGGACAATTTTGATTCCATCGAAGCCAAATTCCTCCGCTTCACCATTACCGCAGCGAGCAATGGTGAACCCTGCATCGATGAACTCGAAGTCTTCACGCCCAAAGGGCAAAACATAGCTCGCTCAGCCAAGGTGTCCGTCTCTGGAACCTACGCAGATGGCACCAACACCAACCACAAGCGCGAGCACCTGAACGATGGCCAGTACGGCAACGCACGCAGTTGGATCTCGAAGGAAAAAACCGGCTGGGCACAGCTTGAGTTCACCAAAACCGAGCGCATGAACCGTGTCGTTTGGAGCCGCGACCGCAGCACCGGCAAAGGCAAGCATTTCGAGGATCGCCTCGTGCTCGGCTACCGCGTTGAAGTCTCAAGCGATGGTAAAACATGGAAGCCCGTTGCCTCCAGTTCAGATCGCCTCGCGGATGCCTATCGCAAAAGGATCTCCACCATTCCTACGCTGAGCGATGTTCCCAATGAGAAAGCCGCTGAGGTCGCCACGCTGACACAACAGCGCACTCGCCTCGCAAATGAGATTCAAAAGCTCTCCGCTCTCCCTATGGTCTATGCCGGCAACTTCTCGCAGCCAGGTCCCACGAACCGCATGCATCGCGGCGATCCCACTCAGCCACGCGAAGTCATTGCGCCAGGCACGCTGAAGCAGATCGGTAAACCACTCTCGCTTCCCGCAGACACGCCCGAACAAGAGCGCCGTCTCGCGCTCGCAAACTGGATTGCTGATCCTGCAAACCCGCTTACAGCGCGTGTCATCGTCAATCGCCTCTGGCATTACCACTTCGGCACAGGTCTGGTCGATACACCCAGCGACTTCGGCATCAACGGTGCCCGTCCCACGCATCCCGAGTTGCTCGATTTCCTCGCCAGTGAACTTATCGCCCACAAGTGGAGCCTCAAGCACATCCACAAGCTTATCTTGAAGTCGAAGACCTTCCAGCAAAGCAGCGCGATGAATAAAGTTGCCTACAAGGCAGACTCCAACGCGCGCTTCCTCTGGCGCTTCCCGCCGCGCCGTCTCGAAGCTGAAGCCGTGCGCGATGCCATGCTCGTCACCAGCGGCCAGCTCGATCTCAAAATGGGCGGTCCCGGCTTCGATCTCTTCGAGCCCAACGACAACTACGTGAAAGTTTACCAGACCAAGACCGACTACGGCCCCGCCGAGTTCCGACGCATGGTTTATCAAAGCAAACCACGCACCATGCTCGACGACTTCTTCGGTGCCTTCGACTGTCCTGATGCCGGCCAGCCAGCACCAAAGCGCACAAGTTCCACGACACCGCTGCAAGCCCTGAATCTCCTCAACAGCCACTTCGCGATGCAGCAGGCCGAAGCATTCGCGAACCGCGCCATCAAAGAATCCGGCTCCGATCTCGCCAAGCAAATCTGCCGCACCTTCGAACTCATCTTTCAGCGCCCGCCAACCGTCGATGAGCAACGTGATGCCGCTTCGCTAGCGAGAACCCACGGCTTGCCAGCTCTCTGCCGCGCCCTTTTCAACTCCAATGAGTTCATCCGCCTGAATTGAAGGCAAAAAGATTATGGCAAAAACATTCCTTAAACACTTCTGCTGCAATGAATCACCTCCTGAACCGTCGCCACTTTCTCAACCGCACAGTCAGCGGTTTGAGTAGCATCGCGCTTGCGTCTTTGCTCAAGAACAACGGCCTGCTCGCCAACGAGTCGCCAATTCGTCCAAGCATTGATCCTTCACATCCGTATGCACCGCGTCCACCGCATTTTGAGCCGAAGGCGAAACAGGTGCTCATGATTTTCTGTTCAGGCGCGATGAGCCACGTGGACACCTGGGATTATAAGCCCGAACTCTTCAAGCGTCACGATACACCGATGCCAGGTTCTGGAAACCTCATCACTTTCCAAGGTGAGCAAGGCAACCTTATCAAGCCGATCCGCGACTTCAAACCGCGCGGTCAATCGGGCAAGATGATCTCCGACTTGCTACCCAACCTCGCAGAAATGGCCGATGACATGTGCTTCATCCACTCAATGACCGCGAAGTCGAACACGCACGGTCCCGCTGAGAACCAAATGGGCACCGGCTACATCCTCGATGGCTTCCCAAGCGCGGGCGCGTGGGTGACGTATGCGCTCGGCTCCGAAAATCAAAACTTCCCGGCCTTCGTCGCCATTCCTGATCCGCGTGGCGTGCCGCAGATCGGACCGCGTCATTGGGGTAGCGCGTTTTTGCCTGCTTCTTTCCAAGGCACCGCCTTCAATGCCAACAAACCGATTCCCAACCTCGCACGGCCTGATTCCATAAGCGACAAAGCCGAGCGCGACACGCGCGAATTCCTCAAACGTCTCAACGATCGCCATCTCGAACAGAACCCCGGCGATAGCGATCTCGCGGCCCGTATTTCATCCTATGAACTCGCCGCCCGCATGCAGCTCGCCGCCGTTGAGATCAATGACCTCAGCACCGAAAGCCCCGCCACGCGTGCTCTCTACGGCACCGACGATACCAACACGAACAAAGCCGGCTTTGCCAAGAACTGCATCCTCGCGCGACGCCTCATCGAGCGTGGCGTTCGCTTCGTACAGCTCTTCAACGGCTCCTATGCCATGGGGGAAGGCGTGGGCAACTGGGACGGCCACAAGAAGATCCATGATCAATATGCTGTCCATGCACCCATCCTCGATCAACCCTGTGCTGCGCTACTGAAAGACATGAAGGCTCGCGGACTCTTGAAGGACACGCTGGTCGTTTTCGTCACCGAGTTCGGCCGCATGCCCACCTTCCAAAAAGGAGCCAATGGCCGCGATCACAATCCCAAAGGCTTCACCGTCTGGCTCTCCGGTGCCGGTGTGAAGCGCGCCTACAGCCATGGTGCCACTGATGACTTCGGCTACCAGGCTGTCGAGAACGTCACCACCATCTACGATCTCCACGCCACGATGCTGCACCTCCTGGGGCTCAACCACGAGCGCCTCAGCTTTTACAACAACGGCATCGAACGCCGACTCACGGATGTACACGGGAACGTCGTCAAAGACATTCTCTCCTGAGCCGAAATCCTTTTCGTTGGCAAAAAGATTATGGCAAAAACATTCAGATTCATGCTTTTGCTATCCCCTCACCACAATCGCCATTTTGAAGCCACTCGATCTTGAGGGTCTCTTGCCGGATTGGAAGTCGATCACGGCTCGAGTTATTGACAAAAATTGATAGTTACAAAGTCCGGCGTTCGTAACTGGTATGACCTCCTACCTCTAACCTTTTTTCCTTTCTATGAAACTCATCCGCTTTGGCTCACCTGATCACGAAAACCCCGGCGTCCTCCTCGACGATGGACGCAGCATTGATGTCTCGGGGTTTGGCTCGGATTACGATGAGCGATTCTTCGGCGGGGATGGATTACAGCGGTTGGCGGCTTGGGTGAAGGTAAATGCCGCCATGGCTCCGACGGTGGATGCGAGTGTGCGTCTGGGGCCGTGTATCGCCCGACCTAGCAAGATCGTGTGTGTGGGCTTGAACTACACCGATCATGCGAAGGAATCGGGAATGCCGATCCCTGCGGAGCCGATTCTGTTTTTCAAGAGCACCACTTCCATCGTTGGGCCGAATGATGATGTGGTGATCCCTCGCGACTCCAAGAAAACAGACTGGGAAGTGGAGCTGGCGATCATCATCGGCAAAAAGGCACAGTATGTCAGCGAGGAAGATGCTATGCAGCATGTGGCTGGCTACGCGCTGCACAACGATTACAGCGAGCGCGAGTGGCAGCTCGAGCGCGGCGGCCAATGGGTGAAAGGCAAGAGTTGCGACACCTTTGCACCTCTTGGGCCGTTCCTGGCGACGGCGGATGAGATTCCTGATCCACATAGCCTGCCGCTATGGCTGAAGGTCAATGGGGTAACGAGGCAGAACAGCAGCACAGCGCAAATGATCTTCGGTGTTCCTAAGCTGGTGAGCTACATCAGCCAGTTCATGACGCTGCTGCCCGGCGATGTGATCAGCACGGGCACACCACCCGGCGTGGGACTTGGTTTGAAGCCTGAACCCGTCTTCCTGAAACCTGGTGATGTGGTGGAACTGGGTATCTCAGGCCTCGGTGAATCACAACAGGTGGCACGGGCGTTCCCGGGGGTGGCATGAAGATTCAATGACATCACCTGTGAAAGATTCTCTTGAACACCAACTCAAAGCGTTACTGCCTCGCGGACGTGTGCTGACTTCGGCGGCTCAGTTGGCGGGCTATGGTGCCGATGGTTTGGGCTATAAGAACCATTTGCCGGATGCGGTGGTGATTCCGGCGGATGCGGAGGAGCTGGCTGGCTTCATGCAAGGCGCGAGGGCGCTGGGGGTGCCTGTGGTGATGCGTGGGGCGGGGACTTCGCTTTCGGGTGGACCGGTGGCGGCGCAGGGTGGTGTGATCGTTCACACATCGGCGTTAAAGAAGATTCGAGAGATCAATACCGAGGGCTTCTGGTGTGAAGTCGAATGCGGTGTGGGACTCAATGATCTCGATGCAGCGCTGAAGCCGCACGGCGTGTTTTATCCGCCTGATCCATCGAGTGGTCCGGTCTGCACGCTCGGTGGTAATGTGGCTTCGAACGCGGGTGGCGCGCATTGCTTTCGCTACGGGGTGACAAGCAACTATGTGCTCGGAGTCGAGGCGATTATGCTCGATGGCAGCGTGCATCGTTTTGGTGGGCCTGCGGGTGGTCGCGGACCTTGGCGTGAGGATTGGAAACGCTTCATGATCGGCTCCGAAGGCACGCTGGCGGCTTTCACGCGCTTCTGGCTGCGACTGCTGCCGCTGCCCGAAAAAGTGTGGACCTTTCGCGCGACCTATCCCGATATGAAAACCACGGAAGCGGCCATCCATGCTTTGGTGGCGCACTCCTCGTATCCAGCGGCCATCGAGATGCTTGATCCGCGTGGCGTGGCGATGGTGGAGAGCAGTCAGATGGCTTGTGGATTGCCCGAGGGTTCGTTCATGCTGCTGGTGGAGATTGATGGCCCAGAGGCGCTGGTCAATGCTCGTGTGGAATCCGTGGCTGAGATTTTGCGTCATGCAGGATCGCAGGACGTGATGTTTAGCGATGAGGATGCCCTTCGCCAAAAGCTCTGGAAAGCCCGCAAAGCCTCCGGTGGTCTGCTCGGCCAGTTGAGCCCCAGTTACGTCGTGCAAGACGCGGTGATACCGAAGCGTGCCTTGGCCGAGGTGCTTCAGCTAGTCTATGATGAAGCCGATGCCGCGAACATCCGCGCGGTAAATGTCTTCCACGCAGGTGATGGCAATCTGCATCCGAACTTCCTCTTCGATTCGCGGGTGCCGGGAGAACTGGAGAAGGTAGAATTCATCAGCAAACGACTCATGCAGCGCGTCATCGACGTCGGCGGCACGCTCAGTGGTGAGCACGGCATCGGCAATGATAAGTCCGCCTACATGCCGCTGGTGTTTGGTCCGGACTCCATGCGTCTCCAGCTTGCCGTGCCAGCCACCTTCAATCCCGCGCATCAAATGAATCCGCTCAAGGTTTTCGACAATCGCCACTTCATCGCATGAACGTCTTCCCCCCCATGCAGCACGAACGGCTGTTTGTTCCCTTCCTCGATGAAGTGGATGGAACGCTGTGCCTGCCCGCGAATGCGACAGCGGCTGATGTTCATGCCCAAGCTCGTGCGCATCGCTTGCGCTTTCCGCTTCTTTTGGATGAAGCGAAGACATTGCGCGAACAAATCGCCGCCACCACTCATGCACCTGCGTCGTGCCGCTTCGGCCCCTATTGCGACAACATCCTCGGCATGAATTGGCGTCTGCCGAGCGGACGCATCGCGCGCATCGGCGAGCGTGTGGTTAAGACTACGACTGGCTATGATTGGCTCCGCTTCCTGCTGCACAGCGGTTCACGCTACGGCGAGCCTGTGGACTACGTTTTGCGGTTGAGACCTGATTGCGGATTCACGGCCATCGGCCGCTTCGATGGAGACACCAAGGCTTTGCGCTCCTGTGTCTCAAAACTACTTCACAGCGGCTGGATGCACTGGTGGGATGCGGTGGATTACGTCACGGAAGGCAGGGCATCGTTCGTGCGTGTGATGATCCATTGTGTGCCCGAGCAAGCGCCCATCTTCGCCCAACAACTTGAACACGTCGCTGCATCGACTGGCACGCAACTAAAGCTGCAAAACAACGTGCCACCGCCCCTCGATGGCCTTCCCGATCTCGTGATCAAAACAACGCCTGATCGAGCCATCGGTCTCTCTCTGGAGCTCGCGCACGCTGCGCGGCGTTGTGTGGCGCTGTGCTACAGCGGTGTTGTCCACGTCTATATGAACGAGAGCGATGACCTCACTGAACGCACGCAAGCTCTCGTCCAACCTTACACGGCAGAACTTCACACTCTCGGTGGCGATTGGCACTCGCGCTGGTTGCCTGCCACACCCCCGACCATCACCGAGTCTGCGTGGCTCAACACCTTGGAGGAAGCCATTCATGAGCACTAAAGCAATGCCTCCAGACTACTTCTCCAACTGCACGCATTGCGGCTTCTGTCTCGCCGTCTGCCCAACTTACAAGCTCACCGGCGATGAAAACAACTCACCGCGCGGTCGTCTGCGGCTGTGGAGTGAGGAAGCGGCGGGACGACTGCCACAAGATGAATGGACCGACTTTTACACCGCTGAATGTGTGGGCTGTCTCGCCTGTGAAACGGCCTGTCCAGCGGCAGTGCCGTATGGACAAATCTTCGAACACATTCGTCACGAGCACGTCGTCTCGCATCGCTTCAAACCAAAGCTCGCGCTCCGTTTGGCAGCGGTAGCGGTCAAGCGTCCGGTGTTGTTCAATCTCGCCCTGCTGCCTGCCCGACTTTTGCGCCGTGTCGGCCTTAGCATGCATCGCTTTCTGTTCCCTGGCCGTCCGGCTGCTGTGAAAAGCACCGCTGCGTATGCAGAGGAACTCATGCATCGACATCGCCCCACCGGACCGCGTGTGGCTTTTCTCACTGGTTGTTTGATGGAAGCCATGTTCCGCGAGATCAACTTCGCCACGGTGCGTGTGCTCATCGAGAACAACGTCCAAGTGATCATCCCTGAGGGCCAGGGTTGCTGCGGCGCGTTCCAGGAGCACACTGGACTCGATGGAGTGGAAGCGCTTCGCGAGCAGAACCGACAAGCGTTTGGCCCGCTCGATGTCGATGCCGTCGTCAGCAACTCGTCCGGTTGCGGCTACGCTTTGGGCAAGACCTTGCAGCCCGGCAAACCAGTGCGTGATGTGCTCGGCTTCCTCGGTGATCTCGGCCCCGTGCGTCGCCAGCGTGGCCGCGATGATGGCACGCGAGTCTATGTGGATCTGCCCTGCCATCTGGTGCATGGACAGAAGGCCGCAGGCATTCCCGCGAATGTGCTCGATGCCACTGGCTACCGCTGGGAACTCGCGCCCAAGGCCAAGGACTGCTGCGGCTCCGGTGGTGTTTACAACATCCAGAAGCCCGAGAACGCACGGCAGATCCTCGCCGACAAATCCGCCTTCCTCAACGAAGCCGAAGGCGCGCCCGTCATCCTCGGCACCTCCAACCACGTCTGCATGATGCAATGGCACAGCGCCGGAGCCACCGGGCTCGTCACCCGCCCCTATGAGGTGAGACACATCATCCAACTCCTCGATCCAGGAGAAAAGTTCAGCATCCCTTCAACCTCACTCCAGCCATGAAAATCAACACCATGATCGCCTTCGCAGCGTTGCTCACGCTGTCTGCATTGAATGCCGCCGAGCCGGTTGATCCGAACCGCTTTGAAAAGGAAATCCTCGTGCCAGCGGCGCGTGATGCGATCCAGATGGAAGTGCTGCCGGGTGGCGATGTCATCTTTGCTGAGTTTTGGGGCACATTTAAACGTTGGGACGCGAAGTCAGGCGGCGTGAGCATTCTGGGCTCGGTGCCGACTTATGCGAAGGGCGAGATCGGACTGCTCGGCATGGCGGTGGCGCGGGATTTTGAGCAAAGCGGGCATGTGTATGCCTTGTTCGCGCCGACGGCGAAACTCGGCACCGTGCGGGTGAGCCGCTTCACGGTGAAGGACGGCAGGATGACGGCGGAATCGGAGCTGGAACTGCTTTCATGGCCTTATGATATCGAGCACGTCTTCCACATGGGCGGCGCGATGTGGATGGATGGAAAAGGCGATCTCTACATCGGCAATGGCGACAA
>JAIXZA010000181.1 GCA_027489965.1 Verrucomicrobiaceae bacterium
AGTTTTTCAAGTTAGAGGGTTAGTTTCCCGTGTTCGAGAGTTAGTTTTCGGGGTTTGAGAATCAGTTATTGGCGCTTGAGGGCTAATTTCAGAAGTTTGAGGATCAGTATCCGAAGTTCGTGGGTTAGCTGATGCAGTTCGAGATTGAGTTGCTCTCGACCCAGAATCAGTTGCTCGTTTTTACCTTCTCGTTGATCTGAGCTGAGATCTAGAATCTGCGGGTATGGTTTTTAGTTCCTAGTGCTTAGTGCTTGGTTCTTTGTTTTCAAGAGACCTCCAGCTAAACTAAGAACCAGTAACCAAGAACTCTTCCATGCTCCCAGCCCTCACTGAACTCATTCGTCGTCGTCGATCCATCAAGCCAGTGGATATGGATTCAGGGCGTGAGGTGGACCGCACGCTGTTGGTGGAATTGATCGAGAATGCCACCTGGGCACCCAATCATGGCATGACGGAACCTTGGAAGTTTCATGTGTTTCAGGGCGCTAGTCGTGCCGATTTGGTGGCGATTATGCAGCAGACTTATCGCGAGACCAAGGCGCCTGCTGAGTTCCGTGAGGATAAGCTCAAAAAGATGGGTGAGAATCCCTTGCTGGCTAACGTCGTCATCGCATGCGTCATGGAGCGGAATGGCGGCACCAAAATCCCCGAGATCGAAGAGATTGAAGCTTTGGCCTGTGCGATTCAAAACCTTCAGCTCAGTGCCACCGCTGCCGGGCTGGGTTGCTACTGGTCGTCGCCGCCTTTGCTAGAGGCTGCGCCTTTTCGTGAATGGCTAGGCCTGCGCTCGGAAGATCGCTGCATGGGGCTGATTTATCTTGGCTGGCCAAAAGCCAGTTTGAATTGGCCTCGCAGTGTCAGACAGCCTGTCGAAAACAGGATCGTCTGGCATTGAGAGGTGGAGAAAAAGACCTCAAGACACAGCGCTTATTTGTCCACAGGCTAATCCAAGAGTTTCTCCAAAGCGGCAGGGTCGGTTACTGGTGCTTGGCAGGTATAATTTTGGCAGACATAGGCGGCCGATTGACCGTTGACGGGCTGCATGCTGACGAGGGCTTCGTTGTGGCTACCTAGCCAAGTCTGAGCAGATCCGCCATCGACATGGAGCAGGACGGCGGTGGGCAGGAGTCGGCTGTGGACGACTCGTAACAAGGCCTGGAATTCAGGGGATGCTGCTTCGCCAGCGAGCACGATCTGCTGTTTGCCGCGATGGAGGAAGTCTGCGGCAAGGACAAGCATGGGGACAGCGCTGGGGCTGCTTTCCAGCGTGGTGCCAAAGAGGGTGATGATCTTTTTAGCCTCATCAGCATAGGCTTGGCTGTCGAGCATGGCAGACAATCGGGCTAGGTTCAGCGCGGCAAGGGAATTCGGGGAGGGCTCGGCGCCATCGTAGTCTTCTTTGATGCGGAGAACAGAGTGCGCCATGTCAGTGTGCACGCTGTAGTAACCGCCTTTGTCTTTGTCTAGGAAGAGGGTGTCCTTCTCGCTTTGCAAAGCTACGGCCCATTGCAACCATTTCACATTTAGACCGGCCTGATAAAGATCGATCAGCGCGTGAATGAGCGCGGCATAGTCCATGGCAAAGGCCTTGGGACCGCGCTCGCCATCGCGCCAACTGCGGTGTAGTCCTTTGCCGGGTTGAGCACAGAGTTGGTCATGCAGGAACTGGGCTGCTTGGCTGGCGAGTTCGATGAATTTCGGTTCGTTTAAGGCAGCCCCGGCTCGTGCTAGGCCAGAGATCATGAGGCCATTCCAGGCGGTGATGATCTTGTCATCCAGATGCGGACGCGGACGTTGAGTCCGGGCTTCAAAGAGGATCTTGATGCCGCTGTCGACGATGGTTTGGACTTCTTCGGGTGTTTTTTTGAAGAACTCAGCGGTCTTCTTGATGGAAAAGGCACGGAAGAGCGTGTTGGTGCCTTTGAGCTCGCCATGGGGATCGCTTTCTGGACGGGCGTTGCCATCGCGTCTGGCACCATAGGCATAACGAAAAAGGCTGCCGTTTTCTTTACCGAGGAGAGTGTCAATCTCGGCGGCGGTCCAGATGTAGAAGGCACCTTCCGTTTTATGGGCGTCGCCTAGTTTGCCGAGGCTGTCAGCATCCTCAGCGGAAAAGAATCCGCCTTCTGCATGGCGCAGATCACGCTGGGCATAGTTGACCATCTGACGGGTCAGATCAGCCAGAAACGGCGCTCCAGTGACAAGGTAGCCCTCCGCATAGGCCCAGAGGAGCTGGCCCTGATCGTAGAGCATCTTTTCGTAATGCGGGATGTGCCAGTAACTATCCACGCTGTAGCGGTGAAAGCCGCCACCGACGTGGTCCCAGATGCCGCCATTGGCCATGGCTTTCAGGGTGCGGAAAGACATCTCGGTCGCCCAGTCGCCTTCTGATTTCTTTTCGGGATGCTTGAGCCAGGCATGATGAATGCGCAGCAGCAGGTTGATGGAGGTGGAGCGTGGGAACTTCGGTGCGCCACTGAAGCCGCCTTCATGGTAGTCGTAGTTGCTGGCTAGTTCGTCATAGGCCTTTTGCAGCATGGCTTCCGTTTCGACAGCGGCACCGGTGTTTTCGCCATCCAGATGTTCTTGCAGTTTCACAATGCTGCGCTCAGAGCTTGCGTTGATTTTTTCACGCTCCTCATGCCAGGCTTTGTTCAGCTCAATGAGCAGATTTTTGAAGCCAATGCGACCGTCTTTGTTTTCTGGCGGATAGTAGGTGCCGCCGAAGAAGGGCTTTAAGTCAGGGGTCAGGAAAACGGACATGGGCCAGCCACCACCGCCGCTGGCCGCCTGCACGTAGGTCATGTAGGTGAGGTCCACATCAGGTCGCTCCTCGCGATCCACTTTCACAGGCACAAAGTGATCATTGATCATCTGGGCTATTTCTTCGTTTTCAAAGGATTCGCGTTCCATGACATGGCACCAGTGGCAGGTCGAGTAGCCGCTGGAGAGGAAGATGGGTTTGTCCTCAGCCTTGGCCTTGGCCACAGCGGCCTCTCCCCAGGGGAGCCAATTCACCGGATTGTGCGCATGCTGGAGCAAGTAGGGCGACTTCTCTTTGGCGAGGGCATTGGTGTGCTTGGGGGTAGCGGTGGGTTCACTCATGGCGGGGAGGTAAACGTGCCCGTCTCGGCCTGGGTTGCAAGGTCTGTCATGTTGCTTGAATTCTTGCTTCTCTCTGGACGCATTCCCGCTAGTCTGCTGCCGAATGTCTAAACGTCTTTTTCTTCTCGATGGCATGGCGCTACTCTACCGCGCGCACTTTGCCTTCATCAAAGCTCCCATCCGCACCAGCGATGGGATGAATACTTCTGCCTTGTATGGCTTTGCCAACGCCCTTCTGGACATCCTTAAAAATCAATCGCCGACCCATTTGGCGGTCGTTTTGGACACCTCGGCCCCAACACCGAGGCATGAAATTTTCCCCGAATACAAAGCCAAGCGTGAAGAGATGCCTGAGGATCTGGTGACCGCCATTCCGCAGCTGCACCGGCTTTGCGCGGCGATGCAAATTCCGCTGCTAACGAGGGATGGTTATGAGGCAGATGATATCATCGGCATTCTAGCCAAGCGGTCGGAAGGGCAGGGGTATGAAACGTTCATGGTCACTCCTGACAAGGACTTTGGCCAGCTCGTCTCTGACACCGTCAAGATCTACAAACCAGGTCGTCAGGGCGCGGACACGGAGATCCTGGGCGTGAAGGAAATCTGCGAGCGCTGGGGAATCGCGCGACCTGAGCAGGTGGTGGATATTTTAGCGATCATGGGAGATGCGGTGGACAATATCCCGGGCATCCCTAAAATAAAAAAAAAAACGGCTACCAGTCTGATTCAGCAATATGGCAGCGTCGAGAATCTGATCGCCAATGCCGCCAACCTGAAGGGGAAACAAAAGGAAAAGGTGGAGCAGAATGTGGAAAAAGCCCTGCTCTCCAAACAACTGGCCACCATCATGCATGATGCGCCGTTGGCCGTTGAGTTGGATGATTTGGCGGTCAAAGGCCATGATGACGAGGCGCTGAAAGCCCTGTTCACCGAATTTGAATTCAACGCTCTGGGGCGCCGACTGTTTGGAGACGAGTTTAAAGCTGGTCGTGGTCGCCAATTGGCGAAAGAGGCAGCAGCTCCGTCGGGAAATAGCGGAGATCTTTTCTCGATGGAAGAGACGATGCAGCAGACAGCGCCTTCTTTAAAAACGATCGCCGATACGGAACACAGCTATCACATGATTCGCACTGCGGAAGAGCGCGCGGACTTGCTCGCTGCTTTGGCTGGACAAAAGAGTTTTTGTTTTGATCTCGAGACCACATCTCTAGACCCACGTGACACGGAGATCGTCGGCATCGCCTTTTCATGGAAATCCCACGAGGGTTGGTTCGCGCTGCTGCCAGCAAATAGAGCGGAGGCAAAGGCTGTACTGGAAGAGTTTCGCTCCATCCTGACGCGTGAGGGCATCGAAAAAATTGGGCATAACCTAAAGTTTGATCTTAGTGTGCTGTTGGCTCATGGAGTGGAGGTGGCGGGGCCTTATTTCGACACGATGCTGGCACATTCCTTGATCGAGCCTGATCAGCGACATGGCATGGATTATCTCTCTGAGACGTATCTGAGCTACACACCGGTGCCAATCACGGCCCTGATTGGCACGGAAAAGAACGATCTCTTTAGCCAAACCACCATGGCTGACGTGGCGGCCAGTGATCCACAAAAAATCACGGATTACGCTGCTGAAGATGCCGATGTGACCTGGCAATTGGCGGAGAAACTACGCCCACTGTTGACCGAGTATGGCGCAGACCGTGTTTTCCATGAGATCGAGTGTCCATTGCTACCTGTGCTCACGAGCATGGAGAATTTCGGTGTGAAGATTGACGTGCAGACGCTGCGTGAATTTGGCCTGGAGCTGGAGAAGCGGGCTAACCAAATGCATCAGCAGATCCATGAGGTGGCCGGCATGCCCTTCAATCTGAATAGCCCGAAACAACTCGGTGAGGTGCTCTTTGATAAGCTGAAGCTAATGGAAAAGCCCAAGAAGACTGCGACGGGGCAGTACCAAACGAACGAGCAGGTCCTGCAATCGCTCATGGGCACGCATCCGATCATTGCCGACATTTTGGAGTATCGGGAAGTGACGAAGCTCAAGAGCACTTATGTGGATGCTCTACCGCAAGCCGTCTCCCGCGTCACCGGTCGCATTCATACCACCTTTCATCAGCTCATGGCAGCCACTGGGCGCATGGCTTCTAGCAATCCGAATCTACAAAACATTCCCATTCGCTCAGACTCGGGGAAAGAGATCCGCAAAGCCTTTGTGCCTGGGGAAGAAGGCTGGGTGCTGCTCAGTGCTGACTACAGTCAGGTGGAACTGCGCGTCATGGCTGCCATCAGTGAGGATCCTGCCATGATTGAGGCCTTTCAAAACGGGCTCGACATTCATCAGGCCACAGCCGCGCGCGTCTATGGTGTGCCTCTCGATGGCGTGCTGCCGGAGATGCGGCGCACGGCTAAGATGGTGAACTTTGGCATCATCTATGGCATCAGCGCTTTTGGCTTGTCTCAAAGATTGGGCATTCCGCGCGGTGAAGCGGCCACGATCATCGAAAACTACTTCAAGCAGTTCCCAGGTGTGCATCGCTACATGGAGCAGATCGTGGCTGATGCGAACAAGTATGGCTACGTCGAGACCATCACTGGACGTCGCCGAATCATTCGCGACATCAGCAGTGGCAATGCCACCATTCGTGGTGGTGCCGAGCGCATGGCCATGAACACACCGATTCAGGGCACCGCTGCCGATATGATCAAGCTAGCCATGATCAACGTCGCCAAGGCGCTCAAAGCCGCAGGCCTGCAAACACGCATGCTGCTGCAAGTGCATGATGAACTGCTCTTTGAGCTGCCAATGGCTGAAGTCGATCAGGCCAAAGCCATCATCTTAACCGAGATGCGCAATGCCCTGACTCTTGGGGATGTGCCTGTGGATGTTGAAGCTGGCACTGGCGACAATTGGCTGAAAGCTCACTGAGATGAACGCTCTACTCATCCATCCTGATGGCCGCCCAGAGGTCGTGTTTGGTCAGATCGACGGAGATCTCACCACACTGGCTGTGCTGACTCAGTCAGCCCTCTCTGCCCTAGAAGCCGCGGCAGGCCAGTCTGGGCAATCCAGCATCGGTTCTCTCCAACTCCAGCATGAAGACTGCTGCATCACCATTCTGCCAATGCCACCGCAGTGCTGGCTGCGAGTGCAACACGAAAGCGGAGCCAGCGTCGCCCAAGTCCGCGAGTGGGCTGAACAAAATGTGCAATCCAAAAAGCCGGTTCGTCCACCTGAAACTCGAATCACCTCATTGGCAGATGCATTGAATATCAATGCGTTGTGAGCAGATGAATGAATAGGATCTAATGCCTTCGTCCTATCCATGATTGGTTGATCGCAATCTACATCAGTCAATCACCATGCCCAGACTCGCAGCGGTGATGACGGGAACGGGATGGTGAAGAAAGTCTTCGTCGTCGAAGTGCCACCATTCGGCGTCCAGGGGTTTCAGGCCGGCGCTGCGCATGGCGTGGTGGAGGAGGTCGAGGTTGCGTTGAACTTCAGGGTCGTTGGGGCGGGTGGTGCTGGCGGCTTTTTCGAGGTCTTCATCAAAATAGGTGGGCATGCGCTGCTCGCGGCCTTCCCGATCGACAAGGGTGGCATCCAGGGAAATGCCGCCGCAATGGCGTGACCAGCCTGTGCTGGGCGCTAGAAACATGCCGGTGCGGCCACCGTGGGAATAGAGGACTTGCTGGGCCTCTGGGGGTCGCCAGGCATCCCAAATGCGGATGCCGTAACCCTGCTGACGCAGGGTTGCTTGGGCGTTTTTGAGTCGCTCGACGGTGGACGCACGCAGCAGGCAGGGCATGAGTCTCGGATAAACGGGGCGACCCGCAACATTTTGTGCGGTGGCATAACGTAGATCGACGACAATGTCCGGGATGGCCTCCCGCACGTCCACGAGTCCATAAGCACGGGCTTTAGCGATGGCTTGATGGGGCACGATGGCGGTTCGCCGCTCGCTCGGACCGGAGGTGCAGGCAGTGAGATAAAGAAGAATCAGGAGGTTTTTCCAGACTTGCATGGCAGGCATGTGGCTTTTTTGCTTCCCTTGAGTGCAATGGCAAGGCAAGTTTCCGACATATCGCATGTCACGCTACGAACTCCTCAACGCTTTCCTTCATTTTCTGTTCTTCTTCATGGGCGCAGGGATTGGCTCCTTTTTGAATGTGGTGATCTATCGCCTGCCGCGCGGCATGTCGGTGAATCAACCTCGGCGTTCTTTTTGTCCGACCTGTAAAAATCAAATTCCCATGTGGCTAAACATTCCTCTGGTGAGTTGGATCATGCTACGGGGGAAATGTGCGAAGTGTGACTCGGCGATCTCACCCCGTTATCTGGGCGTGGAGTTGCTGACGGGCCTGTTGTTTTACGCCGTGTTTTGGAAGGTGGGCGGCGATTGGGCGGCTTTTAAAGAATGGGGTCCTGTGATGCTGTGCCTGTGGATTTTTGTGAGTTTGCTGGTGTCCGGCAGTTTCATCGACATCGAGCATTTCATTTTGCCCCATGAGATCACCATCGGCGGCACGGTCATCGGGCTGATCAGCGCGGCTTTGGTGCCATCACTCGTGGGTGAGGATACACATCTGCGCGGGTTCCTGATCTCGCTGGCCAGCGCTGCGTTGGGTCTTGGCGGTCTGTGGCTGGTCGTGGAGCTGGGTAAACTGGCCTTTGGCCGCAAAAAGTATCGTTTTGATCAGGCCGCAGCCTGGAGCGTGACTCAACCCAAAGACGAAGAACCGCCTGTGGTAACGCTGGCTGGTGAGGCCTATGGCTGGGGGGATATCTACTCACGCGCATCTGATCGCATGATCATCACCTGCTCGACGTTGCGTGCCAATGAACAGAGCTGGGAAAATGTGACGGCTGAACTCTGGATGGAAAAGCTCAAGGTCCGCACAGCCGATGGAAAACTCGAAGAGTTTGCGTTAGAAGGTGTCACCACGCTCGAAGGCACCACCACGGAAGTCGTCATCCCGCGCGAGGCAATGGGCTTTGGCGACGTACTCTTGCTCATGATGATCGGCTCCTTCCTTGGTTGGAAAGCGGTGCTTTTTACTGTTCTTGCGGCTTCCGTTTTTGGTACCCTGATTGCCGGTCTGGCCCGATTGGTGGGCCACAGTGAGTGGGGAGCCAAGATTCCCTTTGGGCCATATTTAGCGGCAGGCGCACTCGGTTGGCTGTTTTATGGTCAAGAAGTCCTGACTTGGTACATGGGCCTGATGGCACGTGGACAAGTGGAGGCTTTTTGATAGGGTTCGGCTCATCAGCCAAAGAATACCGCTAGACTTCAGAAGGATGAAGCACAGCCTACAGGCTGTTAGCACTCCCCCCAGGCATGGCCATTCAAAAAAAAGCAAGCAGTTCAGCGAAGGAAGCGCAACTACGCATCCAAATTCGTGACTTGCAGCAGCGACTGAAGCTTGGGCAGGCAACCCAGCAGGCTTTGGCTGAGAGCGAAGAGCGGTTTGCCCTAGCCGTGCGTGGCACGACAGATGGGATCTGGGATTGGAACATCCGCACCGGAACCGTGTATTTCGCGCCGAGATGGAAAAGCATGATTGGCTATGAGGATCATGAGCTGCCCAATCATTTCAAAACCTTTGAAGATCATCTGCACCCAGAAGATCATGATCGGGTTCTGCGTACGGTGAAGGAATACCTGGCGGGAGATCTGGATCACTACGCGGCTGAGTTTCGATTTCGACATAAAGATGGCAGTTACCGCTGGATGCTGGCGCGCGGGAATGCGCTCAGGGATTCCAAAGGTAAGCCCTACCGCATGGCAGGCTCACACACGGATATCACAGAGCATCAGGAGGCATTGATGGCGCTGGCAGAGAGTGAAGAGCATCTATTATTAGCCAAGGAAGCCGCTGAAAGTGCGAATCGCGCCAAGAGTGAGTTTTTGGCAAATATGAGCCATGAGATTCGCACGCCAATGAACGGTATCTTGGGGCTTACCGAATTGCTGTTGGGCATGCCGCTGAGTCCTGAACAAAGAAATTATGAGGGCTTGGTCCGGCAGTCAGCTGAGTCACTGCTGACCATCCTCAATGACATTCTGGATTTTTCCAAGATCGAGGCTGGCAAGATGTCTCTGGATTTGCAGAAGTTTGATCCTCGCGAGGCGATCTCAGGCACGGTGCAGAGTCTTGGCGTGCATGCCTCAGAAAAGGGACTGGAGCTGGCTTGCGAGATTGATCCAGAGATTCCTGAGGTGCTCGTTGGTGATCAAGGACGGCTGCGGCAGATCCTCATGAATCTGGTGGGGAACGCACTCAAATTCACTCATGTGGGTGAGGTTGTGGTTAGTGCAGAGCAGGAGTCTCGGCAGGGCAATCGAGTGGTATTGCATTTTCAGGTGCGTGACACGGGGATCGGGATCGCGCCGGATAAGCATGACAAGATTTTTGAGGCCTTTACTCAGGCGGAAAGTTCCACGACACGGCGCTATGGCGGCACGGGTTTAGGCCTCACGATTTGTCGTCAACTGGTGGATCTCATGGGCGGGCAGATTTGGATGGAGAGCACGCCAGGACTAGGCAGCAGTTTCCATTTCACGGCACACTTCACCGTAGGCTCACGGGCAGGGAGATCCCGGGTGCTGATCCCTGCCAAGATGCGTGGTTTGCCTGTGCTCGTGGTGGATGATCATGCCACAAGCGGGAACATTCTGCAGCGTATGGTGGCGCATTGGGGATTGAAGCCGACGTTGGCTGCCAGCGGCGCGCAGGCCTTGCAAATCTTGAGGCAAAAACGAACCGTTCCCTTTAAGTTGATTCTGCTGGATGTCATGATGCCGCAGATGGATGGGATCGAAGTGGCGCGCCGTTTGCATGAAGCCTTTGGGGCTAAGGCACCGCCGATCATGCTGCTTTCATCGGCTGGCGATTTTATGCAGCTGGCGGATGCGCCGCCGCATCTTTTCTCCCGGGTCGTGACCAAGCCCATCAAGCCCAGTGATCTGCTTTTGGGAATGAAAGCCACGCTGGGACTGCTGAAAGACTCGGAAGCAAAGCCGGATGAAATCATCCTTACAGCAGCGCGACCTTTAAAGGTCTTGCTGGCTGAGGATGGACGGGTGAATCAGATCGTGGCATCAAAGCTTCTCCAGCAGCGTGGGCATTTAGTCACAGTCGTGGACAACGGTTTAGCCGCTCTGAGGGCCTTGGACCGTGAGCGATTCGATGTGGTGCTGATGGATGTGCACATGCCCGAGATGAGCGGTCTGGAGGCCACTCAAAAAATCCGTGAACAAGAACAGCAAACAGGCAAGCACCTGCACATCATTGCGATGACCGCCAATGCCATGGTTGGCGACCGAGAGCGCTGTTTGGCCGCTGGATTGGATGATTATCTTTCCAAGCCGGTTCGTTCAGCGGATCTTTTTCGGGCGGTGGAGTCGGGAGTGCTTGGGCAAAAGTCCAGCACTGGGGCTTCTGCGGCGCGAAGTAAGGAGACTGTTTTTTCTGCCAGTGAATTTGCCCGCTGTACCGGGGATAAAGTTCTCATGCGTGAGCTGCTGGCCATCTTTTCCGAAGATGCAGGTGCGCTTCTGCGTGATGCTTCAGATGCGATGGCGCGTGGAGATGCCTCTCTGTTGTATCAGGCTGCACATTCACTGAAAGGCATGATCGGAGCCTACTCAGCACCGCAGGCCTTTCAGGCTGTGAGTCGCCTGGCGGAGTTGGCTCAGGAAGAGAAGATGTCAAAAGCTGCGGGTGCTTTTACCCGCGTGCGTCGTGAAATCCGGCGTCTGGAATCAGCGCTGACGGAGTTTGGCAGGACTTTATAGATAGGCTTATGCCTAGCTCTGCAAGGTTTCTACACGCATCCAGCTTGGCTCACTGCGCACGCACTTCAGGGCACGCAGGGCGTCAAGTGCTTGGAGCATGTCACCGAGTTTGGCATCGTGAATCATGAGTACCAGGCTGGTGCTGCCACTGGTGTCTTCCAGATCTTCAGGCTGAATCATGGAGGAAATGCCAATGTGACGTTTGCCGAGTTCCGCGGAAACTTGGGCCAGTACACCCGGCACATCATCGACGGTGAGGCGCAGATAGTAATGGGAGATGGTTTCTTCGGCTGGTTTGCTCTTTCCGTAGAGTCCGTGTGGCACGAAACCGGTGTGTCGTGCGCCATAAACAAGGACGGCTGCGGCCTCACAAAGGTCGCTGATGACACTGCTGCTGGTCGGGTCCTGACCGGCACCACGTCCGTAAAACAAGGTTTCACCCACGATGTCGCCATTCACGAGTACGGCATTGAAGCTGCCGCTGACATTGGCCAGCACGTGAGAAAGTGGAACCAGTGTTGGCTGAGTGCGCACTTCGACCAAGCCCTGTTCATCGGCACGAATGACAGAGAGCAGTTTGATGGTGTAGCCGAGACGTTTGGCGAATTTGAAATCGGCAATGTCGATCTTATCCACACCTTCGACATGCACACAGGAGGTCGGTATCCAGAAACCGTAACTGAGTGAGGCAAGGATAATGGCCTTATGCGCAGCATCCCAGCCACTGACATCCAGAGTCGGATCAGCCTCAGCGTAGCCTTTTTCTTGGGCTTCACCCAGAGCTGCGGCATAGCTGAGCCCAGCCTGACTCATGCGGGTCAGAATGTAATTGCAGGTGCCATTGATGATGCCGTGAATGGACAGGATGCGATTCCCCACCAGACCTTCTTGGAGCACTTGAATGATCGGGATGCCACCTGCAACAGCGGCTTCAAAATAGATGGGAACACCGCATTCCTCGGCAAGAGCGAAGAGCTCCTGACCGCGCTCGGCCAGCAGCGCTTTGTTTCCTGTCACAACGATCTTTTTAGCCCGAAGTGCAGCGCAGACGAGGTCATAGGCAATGGTCGTGCCGCCGATGAGTTCGACGATGACTTGGATCTCGGTATCAGAAATCAGATCCTGCCAATCTGTGCTGACCATCTCGGCGGGCACCGCCACATCACGAGGACGGGACAGATCACGCACAACGACCCGTTTGACGCGAATGTCTGCTCCCGTGCGCTGGAGGATCAGATCGCGGTTGGCATCAAGGTTTTTATAAACTCCCGCGCCGACGTTGCCCAGCCCAGCTAGGCCGACGTGAATAGTGCAGGGGGAATTGGAAGCGGACATGGATTTCAAAAGAAGGAAATGGGCCGCTAGACATGCAGCGCCCGGCCCAAAGTTCAAAGCCAAATGTCAGATGGATGACGGAACTTTCCGATCTCAGCCTCCGTAGAAGCTGGCGATCTTCTCGTTCACCGTGCGCAGACGACGGGCAATGGTCTTGCCAATACCGATCAGAAGCCAAGCGGCAGCTCTTGGGTATTCGTTGATATAGGATTCTAGGCTCTTGGAATCGATGCACCAGACTTGGCTGAATTCCACTGCCGTGACGGAGGCGCTGGCTGCAGATGGATCTAGAAGATTGATCTCGCCCACGGTTTCACCTGTGCCGACGGCACCCAGCAAAACTTTATGGCCTGAGCGCATCGCGGTCGCGTGGAGCTTGCCACTGATGACGAAATAAAGGCTGGTTTGCACGCTGCCTTCTTCGATCAAATGGCTGCCAGGCTGCACAGGGCGGAATTCGCCGTAGCCGCTGAGGATATCGCGATCCTCATCACCGAGGGGTTCCATGATACCAAGGGCTGGGATTTGGGGAGTGGAGAAGTCTGCGCTCATGTTTTGTGGGGGAATATGAAATTTTTAGGTGACGGCACTGTGAATGGCAAGCTCACAGACAAACTTTTGCCAAAAATGATTTTCTCAGCCGTCGCAAAAGGTTGCTAAGTGTGGCGTGTCTTGAACGATAACTCTATCCATGATCCTTCCGCGCCATCTGCTCCTTGCCTCAGTTTTATTCAGTTTGTCCGCATTGGCAGCCGAGCCTGATTTTCCTCTGGCACCAGCGGTGGAATGTACGGCAAGACAAGGAGTGCCTAACTTTCTGGCCAAGGTAAATCAGGTCGGTGCTCAGGTGAAAATCGGCTATTTTGGTGGCTCGATCACCGCTCAGGCTGGTTGGCGGCCAAAAACGCTGGCGTATTTCCAGAAATCGTATCCACAGGCTAAAATCAGTGAAATCAATGCAGCCATCGGTGGCACAGGCTCGGATCTTGGCGTTTTTCGCCTGAAGCAGGATATGCTGGATCACCAGCCCGACCTTTTGTTTGTGGAATTTGCCGTCAATGATGGCGGAGCCGAACCGCAGAAGATCTTCCAATGCATGGAGGGCATCGTCCGCCAGACTTGGCGCAGTCTTCCCAAATGTGATATCTGCTTCGTTTACACCATCACGGAGGCTCTGGTGCCTGCGATGTTGGAGGGCAAATTTCAGCGCTCAGCCAGTGCCATGGAAAAGATCGCCGATCACTACGGCATCCCCAGTGTCCACATGGGCATGGACGTGGCCAAGTTAGCCAAGGCGGGTAAGCTGCTCTGGAAGGCCAAGCTGCCAAAGACACCCGAGGAAAAACAAGCTGTGGGTGACCAATTCGTCTTTGCCCCAGACAGCGTGCACCCCCATCCCGAGACTGGCCATGAACTCTATCTCCAGGCCATCATTCGCTCATGGACTCCGATCACCAGCGCCTCGAAAAGCCCTGCCGATCATGTCCTGGGTGCCCCCTTTGTGGCCAATCATTATGAAATGGCTAAACTTGTGCCGATCCAAGAAGCCACACTCTCTGCAGGCTTCAGGGTTCTCGATTCAAAGACAGACGACTTTGGGAAGCGCTGGTCCAATCGCATGACCAGTCTCTATAAAGGCACCAAATCAGGTGAAACGATCTCCTTTCAATTCAAAGGCACCCGCTGCGCCATCTATGACATCATTGGCCCCGATTGCGGCCAAGTCACCCTCACTCTGGACGATCAACCCGCCCGCATCATTCCGCGCTTTGACGCTTATTGCACCTATCACCGATTGTCTGCACTCATGATCGGCACTGACCTGCCAGACACGGTTCATCGCGTGAAGCTTGAGATTCATCCCGATCAGCCCAACAAGGCTGCCATTCTTGCTAAAAATAAAAACACCATCGACAAACCTGATCGCTTCAACGGCACCGCCTTTTATCCAGGCGCTTTATTGCTCGTCGGTGAATTGGTGAAAGGACGCTGACTCTTAGAGGTCACTGATGAAAACTCACCACCTTGGAAATCAAGGTGGTGGAGGCGAGGGGAGTTGAACCCCTGTCCGAATGGCCATAAGCCGAAGCTTCTACATGCTTATCAGATGTTTTGATCTCGGAGAGGGGCTTCCATCTGCAGAATCCCTTTCTCCCAGCGTCCTGTTTGATCTCGCTTTCGATCCGGTCGCCCGATCAGCCAGCCAGCCTGGTAGTTGCGTCGTCAAAGCTACCAGACATTGCTTTGAAGACGTCGCGGGGCTTAGGCCGCGAGAGCTAGCTCAGAAGAGTTTGCTGTTGTTTGTTTGATCCGATTTTTTACGAGGCCAACGAATCATCCTCGGCATGCCACCCCGACCGCAGACTACCCGTCGAAACCAGGACGCCCCCAATCAGTTTAACAATGCTAGACTCGGTCATCTCAACGAAAGGTCAAGGCATCGTCTGGGAAATGATTAATGCGATCAAAATCAACGAATTTGTTTGAATCCACCATTGGCGCCTCATGAAGAATCGCTTCAAGGATCAAGCTTCTTTTTGCCCCTTGGAATCTTCTTTCATGCCCTTTAAAAATCGACCCCGCTCCTTAAAAATCACGGCCAAGCTGGAAAAACGGCTGTGTTTGCCGCAGGCGGCTCTGTGTGTCTGGTGGGCTGATGGTCTGATGCTGATCAAGCGGGCTCGGGCATGGTCGGCAACGCATTGTTTTTACATGTGGGCTTATATCCTGCTTTGTATGACCGCTCTGGTGATGCTCATGCCTGTCGATCTGGAGTTACTCCAAATCATCCGCAAAGTTGGCGCTGGAAACCGTCTAGAGTGGATGCACCGCGCGGCTTTGGAACTCAGTTACTGGGGAGATTTTATGGGATTCAATATGCTGGTCTTTTTGGGACTGGGGTTGACCGCAAGAGTTCGCAAGTCCTTGTTTTTTCGTCGGCTCGTCGTTGCTGCGGTCATTGGGACAGTTAGTTGCGGGACGATCGCCAATTTGAGCCGATTGCTAACTGGGCGCTCTAGGCCCAGTGATCAGGGGCAGCATGGGTTTCATGGCCCGAGCTTAGCGGCGAGTCGCCAGTCCTTTCCGAGTGCGCACACGGCCACAGCTTTTGGTGCCAGTGTGCCTGTGGCAGTGGCATTCCCGCCGGTCGGTGTGCCGATGCTGATCGTCTCAGCAGGAGTTTCGTGGTCAAGGATGCATAATAATCGCCATCATCCCTGTGATGTTTTGGCCTCTATTGCGATGGCGATTTTCTTCGGTGTCCCGCTGGGAGTCGTCGTGCGGCGGATGCGGCGTGCTGAACTTCAAAGCCGACGGATAAAAACCACCACTTCTGTCCAACTAGATCTAGCGCCATTGAACCCTTGGACCACGTGACGGGTTATGTCGGGAAAGGCTGCTTGAAAGGCATCGACTTCCGCCGAGCGATCCTTGCTTGCTTGATCTCGCGGTCTTTGACCTAATAGCGACTTAAACCAGCCATCCAGAGTCCACTCACGGCGCAGCAGGACCACGGAGCAGGGGCCTGGGAGTGCTAATTGCTTTTTGATTTCACTCATGGGGATTCCCATTTCCCAATTATGCTGTGTGTAGAAGACCAAGCTCGGCTCGTCGAATCCTTGGGCCAGTAGGCGCATCTCCGGTGTCAAAGGCTCTAGGTGTTTGGCCACTTGCAATGTCACTGAAGTCTCACGCAACTTCTGACTGAACGGTAATAGTGCCAGAGAACAGCTGATCACAGCAATGAGAGGCATGCCCCATCGGATCGTACCGTCGCCTTTCCAGGCACAAAGAGCAGCAACTCCGCCAAGTGAAAAAAGTGCCATAACTAGAGCTGCGGTGCTTTGGGCGAGATCGCGAACTTCAGGAATGGCTATGGGCGTGAACCAAGCCGTCACCGCCAAAGCGAAGATCAGTCCAGCTAAACCCAAAAGACCGATGGTGGCTAGTTTTGGCGGCTGTTGTTTTTTGTCCCAGGCGAGAGCAAGCAGGATCAGAAAACCGGGGTATCCAGGCATCACATAATGAGGCAGCTGCGTGGCATAAAACGAAAAAACGATCTGCGGAGTCACAAACCAAGCGACAAGAAAAGCCTTATCCATGGACCATTCAGCGCGCAGTAGACGCCAAACAGGCATCAGAAAAAAGAGCCACGGAAAAAGACTCAGCCAAGTGCTGACGAAATAGTAACCTGGGATGAATTTCCGTCCATTCAGCACTTCGACACCGCGCTTTACCACATGTCGCCCCATACCAACGTCCCAAAAGAGGCCCTGCGTCTCGATCAGCGCAGGGATACCCCAGGCGGCAACGGGTAGCATCATGACGAGCAACCCAGGCATAACGCGCAGATGCTTCAACGAAATGGGTCTGCGCCAGAAGCCATAACGCCAAAGCAGTAGAGTCAATCCTGGGACCAGCCATGCGATGGGGCCTTTCGCTAGGAATCCAAAGCCAAGGGACAACCACAAGGTCCACCACCAAATGGCGTGCGGCTTGTCATCGGGTTTCACCACCAGTTCGATCAGTGCGCGACAGGCAAGAGTCACGCAAAGAATCATGGGCATGTCGGCCACACAAAGCCGACCATGGATTAACGTCTGTGCCGTCGTCAGCCACAGCAGAGCGGCGGTGAGACCCGTGGTGGCCTTTCCTGAAAGACGCTGAGCTAGACCTCGGATGATGAGCGCGGTCAAAAAAACGGCCAAAACACCATGCAAGCGTGCACCGATCTCGCTAATGCCAAGGAGTCTGTAATTCAGCCACATCCACCAGTAAGTGAGCGGTGGTTTATCAAAGCGGTATTCTCCATTAAAATAGGGCACTGACCAACTCCCACGCTCCATCATTTCCACCGTTGCCTGAGCGAAGCGAGGCTCATCCCGATCCATGAGCGGTAAGATGCTGGTGCCTGGCAGATACAGCAGCAAAGTAAGCAGCAGCAGCACCCACCATCCATGCCTGCGGCAAAAGGAATCAGTCCAGAAAAGTCGATGATCAAACACAGCATTTCAGTGCCAAAACAGATCCAACTCGACAGTGAAAAGCGGTGACATTCTTGTCACTGACAGCTTGTTACTAACAATAGATCAACGCCGCATCAGGTCTAAAAGTCAGCTCTTGAAGTGGTTAAAAACAAGACGGCCCAGCCACTTGTCATCCGATTACAACTAGGTCACCTTCAGCAGCCAGCTTCATGATTCAAAAGCTTCGGCTTGAATCTCCACCTCCTATGCACTGCCAGACCTCTTTAAATCACGACGGCTACGTTCTGCTCCGAGGCGCGATTCCTGGGGAATGGTTGGAAGAACTACGTGCGGCATTCGATGCTGGCGTAAAACCTTCAGACCAATGGCCCATACCACGAGGAGCCGATTGGAGGCATTCCTCACTGGATTTAGTTCCGAGAGTGCAGGCCGTTTGTCGCCTGCCAAGAGTGCTTGAAACAGCTGGCGCGCTGATCGGTGAGCGGTTTTTTCTTTCTCAGGTCGAGGGACGCGAACCTTTGCTGGGTGGCGGCCATCAGAAATTGCATCGCGATATGTGCGCTCAGCGACCCGGAGATACGGTCATCGCCATTGCTTACTTTGATGATTTTGGTCCTGAAAATGGCGCAACTCGTCTCATTCCTAGCAGCCATCGCCGCGCCCCAGATGAGCCAGAATTCAATTTCAATGACGAGTCCAAGTCTGAGCAAATTTCAGGCAGGGCAGGTGACATTTTGGTTTTTGATGCCGACCTAGTTCATGCCGGCAGCCTCAACTCAACGGGCGCTCGCCGCCGCAGCATCCTTTTCTGCTTTCAAGCCGATCCTTGCTACACTGCCCACCTGGAAACGCTGACACTGCGAAGCATCCAAATGGATACGAGCGAAAGATTCGATCCAAGCCTTGGTTTTACTTGAACTTACTGCCCATGAAGACGCTCCTCTATTTCCTCCTTCTCGCTCCCGCCGCACATGCTGCCGTGAAGCTCCCCTCCATCTTCACTGATCACATGGTGCTCCAGCGGGACAAAGCGGTGCCGGTTTGGGGCAAGGCCGCGCCAGGTGAGGAGGTCGTCGTCGAATTCGCTGGGCAAAAGAAGACCGCAAAGGCAGATGTTAGCGGCAAATGGATGGTGAAGCTCGATCCCATGCCCGCGAATGCGGAGCCGCAGGTTCTGAAGGCTGGCAATGTGAGCGTGCAGGACGTGTTGATCGGCGAGGTGTGGCTCGCCTCCGGCCAGTCGAACATGGAGTGGGAAATGCAGATGAAGCCCGACTCGAAGGCCGACATCCCGAACACCACGCATCCGAACCTCCGCCTCATCGA
>JAIXZA010000120.1 GCA_027489965.1 Verrucomicrobiaceae bacterium
ACGACATCGCGCGCGGCCAGTCCACCTTCATGGTCGAGATGAACGAGACCTCGCTCATCCTCAACAACGCCACCGAGCGCTCCCTCGTCATCCTCGACGAGATCGGCCGCGGCACGAGCACCTTCGACGGCCTCAGCATCGCCTGGAGCGTCGCCGAGCACCTGCACGATCACATCGGCGCCCGCTGCCTCTTCGCCACCCACTACCACGAGATCACCGCGCTCTCGCAAAGTCGCAGCGCCGTGAAGAACTACAACGTCGCCGTGAAGGAGTGGAACCAGCAGATCATCTTCCTCCGCAAGATCCTCCCCGGCTGCGCCGAAAAAAGCTACGGCATCCAAGTCGCGAGACTCGCCGGCCTCCCCGAAAACGTCATCGCGAGAGCCAAAGAAGTCCTCCAACAACTCGAATCCGGCCACCAGCCCGCCGAAAGCGTCAAAGAAGTCCCCGTCGCGACCAGCGTGCCCGCGAAGACAAGGAAGAAGACACGAAGCGATGAGGATGCTGGGCAGATGAGTTTGTTTGGGTAAAAGAAAGTCTTTTGCAGAATAGTCCGCCGAGTTACCATTCGGTCATGCGTCACTTTGACTACCAGCGCACCATCATCGCCTACCACGGCTGCGATGAAGCCGTCGTCCGGCAGGTCTTAATGACCGGCAATCACTTATCCGCGAGTGAGAATGACTACGACTGGCTTGGCTACGGTATCTACTTTTGGGAGTTCGGTCCCGAGCGCGCTTTTGAGTGGGCTGTAGAGCAGAAGATGCGTGATCCGAAACGCATCAAAAAGCCAGCAGTCATCGGTGCCGTCATTCAGTTGGGCAATTGTTTCGATTTGCTGGACACCCGTTACACAGCAGTCTTAAACTCGACCTACGATCTCTATCAGAGCCAGCAGTCGGCTATACTGCCCAGTAACAAAGGCCCGCTGCATCGCCTCGACTGTGACATGCTCAATTTCGTTATTCCCGTGGTCGAGAAAATAGACGGGCAGCCGATGCAGACTGTGCGAGGTGTCTTTCAAGAAGGCCCTGCCGCATTCCCTGGATCCGAAATTCGGAAAAAATCACACATCCAAATTGCCGTGCGTGACTCTGCCTGCATTTTGGGTTACTTTCGCCCACCTCAGCCCCAATAAATACGATGCCCGCCGCCAAGCCAAAGACCAAGAGCACTGACCCTCGGCCAGTAAAGCGTCGCCCGCCCGTTGAAACGCCTCGTTTCAACATTCCAGGGCGTCTCTCAGATGAGGTCTTTAAAAAGGTAGAGCATGCCCTCCGCACCATGACTGCAGAGGAATTTCAGCAGAACCTCATTAAATTCGGTATCACCGACAAAAAAGGCCGCTTCTACTCCGCGATGGCTCGGAAGTGATACGTTTAGGCCTCCCCGAAAACGTCATCGCCCGAGCCAGCGGAAGTCCTCCAACAACTCGAATCCGGCCACCAGCCCGCCGAAAGCGTCAAAGAAGTCCCCGTCGCGACCAGCGTGCCTGCCAAGACGAGGAAGAAAGCCGTCAGTGATGCCGACGCGGGGCAGATGAGTTTGTTTGGGTGACCGTAGATTCGATTGGCAATGGAATCTTTACCTCATCCACGGACAACTCAGACGAGCCGATCGAGCCGCCCTTGCAGCCCATCAAACAATGGATCCCCGCCGATGACTATGAGCCCGTTTGAGTCGCAACAGCCCTAATTCGCACCACTAAAACCCGCTGCCGAAAATTAGCTTGGCACCGCAGTCAGGAAAGCTCTGCAAATGATCGTTAGAAATACGTCATGACACAGCGCCAGCCATCCTTCAGAGCCCAAAACAAGGCATGAAACCTCCGAGGGTGCCCTCCATTCGGTATTCCACATTCGGATTTAGTTATGATTCATCTCGTCTCTCCACCTCCCTGTCTCCACTCCACGCCCAGGCCCAACTCGACCCGACTTCTCAAAAGCACTTTCTTACCAGAAAGCATCAAGCATCTTCCGCTCCGGTCTTTTGTTGCTCGGCCCAGTCGAGCGCAGCGCGCAACACGGACTTGAGCGACTGGCCCAGTGGTGTGGGCTTATAAATGGGAATGTGCTTTCTTGAGGTTGAGGTGATTTTGATTACGAGACCATGAGTGACGAGTTCCTTGAGATCCTGATAGAGCATCTTGCGTGTGATGATCGGTATGGCGAGGTGCAGCTCAGCGGGTGATTGCAGGCCCTCGATGAGCTTCCAGAGGATGATGGGGCGCCAGCGATTCCCGAGCAGGTTAAAAGTATGCGTCATCGGGCAATCAGTGATGAGTTGAATCTTGTTGCGCTGGTTGGTGGAAGTCGTTTTTGGCATGGCGCTGTCACTTTTTTGTAGCACTTACATCGGCGCTGGTTGGTGTGTATAGTAGCTACCTTTATGAATTCAAATATCAGTATTCTTGGCACAGGGAGCGTGGGCAGTTCGCTCGGCAAACTTTTCATTCATCACGGTATTAACGTGGCTTGGGCAGCACGAGATCCCAAAAAAGCGATGGTCGCTCTTGGTGATGATGGCAGAGTGGTATCCTTTGTGGATGCTGCGATGTGGGCAGACATCCTCATTCTTGCCGTTCCCTGGAGCAGCGCCCTGGAGGTGCTTAAATCGCAGCCCTCGCTCGATGGAAAAATCATCGTGGATGCCACGAATCCGCTGAACGCCGACTGGTCGCCGGTGCTGCTTGGCCAGGAAAATTCGGCAGCTGAAGAAATCCAGAAGGCTATGCCGCAGTGTCGGGTGGTGAAGGCGTTCAATACGATCTTCGCGGATATGATGACACCGGAGCGAATCGCCGACGGTTCGGTCACCGCATTCTACTGTGGAGACGATGCCTCAGCAAAATCATCCGTTCGGGACCTTCTGGTCGCCATCGGATTGCATCCCGAGGATACCGGCGCGCTCACCAGTGCCCGTTGGTTGGAAGGCATGGCTCATCTGAATATCCGCATGGCGGTCGCGCTCGGAGGCGGAACACGCGCATTTTTTCAATACTCACGGGTAGGAAGAGAACGGGGTCAGGCGACATGAAAGTCTAAAGATCAAGCGTTCCAGCGATAATTACCCTGTAAATCGACTTTGCTAGAGTGCGAGTGCCTATGAGCACTACACCCTGTACCCTACCCGCCATTATCACTGAAGTCGCGACCTTTATCGGAATCGACTTCCATAAAAAATACAGCGTCTATCACGCCATTGATGCCGCAGGCGTTGATCTCGGCAAGGGGCGTATCGAGCACCACTCGCCCCAAGACTTTGCTACGCTAGTCAAACGCTGGCCAAACGCACGAGTTGTCTTTGAAGCTTCCATGAACTGGCATTGGCTCTATGAGGTGCTGGAGCTGTCGATGTCAGGCAATCACATCACTTTGGCTAATCCATTCAAGACGCGCATCATCGCTGAAGCACAGGTAAAGACGGATAAGATTGATGCACGTATCCTCGCCTTGCTCTTGCGTGCAGGACTAGTGAGCAGTGTCCACATCCCTTGCAAGGAGACGCGCCAGCGCAAAGAGGTCATGAGACAGCGCTGTTTCTTTGTGAAACAGAGAACGATGCTTCGCAATCGAATCCATCGTTTGTTAGGTGCTCAACATGATTTGAAGTTGCCTGTAGTTTCAGATCTTTTTGGTAAGAAGGGTATGAGTCTTTTGGAAAAGATAGAGCTGCCTTCTCCAGCTGGGCTTTTGCTCAAACAACAACTCGAGGTGCTCAAAAATATGCAGACTCG
>JAIXZA010000112.1 GCA_027489965.1 Verrucomicrobiaceae bacterium
CCGCTCACAGTTTTTTGTGGAATAACAGGGTTGGGTTGGAGAAATGTGAACTTCATTTCACAGGTTGAGATATTGCGATGAAGAAAGCCATTGAGGCGAGTGGGCGGCTGTGGGTCAAGAGACGTTTCCCAGGTAGGGTGGCTAGCTCGTGCAAGCGTTGTTTGAATGAAGTGGTTTTTGCGGCGTCTCGTGACGACTTCCATGAATGGGTCAGGTTAACCTCTGCTGAATGAGGCATGGCAATGCTTCAGAGTTTCTATTTTTTTCTGTCCACCTTCTTTCTGTCAGTGTTCAGGGATCAGAGGGCCGACAGCGGTGCGGTTTCGGAGGGCTGACAGAAACAATCAGGACAGAAAAAAGGGTGGCCATGACCAGGTCTTCGAAACAGCCATGATGCGCAGATCGCGGGGCCATCAAGAGCCGTTATGCCGCACAGAATCCAGGCTTTGGAGTGAATCGGCCATCACCCGAGCAACACAAAACGAATCAGGAAATCCTAGAGCGAAAGCCGGGGTTATCCTGCCGCACAGGATCTGCGGGATGGCTTCGCTGGGGTGATGCCGCTCATCGCGGCAAAGCAGGGTTTAAATCCGCATGCGGACGGCATTGGCTGGCTCGTTCCTCGCAGCCAGGTGTCCTTTATTGTTCGCCCTTATCCGCATGTGGTGAACCCGACTAATTTCGATGTTTTTTGATCAAACACAAACACCCGAATGTGCGTGAGAGTAGGACTCTTGCCGTTTTCGCTCATCGACGGATCTTCCCATTTTACCGTTATTATCCAAACTCGACTGCCGCTCATCGTTGTCTGGTATGCGCCGACTGGAAGATACGCCAGTTGATCTCCCGCATCAGCAAGAATAAACTCAAGCACCTTACGAAGTGATATTGCATCAAGCTTCTGGTCGACTGCCTTTCTCGTTAGGGATGTGGCAAAAGCCGCAAACAACTGTTTCCAATTCTCTGTCGTGTAAGATTCAAATTTCTCTTCGTCTGGCCTGTCAAAAAAGACATTCAACAAAACTTTCTGTTTCGCGTCCTCTTCCGAAGGTAGCTCTTGGTCGATGACTTTAACAATAGCGGCCTCGGGCGGTGGCTTCTCGCCGGCTGCAAATGATGGCGTCGACATGGACACTAATACGGCAAGGATGAACAGGAACTTCATGTTTGGCGAACGTTGTATACCACGCTTAATTGTGGACGAATCAGATTCGCTCACAGTTTTTTGTTGATTAAAAGGGTTGGGTTGGAGAAATGTGAACTTCATTTCACAGGTTGAGATATTGCGATGGAGGAAGCCATTGAGGCGGGGTGGAAGCGTCGAAGACACGACAGATGCCATACGAGCCTCCTGCTTACATCCGTTTTGTTCGGCTTGGGGTTCATTGTTTGGAGTGCCGTTGGTTGAGCAACGGTAGGTCGATTTGCTTGAGCGTAGGGTCTGCATGGAATTGAGCGATGAGGTTTTTCTCGTGCAGGTATTGGGCCCCAAAATCCTTCCACTCACGAGTCTTCTTGGGACTCGGAATGTGTAGCTTCCAATGGACGTATTCGCAGGGCTGGCCGCAGAGCGCACAGGACACATTCGAGATCGTCTGAACGCGACGATACGATTTCTGGCATGAAAGGCAGACCCAGGTGCGGTTGCTCATCGTGTGCGAGGTCTAGACGGACAATTCAAATCAGAAACAACGTTGTTCTGTTCGTCAACACCGTTATGGGCCACCGAATGGTGGGTTTAGGACGACTTGAGGGGTTCATGAATGTTGTTTTAACCGGATTCCAATCCGTTAGCAACTTGAGCTTGGTCCCCCAAGCGCCGTTCGTGGATGGCCGAGGGGTGCCGGTGCGGACGTGGAAGCGTTTGACCTAGCATTCTGCCAGACGCCCCACCGCGTTCGGCGACGTTGGGTTTATGGGAGTTCGTCGCCTGGGTCTGGCGTCACGTTGGGAATACGCGCCATGATGCGATCAAACTCCGCAAAGTCAGCCCTTTCGGCGCGCTCGCGGAGATAATCCATGGTGGCAAAAGCAGACAGTTTCTCTGCCGCCGCACAGACTAGAAACTGGTTCAGTGAATAGCCATCTTTCGTGGTCAGTTCTTGAATGCCGTTACGGAGTGAGTCAGGAATTTCGATGGAGAGTGTAGCCATAAATCAGGGACGGATAAGGTTTAAAGCCTCTACGGGTGTGATCGCTCGTATGCCGAGCGATTCACAGCCTTTAAAGTGGCGAAGGTTGTTCGTGATAATGTAAGGCGTGCCCGCAGCAAGGGCCACTTCCAAAACCATGTCATCCCCAGTGTCAATAAGGTGTGGACGCCATGAGAAATAGACTTTCTGCTGGACTGCCAAGGCACATAGGACATCAACGACGACCCCGACGCCCTGCGCATCAAGGGTCGGCACCAGCCCAGGTCGGTTTGCAACATCCTCATATTCCAGAGCCAAGGCGACTGACAAAGCGATCTTGATCCGTTTTGCCCGAATGGCTTGAAGTACGGCATAGCTCGCTCCTGCGCTTGAGCGCAGGGCGGAGATAAGCGCGCTGGTATCAAAGACTGCATACATCTGGTGGCCAAGCATCTACCAAACTGAGAAGCACACAAGTGCAAAAAGCGCCATCCGCGTGGTGGAAAGAGAGGCGATGCCGTCGCCACGGGCAGGTTACAAGACGATCAAGAGCCATCTCTGCGGGCTGGCTTCGATTGGGTGATGCCGTTCATCGCGGCAACGACGGAGCGACTTCAAACAGCTTCTGATCTTCTCTGCGGTCTTCCAATCTCTGCGGTGCAAAAATGGCTTTTGTGGATTGGGTGTCTCATCTTTTTGCCTCACATTTTTTTGTCATCAAAGTGAATGGCGATGTTTCATCTTTCTCTGAAGATAGGCAAAAACATGGCAGGCAAAAATATCCTGATTCGACAGCGCCAGAATGGTAACACCGCAAGAGTTAGGATAGCCGCAGAGAAACGCTATATACTCAGACCTTCTGCTGAATAAGGCATGGCAACGATTTAGAGGTTCTGTTTTTTCTGTCCACCTTCTTTCTGTTAGTGTTCAGGGATCAGTCAGCGTCGCGGTTTCGGAGGGCTGACAGAAACAATAAGGACAGAAAAAAGGGATCAATATTCAAGGTTAGGGCAGGGGGGAGAACGCCATCAACGGACCTCAGGCGTTGCATCATACGCAGTGTTCTGCGGAATGGCTTTGTTAGATTGGGTGTCTCATCTTTCTGCCTCAATTTTTTGCCATCAAAGTGAATGGCGATGTTTCATCCTTCTCTGAAGACAGGCAAAAACATGGCAGACAAAAAGATCCTGATTCGACAGGGCCAGAAAGATAACACCGCAAGAGTTCGGATAACCGCAGAGAAGACCCATCCAATCATTCTTGCAGAACGTTTCGAATTAGATAAGTCAGGAGCAAAATATAGAAAACTCTACGGAGACTCAGCGAGCGCTATCTGCATCCTTTTGTTCGGCTTGAGGACGTCGGTGTCATTTCTTCTTGGGACGAATGAGGGAGGTAAGCCATCCAATCAGACCAAGCCTCCTGCGAACGGCAAGCACTGGATATTTTGGGTGCAATGCGATCACATGTAGTTTAGCCAGATCAACTCCATCGCCCACCTTCGAGCTGCGGAAATCGAATATCAGCGCGTCACTGGGTAGATGACTAGCGAAATCAGAAAGCTCATGATCCGCCCGCGCTAATACGGTATCTCGGGAAACCAAGTCATCATTCAATGTTCGAAGTGGGCGGAGCCTGAATTCATGCACGTCGTCAATCAAGCTAGCGTAAGGCGGGGTCATGAATCGGATGCACTCGCGAACAAAATCCCCAATACCGTCGGACTGATAGAAGATCATTGGCCCTTCGTGCTGGTAATAAAAAACCGGGCCTAGTGCAGGGCCAACATGACTGGTCCAGTAAAACCAAAAGTTCCCGAAACCGTCAGGCGAAATAGTGCGAAAGCGTCCTCGTAATGATGGCAGTAAATAATCAGTCTCTGATCCTCTGAAATCGATTATCTCCATCGGTCCTTCCTCCAAGCCACCGCAATACATGAGAAGCTCCCTCACATCTTCCGTGAACCTGCATCCATAAGTCGTCTCAAGTTCGGAGATCTCCGTGGCTGACAATGCGGGCAATAACTTTGTGCCATGTTCCTCACCATCTTCGTTAGGGCAGGGGGCTGCCATGTAGTCTGAGATAATTTTGGCAGTGCTCATAGGAACGCTCTTCGTTTCTGGGCCTCACGTCTAGGCAGAGGCACGGGCAGGGAGCACGCGGCGCTTCTGGGCTCCGGTGGAAGGGCAGCCTCGCCTGTCTCCAGCTTTTTGTTCGGCCTTGTGTTGCCCAGTGCCTTGCGCTGCTTGGTCTGTTCTCGCGCCCAGGCGATGAATTTCGTGCGATCATAGCCAAACTCTGCCGCTATAGCAGCACGGATGTCTCTGACTTCTTGGACTATGGTGTCATTCATGGTTGGAGTTGGATGAGGGTTTCGGGTGTGCATACAATCGGAAAGTGCAGGCTGTGATACTGGCAATACTCGTGAAGGTCTTTCTGCAACGTGGCATTGGCAAGGTGGGCGCAGTTCCAAGTGAGTAGATAGTCCATTTTGTGCAGCATCGCCATGCCCAAGTGCGAGGCATCAGTTGCCGCCCTCGGCGGCAACTGAAACAGTCGTATCAAGTCAGCTTCAAGCTGATCGAGTTCATCGGGCACATCCAGTTCCGGCAGTGATGTTAGATAAACCATTCGACGCTGCGCTGCATTGGCGTCACCACCAGCAGCCTCACCGCGCACGAATGCAGAGGTGTAGAGGCGAAAGCGATACCTGTGTTGATTCCACCAGTCGTGCGTCAACTTCTGGTGTGAAGCCATCGGCTCCTTGCGGCTCGGGTGGGCACCCAAGTAGCTGGGGATCGTCGTCTCAATGTAAACCGTCTGCATCGGTTGGACATTACGCCTCGATCTCGATTCGTAAAGGCCGCAGGTTCGCACGTTTTCCTTGATCGGTAACGCCTAATAGCTGCCTACTTCTTGGTGAGTTCAACTGTCACCTCTCGGCGGCTGATGCAGGCGGAGACAACGATCAACTGGCCTGCGGTTTGTTGCAAAGGGGCAGAGGGGATGAGGAGCAAAGACTCAGCGGGTGGAACTCGAAACCTTCTCCACCCAAACAGGATCTCTGCACCTTTGTTCCTCCGAACCTCTGCGGTGCCAAAATGGCTTTGGTGGATCGGGTATCTCATCTTTCTGCCTCAATTTTTTTGCCATCAAAATGAATGGCGAGTTTTCGTCCTTCTCTGAAGACAGGCAAAAACATGGCAGGCAAAAGGATCCTGATTCGACAGGGCCAGATAGGTTTACCTCGCGTCTTCCAGTTTTGTGAAAACCTATTCTCTCCCACAGATTCATGGAGGCCCACAGATTGCCTGAATCAGAAAAACCAATCTGCGGGCCTTCCTGAATCTGTGGGAGGCACAAATCATGATGACGGTCAGTGTAACACCGCAAGAGTTAGGATAACCGCAGAGAAAACCCATTTGTTCTAACCTCAGCTGAATGACGGGTGGCAATGCTTCTGAGGTTTTGTTTTTTCTGTCCACCTTCTTTCTGTCAGTGTTCAGGGATCAGGGATCAGGGATCAGGCAGCGGTGCGGTTTCGGAGGGCTGACAGAAACAATCAGGACAGAAAAAAGGGGAATCAACTTGTAAGCCTTTGAACCGACAGGCTACATCGAAGCGGGAGCCGTGTGGATTAAGTGTCTGTCCCTTGGCGTTAGCTAGCTACGGAATCGGGCTACGAGATCAACGACCTTGCCCAAGTGCTTTGAGGCCTTTCTAAAGCTCGATTGAGGGTTGTGCCTATGGTTTCGCATAAGCTGCTTCGAGTTCGAAAGTTCTCTTCGGCGTTTTGCTAATCGTCTCCGAACTCAACGGGAAATCAACTGCCTGAGAATCCGCCCCGAGGTGCAAACCAACAGCTGAGATCGTCGCTGAGTCTTCGCGACTGAGAGCGTCAGAAAATCTCTTGTCACCCAGACGCTGCCGTAACTTGATTAAGTTCGCGTGTATCATCTCAAGATCCTCTCCGCCCATCAAGGGGTCGCGTGATCGTGAATAGGCCGCGAAAAGCACCCAATGAACATCTTCGTCGGTCAAAGGATCGGCGTATGCCTTGTTCGTAAGCCGAGCCAACTTCATTCCGGTGTCGTCGTCACGAAGCGGTTTGGGAAGGCTGGAGCAGCCCGCGAGCAATAGACTCAAAATAACTGCGGATAGGGTCTTCATTTTCTGGCACAACTACTCAAACGCTGACACCACGTTAGCGTGGAGATGGCTGTGTGATTAAAGTTAAAAAAAGTATGGGCAAGAGAGCAGCCCAGACGGTGACTTTGGTTCCTTGTTCGCCCATGTGTGGCCGATGATCTTGTGTGGTTTAGATATCGTTGTTGGAATCAGCATATCCAAAAGCCTCCAACAAGGATGTATCCAAAAATTGCGGGCAAATCCAATAGAAAAGACCATCCTGTGCCTGCCGATGCTACAACCAACGCTTGTCGCCAGTTCGATAGCCGTCGATCGTAGAACAAAACTATCAGCAGTAGCCACTCTATGATTCTGATCGGGATAAGTCCGAGCAAGAAGTATGGGCTGTGAAAAGATGTAGCCCAGCTGTAGTATGGATAACCGAAGGCTAATCCAATAAGTGTTCTCGTAAGTCCGATGCGAAACCAAGACGTGGGTAGCTTCTCGTATTGCTTCGAGATTATGTGGGCCGCAAAGCAGTATCCAACGAGTTTAATCGCTCCAAAAGCGATACCACCAAGCTCTGGGTTATCGATTCCTGCAGGCATAGCTAATTACTTTGTTGGTTGAGCGAACGTTTTGTAACCACACTGCGCTGTGGAGTGACGGACTTGAGTTGGAGAAATGGGGCTTCATTTCACAGGACGAGAGATTGCGATGAAGTAACCCAAAGAGGCGAGGGGGCGGCTATGGGTCAAGGAGGGAAAGGGTTTCGGGCCAATGGGGTAGTCTCCGAAGCTAACTTGAGGGTTAGACTCAGTCTGCGTCTTGCTTAGCGTGCCGTGCCTTGATCTCATCGTAGCACTCCCCACAGACGACTGCGAAATTGTTAAACTGCCTGAATGTCTCAGTAAGTTCCTTCTCCTGTAGAAACAACGCCTCACAGTCGCCGCACCATGCTTGCCGGTCGCCAGGAATTGAACTGTTCTCTATAAAAACCAAGGAGCGATTCTTCTCCTGAAGAAGATGCTGGCATACAATGGCCGAGCTGCCAGTTCCGTGGCGGGAGCACTCAATCAAAGTATCGTCGGAGTTATCCATGGAATGTTAGACGCGCGTTGGTAATTCATGAATGAAGCGGCGAAAGTCTTTGGGGTAGTGTCCTACTCGAAGCAAATCGAGGAGTTCACAGCGCAGCGAATGAATACGCTCCTCCGCGCGCTGGTTGCGCTCGCGGATGTGTGGCGGAGCTAAACAGTCTTCAGGAGGCTTCGGACGCGATTGGCGAATCGCCTCGATTAGCTCCACCCGATCTTGCTCATAGCCGACAGTCCAGAATGCAAAATGGTCGCGAACGGTAAGCCTGTGCATCATCGCGACGCCATCTCGAATGCCCTCGAAAATTGTGTTAGCCGTGATTCCCATCTCTGCTCCGCAAGGAGCGAGCGCTGCTCGAATGTTGGCCTCTTGGCGCAGCAGTAGAACCAACAGGCTAAGGGACTGGATGCGGAAAATAACTGGGTCTTCACTATCGATCGTGTGAGCCAAGTCCATCCGGTTGCAAAGACGCACAAAGTCGGAGTAATCCACGATCCAAGTGTGATTAACGAACAGCTCTGAGGAGCTATCGGGAAGTTCGCATAAATTCCAGCAGTTGGCCCACTGGGGAACCGCCTCACCATTAAAGTACAGCGTCCACGGCCAGTCTAAATCGTGGTCACGGTAATCGGGATCGTTCTCAGTCTGCATGGAACGTGTGTATTGCTTCTAACAGTTTCTTATTCTGCACACTCATGCAGAGGTTTGACCCGATATGTCACAGGAACGAAGGTTTTGGCAACAAGGAAGTCAGGCTCATCAAAAGACAGGGCTTAGACACCCAATGATAGAAGCTAGCCTTGCTACAGGATTCAC
>JAIXZA010000137.1 GCA_027489965.1 Verrucomicrobiaceae bacterium
CATCCTTTTCTCCCTGTTTTTCGAAAGAACTCACCGCGTAGATCGTCGCGATTTTTAGCTGGTCGTCTTGTTGATCCGCATAATCTCCGGTGATTCGATTCAACAGGTTATCTCGGGCAACCGGAGGCTCCCATTTCACAGTCTGGTAAAGTCTTGAAACAAGCCCCGTAGGATCTGCCTCGTCTTTTCGCGAATCAATCACCGTCGTCTGCAAGCTCACGGAGTAATCAACGACTTGCCCAACCAGAAGAGTATCCAAACTCGTGCTCGCTTCTCCGACAAGTCCGGGCCGTGCTTTCGAAAGGAAGAGATCCAGAGCAAGGCATCTCCTTCCAGATCCTTCATCGAGGCGCGTCTGGTCCACGCGCAACTTGCCGGAACTGTCGATTCTGAACGCTTTTGTGAACTCTGCGTTCACTCCCATTTGTTGCAACCCGAGAGGCGCATTTTCTTCAATACTCGGGATCTCTCTTCCAAATCGAAGCGGTATCCAAGGATCTTCGTTCATCGGCGTCCAACCGTCTTTTGGAAACTTCACTGACTCCGATCTTTCGGAGAAAACTTCGTCTTTCGCTCCACCAGATTTCGCCAGATTTCCGGCAATTTGCCTGTCCCGGAAATCAAGCCATCCTTTTGACCCCTCGGCCAAAACAGGGATGCCGTTCACAAAAGCAGGGCGCATTTTCATCCGCCAAAGTTTGAGCTTTTTATCCCACGCGAATGCCAGAGCTTCCCATGGGTGTGGAAACCCGTTGTTTGACCGAGAAAACAGCGAAAGAGCCGTCCCAGATGGCGAGATATCCAGAAATGCAGGCTGAACAAATCTGCTCATCACCAGAAGAAGTGTCGATATCCAGACATCAACTCACCGGCAATGTTCACTCGAGGCACTGCGCGGTGTTGTAGGTCAAAGTGTGTGATCTGATACAGCCTTCGAACACCAGTCTCAGAAGCAGCAATCCCTCGATTGTTGTCAGGGCGCGACTGATAGAAAACCGCCAGCGCATGGACGCCCACAAATCCTTCGCGGTCTCCACGCTGGACTAATTCTCCGATGTCGATTGTGTATGGATCCTTTTCGACCGGCGATCCATCTGGATTGACCCGAGCAATCAGTTTCACGTAGCACGGCGAAATGTTCCTCGGAAGAGAAAGGAACGGTTCTTCGATCGAGTTTCCTTCGTCGTCGAAACCGCCAATCGGTTTTCCGTTGATGGTAGGCGCAACGCCATTAACCAGACCACGACCGACGTAAACGCGACCTCCGGCATCATACCTGCAAAACCACGCTGGCTCCCAGCGTCCGGACGAAGCAAAACTATCGATCAGTGTTTTCCCACCAATTTGGCTGACTCGCAGACCTTGCCCACCAATCAATGATGTAGGACGATTCTTCACTAGATGCTTCGATTATACACGGGCTTGACCCATCCTCCGCGACCAGAGAGCCAATACTCCTTGGTGACCTCATAGGCATTCCCTCGCCAAATTGCTCTGACTGGTCCCTCCAACCAATCGCGATCTCTGCCGATTGGAGGCGGATTCCCGGGGGGCTTCGCGATGATAAATCCAATTCTTTGAGCAAAGCTGGTATTCAGTTTTCTGGTGGCATACATCTCTCTCCATACGCCTCCGATCCGATAGAAGCTCTGCACCCCAGCGAGAGGGTTTTTTGACCCGTTGTAAGTCGTCGGGAATCTCACGTTCCCAAAAGCATCCGTGATGCCACCATAGGTTGCGGCGATTTGTTCAAAATCCGGATGGTTTCGAATGTCCACGTTCTCGAAGCTCGTATCCATCTCGTAGATTGGGTTTGTCGAGCTACTTCCTGATTCGATTCCGTCGTAAATCCAGCGCACAGTCATGACGCCAGCATTTAGTGACATCTCGGTTCGCGTGTGAATCGCTCCAAAAACAGAATTCTGTGGCGGGCTTGGAATGTTTGTCGGAAACTTCGTAGGATCGTAATCCTTGCGTAATGCCGCACTCACAAATCCAAGTCGATCGCGAGTCACTCGTTCGATGAATGCAGGCCCGAATTCTCCTTTGGTGATGATGTCGCCCATTTACAGGCGGTCGTGAGTCAACTCTGACGCTTAACGCCCATCTGAAAGATGGCCGTTATATTCATCTTGCTTCCCAACCTTCGGAACGATCGATGTCAGAGTCTCCAAAAGCCTTTGCTGAACTTCGAGTTGGCGCTGATTGACGCCGCCAGCAACTTCACCGGCCGCACCGCCTGCGGATGCCAGAGCACTGGCAACCTGCGGGTTCCGCTGCTGCGCACGTTGCATCTGGCCCAACGCGACTTCTTGATCAGCCATTGCAGCCGCCTCTTCCGGTGCAATCCCGGCATCTTGGAATCGACGTTGAGCGGCCATGCGCGTGAGCTCGTCCTGCTGTTTGTCGGCTTGTTCGAGAAGGTCAGAGCGTCCTGTCGCCATCGCCACAGATTCCGCGGTCCGCTGTCTGAGATCCCCCTCAATCATCTGCTTGTTGAACTCCCGTTGGATCGCTTCGGGCGAGAAATTCGCTGAGACTCCTTTCATCTTTGCCGCGATTTCCGCAAGAGCTTCATCGATCTTTGCGACAGCATCGGTATCTCCAAGAGCTTCGGCGTTCTGTCGTTGCTGATCCAACGCGGCTCGTTGTGCATCCAGAGCATCGAGTTCGGCCTTGGCTTTCGCCTTCTGGGCTTCAAACGCCGGGTTGTTCAAGAACTCCGATGGTGTTTGTGCAATCATCGTCTTTGATGCTTCAAAAACGCCTGTCGCGCTGTTCTCTGCCGCCACGGCTTCGTCATATTGCCGCTGTGCTTCCGCTGCCTGACTCTGGCCTGCAAAGAACCCACCAACACCACCAGCAACCGCACCGACTGCCGTTCCAACCGGACCAAAAAAAGATCCAGCCAAAGCACCGGTTGCGGCTCCGCTTAGGGTGCTGAGAAGCGTGTTGTTGCCAGCGTTATCCAGGTTTTTCTTCGCGGCCTCGCGGTTCTTGCGTGCCTGCTCTCGATTATCCAGAGCGGCACCAGCCGTCTCCGCAGCCGCGCCGGCCCCGGCCTTGCCGTCACGCATGGCCTGAACGCGGTCTTGAAGAGCCTTTGTCTCGTCTTTGACGCTGGAAACCATGTCCGCAAGGGCACCCTGACCCGAGATGCCTTGCTTGCCCATGAGAGCCATGACGACCTGCAGCGCGGTCGCGAGCAGTCCCAAAGGTCCAAGCCCTCGAATCACCGACCGGAAAAGAAGACCGAATCCAGTAGCAAGAAACCTTGCGGCACCGGCGGCAAGGCGAGCAGCAACAGCCGTGCGTCCAAACACCGTCGCCAGACCAAGAACAGCCTTTGCAACATCCAGAAAGCTCTTCACAGCCAAAACCGTCACCAAAGTCAGCAAAATCTTAATCAACATGCTGATGACAGCGACGAGCCCGCGATTCTCTTTGAAAAACAAAGCGACGGCTTCCGATGCTCTTGCAAAACCGTTCGTGATCGCCGCAATCGGGGAAAGGATGTCTTGAAGAATTGGGCCGAAGGTTTCCCAGAAGGCGATTGCCGCCCGCATTCCTGCCATCTTGCCCTCGGAGAACATCTCGCCGATGCTCGCCAAGTTGTCGGCCTTCACGTTGTCCAAGCGGGATTGGAGCCCGGTGATCGTCTGTCCCAAGGCATTCGCCGCCCCGTTGTTATTGCGAAGCTCTGCTTCTACGGCACCCCAAACAGCGGTGAAGCTTACGCCGGAAGCTGCCAAGTTGCGGATCCTGTCAGCCGCTTCCGTGCTGATGATCCCCATCTGCCGCAACTGCTCAACCTGATTGTCGATCGCCTGTGGGTTCCTCGATGCCGCGTCGTAGAGGTCACCGATTGCACCCGCCGCGTTTGTGAGGGATGTCTGACCAACCGCTGCCGCATCTGCCGCCAGGTCCATTCCCTTTTTGGTCGCCAGTGCTCCCCGGGTAAGGATCTGCAACCGGGCATTGCCCTCTGCAGCATCCGAAAACTGAAACGGCTTCGTCCGTGCGAACTTTGCCACTTCCTTCAACCGGCGTTCGGCCGCGCTCATACTTCCGAGCAAGCGCGTGAACTGTGGCGTGAGTGCCTGAATCTTGGACCACTCATCAAGGGAACGCCCGATCAACTGCGAGGTCCGCAGGATCGCGATCAGCTTGAGCGCAAGCCCCGCTGCGATACCGGTCAGGATCGCCATCGGCCCGATCAATTCGTTCAACACGCCCTTGAACGCCTTGCCGTGCTTCGCCCATGCAGCCGTGGACTTGCGGAACGCTTCCGATTCCTTCACCTGTTCTTTGAGGTTCCCCCAGCCGGTTTTCCCTTCTTTCGTGATCATTGCTTTTCCTTCTTTGCTTGGATGGATTTCTTAGCTTCCACAATCGCCTGATCGATGACCGTCGTGCGGATCGAGAACTCCGCGCCTTTCTGGCGGCTCAGTGTCACATGCATCCAGTAGAGTTCTCCAATAGGCAGGTTCCACGGCTCTTCCCGTGGGCAGTTCGTGCAAGCGCGGTAGTTTGCCACCACCGAAAGAGCTTCATCCATGTCTGGCTCACGTACCGAATCCCCGTCTTTGATGTTCTCCACGATCGGGCAGGAATAATAGTCGGCGAAGTAGCAGTAGAGCTTCCCGAGCTCCCTATGAAACGTGCCTTGGCCGAATCGAGTGAGATCCACGATTCGCATCCACTTGCGGCGGATTCCACTAAGATTCGGAATCTTCAAAAGGTCCGGAAACTGTGTCTGGCAGATGGCGACGGCGATTCTTAGATCATGCGGAGTCGCGAGTTCCGGTTCTGAAAAAAATGGCAACCCGAAAGCCTCGAATTGCGTACGGTGCCAGATAGAAAACGGCTTGAGGCGCTTGCCCAAGACCCTGTGGGATCTTTGGTGAACAAGCGCCTCAATGTAGCGTTCGTCAAAAACCGATTCTTGTTCGGTCATGGAGCGATTACGTCACGTCTTCGTAGCCAGTTGCTTCCACTCGGCACTTTGCGAAGTCCTCGTTGGTTGCGTCAACCTGGGCGCTGGTGATCGTTCCAGTGAGTGTTCCGACCGTGACGTCTCCGCCGATCGCGGGCGGCGTAGATGTCTGGCAATATCCCTCGATGGTGATCGAGTATTTCTTGGAGCCCAAGACCCATGCCTCGACCTCGCCGAGACTTCCGCGGCCCTCGACATTGAGCGAAAACTCGTTCCGAACGCTGTATCCGGTGACAATGACGATTCCGTTTGCTGAAACGCCAGCCGCCCCGAACAGCAAATTCTGATTTCCTTTACGTGTAAGAGCCATTTTGTGTCGTGGTGTGTCGTGGGTTTAGGATTCAGCAGCGACATCGAGAGTCCCGATGGCGAGATTGAAGCTGAACGTGAATGTGCGGTTGAACCGGCCTGCGCTGTTCGGCGTGGAAGAAGACGAGAAGATCTGCATGTTTGCAGGACGGTCTTCTGCCGGAAGAGCTTGGTAGGCATTGGCAACTCGCTCACAGATAGCAAAAAGCAGCTTGCGAACGTCGCCGGTCGATTCGTGGGCCTCGGCGGAAGTCAACTGCGGAAAGTCCGAAATGAGAAGTGATGCCAGTGTTGAACTCGCGTCGTATCCGGGTCCAAGAAGAGTCGTGGGAGCTGGGTCGAAAGCCATATTGCTCCCAGCGTGTCAACCCTCAGAGACTACATCGCGTGTGCGCCAATCCGGATGCGGATGCTTTCGCCAACCGTCCGCTCTCCTGCGACCTCTTCATTGCCGACAACGAAGAACCCATGCACCTTCAATGTGTCGCTGGTGAAAGTGTGCAATGGGCAGGAATCATCAAACAGCCAATCCGAGATCGATCTTACCCGATCCGAGACAGCCGTCTCTGAAGTCTCTTCATACGCTGGTGCCAGAATCATCACATCGACATCAACCAAGAAAACCCCATGCCCTTTGCCTTCGGCATCATCGGCTCGGATCACAATGTATCGATCCGGTCGGTCTTGTCCTGCTGGTCGTCCCGAGAAGACGGGCCAATCCATCGCTGGGGTTGAAAGTAGTTCTTGTAGTGCTGTCTCGACGGCGTTGCGGATTTCCATGCTCATTTGGTTTTGCAACAGCGTCAAATTCGGTGTAGGTTTCCGACGCTGAACCAATGATACGTCGCCCTTCCAATTCCGCTTTCCCTGATCCGATCAAGCCAAAATCGGAAGAAATCCCGTTGCCTGAGCCGTCAAACTTAGAGCCGGTTCAGATGCCTCATATCCCGATGAAGAAAGACGGGCTTTCCGAACTGCTTCACGAAATGACGCATCAGTATCGAGAGATCAACGCGGGTCGTGAAAAGCCCTTGGCCGGCTGGGCTCGAGTGATCTACTGGATCATCGCGGCTCCGATCATGGCGTTCATGATCTTCTGGACTTACTCAGTCCTGATGTCTGGAAACTAGAACTCGGCAGGTTCACTTACCGGCCCAAGCGTCAAGGTAGCAGTTCCACCCTGCCAGTTGATCCGGACGCAAAGCATCACTCGGGACTTCCAGATCACGTTGAATCCTTCCTTTCGAACCTTCGCTTGGAGCAATGGAAGCGAAGGCACTTCAAGCAATATCACCGTAGCGTCCCCTCGTCCTCCGGAGTAAAAAGCACCTGCGACCTCCGCCGGTTGCTCGATCGCATCAAGTTCAAGCGAAGAGCCATTCGGCACTTTGATTGTGGCCTTGGCGTCATCCTTCATTTCTCTAAAGGCAAAATCATCCGCCATGCGGAAAGCATCATCGAATCGGCTCATAGTCTATTCCTCGAAAGAAAACGCCCGTGATCGTAAAGACCACGGGCGTTCCCCCCTCTTCCTATGCAAACAAGTGTGTCGTGGTGTGTCGGGTTACGCCCACTGAGTAGCGATCAACTGACCCGCGTTCGGGTTGATGATCTTGATCACCCGGTTGGAGCGCACGCGGATCTTGTCACCGCGGCGAGCTTCGTCGCGATACTGATCGGTCGTGAACAACCCGCCTTCGGAGTCGGCATCCCAGATGATCGTGCGGCCTGCGCCACCGTTCATGAAATCTCCACCTTGGACGTTCCCGAGCCAGATGTAGTTGTTGTTCCACACATACTGGATGTCGTTCTTGCCCTTCGGAGCGGCATCATAGACCTTGCGGGCGATGATCACGTTCTGGATGCCGAAGGTGTCGGCGATAACCTGAGTCGTGATGTTCGCTCCACCCTGAGCGGTGTTCAAAACACCGAAGAGGTAGGTCTGCAACAGCTTGGATCGGCGAATTCGGTTCCAGACTTGGAGCGAGAGAACCATCGTGTTGATGACCTCGCCGAGTCCGTTGGCGCGTTCCTGAGCACCTTGGATGTCGAGCGGCAGATCGATCGTTTGAATGTTTGCTTCCGTGATTGGCAGCGTGGAGTTGGTGCTCGGGAAGACAGCCGGATTGAACAAGGCCGAAGCAGCAGAAACCTCGTAGTCGAGCATGACTTTGTTCATGCAGAACTTAGCAGCGAGCATCTCGGCGTCGAAGAAGTTCGCCATCTGCTTGCGAACCACGTCGTCCACGCGCTTCTCGTGACCGAATTCTTCGGTCTGGTATGAATCCCATTCGAACTCTTCCGTGCTCTCGTTGTAGGTGCCGGTAGCACCCCGACGCTGAGATTCCTTTTTCAGGAGCTCGCCCTTGAGAATGCGGAATTTCGGATAGCGTCCGACTTCCAGTGGCGAAGCATAGACCGGCAGAAGCATCTGGCCGATATACTGCGCTTGGTCGGTCTGGCCGACTGCCTCCATCAGCAACGTGCTGATGTCCATGCGTGGGACTGAATCAGTGGTATTGAACATTTTTGGTTCCTCTTATGTGTAGTGGTGTGTCGGGTTGCTGATCAGTTGGCTCAGAAAAGAAGGGCTCGGATCTGGCAGTCGAGTGAGTTTGCAGGAGCGGCTTCCCACGCAATCGCGTGTGCTGCTGCTCGCCGAATCGTGCCAGCGGTCAGGTTGCTCGTGATGTCCACGGCGGTTCCGCCAGGAGAGAGCGCCACCTTGAAGGTGTCGGCGGCGGCATCGCGAACAAAGTAAGTCGTGGTCAGTGCGGTCAGCCCCGCTCCACCTGTGAGTGTCGGGAAAATGATCGGCGTTCCGTTTGCCAAGCCGTGCGCAACGAGCGAGATGGTGTCATCAGCGGCAGTGCCGGTGACGGCGATGTCCACTCGTTTGACGAACTTGCCGTCAGCAACCTGAACCAGCTCGTCACCTTGGACGATGGCCGTATTGTTGCCGACATAGACAAAATGCAGCCCGTTGAACTTCCCGGAAAGGAAGATATCCGAGGCGCGGCCAACGGTCGATCCGCGAAGCAGCGTTCCAACCACAAGGTCGGCAGTGCCAGCAAGGGCCAGCCCTGTTGCAGTAAGGCGAAGAGCGCGACCTTCAAGGCCCGACAAATTTGCCGCAGCCTCTTTTGAAATGACAGTATTGAAATTCATTTTCTTTTTCTCCTGTGTTGGATGTGAGTGCGGTGGTTACTTCCCGGCTTGGAGCTGAATCCACTCGCGATGCGCGGCGGGATCTTGCTTGGCCGCAAGCATGATTGCTTGGCCTTCGGTTTTGCCTTCGGCCCGGAACTTCTGGCAGAGAGCGGCGAACTTGTGGTTCTGCTCGCCCTTGTCCTCGAAAAGGATGGGCTTTGATGCGGAAACCGCGCCGGTCTGGCTCTCGAACCTGGTAACCGTGTTCTTGAGAGCGGCGTTCTCGGCCCGCAGCGAGGAAATCTCCTTTGCGGCAAGTTCGATCTTCTCTTCCAAAGCGGAGAAGAACGCATCCTCTTCGGCTTCCTTTTCGGCGAGTTCGATGCTCTTGATGCGAGCTTTGAAATTCAGGTAGTCGCGACGGAGAGCTTCGAATGCGGCACTGCCGGCTTCACCGCCTGCGGATGCACCGGCACCAGCGCCAGCCATGGCTCCTTCGCCATTTCCATCTCCATCACCCTCGCCCTGGCCTTCGGAAACTTCGTATCCCCGGGCGGCGGCTTCGGCCAACACCTGTTCGCGAGTCAAGCCAATTTCCGCGAGCTGTTCGTCTCCGAGATTGGCGAGCTCTTCGAGTTCTTCGTCGGAAATTTCTTGATCGTGCTCGTTGCCGCCAGCTTGGAGAGCTTCGATTACCTTGCCCTGTTCGGCAATGGTCGCCTGCAAGCCTTGCACTGCGGCCATGAGTTCTGCGAGCGTGGGCTCCTTAGCGGTCTGGTTTTTGTTTTCGTCAGCCATGATTTTGGGTGTTGCTTTATTGGATGTGTCAACTTTCTCCGAAAAAAGACCGTCAGGATTTGCCGCGGGAGCGGTCACGACATCGACGCTCTTGAGTGCAAAACACCGCGCGGCCTTCTTTCCGCCAGCGATCTTCACGCCCTCGCCTTTGAATGCGGCCGACATCCCGAAACACGTTGGCATCCGCTCGGCTCGTTCGAGCATTTTCGGCGTCTCTTCGTGAGTGGTCAGAAGATGCCAATCACCGATCAGCTTTTTCCCAGACAGACGGAAGTTCTCGAGGTAGCCGTTGAGTGCCTCGATCCCGCTCCCGTGATTGAGCTTCACCGGAACTTTTCCTCGTTCTTTGGCACAACTGAGCATCTGAGTCAGCGTCTCGCCATCGACTTCGAGATCGTGCCCCTCTGCCGTCACGCCTGATGTGATCAACGCGACATCGCGAATCACTGCGTTTGCTTTATCGACGTTCCCGCATGAGAACTCGGCGCATTGAAATAAAAGGACATCCATGCTGATCCATGGATGTCAAAGAAAGTGGTGGCGGGAGTTGGATTTGAACCAACGACCTCAAGGTTATGAATCTTGTGCTCTGCCTGCCTGAGCTATCCCGCGATTTGAAAAGTCACTACACACGCTGGATCGGTTCCTGTTCAGGAACAATCATCTCGCCGCGTTGCATTTTTGTCAGAATCAACCGACGCCGTTCTTGTTTTCTTGGAAGAACGCTGCCGTAGGCTGCGGCCATCGTGTTTGGATCCGGCGCACCTTCGTTACCCTGTGGAGCATACTGACCCATGCCATTGCGTGGGCGAGGGTCGGCAAGTTCAATCGACTCCAACTTTGAACAAAACTTCTTGAGTCGTTCTTTCGTGACGGGCTCAATCGATAGGATCTCGATGGATTTTGAGAACGTCTCTTTCCCATCTCGGTTCTTCGATGAGCTTTCTGACGCGACTCGATACTTCACCGTGGCTTCTCCGGTTTCTGGAAAATCAATGGGCTTGGGGCGCGAGATGTAGATCGAGGGGTAGTATTTGCTCGATGCAACAGATCCAGCTATCGACGGACCACCATAACTCTCTCCGAGATCAAGTTTCTCAGAGAGGGCAATCAGCCGCGATTTATTGCGTAGCGTCAGCATTTTGAATCCAAAGCAATCAAACCGGATTGCGACGGAATCCTTTTGCCATTGATGCAGCGGTCGATCGAGCACTTTTGATGTCGGATTCGTACACCGAGATCGCTTCTCGTTTTCCTGACTCAGGAATCAATTTCCGGGTAGGAGAAACCTTGAATTCTCCATGCATAGTCTTGTTGATTCGAACCGGAGCCATGCGAACCTTTAGCAACTCTGACGCAGTTCGCGATCCCGAGGAAAGTTCAATGGAGTCCACTTTTTCAGCGAGGAAGATGAGACGCTCGCTCGAATCAAACCGCATCGGCTTCCGCAGAAGTGCAGCGCCAGCCATTTTGAGAGATTTCCCAAATGAACCGACCCCGCCGACATTGCGGTATGCACCACCGGCTGCATTCATGCCGCCGACAGAGACGCGCTCCTGAACGCGAGAAGCGCGCTTGATTCGTTTCCCGACGTTTTCCAGACCGTCAGCAACAGCGCCAGATGCTTGCGCTGCGGTGTTTCTGGCTACATTCCGGTAAGCCTGAGCAGCCGCTCCTTTTCCGAGGATCTGATCCCCGCCACCGGCCTTCATGATCGCACGGTGGCCGGCATAGCCTGCGCCAACGGCAGCGGTGGTGCCAACAGCGCCAGCAACGGTTTTGAAGTCACCAGCCCCAGCGGGTTTTCCGTCTTTGGTGTAAAACTTCCCGTCCTCACCGCGATAAACGGCGAGTTCAATGGAGTCCACTTTCTCAGCGAGGGAGATCAGACGAATGTGCAGTTTGGTTTTCATGAAAATCGTGGTTCTTTGGATTCTGACTGTTCGAAGGATTCGGCGTGTCAATTACTCACGCCGGTTGAGGAAACGATTTGGGAAGCTTTTTGGGGAACGCCTGAATCACGTTTCCGGCTTTCTTTCTGGCTTCGGCGCGAGCCATTCGTGTCGCGACCGCCTTTTCTGCTGCCGCGGTGCGATTCAGAACGATTCTCTTAACAGCCCGGGTTTCTCCCATTCGAACACCAGCCGCCAATGCACCGGCACCGACAAGCGCCGTTGCTGCCGCCCCTGCTCCGATGAGAAGCTTACGCTGGCCGTCTTTCTTTTCATGCCATTCGGCTTGCCTGCGCATCCTGCGGCGAGAACCTGGCGCAAACACACGGGCCGAACGTCCGCGAGGATCGCGCACATCCCAGCCAGCGTATTCAGCCATCTGGTCCAGTTTGATGATCTTGCCTTTGGAAGAAAGACCGAGCGACCCCGCGATTTTGTCCATCGCACGACCCGTTGCGTTCTCAATCTTCTGTCGTCCGAGCCTCACCCGAGCTTCCGTTTTTTTGACCAGCCGCGCCGTTGGAGTAGTTGGGTTCACCCGAGCATAACGTCGAAGCAAAACGCCTCCTCCAACAGCCCCGGCAATGCTGGCTGTGGTGACAGCGTTTTGAAACCAACTCTTCTCCCACTCACGCTTCTTTGTGCGTCCTGCAGCGTCTTTCTGCCTTGGAGCTCCGCGAAGTTCATCGAGAGCATCGCGAGTCAATCCACCGGTTCGCTGAACGGTCACGCGGGCTTTTTTCGCATCCCGCCATAACGAGTTTGCAAGCTGCGGACTCGAAGCTTTCCACTGCGATCCATCTGCGTTCACGTAGGTCATTCCCCGTGCGTATCCTTCGACCGGATCGGCGTATCTTTTCCCGCTCTGCCAACGCGGTTGATCGGAGCGTCCGAGTTGAATCAGGCGACCTTGCATTGAAAATCTGACCCGCTTTGCAAGCCTCTTGAATGTCGGGAATGTCGTGAGTTGAGCCTTGAGCGATTTCAAAATCCGAATGCCCTTGTTCTGGGCACGAACGACGTTTCCAGTCGCGGCCTCCGCTTGCTTTGCGGCCTTGGCTACCCGGTATCCCGCATAGCCAACTCCGGCCCCAGCGGTCAAAGCGCCGGCACCGATCGCGCGATCACGGTTTTGGCGAGAATCAAATCGGATCGTACGACGTTCTTTGATCGAGAATCGGGTTTTCTTTCCCATGTCCTTTCTGAGGTTCCGAATGGAATCCACTTGCTGGCCTTCGTCGGCTCCCTGAGCTGCCCCGACCGCTCCACCGGCAACCGTGCCGATTGCTGCTGTAACCGGCAATCCGCCGCGACGAGCTAGTGCTGCGGGACGCCATTGCTTTGCAAGCCCGCGCATCACTCGCTGACCAGCTTTGGTTCGAGAAGCAACAACTCCGGCTGTCAGACCGGTTGCAGCTCCGACGATGCCGCCGCCAATGGCTGCACGCTTTGTAAATGGAGCTCCTTCATCTTTTCTTGGTTCACCGACAATCCGAGATCCCACAAGGGCACCACCGCCAACGATTGCTGCTGAAAGCCCAGCCCCGGTTGCGATAGCCTTGCCTGCGCTTTTTAGCGATGTCCCACGCCTGAGTAACGAAACGCCGCCAAGCAATGCACCAGACGCCGCACCAGACAACGCGGCTCCGACGTAGGGGTTGAGTTGCTTTTTCTCTTTGAACAGAATCACCCGAGCTTTGCTTTCGCAGTTCCAACGCTTGAGCGCGGCTCCCTTGGGCGTAAGCTTTCCGTCCTTGCTGGTCGGTCCAGAAACCCCGCTCATACGAGCACAGAAGCTTTTTCGCCGGTTGGCGGCTTTGCTGCCGGGTTTGAGCTTCGACGGATCCTTGGTAACCGGACGTTTCAGGTTGCTTCCGTTCTCACGGTTGTATGCCTTTCGAGCGCTGTCATTGAGCCCCCCGGTCTTGGCATGGCGCTTTTTGTTGTAGCCGTGGAACGGCTTTTCGAAAGAGATAATCCGTCCAGATGCAGAGAGCTTGAACTTCCGTTTGACCAGCTTTGCGGCCCCGACCGACGCAACGCCTGCGCCAGCAACGACCGGCAGTGACTCCACTTTTTTGCCCTCACGAGTGCGTTCTCCGTACGGATCCCTCCCCGACTTCGTTGCCTGACGGATCGCCAACACCCCGCCCGCGCCAGCGGCAGCGCCCGCCGCGGCACGGGTCAGAGTGCGGCCTCGGCGAGTGATGAGCGCACCCGCGAGAGCTCCAGCGGCACCAGACCGCAAAATGTTTGCATCGCGACGATCAAGATCTTCGTCACGGATCTTCTTTACATATCGGTCTCGAGCAACGCGACCGGTGAGCGGAATCCCCGCTTCGTATCCAATCGGACGCTCGAACCGGATCATTCCTTTACTGCGGCTTGAAAACGTGGTCCGCACCCTGCTTTGAATTTTATGCAATTTTTCAAGAACATTGGGGTTAATTTCTCCAGTCACCGGATCCGATATCACTTTCCCGACGATCTCATCTTCCATCAGTGTGGCTCCGGCATTGTAGCGAGCTGCGATCCGCGAATACTTGTGCTTTGGATTGAGTTTGTTGGCTAAATACGCGATCGGGCCTCGGCGCGGAACTTCACGCACAAGAGCCTGCTTTCGATTCAAGATGTAGCGGTTGCCAATTCCCCTGTGAACCTCGACTTCTTCATTTATAGGTCGCTCAAGCTTGATGATGCGCCGGCCCTTCACCGCGAGTTGGAATCGAGCGGGAGTGAGGTCCAGCACATTGAGCGACATTGAGACGTTTCCTTTCATGGCCTTGGCGAGATAGTGGTGACCGTCAACAATCCGGTCGTTTTGGATCAGAATGAACTTGGAGCCCCGACGGGCTTTGAGCTGAACGTGACGACGGCATTCCTTGCAGTCGGCGTCTTTGACGTTGGCCTTGGCGGTCGAGAGATTGTGCGGATCGGCTTTCGAGATCAGTTCCTTGGCCGTCATGCCATACCACGCGAACTTGGTGTCGGCCTTCGCTCCGGTGAATCGCTTCACGGTTTCGCGAACCTCTGCCGGCAGATCTTTCAGTTTTACGTCTTGGATGTAGGCGCTCATTTCGATGGTTCTTTCGGTTGCTGTGCCGCTGCCTTGGCCTGTTTTTGAGCCAGACCGGTTGATTCAGGGATGAGCATCTCCGCTTCTTGTTGGCCGATTCCGTAGATAGCCATCGCGCTTTCAACCGCGCTGACTCGCTCGATAACGCCTTCGCCGACTTGTGAAATCAAATCCATCAGTGGCTTCAAGTCCTGGGTGTTGTTGATGAGCCCAGGAGGCGGCGGCTGTGGTGGCGTGTTAGCCGCAGCGAGTTGATCGGATGCCATCGGCCATTGATTGCTCAACATCTCGATTGGCACGTTGTTGGAAGCCGCAGCTTCTTGGAAGGTCGTCACATCACGGGCTCGCTTACGGGCAACCGTTTCGATGTCTTTTCCGCGCTTCGAAAGAACGTCGGTCATGCTCTCAAGCCCGAGTTGGATATTCGCGATATCCATCTGACCGGCATAAGTCACATCAGCCGTGATCTGAGATCCGAAGCTCCATTCTCCCGAGACGTAGTTCGGTGTGGCTGGGATGGATCCCATGGAGATTCCATGTTCGATCACCGCGTTCTTGATCGGATTGAGCATCCGATGCGTCAACAACCCCTGCCAATACTCGAAGGTCCGCTGTGCTTGCTCAAGCTCAATACGGCTTGTGGCACCGCCCATGATGCTCATGTCGTATCCGAATCCATACGGCAGATCCATGGAGATACAGGCTTCACGGATAAGCATCTGGCAGAACGCCATGAACTGACCGCTCGGCCGGGAAGATCCGTTCGCCATGCTGATGTTTTCGCCCTCGCCAAGAACTTGAACACGACCGGGAACAGCTTCCCACTGCTTACGGCCATCGACGGTTTCGGTATCCCATCCCGAAGATGCCTGATTATTGTAGGGATCTTTGCGGGTGACGAACGCACTCCACATGGACGCGAACTTGTTGGCTACCTTCTCGAATCCAAAGAGCTCATAGAGATCCCGAACGTGAGGGAGGGCGGTAGCCAGGTAGGTTGTCGGCCGGTATTGGTCCGTCCTGAAAGGGTCCATCAGGTGCTTGAACACTTCGGGCGAGAACGTTTTCTCGTAGGTGTATTGCGAACTCGTCAGGGAACGCTTGTAAACCCGGTATCCAAGAACCTCGCCGAAGTCGCCGATTTCGATTCCACGAACCCGGCTGTCCGAGATGTCGGCTTCATCCGGACTTCCAATCCGATCGGCCTCGATAACCTGAACCTTGATTTGCCCCTGCACGATCCGCATCAGCGCCCCAACGTCGCCGTCAATCAGCATGGATCGTAGAGACTTCTGGACCAGCTCAAGAAACCGGAATCGACCGGTGATGTCGCAACTCTCACACCACTGGTGGAAGTAGTCCTCATACATCTTATCGACATCCTTGTCCCCGGTGTCGGCCTTGTACTCGAGTCGGCCAACGACATACTTCGGAATCTTGAGCATGAGCCCTCGGATCAAGCAGATGTCGTTTGCGGCCTGCCGTGCCTCCCACATGAGGCGGATGCCATCTCGGCGGCTCTGGAAGTTCTCTGGCGATGCATTCCGCTGACGTGATCCCGCCAATGTCCTGTGACCGTTGTTCTTGGCTCCATCGAACGAGAACTCGATGAAGTGTTGCCGGTTCACAGCACGCTCAAGCGCGAGCTTCGGGCTGACGAATGAAATAATCCGATCGAACCCACGTTCGATTGCCGTGATTTTTGGAGCCTTGTCCATCAGAACGACAAGCCTCCAAAGTTGGTCGTTCCGTAGTTCTTATGCGCCGGAGAAAGCGAACGCTCGTTCTGCACTCGGACGGCCGCATGAAGTTTGTCACGCAGTTCGCGGAGATCCTTGGTGTAGCTCTTGCTTCCCACCTGTTGGGCCGAGAACAGGCTTTCCTGTTCCTTCAATGCCGTGATTGCCGCAGCCAACTCATCAGAAGTGTAGCTGCGATAGATTTCCTGCCATTCGCTTGACGCCATGCTCCCGCGGCGGTGTCAAAGGTTGACAAGGAAAGACAACTTCGGAAAAAAAAGGCCATCCCGGCTGTGATGCTCAGGATGGCCCTTTGATGAGTGCCGCCCCGGACTTGAACCGGGAAGGATATAGTTCGCGCTTCCGCTATGGCCCTCCGACGTAACGCGGCTATTATCTCCGCGCATTTCCGCCTGCGTTTGCCAATTCCGCCAGCGGCACTCAGCAATTCAAATTTCGCGCACGGTTCGCCGGTCGCAATCGCATATTCTTGATATTCTGCCCGAAGATTATGAACGGTTCAATGAAGCCATCCTTGGTTTCGCGGACATAGTATCCGATGATTCCGTCCTCGGTCTTCACAAAAACCTGGGCAAAGTCTTCAGGGCGAAAGCGGATTCGGACCTTTCCTTCTGGAAAGCCTCGAAGCTTTTCGGGCGACACGCCTTCCGTGATCCCGAAGGCAATGTTGCTGCCAAAGATCGCCATTAGCTTGCCTTTCGACGTTGAGCCTTTGGAAGGTGTCTCGGGATTTTGTCGGCATACCTGCTGCGGGCGCAACGACGGCTCCTTCCAGAAATCCGGAAGATCGGAGTCAGACCGTATTTCTCCGGCTCGAATCGAACGGAGTTCTTGGCTGCTTTCCGCTGGTGCTTCTGCCTGAGTAGGGAAGAGATGATTCTGGCTCCAAGTGATTTCGTTGCAGGGGCGTCTTTCATGGGTTGGTTTTTGTTTTGCATGGGATCTTGTGTCGGGGTGTGTCGTGGATTTTTTCCTCAGAGGACTTCGCGGGCTTTGAGCCAGTCGCGGACGGGCGCAAGGATGGATTCCATTTCGTTGCTCTCGGCTTCTGTCCAGTCTCGGGAGTCATGGACGAACCCGATCACGAACTTGTTGGCCTGACCGAAAATGGTTTGCTTGGGCTTGTCCCCGGGTTCTGTTTGGTGATCCTTGTTTTCGTCGCGAAGGCGATGGCGAAGCTGGCGAGTGGTTAGACCCTTCTCTTCGATCTCGCGAATCCAGATCGGAATGTGTGACTCACTCACCTGGGCGCTGAGTAATTCGATTCCGTGGTTCAGAGTCAACTCGTCTGCGCGCACAGACGAGTTGATTTTACTCGCGACCCATTTGTAGTTCTTCAGCGTCGATACAGCGACCCCGAAGATGTTGCTCGCCAGCTCGTACACGCCGTTCGGCATCCGCTTGGAATAGACAGTATCCCGGTAGTTCCAATCGCCGTAGGCCAGCCAGTCACCGATGCACCACTCGACGGACTTCTGCACATTCCGTAGGTAGTGACCAATGGATTTCCACTCTTCGAAATCGATGCCTTCGGCGAGGATCAAACCCGTGGGAGTGATCTGCACTTTTTGAGGATCGAAAGATCCAACGGAGAAACTTCGCTGCGCATCGGCAGTAACTATCTCCATGGATTCAGTTGGTTTCTTCTGGGGCTCGGCAGGGGCGGCGGTTGTATTTGGCATAGGAAATTCGAGAGGCTTCGCTCTTGTTGTAGCGACACGCCGGCAAACGTAGGTCGAGCTGAACTTGCTGGACTCGCTTGGAAATCATCTGGGTTGTCAGACCGTGCTGACGGGCGATCTCGGCCATGGTCACGCCGCCGATCTGCTCGCCGTTCATGGCTATGAAAAGGCAGTCCACGGTCAACCTGGCTCGGGATCCGTATCGGACGTAGCGGAGAATTCTCAAGATGAACTCGCGATCATCGACGTTGAGCTTTCGAAAGAGATCGTCGCCGATCAACAGCCGGAATTTCAGCAGACGCTTGCGGATGGCTTCGATGCTCATGCCGAACTTTCGGCCGACATCAGCAAGCGTTTCCAATCCCATAAGAACGAAAAGAGAATCCAGAGCGACCCGGCTACGGCTGTCCTCGCGGATGTAGATCAATGCCTGGGTGCAGAACTCGGCTCGTGGCGACCGTTCAAGCGTCCGATGCTCGCTGATCTGGACTTCATCCAGACCCGACAGATGCTCATCGATCAGGTCGTAATCAAACCCCTCGGATGCTCGATCGTCGTTTTCCAAGTTCGGGGTGTAGCCGTCGAATCGCTGCGATGGAATCATGGTGACCAAGATCTTGTGGTATTACTCCCACTGCGCTACCAGCGCAAGCGTTTTGTGTCGGGGTGTGTAATGCCTTCGCCACTTCCATCCTTCCATTCTTACGTAAGAATGAATCCGTAACGCCCCACTCCCCTACTATTCGGACGGACCAGCCAACCGAGTTGCGTCCAGAAATAAAACCAACCACACTATGATGAAACCAATCACCCCAATGAGCCACCCAGATTACGATCCGGAAACGCCGTTCGAAAAGCTGCCTCCCGAGATCCAAAAGAAAATCCTTGATGAGACGTTCGATCTCGACCGGCTCCGGCGCTACATCGACGGAGACATTGAAGAAACCCTGCGCGTCCTCGAGGGCATTCCCAGGGCAATCGACCTTCGCAAGATTCCCCGCGATCAATGGGAGAAATACATCACCTACGACGTGGTGATTCCTGCCGAACTCCAAAAATACATCGACGGCCAGGAGGAAGTCACAACGGAAGTCTGCGATCACGTCGAAAACTCGCTGACGGCTCACTACCTGGTCTTCCCTCCATATTGCATTTACTTCGACGGTCACGAACGGACGGCCCAGCTATTAGAGCTTCCACCCAACACACCCACAAATCGCGGACGATAAATTTACTTATTCATAAATAAATCAATCGCCTTTGTTCTTACGTAAGAACGCAAAGATATCTTGCCTTTGCTAGTGGTTTTTGATACTTTGAATTGGTATGAAAAACATAACGTCACAATTTGAAACTGAAATCCCGAAAACAAGCGAAACGGCCAAACGCGATGGAATCCGCGAAGCTGATATTTTCACGCAAGAATTGCGTGAGGAGCAGGAGAGCAAATCCGCACTTGCGGCCGGAATCCGTTCGCGTTCGCAAATGGCGCGCTTGCCATTTGCGAAAATCCGCGGGATCGTTTGTTTTCGGATTCAGAATCCGAAACAAAAACAACTTCACACACCTTCAAAGTCTTCAATTCGCAATGCCAAGAATCGGAAATCGCTTTCATGGATTGAAATTGAAGATTGCCACAGTTTAACGGCAATCGCTTGTCACCGTCTCGGGATTGATGAATCCGGTTTTCCTACGTTTGAACAATGGAAAGCGATTTTTCGCTTTGTTCGCTCGAATCTCGGAATCGATAGGAAATCGAAACGGGATCAAAACGTTGAGATTCTTTCCATGGATCCGGCATTACTGGCAACGATTGAAGTTTCGGAAATCCTATCAACTCCCGAGGAAATCGAAACGGGCCGGAAAAAACTGGCACCGATGGTTCGTGCAATGCATCGGGCACTTGTGGCGAGTTTCCAAGCTGACACTTCACGCAAGCGCAAGTCCCGATTCATTCAGGAAATCCGGTTTTTGCGTAGCTTGTCAGCGCGTAAAGGTGGAAACATCGAACGCGCAATGCCTTTCGCGAAAGGTGCAAGCGAATCATGTTTCCGGAAACGGTTTTTCGATTTCCGGAAATATCTTGAACGTGGCGAACGTGAGATTGAAAGGCGAGCAAACGCCTTACCAAGTGGAGAATTCAAATCTTTCGCTTGTCTCTGATAGGTAGGGCATCGAACAAGAAAAGGCGAACGCGAAAAGCGTTCGCCTTTTTCGTTTTCCGGATCGCTCATTCACGGTTTGAATCGTTCGCGAATCCGTAACGCTTCAATCCCCTATATTGTGAAGAGATTCGATGCGAACGCTTGCACGTTTCAACCCGTGAAAAGCGTCTTTTCAATTCGATGGATTTTTCCACGTTCGGCGACTCCTTTTCGAAGGAAGTAGCGGGCACGTCTGAAAACGATTGCAAGCGTTCGCGTCGGATCTCTTTTTCATAAGTGCCGTTCATAGTTTGAACGCTTCACTTGCGTTATCATTCTTACGTAAGAATGACAACGCGAACGCAAAACGGTTTTGAATCGTTCGCGAATCCGTAACGCTTCAATCCCCTAGTATATGAAGAGAACGCGAACGCGTTTTCCGAAAATTCAACCTTCAAATTCCTATGGCTACAAAAACGACACGTAAGAAAATCGAAACGGAACCAATCATGCAATCGTCTGAGATTGTCGCGATGGACAAAAAGCAGATCATCGCGACTTTCGCTGACCGCGACCGCACGCTCCGCCGTGCATTCTCGGAGCTTGGCAAGCTCTACTCGTTCCTCGCATCCTCGCTGAAATACGGTGAGACTGTCACCGTCCTTCTCACAAAGGCGGGCGTCCGTCTCGGGACCATCAGCAATGCCAGCTATGCCGCGGAAGCGTTCAACTTGGTTCGCTCTGAGCACATCACAGAGGCGGAATATGACCGGCTGACCTTCAACGACTGCCGTGCAATCCGCAAATGCCGCGACCTGGGCGTTGCGAAACTTGTCGGCATCCTGAAATCCGAGACCTATTCCGAGGATCTCGCCAGCTTTGCCGAACACGGCATGAGCGCGGCCGATTATGCTGCCAAGCAGGAAATGCTCGCCGCGATCGAAGCGAGCAAGCCCCCGGTTGCATCCGTTGCTCCCGAGACGCCGGCACCCACGGAGACGCCAGCTTCGACTGACACACCAGCTCCCGTGGCACCTGTCACCACGGAGGCACCAGCTCCGACTGAGGCACCGGCTACTCCCGAGACGCCTGCCACGACTGAGACGCCTATTGCTCCCGAGACACCGGCCCCGGCGAACGTCACGCCGATCCTCTCGGTGCAAGGGGAAACGGAAAAACTCATGGCCGCGATGGCGATCGTGGATTCCTTGGAAAAAGCGCTCTCGGATCTTGCAAATCCGGCACCAGTCATCGAACGCATCCGCGTCATGCTTGGCATGAAAAAAGCGGCCTAGTTCATCCTCTGTTCATACCTCGCAAGGGCGAGCGTCATTCGTGACGCTCGCCCTTTTTTTGTAAACCTCGCGCGCCGTCCGTGGCGCGTGGGTGAAATCCAACCTTCATTCTTACGTAAGAATGAAACAACGAAAAACCATCAGTGAAAGCAACGATCAACGGCAACAAACTCACGATTGAAATCGATCTCAAAACCCCTCGTCCATCATCAACTGGCAAGACACTCGTGGTAGCGACCTCGGGCGGAAACCAGACCACGACGGCGACCGTCAACGGCAAGCCGGTGGTAATCGGTCTCAACGCTTACATCAAGCCGTGAACCCTCTGGTGTGGGCAAGCGAAGAGAAACGACCGCCTGGCATTTCCCGGGGGGGCACATTGGAAAGATCAGCGTCTAACGACGAAAGGGATAGCCTTTACTCCTAGCGACACTTGCCCACACCTCTCCTTTTTTCTTATGACCCGACGCCTCGCGGGATGCGCGTTCCCGCTCACAGATTCGTGCGCTAAGGTATTTGTGCCTCATCCCGCGAGGATGGCTCTCCAAGCCGTCCTTAGCGAACGGGTGTGCCAGTTTTTCCAACTTCGGAATGCACCCGACAAAAACACCCGCCGCTTTGCCCGCCAAAGCGTGCGCTACTTCATCAACATCCTCCGTCAAATCGCATGAGCAAACTCGCCGAAGAACCCACGTTGACCGTAACCACAAGAGGCGGTCACCAGTTCACAGTCACCGAAGCGCAAAAAACCGCTTTAGACAAACTTGTGGAACGCGCTCCATCCAACTCCGTCGAAATTCTCGGGCCGGAACTCATGGGCGACGGATGCCTCATCATTCGATTCTGCGGCATGATCATCGGCATCGAAACCGATGGCTACACGCACTCCTAAATCCATGAGCACTACCAACCCGCCTGCCGTCCACGAATGGACCGGCCCAACCGGTGTGAAATTTCGCTACGTTCGCGAGCCGTCAGGCACTTACTACCACGACACCGTGCCTCGTCCTGTTATCAATGCATTGGAGCTTCTTCGCGTCACAAAAGAGCGGGTCCGCCTGTTTATCGGAGATTCCGAAACTGGCCGTTGCTGGTTAGATGAGTGGGACGTAACCGGAACCATCAGCCGCAGCATGGGACCGATTAAGATCCCGATCCTGATCGCCAGCTCTCGAAGCCATGGCGGCGGTGCAATTCTTTGCGACTGCATCATCAAAATCATCGTGGATGGCCGTGAAATCTACCGGCATCAGAACTTTCAGAACCCAAAGTTCCACGCCTTCCACGAAGGCACCTACCAAGAAAGCCCTTGGGCAGTCACCACGCAATGGCCGGAAGAACCGGAGCCATCCGTTCACGCCAGATTCAAAACCCAATCAGCCGCCACCCGATGGATCGACTTCATGGAAGGTCGCCGGATGGCAAAGTAATATCATGAGCCATCCACCGACCCCCATCATCTACCGCACCGCCGAAGGCACCGAGCACGATGCCCTGCGCACGTCAGACGGAGAAATCCTCATCGACTGCCGCCGTGACATCGCCAACTTGGTCCAGACACTCACCATCGCCACGCAGCCTGATTACAAGTTGCCTGACTCCATCGAGCCGACCCGTCGCGATGGAGTGAACCTAGACCAACCTGCCTTTCTCAGAATTTCGCGCAATTAAGAACTTGCGCACCCTTACACACCACGACACACTCAACCCGCTGAACAGATATGTCACAAGACCTGCAATCCAAATTGCTACTCGTCACGCCGTCCATTTCCATGGTCGGAACCACCCGCGCCGACGACTCCATCACCAAGGAGGTCCACGAAAAGCACGGAAGCCAAGAAGAAGCCGGTCGCTACGTCGCTTCGCTCTGGCCGGAGAACTACCTCCGACCGATCAAGAAAGTCGCGTCCGCTGCCCGGTCCTACCACCGCGACAACACCGTCCTCTCATCGTTCGGATCGATGATTCCGGCCATGATGTTCGCATCCTACGAGGAGAAGATGAAGCACCTGGAACAGCAGTTCGATGAAGCCGCCGACGACTTCGTTGATAACTACGACGCCGTGATTGCCAAGGCCAAGGAGATCCACAACGGATCCTTTCGCCCAGACTGGTATCCGGCCAAGTTCGCCATCCGCGAGAAGTTTGCATTCCGGCTCCTTGTGTCTCCGGTGCCTCGTGGCGGGGATATCGTGGTGAACTACCTCGCCGCCGATCGCATCGCCCAACTGCAGAGCGAAATCACGGCCCGAGTGAACGCCGCTGCCACAGCCGCCAAGCAGGAAGCCGTCTCCCGTGTCATGGAGAAGGTTGCTCACATCGCCGACACCCTGAACAAGGACAAGCCGAGGATCTTTGACAGCCTCATCGAGAACCTGTCCGAAGTCGTGAACCTCGCCGAGGCGTTCAACGTCACGTCCGATTGGCAGGTTGCGAGCCTCATCAAAGAGTGCCGCGACAACCTTGCGACCATCGACCCCGAGGCACTGCGGAATTCAGCTCTTGCTCGCCGGGTCGTGAAGCAGCAAGCCGAAAGCGTGCTTGCCAGCTTCGGGAACCTTGGCAATCGCAAGATCGCCGTCTGATGAAAACGGCCACGGAAATCAAAAAAGAAGGTCGCGTCTGGTCGTGGGAAGTCAGGCGCGGCAAAGAGGAAATCCGCGGCGGTTACTGCCGAACAAAATCGGACGCTGCCAACGACGCCAGAATTGCGAAAAATCTCTTTTCCCCAGAATCCGTAACGCCTCAATCCCCAAATAACTGAAACCTATGTCTCACGTCGCATCTGTTGACCTGCAAGTTACCGACCTCGAAGCCCTGAAATCCGCCTGCAAGGAGCTTGGCCTCACGTTCATGGAAGGCCAGACTACCTATAAGTGGTTTGGAAGGTGGATGAACGACTACTCCGCCGAGGATGCCGCGTATCTCCACGGCATCAACCCCGAAGACTACGGCAAGTGCGTCCATGCCATCAAAGTTCCTGGTGCAACCTACGAAATCGGGGTGATCAAACACCCGTCCGGAAAAGGCTTCGGGCTGATCTACGACTTCTACGGATCAGGTGGCGGACCGATCATGAAGACCCTGGGCAAAGGCTGCGAGAAGATCAAGCAGTTCTACGGCTTGCACAAAGCCGAGAAGCTTGCTCGAAGCCGAGGCATGGCGACATCCCGCACCAAGACCGCAACCGGAATCAAACTCCGCATCACCGCGTGAACCGGCACATCCAACCCATCCTCGAAAAGATTCCCGAGCGGGATCGTCGGCGCATTTCTCAGCGCCTTGCTGACCTCGCTCAAGACCTCACTTCCACCATCACCCATGTCCTATGCCGCGCTATATTGAAATCGAGTTCGGAGACACCCACGCAAACCCCGGTGTTCCAGAAGTCACCATCGAAGCCATCGGCTTCCAAGGCAAAGGCTGCGAGGCCGCGACCAAGGCGTTCGAAGAGGCGCTAGGCGTTGTCGCAAAGCGCAAGCACAAACCTGAACATCGGCAGAACGTCGCCAAGAACCAACGAGCATGACGTTTGAGAAAGCAATCGAACTCGCGCACCATGACCGAGACGGATTTCCGTTGAACCGATTGGTTTCTCCACCTCCGACGGTATCCGAAGCAATCGAAATCTTGAAAGATTCCCTTCGGAGACGCGGCCACACATGGCTCACGGGAGAAGCTGCGGTTCAAGTTCTCAACGCAAACAAAAACCAACGAACATGAGCACCTATCGTTTCCGTGTCGCTGTCCCAGCAGGAATTTACGTCGATGTCGAATGCACTCTCAAGCGCCGGTCACCAGAAGACGAGGGCGTAACTCGCAGAGTAAAGCAGATGGCTGTCGCCAAAATCCAAAGAGAAGCCGTCACCTTCGATTACGAAGGGATCGAAATCGTCGGCGCAGAAGGAAACATCGTCGTGTTTCCAGATGAAAATCCACCAACGACCCAAATCACCATCAACGACTACGAAAAAGTACAATGACGATCACTTTCCACGACGACGGCACAGCGTCCGGTCTTTGGGCCGAAGATATCCCGTTGCACGACCTCGGTTCACTTTCTGTAAAACGCGCCAGCACCATCGAATTCAACGATCAAACCTCCGAATGGGAGGTCCGTCTGATCGATAGTGCCACACAGACCCCGGGCGAAGTCCGGTTCTCCAACCCGTCTCGCCAAGCGTGCATTGCTTGGGAGCACAAGTTCTTCGATCAATGACGGTCAAAATCCAACCCAACGATCGAGGTGTTTTCCCGAAGGAGTGCGCTGAGTGCATCCGCTACGAATCGCAAAAAGCAACCGCTGAGATTTGGATCTTGGATCTCGGCGACCGCTGGATATCGACCGCAAGTTACGAGCACAAAACTGGAAGTCACGCCGGCATGTGCAGCCCTCTCACAGATCATCCTTCCGACCGATTCCCGAACCGTGAAGCTGCCATTCAAGCAGCGGCAAACCGGCTCACCCGTGGACAAGACTCTATTCTTTCCGACCGGGGTAGCTGTGTGAACGCTGTCCAACTTAAAGAAGCAGCGGCGATCATTCGCTGGTGCCAAGAACTCACTAATCCAACCCAACCATCGTTCGATCTCGACCTATGAAATCAATCACCCCTTACGTCAAAGCAGGTTTCGGTGCCCTATTCATCGTCTCCCACGAAGAGCAGCGCATCGAGGCTGTCATTCATCAGGTAGCCACAGAACTCAATCGCAGCCTTTACGCCTGGTCCTGCACGTCTGGCATCATGGCCGTCCTCTCTTCATCGATCACCCCGGGAACCACGATTGACGCCGACAACTATGGCGTCCTTGAAGAGATCGCCGGTGATGGAATTCCAGAGGAAAGCATCATCTTGCTTCGCGACTTCCATCTGTACTTCACCGATCCGGATCCCGGTTTGATCCGCAAGTTCAAGGACGCAGTTTACAAGGCCAAGACCAAGCAGAAGACCGTTCTGATTCTCGGGCCTGTTTTCAAGATGCCACCCGAACTGGAAAAGCTGATCACCGTTGTCGAGATTGACCTCCCCGACCGTGAAACGATTGCCAAGGTGCTTTCCGACCTCTCGGAATCTACCGGCATTCCCCTTCCTGACGAGAGTGCCGTCTCCGATCTTCTGGATGCCGCATCGGGCCTTACGACGACCGAAGCCGAGGACGCATTCTCCCTCTCTCTGGTCGAGAAGGGCGCGTTCGACGCCCCGACCGTCGCCCGTGAGAAGGCTCAGGCAGTGAAAAAAGACGGACTGCTCGAGTTCGTGGAGTCCAAGATCACACTCGAAAACGTGGGGGGTCTGGAACCCCTCAAGCAATGGCTGGTAAAGCGCCGTGCTGCGTTCTCGCCCGAGGCACGCGCCTATGGCCTACCGACCCCAAAAGGAACGCTCCTTGTCGGCATTCCCGGCACCGGTAAGAGCCTCACCGCCAAAGCCTGCTCTGCCGCTCTGGGAAACATCCCGCTGCTCAAGCTGGACGGTGGAAGGATCTTCGGATCGCTCGTTGGCGAGTCTGAGGCCAACCTGCGAAAGGTCATGCAGACCGCCGAAGCAATCGCCCCGTGCGTCCTCTGGCTGGACGAAGTGGAAAAGGCGTTCTCTGGCTCGAAGTCTTCGGGTTCTACCGACGGCGGGACCAGCGCCCGTGTTCTCGGATCGTTCTTGCAGTGGATGAACGACAAGACGGCCAACGTCTTCGTCTTTGCGACCGCCAACGATGTCACGGCGCTTCCTCCTGAGTTTCTTCGCAAGGGCCGGTTCGATGAGTTGTGGTTCGTGGACCTCCCGAACGCCGAAGATCGCCGTTCCATCTGGTCCGTGGTGTTCAAGCGCTACAACCGCAAGTTTCCCGAATCCGACATCATGGATGCATTGGTCAAAGCAACCGATGGCTTCACGGGTGCCGAGATCGACGCGGTATTCACCGAAGCTCTCTACGATGCCTTTGAGAACGGCAACGACCCCGATGCCTGGACGATTGGCCGCGCCATCGAAGCGACCGTGCCTCTAAGCAAGACCATGGCAGACGAAATCTCGCGGCTCCGCGATTGGGCATCAACTCGGGCACGCCGTGCATCCGCCGAAGAAGTGAAAACTCCCACTCCGTCACTCGGGAAACGCAAGCTCTCGCTGACATGAACCACACACCTGAACCTTGGGGAGTTTACCCACTCGCCGACGACAACGACTTGCCCGCTATCCTAAGCGGAGACGGGAAGCTAGAGCTTCTCATCTCGGAAGTCAGTGATGAAGAATCCATCGCTAACGTTGAGCGAGCCGTCTCCTGCGTCAACGCCTGCGCCGGTATCCCCGATCCCGAAACCACGGTGCCTGAGTTGGTCGCTGCCCTCCGTTCAATCTGTGAGCAAGTTCATCAATATGCCATCAACGACGAGAATGAACTTCCCGATTGTGACGCCGGGTTCGCTGCCCTCGTCAAAATAAATCACGAGAAAACACCAGACACCTACGTATGCGACGACTGCGGAAAAGAATTCACCGACGGCCGTGCTCGAGACGATCACTTCATGTCTCCGGACTGTCGGAAACACCAGCCAACGCTATCATCGGCGGAAAAAACCCGCTTCTCGAACTGTGGAATCAAGCGGACGGAGGCAAAGACATAATCAGTCTTCTGATGTCCGACTCAGACCGGTGGCTCGCCGCCTACATGGCTTCACACGAAGCACGCAAGGTCGGATGGAAGAATTACTCCTGGGCAGTCCCAAACGATGAAGCCATCCAAGCGATTGCAGACTTGCCTCAGCCGATCGTTGAACTTGGGGCCGGGACTGGATATTGGGCGTCCCTTGTCGCCGCCGATGGTGCCGATATCACGGCTTTCGACAAATACCCGCCACACAAGAAAATTGGAGAATACCGGTTCGAACCGCATGTGCATTTCCCGGTTCGTCGGGGAACTCCGGCGACGATCGCGGCCGGCAAAGTCGAGTGGAAAACTCTGCTTCTGGTCTGGCCGTGCTACAAATCGCCATTCGCGTTTGATGCGCTTTCCGCGTTCTCAGGCGATACTCTGGCGTTTGTTGGAGAATCCCGAAACGGATGCACCGGCGACAACGATTTCTTCGATCTTCTCGAAAGCTCATGGAAAGAAATCTGTCGCGTTTCGATCCCACAATGGAACGGAATCCACGACTCCCTCACGATCTTTACCCGAATTTCCACGACACAACCCTACACTTGACCATGACCTCAATCTTAGTTCTGCAACACATTGTCACCAAAGAAACCGACCGACTCGAAGCTCACGTCCGTCCGTCAAGAAATAGCGGATGGGAATACCGGATCTTCGACAAGCAGACTCAGAAGTCTGTTCCAGAGCGTGACTGGACTGAAGCCAATGACGAGGCGACGGCCCGAGCCAACGCTCACTTCAACCTCAAAGCCGCCGACTCCGAACTATGACCGAACGAACACTAGCCCTCGCGGAATACCATGAAGAACTTCTTGAACTTATGACGAATCGGCATCAGCCGGTCTTTCATGTCTGGGATCTCGAAGACCCGATGGCTTTTGAGCTGGCGCTCGCGATGGAGGTAACCACTTCTGGCTTAATCGAAGTAGAGGTCAGAAAAAATCTCGAAATGCGAAAAGAAGCGATCCTTGCGACGGGAGCATTCGCTGCTCTCACGGTCGTTACAAGCGTCGAAAGCGCGAACCGGATCCGATCCATTCTGAGCAACGGCGCTGCCGAACCAATTTCCGAGACACCATCTGACGGCGATTTTGATCGCATCATGATGATCGTCTCCGAAGGCCGGTGCTTGGTCTGCATAAAGCACCCGTCCACCTAACCCATCAACCTCTCTATGAGTGTGACATATATTCGCGCCCCATGATCCCCTCGGCTCTGAAATAAATACCGCCCCGTCAGCCATCCCGTGGTTGGCGGGGTTTTTTGTGTCCAACCAAACCATCCAACCATGACAAGAGAACACCTATTGAACGCCATCCAAAAGGAACTCGAAAAAGATCCATCCATCGAAATCTACATCGGACGCAACGACCGTACGAAGATCCCAGGGTCTCCGACGATTCACTATACGGACGATCACGATCAAGGCCCATACTTCTACGCCCAAAAGCATGGATTCTCGCTGCTTTTCCCGCACGCAAAGCCGATCGGCGTAACGACCTCAGCGGTTCCAAACGGAATCTTTTGGAGCGACGAAGAAGAAGCCATGCGGTCGCTGACTGAGCAAACTCACTGACCCTGCCGAACATTTTTACCAAGCATCCAATTACAACCGGAGAATAATCCACAAATCATGGCAGGCTATAATGGCTTCTCGAAAAGCAACAACGCGGTCTCAGCGGAAGCCAACGGACGATTCCCTGCAAGCAAGTGCGCAAAGATCCTCGGTGTTCCGGTCGAATTCATTCGAGCACAAGGCTCATGCGAATGGCACCACACGTCGAAGCATTTCAACACCACACCTTACTACGATCTTGAAAGCATCCGCGAACACCTTGAAACGTCCGAAGGACAGCAACAGCTTTCCGAAATCAAAGCGGATCTGGCTTCAAAAAAGACAGCCACCGCCACCATTTACGAAAACGCCGACGTGGCGTGGATTGAATGGAGCGGGACCAGAAATCACCCTCGCGCAACCAACTACACGGCGACCGGAGCGACCGTGACTGACGGGGGCGGCAAGTTTGTCGAAGTGCGGTTGCCAAACGGAAAAACCTTCCGCAAAGGCCGCGACACGCGAGGCTTTACCGTTTCCGTAAACGGTGAGAGGGTCATCGGGTGACTACCGACCTTTCTTCAATGCCAAAGTTTCTGATTGCCGACGATGGCAATGATCGCGACTTCGTAATTCACTGCCACTGGCCGCGCTTCATCATGGAAATTGACGAAGAAGGAGTTGGAGTCGTTCGCATCTGGCTAGACCCAGAAACCGAAATTATCCGCCTAGAACAAAAATCCGGCCGCGAGCCCGCGGTTTTAATCGCCCGGCTCATGAAAGAAGCGGGCGAGTTTTTCATGGATCAAATCGAGGAATGACGATCAAGCGGCCGAACCAACTATGCTCATCCAGCACATCACCCTATCCACTGGTAACAGCGTCACGCACCGGTTGGATACCATCGATCCAAAAGCCATCGATACTTGCCGCCTTCTGTTACCCACAAGAGGAGGGGAAGTCCCAGGTTTCCCAAACTGGAAGGTAAACATACCCGGCGAGCAAATGTTCACGATCTACCATCAGTCGCAGCCGATCGTCACTTGCGGCATCGGGAAAGGTGACGATCCAGTCTGGCACATGCTCTGGAAAGCTCAGTCTGACTTTGCGCAAGCCATTTCAGGTCTCCAAGTCAAAGCCAGCATCCCACCCAAAAGGCTATGGCTTGCCGTCCTCGTTTGCCCCGCACTGGCCCTCGTCCCGCAACAACATTTCTCATGGCTCGCAGACTTCGAGCGCACCCTCGCAGCCGCTCTTCTCATCCCCAAATAGATGGAATTTCAATCCGGCACCAACCCCGTTTGGCCTAACCGCCGAACGGGGTTTTTTGTCAGGCGAGCAGGCAAACCGAACCTGCTCGCATTCATTCCCATACATACAGAAAGCGATCCCGGCTTTCTACCTCACAACCCACCGGACACGGAGTGAGAGACTCCGAGTATGAAACCATGCAAACGCAAATCACTGTTCAAGACGGCAAGATCCTTGTCTCTGGACCTTACTCCGAGACCAACAACGCCCGCTACCGCGCCCACGGCGGCAAGTTCGCAGGCGGCAACTGGGTGCTCCCCGACAACGACGCCACCCGCGCCACCATCGCCGAGCTTTTCGGCACCAAGAGCGAGGAAGTTGAAGTCCTCATCAGCGCCAGCGCGCTGTCCGACGGACAGATCGTGCAGATCGGCGGCTACGTCCTTGCCCAACGCCGAGGACGCGACTACCGCGTGCAGATGCCCGATGGCGTCGCCCTCGACGCTGGGAACTTCCGCGAATCAGGAGGATCCGTAAAGAATCCTCGCGTCGGCATCGACGATGACATGGTCTTCCGGCTCCGCTGCCGCAAGTCCTTCGCAGAAGCTCACGGTCTCACCATCGCACCGACCGCTGCCGACTCGCCGCCAAGCATCGAAATCTAGTCGCGCCATCTAACCACCCAAACCCCTCCGCAGTCCATGCGGAGGGGTTTTTTTGTGCCATGACACAACGCAAACAGTCCCTTCATCTCGACAACCTGCAAGAAGTTCTGAACGCCAGCAAAAGCAGTCTGCGGAAAGGAACTCAGCAATTCGAAACTCCGTTCAGTGTCGCCGAAGCACTTTCCACCCTGCTGACCAAGCGGCGATCTATGATCTTTGATCCGCAGTGCGGTCACGGCAACTTGATCCATGGATGCGTAAACGAAAGCACCCGGATAGTTTTGGGATCCGACATCGATCCGACATCGATGCTTCCTCGCAAGATCGAGAAGCGACACTGCATCGCAGATTTCACGTTGCTCTTTGAGATCCTGGCCGAGATTCAATTTCAGTGTGATCTGATCGTCGCAAATCCACCATTCTCCCTGAATTGGGACATGGATCGATTTACTTCGATTCCGAGCGTTCTGCAAAGTTTGCCGGCCCAATCATTCGGTTCCATCAGTCGCAAAAAACCAAAGATTGATTCCACGCTGGCGACCTATCTCGCCTGTCTCCACATGCTCACACCATGTGGCGAAGGGATGATGATCTGCAATCACGCTACGGCGAAGCGATTGATCGCGCCTCACTTATCATCGTCACACATCTGGTATTGGCTGGTTCTGCCAAATTTCTTTCCCGGCACCGTCCAAGAAATGGAAATCGCCGTCCTATATTTTGCGAAAGACCATCGTCCGCAACCGGGATCGGCCATTGAGCCGATTGCGCTCGCAAGCGCCCATCCCGAGGCAATCAGGCAGCATCTCAGCCCTCTGACTTCGCGCAAACTTTGCCGAGGCCACCGGATGGAAGTTCAAGGATACTCCGATTTGCGATTTCAACGTCAGGCCGACAGGTTTGAAGCTGCATCTCAAGAATTCACCCGACGCCACAACGCCGAGAAGAGCGCACACAAGGGATGGAATCTTTACCTTCGGGAAGGAAAGATCGTCGCCTACCTTACTCCCTTCCAGAGCCTCTCGGGAACGATCTCTGCCGAAAAAGTCGATGCCTTGCAGCAATGCCATGGCAAGACTCCGTTCGAAATGGCGGTCATGCGCGACACCCGCGAAACGCTGCTTTCGACCGTTCACAGCGATATCTGGACAGTTCACCCCGAGCTGATCGCGGCCGTCGATCATGCGGTGGAAGCCTATCACCGTTCCCGTTGTCCATTCATCCGGCTGTCGCCAGTGCAACGCCTCGGTTTCTTAGACGAACACGACTCTATCGAATGCCAGTCTGGTTTGATCGATGGGTTTGTGTCTGGCAAGAAATACGAGTTGAAAAGCCTCACCATCAACAACAAGAAAACCGAGTATCGCCCGAGACCAACAGACGAAGACCCGGATGCCGAGGAAGAAATCTTGGTCAGCGGAGATGAACTGCTCTTTCTGATCCGAGATGAAGAGGAATACCTCCACGCATTTTCGCAGCATGAGCTCGATCAAAAAGAGCACCCTTACTGCTTCTACCACACTCTGGAAGAGCTCATCGACACATTTGTTGTGCCCGATGTTCCAGACGTTGCAGACCGAGACCCTGAACTTTACAATGAATTCCGCGGGCGCTTGCTCGCACTCCAAACATGAACTTTTCACCCTACATAAAACTTTATCGCAAAAACAACCTGTGGTGCTTCGATTACCCATCCATGGGCATCATCGAAGAACCTTTCGTTGAAGGCATTGACGACATCATTGATGCAGTCGCCGCCCGCAATCTCGGAGTGCGGAAAAACCATATTCCAAGCGAACTCATCCTCCGATGGTCAACAGACGAAAACGACCCCGCTCCAAACAAGCTGCTTCATCTGCATTCAGAAGAGCGGTTCGGCCAACAGTGGAACCGCTACAAGCTCCACTCCATGAATATCTCCGCACTGGAAGGAAACCTGTGCCCGATGCTTCTGGTCTTTTTCAAGAATGCCCCAGACGTGATCTACTTTGACATCTACCAAGTCACGCCCGAATTCTTGGCTCTCTGCGCATAGGCACAGCATCGTGAGTTAAAATCGCTCGCTGGATTGCTCGATCAAGCGGCGTCGAATACCGTGCCACTTTCTGATCAATTTTTTGAGTATCGATGTTGTAGCCCATGCGCTCGTAATGCCGGACCAAATCTTTTGTGGCAATCCCTCCTGGGCGTTTCGAAAACCCCGCCGCGCTGCCCCCAAAATTACGCGCTTCTGTTGTGCTGATAATCCCGCGACGGTCAAGATGCGGCAAAAATGTTTTGCTGATTAAAGCCGCTGATCGGCCCCGCTCAGATCCTTTAGATAGCGGACCAGTGGTTGGTGACCAAATTGCTTCGACATGATTTTTTTTCTTACCGATTCGCCGGTAAGTCAACTGTGCATGAGATTTCGTCATGTCCGATTGCGTGATTGCAGCAACGCGATCTCGACCTTTGTTTGGTCCGGATTTGAAGACTCCTTTCGGAAGATTCGCGTGTCGAGCAATCGTTACCGTTCGCTGCCTTTTTGGATGAAGCGGATCAAACTTCTGTCGTGTCACAATCAGCCCGTTCTTCAAGCGAATCGCTAACTCGACCAAATCTGGACCGTTGCCGCCGAAAGCCGCATCTACCTTTGCCGCAAACTCAACCAATCGACCTTTTCGCATCTCACTTTCACGATATCAAATCTATGCCTACTCTACAATGGAAAAGCTTCCAGACCGAAGACCTCGCCCGTGCTGCAATGCACGATTCCGCCATCCTATCATGGGAACAAGGACTCGGGAAATCCCTTGCTGCAATCGCGTGGCCTCTGATCAAAGGCGCTCGACGGATTCTGATCGTCGCCCCAGGTGGATTGCATGAGCAACTTCGTTCCACGTCGATCGCGTTCTTCGGCCAATGGCTGACTACGATCGAGACGCAATCCGACTTCTACGCTTACAAGCTGCATCTCCCGCATCCCGAGGATCACCCGACGCGGTTCTTCCTGATCACATACCAAGCGCTAGGAATGAACGGCGCTGATGAATGGGAGGATGAAGTAGTGAATGGTGATCGGTTGGTGGATAAGTCGATCCGAAAGCGCCGGAAACAATGGCTCAGATCGCACGGTATCGCCGAAGAAATCGAAATGCATTATGCCGTTGGCTCAGAGCGCGGCGGCATCACATGCGTCGTCACCCCGACAATCGCCCGGTTGATCCGGATCCACAATTCTTTCGACTGCGTGGTGATCGATGAAGGTGTCCGACTGCAGGCGAACGATTCTTGCGTTGCCGAGGGCGTCCGGATGCTGGATCCAAAGTTTCGGATGGTCCTGACCGGCACGCCGATCAAGAATCGTCTGGAATCCGTGTTTTGGCTGTGCTGGTGGGCTTCTGGTGGGTTCAGCCAACCGACCGAACGCTGGCCGTATCCTGGCACATCCGAGGCTCGCGAACAGTTCGCCAATCAGCATCTCATTCACGAAAAGTTCATCACTCGCGAGCAAGAAGACAAAGCTCTCGCGCGTATGACAAACCGACGACCACGAAAGATCGAAAAACGCACGTCCAGAATCTCGAATGTGCATCGCCTGTGGAAGCTGTTTGCGCCGATCATAATCCGCCGCCGCAAGACAGACTGCGGGGAGGATATCGTTCCGAAAACGATGCGTCCGATCTACGTGCCGCCCGGGACCGAGCAACAACACGTCTATTCGTTTCATCTCGACTTCCCACCTGTGCAGTCGCAAGCAGGGGTGGAAATTAAACGCCGAACGCAAATTGGGATGCAGCTCAATATCCTGCGGCGAGTTGCGCTCTGCCCCCACGACCCGGGCCTGAACGACATCATCACGGATGCTACAACAGGAACGCCTCAATGCAGCGAGTATGATCTCACGCCGAAGATGGCGGCCGTAATTTCGCTGGTGATGGACCTAATCGACTCCGGAGAACAGGTTCTCGTTGGCTCGCCGTTCCGTGCATTCTCTTCGGCCCTGCATCGCCGTCTGGTCAAAGACTTGGGGGTGAAATCCCTACTTCTGGATGGAAGCACCGATCCCAAACGCCGTGGGTCTCTCGCCGAAGATTTCAAGCGGAAGAAGTATCCGGTCATGGTCGCCGGCCTCAAAGCCATGAGTGAAGGTTACAGTTTCTCCAACTGTTCAAACCTGATCTTGCCATCCTACTCATGGGCGATGGATGAAAACGAACAATTCATTCACCGTGTCTGGCGGCTGGATAGCCCGAAACCCGTGACAATCTATCCTGTGGCTGTCGAAAACACCATCGACGAACACATGCTCACGGTTTTCGGCGAAAAGAGCGATAGCGCCCAACTGGCGCTCGACGGAGCTCTTTTCGCCGATCACGTAGAGGAAATGAACCCTGCCAAATTGCTTCGCATGGCACAAAATTCATTCCGTCAAAATTACGATACTGTGGATGAGGTTGATCTTATTCCGACCGTTGCTCGTCGGCTTTCAGTGGCTTAATTGGGCACGGACCTTTCCGTCCTCCCAATACCCACTCCATAACAATCACTACGACCTGCGACATGGATCGGTCCTCACGATCCGCGACTTTAATCACATCTTCCTTCATCTCTTTCGAGAGAGAGATCGTAAGTTGGTCTTGGCTATCGTCTCTGACCGGTGGCCGTGCTCGCGGCGAGCGTCGTTTGCGCTTCGGGCGAGGATACTTTTTAGGGCCATCCTCGCTTCCAGGTTCTTTCGTTTTCATTATTTGTTGCACATGTAAGGTTGTGCAACCAGATTCCTTACACGCAATTACAAAATAGTCAATATCAATAAAAAATCACTCGCTTTTGTTGATTCTGATTGACTCTTACTCGTCTGTCGGTATGTGTCGTTGTGTGTAAGGTCTCGCTTTACCTGATCAAGTTTTCAGGTTTAACCTCGATCCACGATTATGATTACCGAAGCCGCGCCAACTGATGCAGATCCAGAAAATCAAGATGCCGAAACTGATTCGCTTACCGTTTCCCTACCTGCGGAAATGAAGGCCCGAATCAAGGAGGCGGCAAAAGCGGACGACCGATCCATGGGATCATTCGTCCGTAAAGTTCTGGCAGAAGCCATCTATGGCACCTGAATTGAAAAGGCCCGGTCGTTTTTAAGCAACCGGGCCAGTTCAAGCTGAACAGAAGTAACGTCACATCACCTCTAAATTCTGTATGGAAAGTAACCAAAACCAAGCCGCAACGCAACCCAAAAGTCTCACGCTTCTGTCGATTTCCGACGAAGCGGTGACTCCCCTCGATCAGCTCGGAGATATCTCTGCCGAGTATCGCATCGCCACACAGCAGGCCGCCAACGAGTTCCGACTCATGGCGATCACGGCAAAGGCAGTCGCCCTAATGCGCAAAGCCCTCACCGATGATCTTGTTGTGAAATTCAAAGCCTTGGAAAACTCTCGGCTCGGATTCAAGACCGACAAGCCCGCCGGCGGATATGACATCGAAACGATTCGAGAATGTGTCATTGAAGCCGTGCTCCGTGGAGTCAAGATCGTCGGAAACGAGTTCAACATCATTGCCAGCAACCTCTACGTCACCAAAGAGGGATTTGAGGGCAAGACCGACCGAGACGATCGCTTCAACAAAGTCCGGATCCTTCCTGGCATTCCGGTCTGGGAAGAGAAAAACGGACGAGCCATCGTGCCCTACACGGCGACGTGGGAGTTCTGCGGGCGTCCGATGTCGCTCGAAGGTGATGTTTCTGTTCGGCTCCAAAAAGGCAGCACAGACGATCAGATCCTCGGGAAGGCCACACGCAAAATCTACGCCCGCATGTGGCAAATCGCAGCCGGTGAGAAGATCCCAGAAAGCGACCTCGAAGATGTCAGCAATCTGGCGGATGCGAAACCCGCACAGGTTCAATCCGTGAAGGACGCTCCGAGACAACACCGGCCCCAACTCCCGGACCAAACTCCGAAGAAAAACGAAGCCCCAACGCAACCCGAAAAGCCGGTAGATTGCAAAAGTCAAGATTCAAAAGGCGAAAATCTGACTCTGGAATCGCCGACCACGGAGCAACTCAACAGCGAGCGTCTCAATCTTGTTCGGAAGATTCAACAAACCCGCGCGGATTGCGGCTTCATTGAAGCCTCGTTCTTAGCGCAACTCAAAAAACTCGGCATCGCAGATGTCCGTGACACCGAAGACCTCAGTCTCGCGGAGTGCAATCAAGTCGTCGATCGCTGGCGTGAGATCAACGCAGCTCTTTCCTGAATCAAAACCCCTACACACCCCGACACATGCAAACCACTGAGGAAAACAAGATGCTTGCCACCATCGCCCCGCCAGATGTGGCCGAGATCCACCTGATTGTCGAAGACGACAACCTTGCTCTCGCGGACTCGACCAAACTCAACCTTCGGGACGAGTTCATCGGGTTCTACGCCTCTGGCAAGGAACTGATGGAAAAAGCTGCTGAGATTACCGTGACATCCGTCACAGACATCAAGGCCATGAAGTCAGCCCGAGCCCTGCGGTTGGAGATCCGCAAGATCCGCGTTGAAGCCGACAAGAAGCGCAAGGAACTGAAAGACGAATCTATCCGGAAAGGCAAAGCGATCGATGCCGTCGCCAAATGCGTGATCAATGCCTGTGAACGAGCAGAAAACCATCTGGCAGAACAGGAGGAGTACGCGGCTCGGATCGAAGCCCAAGAGCGCGCAGAGCGCAAAGCAAAGCGTGAGGAACTGCTCAAGCCGTTCGGAGTTTCCGTCCATCTCTTCAACCTCGAAGAGATGGCGGAAGAAGACTTCCAAGGACTCTACGAAGAGTCGAAGTCCACGCACGAAATCCGGCTGGAAAACCAGCGTCGTCAAAAGGAGTTGGCGGCACAGAAGGAAGAGACTCGGAAAGCCAGATCCGAAAGCATCCGTAAGCTCGGAAAGGATCCACGATCCTACATGCTCGGTGACATTTCGGAGGAACAGTTCCAATCACTCGTGGCTGAGATCCAAGAGTCGGCCCGGCTGCAAGCCGAGCTCGACCAAGCCCGGCGAGACAAGGAAAAGGCGGAAGCGGATCTGAAACAGGCCGAGCAAGCGCGCACTGTGGTGCATGTTCAACCAGAGCCTACGAGCCCACCAGAACCAACCCCAACGGCTCAGTCCACGGTGTTCGCAGAGAGCAAAGACGTTTCGGTTCCGAGGGATTCGATGGACGCCAAGCGGCTTCAAGAGTTCGCTGGCCGCATCGCGTTCTTGCCCATCGCATCGCCAGTCAACGACGCCAACAAAGCCGTATTCGAGAAAGTAGATACGGCCCGTCGCGACTTAGTGAACTGGATCATCAAGCAATCCGAAAGATGCGCGATTTCCTGATCTCCTTCGGCATCAGTCTTTGGATCATCGCCATGCTCTCTATCATCGTTCGCGTCCTATGCTCGTAGAAAGCCCGACCCATCCAGATATCGGACTGCATCACAACATCGTTGGCGCAGATTACCGGGATCTCCCGTTCCTGAATCAGTCCACACTCAAAAAGTGGATTGAGCTCGGGATCGAAACCCGGTGTCCCGCCAAGTTTCGCGACTGGTACGCCCAGGAGCGAACCAAAGTCACGGACTCGATGAAGCTCGGTTCGCTTGTGGACACAATCCTGTTGGAGCCCATGAGCTTCGACACTCTGTTTTGTGTCGTTCCAAAGGATGCGCCATCTCGGCCGAGTTCCCGTTCATGGAACGCCAAGAACCCAAGCGATGCCACGGCCAAGGCAATCGAGTATTGGACGGAATTCGAAAAGTCGATCAGTCGTCGGATGGTCGTCGGCCACGAGATGCTGGAAACCGCCAAAAGCATCGTCTCGGTCTTGATGAAAGAGTCCGATCTCATGTCGATCTTCCGCTACTGCAAAAAGGCTGTCGGGATCGCCGAGTTACAGGGGCACCTGTGCAAGTGCGAGATGGACCTTTATTCGGACAAGACCGACTGGCTGTTCGACCTCAAAGTGTCCTGCGATGCCTCGAACACGGAGTTTGGGTTCGGAAGCACGCTCGCGAAGTTCGGTTACGACATCCAAACCGCTTTCTACCTCGACATCCTCAAAGCCCTCGGTCGCCACCGTAACGGCATGGGATTCATCGTCGTTGAGTCCGAACCTCCGCACTACGTCAACGTCATCACCTTGCCCGACGACGACGAGCGGGTTGAAGCCGCTCGCGTGAAATACCGAAAGGCCATTCACACACTCCAATGGCACCGAGCGCAAGATTACTGGCCGTCCTACACTCAGTGGGAGGAAGCCATCACCCCGCGTTGGCACATGAAACAAGCGGGGGTCCAAAACTCCTGAATCTCACCCACAACACCCAAAAATGAACACCCAACAAATCCCCGTTCGAGAATTCTCGATCGTCCACCACGCATCACCGGAGCCTGGCAACGCCATCTCTGGAAAGTTCACCTGTTCTGTCTTACGGGACGGCGAAACCACCATCAGTTATCAGGATCTCGACGGCGGAAATCCGGCATCGATTACGCTGCCGGCCGCAGTGAGTTCCGAGATGCTGGCCTTCGCTGTGGTCAACACCATCCGGCCCAAGATGGAGGATGCAGAAGCGAATCGGCAATCCGCCCTCGAAACCCTCAAGAATCTGATCCAAAAGCCTCGCCAAGACTGATTCAATAACCCCCACTCCGACACAATCCTACACATCAACGAAATCCGATATGAAAGTAGATTCAGACCTCAGAGCCGCCATCCGCGCAGCCGAAAAAGCGCAGCCAGAGATCACTTGGGAAACACGAGAGAAAGCAGAACGAGAAGCGATCCAAGACCTGTTCAACAGAATTCCAAAGCACAAGCGAAAAGCACAGGCTCTCGTAAACTCGATTAACAGACACCGAAAAGAACTCGATTCTTGTCACTCAAAGCTTCGGGATCTGTTTGGGATTCAACTCCATGATGGTAAGTTGCAACTCCACAGACGGGAAGAATACCTTTCAAATTTCGAGAAAGCGGGAGGTAACCTGAAATTCAACGAGCCAAAGCGCCGATGGAGATCCGAATCGATCATCGCGGAACTCGCCGCCGCAAAACCAGCCGAAGCCAAGGCCATTCTGAAACGGATCGGCATCATCTGGGAGTAATCTCACTCACTTACCATTACCCACGACACAACCCTACACAAAAACCAAAATGCCAGAAGAAACCGACACCCAAGAAACATCCAAAGGACCATTCACCTACCTCGAGCTCGACCGCATCAAGAACGATGCGCTTCGCAGCATCGCCGAGAAAAGCTGCATCAACCTAGTCGATCTCATTGCCTCCCACGAAGGCGATATCCTGACGTGCCTGCAATCGTGCGAAGAGCCGACTGCAACGCTCAGTCACTCGATCAAGCTCGACTACGCGAAGCGAAATCAGACCGACAAGCTGACTTTTTCGCTCAAGCACAGCGACGAGATCACGACCAAAATGGACGATCCTGCTCAACCGGAGTTCCCATCGATGTCCAAGGAGAAGAATTCCAATGAGCCGAAGAAGGCTGATGCCGTGGATATCGAAAGCGAGGTCAAGGCGCTCCCGGCCCCGGTGCTGGCGATCGAAGACGCGACATTCGAAGTGGTCGAAGAAAACCAAGACGATTCCGACAAATGATCACAGAAGACATCATTCGCCAAAGAGTGCATTCCGTGCTTGCCAGCCTTTTCACAGAACCCAAAAACGCTGATGGATTCGCGGACGCAGACGATCTCATCCAAGATCTGGGAATGGACTCGCTTGATTTGGTCGAGCTCACGATGGGACTCGAGGAAGAGTTCGTAATCGTTATCCCCGACCCAGATCAGGCGATGTCCGATGTTCGGACGATCGGAGACGTGATCTCGCTCGTTCAGAAACTCCTTCCTCCGAGCGATGTCTGAGATCCGAAAGTGCGACGGTGAAAATTGTCCGGTTCGGGACCGATGCTATCGGTTCCGATGCCTGCCAAGAAAAGATCAGGCATACTTTGACACCCCGCCGTACGACCACAAACACAAGGTATGCCCGTCGTTCATTCAAGACGCCAGAGTAACCGCTCAGTCCTGAGATGCATGTGTTCCGCCACAGATTCCGCGATGGAAGCGAATCCGAGATTACGGCCGAATTGGAAGATTCCGGAAGCCCTCGATTTTGTGGATCCGGAATCGACCAACCAAGTGATCCCGACCGCTACATCGAATGGGTGATGTGGCGGGCACACGTCAACACCATTCTGATCAACCTCTTCATCAGCCGAAAGACTTGCAAAAAGTGACTGTCACAGAAGTAAAGATCCATCTGGACATTGTTCCGCCGACGATCACAGCTCAACAGAAGGGTGTGCGTATCGTCCAACCGAAACATGGAAAAGCCTTTGTTTCGCACTACGTCAAAAAAGAAGTGGAGAAAACGGAGAAGCTGTTCGTTACCCTGCTTCAAGGTGTGAAGCATCGACCATTAACGCCGATCCCCGGACCTGTTTCCATCGAGACAAACTGGATATTCCCCTACCGAGAGTCCGAGCCAAAGCGCAATTTTGGAAAGCTGATCTGGCACTACAAACGCCCCGATTACGGAAACCTCCAAAAGCTCTTGGATGATTGCCTTGTAAAGGCCGGGTATCTGGAAGACGACGGACAGATTTCTGACGGTCGCACAACCAAACATTGGGGCCAGTTCCCAGGTATTTGGATAACCATCAAACCCCTCTGACTATGGCCGACTTCACCCCAAAAGCCTCAGAAGACGATATCCGCAAACGGTGGGACGCAGATGCCCCGATCAACACAGCCGAGCTCGCGATTATCATGAAGGTCAATCGCAGCACGGTAAGCCAGTGGAATCGCCGCGGAATGCCTCGGGTCGGAAAGCTGATCCGCAAATCCACCTTCAATCGGTGGTGGGCAAAAGAGTCGCGATCTACACATTCGCATACTTCTGAACGTCCTCGCAGCCGATCCGCTGATAAATCCGGTGAACAGCCTTCGAAGAGTGGTTCACCAGCGCCATTGCCGCCGCAAGCGGCACGCCTTCTCGAGCGAGCCTCGTGATATACGTCACCCGAAGCCCATGGAAAACAAGATGAGGAACGCCGGCACGCTTGAAAAAGTTCTGGAAGCACCTGGACGGTTGAAACGGGAAGTCATGCGAATACTCGCGCCCTGTCAGCGGCTTCAATATCGGAATCAGGATGTCCGGAAGCGGGCGCGTGAATGCCCGGGTCTTCCCACCCTTGGGCCGCGGAATCGTGATCCGCTTACGCTCAAAATCGACGTGGCGCATCGCCAGCCTGGTTTCTGTGAGCCTGAGCCCTGTGTGAAGCGAGATCATGAACGAGATATACATCCAATCGTTTCTCGGATCCTTCCGTCGTTCGGATTCCAACAGCTTTTTGCATCGCTCGATCTCGGACGGAAGAAACTCCTGCCGTTCCTCGGTTTCTTCACGGGCGATCCCGAGATGCTGAATCGGGTTGACCTGAATTTCACCCCGAAGAGCCGCGTGCCTCATCACCAGACTCAGAGTTTTCAGCTCTTGGAGAGCCGTGTTTCGACCAACTGATTTCCCGTTATGTGCCTTCGGACGCATTCTCCACTTCACATACTGCGCCCCGTGTGCAAATCTCACATCTGCTGAACAATGAATTCCCTCGACTGTAAAGAAGTGCCGCAAGTGCTTCCAGTGAAGCCTGTATGCCTGCAAGGTGCGCGGAGACTGGCAGTGATCTGCCAGAAACTCTTCCACCCAATCGAATCCGCCTCGGATCTTTGCCGCGGCATCTCCCTTTTCCTTCAACGTCCACTTCGCGGCGATCAGCTCCGCAGAAGCCGTCTGGACCTCATCGTCAACCAAGAGTTTTGTGCTCTCGCGAATCAACGGACCATCCGGAGTTTCCCGGTAGGTAATCCACCAAAAGCGACCGCGTTTCATCAGGAATGCCATTCCGAAAATGATTGTGAGTTTGTGAGTTCCAAGCAAGGAAAGAACTCCGCAGAAACCCCCATTTTCTCTGTATTTCGACTTGCAGGACACACACTTACACGCGGTCCTCTCTATGCGTCGGTTCGATTCCGACCCTCGCCTCTCTCTGTTATTCACTCAAGATTGTGTGTTGAGTGTGCGTTTGGAGGGATGTCCCGATGAGTATATCCATTTCACCGAAACTCTCGATGCCGACGTTGCCGAAGTATGGAGATGTCGTGAAGGTCGGTGGGCAGGACTTTATCATCGAAGGCGTTTCCATTTCACAAGACGCATTCTTTGGGCAGAAGATTGAGTTGACGATATCACGAGGAAAAAGCGCCAAACAAGACCTCGAAGATTATTGGAAGCAAACGAAAAAGTTGCTCACGGACTATGAATTGATCAACGAGTATGGAGAAACCGTAGCCGTGGTAAAGAACCCTACACACCCCGACACCACTGATGTCGGAACCAACAAACCTCCGTTCGATGCGCCAGATTTGAAACCAGAGCCAAAGATCGCGTTTGGGCCTGCCCCGAGGAAGATCGATCCGAACTTTATTCCCAAGCCCAATGCAGGCGTGAAGGAGGCATCCGATGCCTAAAAGAATGCTTTCTGATTGGACCGACAGCCTCAAGTTCGACGGGCTTTCCGCCGAGGCTGAACGACTTTTCATCCGCCTGATCATGAAGGCGGATGATTTTGGAAGATTTTATGCCGAACCCCGATTGTTGAAAAGCCTGTGCTTTCCGCTACTCGAAAACCTCAGACCGAACGACCTGATCCGCTGGCTCGATGAATTGAGCACCCGGCAGTTGATCCTTCGCTACGAGGCAGAGGGCCGTCAGCTACTCGCGATCGTCAAATTCGGGCAACGGCTTAAAGACAGCCGCGCCAAATTCCCGGCACCGGAAGGAAAGCCCGCGGATTGGCTGGCGAGCAACGACGACTTCCGGGAAGTTCCGGGAAGTTCCCGGAAGTGCGAAGATACTTCCGGCCTGAATAGAATAGAAGAGAATACGAATACGAATACGAATACGCGCGAGAACGGGAAGTCGCAGGAACTTCCCGAGCAAAACGAAAAGGGACTTCCGACAACACCGGTCGCCAAACGTGTTGCATCGCTGTTCAATCGCCGTCTGACGACGGCTTGGGCAGAGGCAGAAGTAAGGGCGTTCAAAAAGGCAAAGATCACGATGGAGGACATGGATCTGATTGAGCCGTATTACGCAGCTCAACGATCACTTGGAGACGAAGGGCATCATCGTCGTGACCTCAAGACGTTCCTGAACAACTTCCCGGGTGAGATGGACCGGGCTCGGGCCTATTCGGAGATCCGCAAGCCCAATATCTCCACGAAGGCAAAGGAGGACATTGACTCCGAAGCCTACCGAAAGTGGTGCAGCGAGAAGTATCCGAACCTGATCGAAATCCATCAAGATCCACGGACGGCCGACGCCGTGTATCTCAGGGAGTTTCGCTCCGACACGGGAGGGAGGATTGCGTCATGAATCGCAAGAAACAATCGATCCAAAGGAACCCGTTCGAAGAATTCATGCAACGCACGAAATCTGCTCAAGCGGCAGTTCCGCAGAACCTTGATGCCGAACGTGGTGCCTTGTGTTCATGCCTCATGGATCCAGCAAGGGCTATTTCCGTGTGCTTGGATGAACTCACCGAGCTTCATTTCTACCACCCTCCCCATCAAATTCTGTATCGAGCAATCATTGATCTCTGGACGGTCTCGAAGACGATGGAGTTCATCACTGTCGCTGAGTTCTTGGACAAGCAAGGACTGTTGCTCGCCGCTGGCGGAGCAGCCTACATCAGCACGCTCTACACGTTTCTTCCGACCGGTGGAAACATCGAATACTACATCGAGATCGTGAAGGAGAAGTATCTTCTGCGGGAGATGCTTTCGACGTGCCACAAGTTTGCTCAGATGGCTTTCACTGAGCAGGCAAATCCGAGGGGTCTTGCCGACGAGTTTCAGAAGGCCGCAATGGATCTGCAGCGAGTTCACGAAACGAAAGCAAAGACCGAGCGGCTGAAAGATCTGGTGAAACCAGCACTGGATCGATACGAGGCGGCTTTCAAGAAGAAAGATAAGTCCTCGATGACGGGCCTAACGACAGGATTTGCCAGGCTGGACACCATGACCGGAGGAATGCTTGCTGAACAAATGATCGTCATTGCAGCTCGGGAGAAGCTCGGGAAATCTGCTCTGGCGTTCAACATTGCCGTTCACGTTTCTTCGATCGGATATGGAGTCGGAGTTCTTTCTCTTGAGATGTCCAAGCGTCAGCTCATCGACCGGTATTTTGCGATGCGTGCCCGTGTGGATCTTCGGAAAATCCGAGATGGGGCGTTTTGCCTCAACGACACGCACAAGCTCTACAAGGCGGCGGCAGACGCAGCAAAAGCACCAATCTGGGTGCGTGACGAGTCTTCGGTCAATGCGCTGCAAATCCGAGCGACAGCTCAGAATTTGGTCGAACAGCATCAGATCAAGCTACTGATCGTGGATTACGCCCAGTTGATCGAGCCCCTTGATCGTCGCGAGGTCAACCGAGAACGCCAAGTTGCAGAGATCAGTCGGAATCTCAAAGTGTGCGCAAAGGAACTCCGGATCCCGGTGATCGTCATATCGCAAGTGAACTCGGATGGAGAGACGCGCGAGTCCAAGGCATTGCAACAGGACTGTGATCAACTCTGGAAGGTTGTCACCGAGAAGCGAAAGAAGCCGAAGAAACAGAATTGGAAAAGCAAGAAGCAGCAGGACGAAGACGATGAAGAAGAAGACCAATCCGAGGAAGAGGACAGTCCGGTTCGTCCATGCTTCCTCCACGTCGAATACAACCGTGAAGGGCCAACCGGATTCATCCCGATGAATTTCCTTCGCACAATGACCGTGTTCGAAGAACGCAACGACAACCCATATTGAAAATCAAACTGAAATGGCAAATTTGAACAAAGTGCAGATCATTGGGAAAGTCACCCGAGATCCGGAAGTGAAATTCACGCCAAAGGGAACCGCGGTGTGCGAGATCTCGATCGCGGTCAACCGCTGGGTCGCCGGCAAAGATGGCGAACGCGGCAAGGAAGAAGTCACCTACCTCAACTCTACGGTCTGGGGAAAACAAGCTGAGTTCGTCGGCGAATACGTCCGCAAGGGACGTGAGGTTTACTTGGAAGGACGCTTGGAAATCCAGACGTGGAACGACAAGCAGACTGACGCCAAGCGCCAAAAAATGGTGATCGTGTGCGAGAACATCCAACCGCTCGGCCCCAAACCCGAGAGTGGACAGCCATCGCGGCCATCACGACCGGAGAGCTCTGCGGCTTCATCGTCGGCTTCAAATCAAGACAACGACGAAGATATTCCCTTCTGATGAAAACTATAAGTTGGAAACACAGGTTTTTGATCTGTTCACTCAGTATGTCGGCAGTTGTGTGCATCTCTTCTGCCTTCATATTGATTTCGAAACTTGTCGTCCCTGAACTCGCGGCTAACCTCTGGATGTCGTTTATCATCGGAGTCTCGACCGGAATCGTCTGGGCGATTCTGGAAAAGAAATTTCGCTTTGATCGAAAGATCGCGAACTTCACCATCTGCCGCCGCGAGTGCCCATATCCTTACGAACCGATCCGGAAGGAAGAAATAGGAGAGCCGACGATTATCGCTAATCACCCGAACTTCCCGGGAGATATGGTGATTTCCCAAACCTTCGACTACCGCGCTAGATGCCAACTCTGCGGGAAGATTCACCGCGTCGAGATCACTTCACTGAAAACCCGCTGAACACGACACGTCACTACACACCCCTATGCAAAACTCAAAAATCGAATGGACCGATCACACATTCAACCCTTGGATTGGATGCACCAAAGTCTCCCCGGGCTGCGCCAACTGCTACGCCGAGACACTGATGGATACGCGGTATCGACGCGTGAAATGGGGAAAAGGAAACCCCCGATCCCGAACTTCTGAAAGCTACTGGAAGCTGCCGTTGAAGTGGAACAAGGAAGCCGAAGAAAAAATTGAAGACGCCCTTCACGATTTTGCCGAAGACGGTTACGTCGCCTCTGCCCGTCCACGCGTCTTCTGCGCATCGCTCGCCGACTGGCTGGATGATGAAGTTCCTGTCGAGTGGCTCGCTGATTTGCTCGATATCATCCGCTGCACTCCGAATCTTGACTGGCTCTTGCTCACCAAACGTCCGAAAAACTGGCGTTCTCGGCTGATGGCAGTTTGCGACCAATTCTTAGGGAAAACTGTTACAAACGATCAGTGGGAGTTAATGAAGTTCGTCGCTGATTGGGTCAACGGCGCGGCTCCTCACAACGTCTGGCTTGGAACAAGCGTCGAAGATCAGGAGCGAGCCGATGAGCGCATACCTCACCTTCTTGGAATTCCCGCCAAGGTGCGATTCCTAAGTTGCGAACCACTTCTTGGCCCGGTGGACATTCAAAGCATGTCGTTTTGCGCAAACTGCTTTGGAGACGCCGAGACTCAGCACCTTGACGACGGGACGCCATGGTGCGCGGAGTGCGATTCAGAAATGCCAGGCTACATCCTTGATCCGATTACGGACAATGGACCGGGTATCCATTGGGTCATCGCCGGGGGAGAATCCGGACCCGGTGCCCGCCCTATGCATCCGGATTGGGTTCGGTCACTTCGCGACCAGTGCGCCGAAGCTCAAGTAGCGTTCTTTTTCAAGCAGTGGGGCGAGTGGGTAACTGCAGGACATCATGGGTTCGGCGCACTTCCTGAAAGAGATCTGTGCTGGATCCGCGAAGACGGATCTATGTGGGAAACCCTTCCACAGAACGAGAACGATGATGCCATCACATGCAAGAAAGTTGGCAAGCACGCAGCCGGTCGCATTCTGGACGGAATCGAGCACAACGAATTTCCAACCCAACATCTTAGCATTTCGTGAAATCTCTCGCTCTCGCTGACCTTTTTTGCGGAGCTGGCGGAACCAGTACCGGAGCCGTCGAAGCCATCGAACTCCTTGGCTACCGCTGCGACTTAACGGCCATCAACCATTGGCCGGTTGCGATCGCCACTCACACCGTCAACCACCCCACCGCACGCCACCTTTGCACCGGACTCGACGCGGTAAACCCTCGCGACCTCTACAACGAAGGCGAGCTTGATCTGCTTTGGGCATCACCTGAATGCACTCACCACTCTGTTGCCCGGGGAGGAAAGCCGATCAACGACCAATCCCGAGCTACGGCATGGTGCGTTGTTCGCTGGGCCGAGGCTTTGCGTCCCAACGTGATTCTTATCGAGAACGTACCCGAGTTCATTACCTGGGGCGCGATCGGATGCAACGGACGCCCGCTTAAAAGCCGCAAAGGCAGTGTTTTCATTGCATGGGTAGCGGCATTGCAGTCACTTGGATACCGAGTCGATCACCGAATCCTGTGCGCTGCCGACTACGGAGATCCAACCACACGTCGCCGACTCTTCATCCAAGCTGTTCGCGGCCGTCGCAAGATCACCTGGCCTGATGCCACCCACGCCGCGCCACATCTTCTGTCTCGCGAAATTCAGGATGATCAACCGAAGTTCGACTTCACTGGCAAAACGAAGCAACCTTGGGTGCCAGCACGGAAGATCATCGACTGGTCGCTCAAGGGGAAATCCATCTTCGATCGAAAGAAGCCGCTGAGTCCAAAGACGCTTCGACGGATCTACGCCGGCCTCGCGAAGTTCGGGATCAATCCGTTCATCACGCCTCAACAGACCGGAGAAAACCGATCCCGAAGCGTCGATAAGCCACTGCAGACCGTCACCACGGAAAGCCGCGGAATCGGCCTCGCCGAGCCCTTCCTTGTCGCCCTCCGTGGCACATCGGAATCTCAGCTTGAAGGTAGCGGACGTAGCCTTAATGAACCGATGCCGACACTCACGGCTGGCGGCGGGCACATCTGCCTTGTCGATCCGTATCTGGTTCAGGTAGCGCACGGAAATGGCGACGAAGCCAACGGTGATCAGCGCCGATCCCGCAGCTTGGACAATCCGTTGCCAACAGTCTGCGGATCTCGCGGAGAATGGGCGGTCTGCGAACCTGCATTGCTTCCCCAGCAATCGGACGGTGCTCTACGGCCGGTCAGCAAGCCGTCTCCAACGGTTTGCGCTTCCGGTGCCATCGCACTTGTCGAACCGTTCATTATCCCGATCGACCACACCGGAGGCGGGAAAACTCCATGCAACTCCGTGGATGATCCACTATCCACGGTCACGACAGAAGCGCGTCACGCTGTTGTCGAACCGTTCCTTGTGGAATACTACGGCAACGGCAGAGCTCAAGACATCGAATTACCGCTTGGAACAGCCACAACGAAACAGCGCTTCGGATTAGCGGATCCCGTCCTGCAGGAGCTCATAGCCAACCCCGGGAAGCGTCCGGTCGTGGAAGTTCAAGGCAAACGCTACCTCTTGGACATCCGGTTTCGGATGCTTCAACCGCATGAACTTGGTGCCGCTCAGGGATTCCCCCGGCACTTCACCTTCACCGGAAACAAAAGCGATCAGGTGAAGCAGATCGGCAACGCTGTCCCAAGGCGCACAGTCCGCGCCCTTGTCCTCGCGGCCCTCACCCAGAAAACCGACATCACCCCATACCTCAAGACCGCGGAGGCAATCGCGGCCTAAGCAACGAACCAATGAAAATGAGCGGTCAAACTAAGCAAGACTCGACCGGAACCCCGAGCGCCGAAGGGCCGGACACTGGCGACGACTCACTGTTCAACGTGCGGCGATTGCGTGCAGACATACGAGAGCTAGAGCGCGATAACGCGAGGCTGCGGGATGACATCTCGCTTCTTGTTTGCGCAATCCTCAAGCGGAACGGGAAAGACGTTACCGATATGACGGCAATGGATCGACTCAAAGAACTGCACGCGAACGAGGCTATTTTATTGTCGAACCGATCAAGGCCACCAATCGCGATCCGGGGAGGGAAAGCCGTGAGCAACCTTTTTCGTGGCGTCAGGAAAATGGTATCGCCGCAAGTCCCGCAGGATGGCGATTCGGTGAACGATCAAGGCCAGCTACGGCGGGAGGAAAAGGCATGAAATCGAAACTGACGACTTCCCGCTGTTGGCTCGCTCGCCTTGTTCGGCCTTTGTGCTGGCCCTTCATGGCAGTCTTTGAACTGCTGCTGCTTCTCCTGTGCTGGGGGCTTGCGCTGCGCTGGCCCGTGGCTGCTGGGATCGTGGCAGATTGGGCAACGATGAACCTGCCTGACCCGTCGTGGTATTGGCCGAACGGACAAGAGGAGCAACCCCGGCCATGAGTGAGACGCCGACAACCACGCAAGACCCGCAGGCCGGGGTTAGCTCGCTCGCCTGTTCGCAGATTTTTTTGGAATACGAGAAATACGACAAATGGGGGAATATCCGACTAGCCAACTCAGTCCTGAAAACAGGGTGCAGCCCCGGAGATAGGGTGATGCAAGGCCCAGGGAATGCCGTCCGGCCCGTGAGCCTGATAGGGACCGTGACCGGCCTCGCTTGCTGGCACGGGAAAGACCTTATGGTTCCGGTGCAGTGGGATGAGTCCTACTCCTGCGAAATCAACGCCGAGCAAATCCAGCGCATTGATTCTGCGAACAGTGGGTTAAACGAACGCGGTTCGGAATAACCAAACCCCTACACAACCCGACACGAAAATTCACATGAAAGAATACCTATGACTCGTCAGAAGCTCATTCAACAGCTCGCGAGCATCCATGGCGTGATTGGAGAAACGGATCTCATGAACGCCCTTCAAAGCTGTGGGCACGTATCCGACTGCGCGATCACCATCGACGACGTTCCAGACTCGGATCTCATTCGCGCCCTCAACAAAGCAATGGAGGGCGGCAAGTGAACACTGTTTTCATCGGAGACTGCAGAGAAGTTCTCAAGACGCTACCCGACGAATCTGTTCAGTGCTGTGTGACCTCGCCGCCGTATTGGGGACTTCGTGACTACGGAGTGAAAGGACAGATCGGCCTCGAGAAAACGCCGGCAGAGTTCATTGAGAAGCTTGTTGGGGTGTTCAGGGAGGTAAAGCGGGTTCTGCGGAAAGACGGAACTTGCTGGATCAACATGGGCGATTGCTACATGAGCAATCCGAACCGTAAGATGGTTCCTGGCCTCAAAAACAAAGACCTGGTAGGACAGCCGTGGATGCTCGCTTTCGCCCTTCGAGCGGATGGCTGGTATCTTCGGCGCGACATCATCTGGCACAAACCAAACGCGATGCCTGAGAGCGTCAAAGACAGACCGGCGCTCGCCCACGAATACCTGTTCCTTCTTTCAAAGTCTGGTCGCTACTACTACGACTCGGAAGCCATCAAAGAGCCGGTCACAGGCAACGCTCATTCTCGCGGATCCGGAGTAAACCCGAAATGTGCCGGTTGGGCAGATGGTCCCGGGGCACATTCAACACTCCAACACGCCAAACCGGGCGGCTCCTACAAAGGTAGCATTCCGGGAAGAAAGAACGGCCCGGGTCAAGATCGGCGTTCGACGCGACCACGCCAAAACTCATCGTTCAGCGCGGCCGTGAGTCAACTGGTTGAAAGACGAAACAAGCGAACGGTCTGGACCATACCGACAACGCCATACCCTGACGCTCATTTTGCAACCTATCCTTCCGCGCTGGTCACGCCCTGCATTCTCGCCAGCACCAAACTTGGAGATACTGTCCTTGATCCATTCGGCGGATCCGGAACAACCGGCAAAGTCGCTTTGGAGTTAGGCCGAAAAGCCATCCTGATCGAGCTGAACCCGAATTACGGGCACTTAATCGAGAAGCGAACATCCATCACTCCGGGATTTGGCATCTGATCATGGCGACACTTCTATCCCAACTCAACGAACGGAAGGTCCAAGACTCACTTTGGCTTGAGCTTCGCCAGAAAGGTCATGAACTCATCGTGCCAAACTACACCCCGCTTGAATGGTGGGAATGCGACATGTTCTCGGTCACCAAAGCCGGCCGAACGATCGAGTTCGAGATCAAGCTCACAACCGCAGACTTTCGCGCCGACTCCAAGAAAGAGAAAGACCGGCTCTACAACTGGAACCTCGGCGGCAGTTCCAAGAACACGTGCGGGAACAAACACGACCTTTTGACCTCCCGGTGCAAGACTGGCCCAGGGCGTTTCTACTACGTCGCTCCGGAAGGAATCATACCGCCTGATGAACTTCCCGAATTCGCCGGGTTGTTCACGATCACGACACGCACCTACACGCGGTACGAAGTGATCGCATTTCAGGAAACCAAGAAGGCTCCGACTCTTCACACGGAAGCGATCTCCGAAAAAGTCAGGATGCACGCACAGGGCATCTTTTACTGGCGCTATTGGAACCTCAGACGCGAGCTCACCAGAAGCCAGAGAGAACAAATCCTATGAGTTTCCGTGCCACATTCGATTTTTCCCACACATGGAGAGACTTAGAAGGCTTCGCCTCACCTTCCGCTTCCACTGCCACAAATAGATTCCTTTACCATGGTGGTGGTGAGCTTTCACAGAGGCGATCGAGCTGAACAGCGCAACCCATTCTTACGTAAGAACGAAACCCAAAACCAAATCAGATAGTATGAGCAAACGAAAAACATCGAAGCCCCTCAATCTTAAAGAGATCCGCAAGACCAAAGAGAGCGCTTGGCGTGATACCCCGATCTCTCAAGGCGCACAGGCGCATTCTAATAACGAGCAAGAGGGCGTCAAGACGAAAGCAGAACTGCCCGAATTCTCGCTGACAATCATGGATTCGGATGGAATCATTGTATCCCAAGCTCTTCCAATCGGACAAGGAATTGCGGTGTCAGGTGACGTGGAAAAGCTTTTCGAAGTGATCGATTTCTTAGCCGATTCCGCTGAGAATCATCCTTTGTTCTGGCACGTGTGGAAACGCTTGAAAGGAGAAACGACTTCAGTGCAATCCAATGCGTCGAGTTCTTCCGGCGATCCAGCAGTTGATCATCCTAAGCACTACAACGCGCATCCCAGCGGCGTCGAGTGCATCACCGTGATTGAGCAAATGAACTTCAACATGGGGAACGCCATCAAGTATATCTGGCGGGCCGACGAGAAAGGGAACGCTATTCAGGATCTTGAAAAAGCCCGATGGTCGATTACTCGGGAAATTGAGCGCCGTAAATCACTGAAAGGAGGCGCGAAATGATCAGGCGTCCGGTAGATCCAAGGTTTGCGGATGCTGTTCTCAATGAGACCAAGTTTACGACGATCAGGGATAAGCCTTGGCCGATTGGAGTACCTATCATGCTATTTCACTGGTCAGGGAAGCCGTATCGGTCAAAGCAGATCGATTTGACGCCTGTCGTTGCTGTGGGATTCTGGCCGATCACGATCACCCAAGGCGAAGACCGATCGATGAGTTACGCCCATGGCATGGAAAACGAGAAGTCGATCCATGAGACAGAGGGATTCGGATCAAAAGAAGAAATGGACCAATGGTTTCGCCGATTGGTTAAACCCGGGAAGTCGATCACGCGGGCCTTAATTCGCTTTCGATTGGCTCGCTCTGTTGAAGGATCATCCTACGAGTATCCATGCACCGATTGCGGAGGCGATGCTTATGTGGGATTGAGCGGCTGGCGAGGACCAGAGGGCGAGATTATCAGCAAGAATGAACGGCTCTGTCTGCGATGTGGCAGAAAACGCGGTATCGAGAGACCAATTTAACCCAACAATTCAAATGAGCATACCCTATCAGACATCAACAGCGGGGGCTTCGGCTCTATCAGATTTACAGAGGATTCTAGGCAAGTTCGGATGCGCGACGTTCGGCACCATGACAGATATGGAACGCGGAATGACGATCGTGCAATTTCGGTGGCGTGATCGAAACGTGAGCCTCGAGGCATCGTGGAAGGGCTACGCAGCCGCGTGGTTGAAGGAGAACCCATACACCAACCGTACTCGAGCAACGAAGCAACAGCACGAAGCCAAGGCGATTCAACAAGCGCAAATCTCTGTGTGCTCAATCCTTCGGGATTGGATCAAGGCCCAGGTATGCGCGGTCGAATGTGGAATCATGAGCTTCGAGACGGCGTTCATGCCTCACATGCTTCTGCCAACCGGCGAACGCGTGATCGAGCGGGTTCAGGCCGAAATGCTTCAACTCAACGACAAGGGGCAAGAGAAATGACAACGATCTTCAATTTCATGATTAAACCAAAATGGCTACATCGTCTGGTGACCTGGCACTCCTACCCGGGCGGATTCTGGGTTCGCGTGATGGGGCGCGGGATCAGCATCGAGAACAAGCAGAAGTGCCGGCCATTGTTCAGCGAGCGCAACGGATATCGGCGCATTGTGCGTTTCGGAAGATGGGGCGCGGAGAGCATTCAACTAATGAACACCACGATGAACTGCACAGCCCCAAAAGAAAACCTATGAACACCACTCAAGACTCCAACGGGGCTGTGTTAGCTCCATCGACTGTTCGGCATTGCTGGCGATCTGCTTGCGATCCGAAGGACCGAAAAGGGCATTGGTCCACATTCTCGATGTCGTTCCAACGGATTGTCCCCAAAGCAAACGGAAAGGGAACGAAATATCAGTCTGTCGGATACCGGCTTTCTGGGCCGTGCTTACACAGGGACGCGGTTGTGAAGCGAGCCGATGAGATTGTCGCAGCCCTAGACGCCGGATGGGTTCCCACAAAGAAAAGCGAATCGTGGAAGCCGAACATCAGCCGTCAGGAATCGCGATCCGGGGAGGGCCAGCCGTGAGCAACCTTTTTCGTGGCGTCAGGAAAATGGTACCGCCGCAAGTCCCGCAGGATGGCGAGTCCCTGCTCGGCCTTGTTCGCTGATAATTTATGAAACGGATCATTGATTGGCACGCGGTGGATTGGACCATTCACGATGCAGAACTTGCTCGGCGGCTAAAATGCAGTCGGACCGCCGTAGGAAAAGCGAGGGAGAGGCTCGGGAGGCTTCCCGCGCCCAAGCTTAGAAAGCGGTTGCCGTGCAAAAAAGAAAGCATGGCCCGCGCTCTTGGTGTGTGCGGAAAGATAGTGGCTTGGGATCGGATCGGCGTTTGGGACTACATTCCTGCGTGGGCGGCGGACGAATACAACAAGCTGGTGGCCGAGGCGCGAGAGATCATTTCAGCGAACACCCTGCATGACCGATCGCTTGACGCTCAAAAATCATGAAAACTGAGACACAACGAGAGAAAACCTTAACGGGTGAGACACAAGCTGCCAGCGATTCGATCGATGCGTCTGTTCGGCGGTGCGGTAATTGCCGATGGGCAAAATGGGAACTGACTGCAAAAGGCAATCCTCGTAAATCAATCGCGGGCCAATGCACACACCCGATCCCGCAACTACCACCGATGCCGGATTCAGTGCTGATAGAGGCACCTCGTAGGTTTTTTGTGTGGGCCTATAAGGGGACCGATTGCCCTACCTTCAAGCCGAACGTCAGCCGTAAGGGACGGCGGGAGGGCGACAATGAATAACACGAAAGACGCCGATTCCCGCCGTTCGCTGAACGGCATTGTTTGCAGAGTTGATTGGCTCATTATCGACCGGACGCCGGAATGGTGTGTCACTCACTGGTGGATGAAGTGCGCGTATCGTGACTATGCTCGACGGGAAGCCATAATGGTTGCGTGGCCGCTCAACTACGTGGTGCAACTGGCGTGGGCAATCAATCTGGCGTGGTCCAGATACCGCCACAAACCGTCATGGATCGACCGTGAAGTGAGCAAGCGCATATCTTCTGCGAACGACGCGATGAGGAATTCCGAGCCATGAGCGCACCTATCAAGAGCGGCGATCCCGAGGGATTTGCTCCATCGACTGTTCGCGCCTCTATTCCATACAGAGAAAAACTTAGGCGTATAAATGAATCTTGTTCTGACAGAATGAGGATTGGACTGATCGAGCTTGCTGAATGGTGCAACACTAAAGCAGCGGAAGGCTATCCCTACGACCTGACACTGTATCATCTGAAACTGAAAGTAATGGATATAGAAGCCGATGTGAATCAGGCAGGAAGGCAGACTTCAAAGGCAATGGATGCTTCTGCGAACGAACAAGCTCACCGATCGCTGCCGGAGGATACCGCACGATGAAAGCCGATATGGAAAACGAGCAAGCGGAACTGAATCGCGGTAGCGATTCGGTGCAGCGCCCTGTTGGGCATGTTTGCCACGACTGCAAGGCCGTAGGTGACTGGCCGCTGCTGATGAACACAACTGTCGTCGGAGACTACCAGAGACTCTGCCCAGACTGCCGGGACGAAAACGATCCTTACGGCGTGATGTGCTCACCGTGCCCCGAGTGCGGAGGATCAGGCCGCGAGTGGGAAGGGTGGAACTGCGAATACTGCGACGGGACCGGAACCGATGATTTTTAATATGCCCAACGCTGAGGCATCCCACGGGAACCGAGAGCGCCAGCCCGATACAAGCCAACCGTCCGAATCACCTTAAAACTCAACTACAAGGCGGGTTCCCGTTGGGATCGCCGTCTTGTTCACTCTCTTCCGAATCACATGAAAACGCACACAATCGAATACGACAATATGCCACTGGCGACGGTGGAAATCGACGAATCCAAAGCCGCCGAATCGATCAAGGAAATGGTCGAGTTCTGGATGAACTGGGAGACAAATGTCGAAGAACACGATGGCGACTACACTCGCTCATGGCTGAAAAACCTAGCGATGTTCATCCTCCGCAACCAACGTCCGCCGAAAGACGATGAGGGGTGGGTGCCGATGGATGGCAGCTACGGGATCGCGATCAAATCGTGGGACGCATGGGAGCCGGACGAGGATCTGATTTCCATTGAGTGAACAGTGATTATCCAACCACTGGTTCAGATATCACGTCCCCAGCAAGCCAGTGATCGTCGCGGCCACGACCTGCATCTGCTCGCAGTCTGATGCGTGATCATTGTCCGGACGGCGGTTGTAACGCTCCGTGATCATGCTATTGGTTCGGCTTTCAATGCGCTGGCGTTCATCCCATGCAGTGACCTGCAGTTGGTATTCGATTGACGTTCCCTGTTCGATACCTGGTTGGAACTTCGGTAGCTGCCAATCCCCCATCTGTCCCGACATAAACATCCCCAATCGATTGATTGCAGACGGCTTTGACCACAGATAAAGAGGGATCAGCGGCACACGACCCTGATTCTCCGTTCCGATGGCTGGATCCACCATGCTTTTTTGGAAGATCATGCGTTGACCATCGTTGATGAAGTCCCGTTTATCGTCTCCCCTGAATGCTTTCCATCGGACGCCTGAGCGTAGAACTTGCTGGTAAACCTCGGCAGTCTTGTGAGCTGAGTCGATGATTACGTTGTCGTCGCTGATGCTGAACTCCTGTTGTAGTTGGATCATTTCCTCCCACGACCAGACTTTACGGAAAAAAAGCCAGCGAGAACGCGCTCCGGCCGCCCATGCTCTGCCAAGAGCCCAAAGGTGAAATCCGCCTTTGCTCTGCACGTCCACGCTCAGGAATCGACGCCGTTCTTCTGGAAACGGATCCGTCACGATGTATGGGAACATTCGTGGTTTGAGCAGCTTTTGGTCGGAGTTGTAAAAAATCCGATCAGACCAGCTCTTACCGCGGGTTTCATTCCAATGATCTTTGAGCTTCGCGAGATCTCCGAGCTTCATTGCCTTTTTCGCTTCAAGAAACTCACGGACCTGCATCGACCAGCTCGTCCACCATGGGAGAAGAGCACACCACCAGTAGGAGCGCACGTCCTTGGCGGCTTTCTCGTTCTGGGGCTTCCAATAGGCGTTTCGTGAGATGTATTTCCGATCGGCCGGCACGTCGAAATACTCGCTGCCGCACTTCTCGCATTTGAACCGGATCGTCTTTTCCAGCTCCGTATAGTCGTAGGCACCGTCTGGACGTGTGATCGTGTTGGTGTCCCATTTCAGACCGCCAGCGTCGTCAGGCTCCATCCAATCGATCAGCATCTCATGCTGACAATCAGAGTTGCGGCACTTGCAGAACGGGTGATTCTGATCTCCCAGCATGTAGGACATGTCCAGAGCGTCATTCTCAAGATCAGGCGTCGAGATGATCACCTTCTTGTAGTTGTGCGGGTAGGAACGCACGCGCTTGGACACCATTTCCAGAGCTCCCTTGGGATAGGAACGGACCTCATCGAGAAACAAATATCGATACGGTGTCGATTGCAGCGCCGACTTCTGCTCGGCACCGGCAATCACGAGCGGAGCACCTGGGAAATAGATTTCAAGCTGGGTGTTTCCGCTTTTGCTCTTGGGAATTTTCTCCGCGACTTTCTCGCACTTTTGAAGCTGTTCCCGCAGCCGGGTCTTCATCAGCTTCTTGGCTTCCTTCTCAGAGAATGTCAGCCAAAGCGTAGGGCCGGGATCTTCGGCGATCACCCAACACAGCAAGACCATAATCGTCAGGGTCTTTGCTGACTGAGCGGAGCATTTAATGGTGATCTCTCGAATAGAAGGATTCGCAAAATCCTCCATGATCTGACGCAAAAACCGCGCTTCCTCAGAACTCCATTTTGATCCGGCACTCGAGAGCGCAACCGTGACTTCTTTTTCTCCCCACTTCCAAGGCTCTAATTCTTGAGGAGGTCTGACAACGCCACAGAGACGTTCTGCCAAAACGGTTTTTTTTTTAGGTAGGAGGGAATCGATGCCTTCGTGAGAGCCGACTCAATCTCCTTGCCGATTCGGGAATTTGCTTCTCCGACACTGAGACCGACAACTTCGGGAGCCAAACGGTGTTTCGACTGGCGAAGCTCCATTTGAAGCTCTTTGAGGATGCCGCCAAAGACCGTGATGGCTTCATCGATATCTACGATCTGCCCTTCGCGCTCTGCGTTCTCAGTTCGCATCCGGCGCACAATTTCTTCAAGCCTCTGGCATTCCAGATCCTTTTTCTCCGGTGAATCGATTCGGATGCTGCCATGCTCATCAAACCACGCCTTCCACGCTGGTATGTCGTACGAGTGATTCGGCTTTCTTCCGGGGTTCCCGGGCATCTTCATGTGCCGGCGGATAGTCTCCCGATCGCAACCGATCGCATCAGCGAGGTCTTGTAGGTTTGCGGCACAGTCCTTGCCGATCTTTTTGCTCTTCGAAGGCTTCTCTTCGACAGCGGGATCGACGGGTTTCTCAGGTTTTGACGCTGGCTTTTGGGTCGGCTTCGGCTTCTTCGGAGCCGACTTTTTACTGACTGGTTTTTTTGGTGGCTTGGTAGCCATAGGGTTGTGGGTTGATGTGTCTTGGAAAAGGTGTCCCGCTGCCAGTGGTTGCCAGTTGGCGGGACGGTCAACTGCCGTAAATCAACCGAAACGGATGCGCGGCACTCACGGCTTGCCTCTGATTTGCATCACACCTTCTCTGCCTTCCATGCGAGCCGGATAAATCCTCGGCAAAAACTAAGCTGCCGACGTTTTTCAAAGACGCCGTTTCCTTCGCGAGAACCTTGCGGATTCGTGTTGCCCTCGATCGTTGGAATGAATCCGAGATCCTGGGGTCCGGTCACAATCGCGATGTGATTCGGATGCGTTGAGTTCCCAAATCGAAACCAACATATATCCCCTGCTGCGGGGGAATGGTTTTTGTCACCGCTGTGAAAAATTAGAGCTCCGGAGGTCGGGCGCTTTGCCCAGGTCGGCCAATCTCGCACTGCTGCGGACTTGGGTCGCGCGGCCTCCGTAAGGCCGATGTCGTGGCCTTCCCGGATCGCTTGCGCGATAATCCATGCAGTGAATGCTGCACACCACGGCTCGCGATTGTCGTATCCGTCCGGATACGTCGTTGCCGCCCAATACCGGCGGATTCCCGGCCCTTGGTTCGGGGAGGTTTCGCGGACGTGGAGCTCGCGTTTTGCAATCTCCACAAGGATCTTGCGCGGATTGATCATTTGTCCCCGAGAGTTTCCGAGTCGGGCGTCCACGTATCCGCTTCGGGCTTCGGCGGAATGTAGCTGATCACGCCGTAGGCACTGATCGATCCGTATCGGTCTTGGGAAATCAGCGGCACAGTCACGGCTGGCGTGGTGCAGGCGGTGAGGAAAAACAGCGAGCCGAGAGCAAGGACTGCGACGATCACCAACGCACCGATGCGGGCGGATCCTTTGTTGCCTGTCACGCGGTTCAAGATCGCGTTGACCGTCTGGTTGCCGATGACTCCATCGACTTTGACGTGCGCCGGCAGAGCTTCCTGCAACTTCGCGACGTTTTGGGAGATCCTGCGATTTGCGATCGCATCCCAGACGACGCCGATGATCGTGACGAGTGCTCCGATGATGGTTTCGAGCCCGGCCTGCGAGACGAGACCTTTGGTTACGAGCGATGCGCCCGCGACAGCGAGCAGCGACGTGATGAGTGAGCGGATGGTTGGATTCACATGGAATCCGCGCTGTCAAATCATCGTGTGCGATGGATCTCAGTCAACTCAGTTCGGATCTCCCGCACGTCGATGACTACGCGGTCGAGTGTCGCGACCTTGCCTCCGGCAAAATACACCAAGCACAACGTCTGGACGATGATTGCGCACACGAGGCCCATCATCCAGCGGCGGGTCACGTCGGCGGATTTGCTTCGCTCTTCGAGGATGGTTTCCACTCTCGTCAGCGTCTCGGAAAGGTCTCGGATTTCGTCGGCACTCATTTTCGTGAATAAACGGCTGCGACTGCAGCTCGGTCAAAGTCAGTGATTCCCGCAATGCGGAGCGGCAAGCGGCTGTGCATGATTGAGTCCTCCGGCCCGTCGTGATGGCCAAATCCCAGCATGTGACCAACCTCGTGCTCAATGATGATCCGTCTGCGGGAGCCGGTAAGCGGGGCCATGCGCTGCTCGCTGATTCGCATGTCGGCCTCGATGATGGTCGAGCCCCGGCGGGAGACATCCACATCGGCAAAATTCGGCGTTGCCGGGCTCAGGTAGATCGTGCTTTCACCATCGCGTCGAGCGGGGATCCGGTGGTTGCGCGTGCGGGCACCGGCGACAATTCGCACACCGAATGGCCGGGTGACGGCATTCCAATTCCCGATGGCCTCGCGGATCTCGCCCTCGAAAGGCGACGGCTCAATGCGCACTCGGATCACTTCACGCGGCCACTTCGCGCCGATGTAGTGCGGCGGGAGTGGCTGTGCGGGTGCCTGCTGGCGCGGGCGGAGCAACTTTGCGAGGCGGGCGAGCATGGTGGCGGGCAATCAAGGTTGCGGAGGCGTAGGCGCTGGCGAGAGTGATCCGGGCGCGACGGATGGCGAATTCAGCAACGCGGTAAGCTGCTGATCGAGCGCAATGAGGGTAGCAGCGCGATCTTCACCGATCGCTTGCACCACCTCTGCATAGCTCAACCCCATCGGGTTTGAATACGCTTCGGTGCGCAATGCCTCTACGGTTCGAACGATGCCCGAAAGACCCCCGCGCAAGATGCCGTTGATTCGAGCGGCAGTCCGTTCCTGTTTTTGCTCCAGCGTGAGATCCGGAGCGGGAATCAGCGGCACAAGTGGCACAGGTGTTGGCTCCGGCGTGGGCGTTGGTTCCGGCGTCGATTCCTGAGCGTGGGAAATAGCCATCGCGAAAGCAAACGCGGCGGCAAAGATCGTGGTGAGATGTTTTTTCATGGTTGGGAGTCTGTGTGTAATCACTGGCGGACGATGAAGACTTCGGAGAGGATCAGTTCGTAAGTTGCGGCGTTCGCACCGTTGGTGATGTGGGATGAGAGATTCCATTGTCCCGTGCCGCCCAAGTTCGCGGTCGCAGATCCAACTTGGATACCATTGACCCACCAACTCAGATTCGTTGCATTCGGGACATAGCGAACTTCAAGACTGCGCACCGTTCCTCCGCTAAACTGGCTGACCGACCCAGAAAAAAGCGTGACTTCCACCTCTGCGCCTGTCGCAGCGCGATAGTATCCCACGATCTGCTCATTATTGATTCGAAAACCGATTCCCGGACCATCGAGCGTGCCGTTGGAGTCCGCATGATTACCAAGCGATAAGCGGGCAACTCCTGTAGATGTCGGCGTTCTCACCGCCGCATTGAAAATCAGCCGCACCGTATTGGCCGACCATGTGCCGTTGAATGGGCCTTGTCCGGGAAAAAGCGAGAAGATTGTTTGATACGTGGCGACAGTGCTATTGGCGGTGCTTCCGGTATGAAGTCTGGTGCCCCAAGGACCACTCAAACTCAACGCGCCCGCGCTGCCAGTGCTTGCAACCGCGTTCGCCCACGCGGCTCGGATCGATCGCATCGCAAAGAAATCGTCGGCTATTTGATACCGCTCATCCCCTCGAGATTGAGTCATTACGCCTTGCGGACCGGGACTATTGGATGACGCTCCCGCAATCTGGATGTCGGTGCCGTTGACTGTGATATCCCCATCGACTTCTAACCCTCCCGAAGCAATCAGCCAGTCTCCTGTCAGCGTGGAGGTCGCTGGCGTGATAACCGCCGATCCCGATGGTGCGTCCAAAATCGAACCGAGCATCCACATATCTCCGCTTCCGTAGATCTTGAAGCGATCGCCGCTTGGTCCGGCCGCGCCTGCTTTGATCGCAAGGAAGGTATCTGCGGGAAGCCACAAAAGCGGATGGTTGTCCGGTGAATAAATGTGATATCCATGCTCTGCGAGCACCTCGATCTCGGTCGTGCGAACATCGAGCAATCCAAACGTCTGTGGCTCTGCAAAATCGTTCGAAGCATCCACGCGAGCAGCATTGGTTGTGCCGTTGATTGTGAGCGTGCGACCAGTCGGGATCACCAGATCCTCGGTGATTGCGTTCGTCGTCGCGTTTTTGGTCACTGTCCGCTGGCCGTGCGCGAACGGAGCGAAAGATGCGAGAATGAGGACCGCGGCAATGCGCAGAGACGCGATGAAATGCGAGTGTTTCATGGTTGAGAAAAAATCAAGATTCCCCTGCTCCGATGTTGATGCCGACGGCCCCCTCGGCTCCGGAGATGGTGAGCGTGTGCCATTTGCTCGTCGTAGGATTCCAGAGCTGGAATGCGGTCGATGTGATGCGATAGACCCCAGCGCGAGTCCCCGGAACGAGTGACGATGCGGGTGGATAGCTGTCAACGGGATCGACCGGGTTATCCAGCCCCTCGCTGACTCCACGCTCGATGGTGAAATCCACCGTGGTGCTTCGGTCATCGTAGCCCGGTTGCACGTAGCGAATCTCCAAGACGGCTGCGATCTCGGCGATTTTCGGCGAAGTAGCGGCGAACAGCGGATTGATCGCGGCGGTCGAGAGGTTAAGGGGAATCGTGTAGTAGGCTGCGGATCCTGAGTTGATGCGGGTTGCGGCGGGAGGCGTCGCGAGGATGAGACCGTCGGATTTCCGCTTGATGATCGCGGTCACGACGGCTGCATCCGCGAGTTGCTCGAGGCGCGTCGCGCGGGCGAAGCGGATGGCGAGCGGGAACATGCTCGGCCATTTGCGGGAAAGTCCGGTGATCGTGCCGTTTGCCCAGGTGCGGGCTTCGGTAGTCGTGAGGTCGATTTGTAGCTGGAGCATCCTAGTTGCGATGCCGTGTCAAACGTCGGAAATACCGGGGTATCTCACGAAGGCACAAAGGCACGGAGGATGAATGCGGGAGGCTTTATCGCACGCAATGGAGCGCGAAGCGGAGCGGCTGCGCGGAGGGCAGGTTGTCGGTGTAGTTGTGATCCATTACCGCCATTCCGATCGGCCCGCCCGGGTGAAGGAAGCGGGTGCGTTGCCCATGTGCGGCGGCGAGCGCATCGGCTTCCGAAGTGTATCGGACCAATGGACCGGCCCAATCGACGCGCGGGGGCACGTCGTAGGCGTTGTCCACTGCGGATGCCGTGGAGGTCAGGATTTGCGGGCCTCCGAAGCGGTAGGGAGCGTCCAACGTGAACGGCGGATTGTAGGACGGAATCAGTGGCAAATTTCGGAGAATTCCTATTCCCCAAAGAATCGGGGAAAATCCCACAACGCCGCTCACCCACTTGACCTCATAGGTGCCTGCGGGCCATGGCTGCGGGTGATCGCCGAACCACTGCGGGAGCCACCCGAGCGAGGACAATTCCACATGCGACAAGGGACAGCAGTCGGCGACTTGTGACTGAGTGATGAGCGCGGGACGGCCGTCGATCGTCGGAAACGTGAAGCCGTCGAAGAAAAATGGTTGGTCGGTCGAGTCGATCATCCTATCGGGCAAGCAAATGGCGCGAGCTGCACCCATCGCAGCGTGCCTTGGTCCGCGATCTGCACCCACTGCCCGGCCTGCGGAACGCCTGCGGGGAGCGAGGTGCCAGGCGCGGTGCCGGTTCCAGATGATGCGGGCGGCACGGTCGGAGCGGGCACTGTGGATGGAAGCGGCGGCACGTCCACCACGACGATCCAATCCAATGCTCGGAATTCTTCGGCGGTGAAGTCCGCGGCCTGCACGATGCGCCGGGTGCCAAGCTCGTCAATCACAGCGACGGCGCGAGTCGTGCCCGCACCGGCTGAGTATGTGAGCCTGCGGCTCGCGGGCCATGCGGTGCGGCGAACCGACTGCCCGAGCCGGGCGGCGGGGCGAACGTCCCACCACGAGAAGGTCGGCACGGCGGCGGGTGCCGATGATGCCGGAGCTGTCGAGGATCCGGGCGCGGATGACGCGGGAGGCGCGACGGGATCAATCCATGTGACCGATCCGGCGAAATACCAGCCTGTGTTCGGTGCGTTGTTCACGGCAAGCGTGAGAGTGCCGCCCGCCGGGATTGTGCGGCGATACGTGAGCACCCTAAGACCGGTCGCGGTATAGGATGTCTCCGGTTGCCGCTCTCCGTTGATGATGAGGTTATCATCCACGATACCAGCGATCTCGGCCACGGCGGGCGCGGGGAATGGATTCGTGAGAGTGCGGGAGGTTGCGGCGGCGGTATTCCCCCAGCCTCGCATATCCACCGAGACGACTTGATTAGCCATCGGTGATTACCTCCCAATTCGTTGCGCGGAATTCCGACTCTCCGAAATCAGCGGCTCGCACCACGCGAGAGCTTACGACTGAGCCTCCGGCTGCGAGCGTGTCGATCACGGCCAATGCTGGCACTCGGCCCGCACCAGCGGTGATTCGGATGCGCTGATCTAGCCCCCACGCGGGCAACCTTCCCTTGGCACCGGCGGCGAGTAGCGGCTTGATTTCCCACCATGTCATTTTCGCGAGGGTTAGTCTGCGTCGAGGTCGAGTTCTACGCGCACGGGAATGCTGCGGCTCGTAGTCGTGATGGTTTGCGCGGATGCGTTGAGCGTGAAGCTCCGCTTCATTTCGAGTTCAAAACTTCCGACGAATGCTTCGGTGTAGCTGCTGAGGGCTGCAATCAATGCCGGGTCTGCGAAGTCAACGATCATGTTGAAAAATGTCTTCCCGCTCGGCTTCTCGTATGCCGTCGCAAGCGCGATGCGTGCGGCATCGTCGGAAAATTCCTTCGCCGTGAATTGGAGACCGGTGAGCGTCAGGTCGAGGATGTTTCCTCCTTTCCGCAGATGCACGCGGAACAGACGCTTGTCGCGTGCCTTGATGGCAAAAAGCCCCTGTTTATCGATGTCGGCGGGCGGTTGCGCTCGCTCGATGGATGCCGGATCCGTGAGCGTCACGGCTCCGCTCGTGGTGTCCCAGAAGAGTTCGAGAGCATCATCATCCGGGGAGCCCGGCGATGCGTCGAATCCGAACGTGAACGTCTGCGGGGCGCTCGTGCCGTCGCCGTTGATTGCCCGCAGCGAAACCACGAAGATCCCTGCGGCGGTGGATGCGCCAGTGATTGCTCCGCTGCTGACTCGCCGGATCTGGGCGGCGGTGATGTCGGCCGTGAAATTGATTGCCGATCCTCCCGCGTTCGTCGCCAGCTTGAACTCGTGCGTCGAACGCTCGATCACGAAATACGGCGTGTTGATCGCAAGGCCGGTGCCGCCGGTCAGACTCTCAAAATAGACCGCTTGCCCGTTGGCGAACGTGTTGCCCGTCGCGGTCACGACATCGGTTGAAGCAACGCCGGTCGCCGCGAGCGAGGGAAACGTCTCGATGGTCAGACCGGGCGGAAGTCCCGCAGCGGTCCAGCGAAGCGGGAAGTCAGAAGCAGCGGGCTGAAACGTCAGCGGCTCGAACTGTCGGAAGCCGAGAACGCTCTGAGTGGTGTCGATGGTTGGAACGGGCATGGCGTGGAAAGTTGAAATTAGAGGATACGGGCGGTTGCAGGCTTGGTGCTCATCTTGCCGGTCTCTTCGATATCCAGTGCTCCGATGAGTCGCCACGCCACCCAGCCGGTCGGATTATCGCGGTTCTCGGTGTCGAAGCGGTCGAGTCGGGCGCGGATGGCGAAATTTGCGCTCGCGGGCGCGGCGGCGTTGTTCCCAGACCAGACGCCGTAAATTTGCTGATCCAGCTTGATCGTCGCGGCCTCACGTTTGATCCGGATTCCGAAAAAATGCGACTGCATCAGCCGCGAGAGCACAATCGGCTGCGAGAATACCGGAGTCTGCCAGTCCACGTTGGCGAGGTTGAGTCCGGTTGTAGCGGGCGTTGTATCCGCGCTGAACGTGCCCAGCTCGATGGATAGCACCCATTGCGCCTTGCACGAAGCACGGAGAAGCTGCAACTGGATGCCGAACGTCGCTTCGAACGTGCGATTGACCGCCAGCATCTTGTCGTTGATCGCCATAGCCCAGAGCGTGCGCTCGTAAGCCGTCGGGAAGTAGCTCTTCGTCGTCCCGCTGCGAGTGGCAGGCCATGCGGTGCGGCCGTCCGCGCCGACGTAGCCGTTCGCCGGAATAATCTGCGATCGCGTCCCGCCGCCGCCTGGGGATGGCACATCATCACCCGTATTCTCATAGGCTCCGGCAGTAATCGGCACGGGATCCGTCCCGCCAGAGAATCCGGTCACCGTCGCATCATGCACCGCCGGAAGCATGAACGGAGCGCGGCGCGGAAGCTTCGCATCATCAATCCCGGAATCCGTCCAAAGCTGATCCACGTCTTCGCCCCGATACCAAACGATCTCCTGTTCTGTCGGAATCACGGTCACCAGCCCCTCGGACGACGCCGACGTAGCACCCGCACCGGTCTGCGGGAGGATTTCCTCCAACTCGGTCACCCGAGAGCCAAGATCGTCAAGAATATCGGAAAGATCCTCAATTTGCGCGATCGTGTGGGTGTGAGATTGAAACACAGACTTCGGCCCACCGGCTCTCACCATCACAGCCAGCGCATTGACGCCGATTGGATCATCCTCGATGTAGGAAGAGCCCACAAACGAGATGGTCATTTCGTTCGCGGAGTCCACGGTTGCGATAAATTCATCATCACGAAGGATCCGCCCTCCTGCAAAGTTTTCGCGAACAACCACCCAGACCGCATTGCTGTCCAGATTGTGCGGAATAGAGAATTCGCTGGCAGAGCCATTGCCAATCACTGCGATATACCCCTGCTCTCCGGTGAGAACCTGATCGGTCGTGAAAGGCACATACTGTTGATCGCTCGGAGGCCGAAGCCAATCGATGTCCTGAATCGTACTCAGATCCGGAAACACCAGTGGGCGAGCAAGAGTTTCCGTGCGAGAGAATAGGAGAATCGGCTTGGTCCCTGCCGATTCGTCGTCGGGGTCGATATACACGTCGGCAACGCATTCAAAAACAACCTCGATCTCTGGCAGTTCTCGAAGCGCGGCGTAGCATTCAGCTCGGTTCAGATTGAGTCGGATTGTCCAGTCTCCGGGAGGCGGCGAAGCTACCTCGATTTCAAGCGGATCGACATCTTCACCCTCGAGTTCACCTTGGAATTCAATGTGAACAAGAAATGGCCTTGGCGTAGTCGTTCGAACCAAAGCGTTCTCCGGTGCCAAAATTGCATCCAAGTTCTCCTTGATTACGGAAGCATCATCGTTGATGTCCATGAGTTGGGTCTTTGCAAACCCTCTCCGAAGACGATATGCCGCTCGGAAGTCTGGCGGAATCGACAATGCCTGAACCTCGTTGGAGAAAAACACGCCGCTTGGATCGGTGAAACCATCTTGAACGGTCGTTATTGTCGGCGGCTTTGGAAGCACCCGCTCAAACGAGTCCGAGAATGCCAATGGTGCCCGGGTAAGCCGAATCTCTTTCCAATGCACGTCATCGATCACCTGTTCGAAGATTCGAACAAAGCTGACAGGGGAAAGCATGTTTTCAGAGACCGAGAGCGAAAAATCGGCACCAGATGCGCGTCGAATCCTATATCCTCCGGTAAGCTGTTCTACCGAGAACAGGTTTCCCGTCGCTCCCATGGTAGCGTTTAGGATTTCCTGAACATGAGGAGCCAGTAAGGTCGAATCGATGACAGCCGTGATGCCAGTTCCGATGTCGAATTTGTATCCTCCTGAAGTAGGACGCTCATCCACAAGGCCAAGGCTGCAACGAATTCCAGCCAAAGGCAGATCTGTTTCAACGTATTGCCCGTTGATCAGTTCCAAAAATCGAAAGCTGAACTCACGGGTGACGCCGGGAAAAAACTTCGGCAGCGTGATTTCTGACTCGCCGGAATCGTCTTCCGATAGCAGTTGTTGAGCGAGATTGCAGTAAACGAGCATTGCACTCCGAAGAGTGTCAAACGCTCATCGATCGCTTTGTGGGTCGATTGGGGCTGAATCTGCAAGCACCCGAAACGCGCCGGGATCAAATGCCGTCCGCACAAATGGCGTTTGAGGGTTCAGAGATCCCGAGTATAACTCATCCGCAGCTTGTTTTCGAGCCGCAGAAGCGATTCGTTTTTGAGCGTTTTTCTTTTTGTCCAGACTCATATCGACCAAAACCTCCCCCTCGGACTTTGTGTTCGCATCGCATTGAAGATTGCATCCATTTGGCTGTTGATCGGAGCAAGAATCGATCCTGCAACGACTGCCCCAGATCCGGCTCCAATCGTGCCTAGAGCAATCACAGAGAGATTGGCAAATTGCTTAGGGATCTCGATTTCGTTGGCGTCGTAATTGAGATTCCAGAAAACATCGTTCTTGCAAAGGAGCGTCCAAGTATCATCTACGCCGCCTTCATCCTTTTCTCCCTGTTTTTCGAAAGAACTCACCGCGTAGATCGTCGCGATTTTTAGCTGGTCGTCTTGTTGATCCGCATAATCTCCGGTGATTCGATTCAACAGGTTATCTCGGGCA
>JAIXZA010000007.1 GCA_027489965.1 Verrucomicrobiaceae bacterium
AGAATGCCGATTTCGCGGCGCTTTTGAACCGTGACCGTGATGGTCGTATTCATGACGCAGATGGAGGCCACGAGCATGATGAAAAAGAGCAGGAAATACATGAGTGACTGCTGATTCTCGACGCTTTGGAGCATGAAGCCATGCATGTCTGTCCATGTCCGTGGACGCCAGTCGGGTGGCAGCAGATCTTGCTCGATCCAGCTGTTGACCAAGGTATCGGCAGCATCTGGCTGACTGAGTTCGATCTCAATGCCGCTGACGTCACCTTCCAGATTAAACAGCTCCTGTGCCACGTGCAGTGCCGTGTAGCAGCGGTCTCCGGCGGTGTCTGCGCGGACGATGGCGGTGATCATGAGATCTTTTGGCACCACGATGATTTCTTCGCGGACTGCAGCTGCTTTGGCGGCATCTTTTTCTTCTTCGACCGTGCGGAGGTCATGGATCATCTGGCTGATGGTTTCCCTAGCTAAGATCGAAAGGGTGTCTCCTAGTTTCACGCCTAGCTTTTTGGCCAGCTTATCGGTGATGATGATCGTCTCTTCCTTGAGGTTAAATTCACCTTCCAGTCGGTGCTTGGCTAGCTTAGCCAGGAGGGCGTTATCAGCGCCATCTTTGAGACCAAAGAGCTCAACGCCTTCGGGGTCGGATTTGCCGGTTCTAGCGGCGATGGTTCCTTCAGCCATCGGTGTGGCGGAAAGGATGCCCGGCTGGGCTTGCATGAGCTTGAGCACTTCCCGCCAATTGCTGCGCAAGGGCGGTTCGGCACCTTCAGGCAGTTCACCGGTGAAGCGTGGTTCCTGCATCAGGACGATGTGTGGCTCAAAGCCAAGCAGGAGCTTTTTGAACTCGACCTGCCATCCCTGAAACACCGACATGACCACCACGAGAACACCGACTCCGAGCATGACGCCAAGCACGGAAATCAGTGTGATGATGGACACAAACGACCGCTTCGGGCGCAAGTAGCGAAGGGCTAGAAAAAACGGAGCGCTGGAAAACATGAGGACTCTGCAAACTGGACGCTTCTATCTGAGCTTCAACCCAGGATCTCAGAAACGTCCAGTCTGAAATAGAATCGATGGCTTAAAGCTTGGTGTAGCCGACGCTTTCGCAGGGCATGTCCCAGAGTTTCTTCAGTTCTGCATCGAGTTTCGTGATGCTGAAGCTGACGCCAGCCATTTCCTGACAGGTGACGATGTTATCGACGATGGTCTGGTGCACGATCAGGCCACGAGCTTCCAAGATCGGCTTGGCGGCGCGCAGGAGGATCAGCAATTCCATCATGTGTGTGGAGCCGAGGCTGTTCACGAAGAAGACAATTTCATCGCCCTTATTCAAAGGCAGGTCGTCGGCAAACAGGAGATCGAGAATCTTGGGTGCCAGTTCATCAGCCGTGCACATCGGGATGAGGCCAACGCCTTTTTCACCGTGAATGCCCATGCCAAGTCCAATGACGTCGTCGGCGAGATCAAAGGTCGGAGCGCCTGTGGCTGGGATGGAGCCAGGCTTGGTAGAAACACCCACCGTGCGGGTCATGTCATTGGCTTTTTGAGCGATTCGAGCCAGTTCATCGAGGCTATCCACGACCTGGGCTGCTGCTCCTGCCAGCTTCACTACTGGCACGAGGCCTGCGACACCACGGCGGTTTTGCTTCTTATCGGGTGGGGCAGAGCAAACGTCGTCATTGATGATAACGGTCTTGACGACGATGCCGTCATCAGAGGCCAGCTCAGCGCCGATGTCGAAGTTCATCACATCGCCCGCGTAGTTGCCATACAGATACAGCACACCCTTGCCGCGATTCACGGCGACGGTGGCTTCCAAGACGATGTCTGGAGGTGGCGCTGCAAAGATGTCACCGACGGCAGCTCCATCAGCCATGCCTTTACCGACAAGGCCGTGATAAATCGGCTCATGGCCAGCACCGCCACCTACCAGCAGAGCAGGGGCGTCAGGGCGCAGATCATTCATGACGATGGAGCGGCGACCGACAGCGCGAGCTTTTCCATCATAAGCAATGACCAGACCTTCAAAGAGGTCGTCAGCGCATTTCAGGGGGTCATTGATGATCTTTTTAGCGGAGTTGGTGCTCATGGAGAAAGTCAGTTTAGATTGTTGGGGCGCTAGGTTTAGCTGGAAGCATCGGAATTGTCAAAGAAGGATCAACGTCCGGCCAATGAACTGTCAGAAAGACTGAAGGCATCTTCAATGACATGAAGCTGGGGTAATTCTGCGCATACCAGAATAACTTCGGCGATGTCGAATCGGATGGCAATTCGTGGATTGCCAAGCTGGCGAAGCCAATCGATCGCTCCCCTCTGAATGAGCTGTTGCTTGTCTTTATTCACCGCGTCTGCTGGACGCCCAAAGGCAGTGCTTGTGCGCGTTTTGACCTCGACAAAACTCAGGGTCTGTCCATGGCGGGCCACGATATCCACTTCGCCTCGGTGCAGGCCGCGGTAGTTTCTGAAAAGCACTCGACGCCCATGGCGCTGGAGATACTTGGCAGTGAGGAGCTCGCCCAAAAGACCAATCTCAGAGCGGCTGAGCTTTACACCCAGTAAGATGCCTGAAAATGGCTGATCCAGCGGGATGAACCGCAGTAAAAACTGTCGCAGCGCTGGATGATGCCTGATCCGATACCCCAGACGCGCCAAAGACGCCGTGAGATTCCACTCTGTGGAGGGATCGACTTTCATAGTGCTAATCGACAAACACTGATTCCACCTCCAAAACAAACGTCCACATCTGACCCAGGATCACGTGGGCGATTTGCATAACTGACATTGTAAAGGTAGCTACCATCGGCGTTTTTTTCAAAGCTAACGCCGAGCGGTGACTTGGCGGGCTGGCAATGAGTCAGCTGGGGCATGGCCAATTCACCTGGCGGATGATGCGGGAAATTGGCGCACCAATATTGGCCTGGTTCCAAGGCTTGCGCTTGCAGGTTCTCAAAAAGTTCTGCGGACCACTGAGCGACTCTAGTCCAATCCACGGCAAGCCCACGAATCAGGTAATGGGAGAATGCCATGGCATTTACTTGATGGTAAGTGGCCTCCCGTGCTGCGGCACAGGTGCCTGAAATCATGATGTCCTGACCTAAATTACCACCGGCATTGACTCCCGATAATACCCAGTCAGGTTGAAGATTTAGTGCGAATAGGCCGATCCTCACGCAGTCCGCTGGTGTGCCATGTACTGCCCAGCGGCGCTCACCTTGTGACTCCACCTTCAGCGGGGAATGCGTGGTGATGCGGTGTCCACACATGGACTGCTCATTGGCCGGTGCTACGATACTAATGGAAGAGTTCGGAATCAATCGGACGGCCTGTTCTAAAGCCGCTAGGCCAGGAGCATCGATTCCATCATCATTGGTGAGCAGGAAGTGCACGAGGAACTATTTTTTGAAGTAACCGTTCTGTTTTTCACTGATCGGCAGGCCCACGGTCTGCATCACTTTCAGCATGTCCTCCCAGAGGTCACGCTTGGCTTTCAGGCCGCCACCAGCCAGCTTTTCTTCACGCAGAATGTAGTTCGGGTGAAAGGTCACCATCGTCTGAATGCCCTGGATCTCGTGGAATTTCCCGCGCAGCCTCATCATGCTATCCCCCAGTCCGAAGGCCTTGGAAACCGCCGGCCCCAGCACGATGACGACCTTTGGGGCCACAATGGCAATCTCGGTCAAAAGGTAAGGTAGAAACGCGCGCATCTCTTGATCGGTAGCTGCACGATTGGCGGTGCCTTGATCCCCTTCGATTGCTGGACGGAATTTGCAAAAGTGGGTCAAATAGACAGCCTCGCGCTTCAATCCCATCGCCGTGATGATGCCTGTGAGCTTCTGGCCTGCAGGCCCCATGAAGGGCTGACCAGCTTCTTCTTCTTCTAGACCCGGGGCCTCGCCGATAAAGAGGATCTCCGCGTCTGGCGTGCCGCTGGCGGGCACCCCTATTTCCCGCAATGTGCCTAGAGCCTGAAGTTCGGCTGAAGAATGAATAAGGGCAGCTAAAGCGGCCAATTTCTCGGCCTTGGTTTGGCCAGTGACCTGAATCAGCGCTGGTTTGTAGTCCCCGGATACGGATGCCGTTGGCGCAGGCGCTTTCATCGTGGGCGGCGCTGCTGGTTTCAGGCTGGGCTGCGCAGTCGGCTGCGTCGTGACGGCGCGTGACTGGGTCGGCAGGGTAACGGTGGGAATGGGTGCCTGAGTAGGCCGTGCCGGCTTGCCACGCTGTTTGAGCCGGTCCAGCATCCCTGGTTTCAGGACGACATGCGTTTGCCCCGCCACCTGGCGCTGCTCCAGAAAATGCTTCAACAACCCTGCGGCCTCATTTGACATAGACTGATATGTGGCGAGTCAGAAAGAGGACTCAAGAACGAGTTGTTCTAGCCACTGCATTTTCTCACTCATCGCCATTCTTTGAGGCGCTCAGGGAACGGGCACGTGGCGCAGGCGCTGTCGTCTTCCAAGCAAAAATCTTCATACAATTGCAGTAGTCCCTGTTGATGGTGAAGTTTCTTTTGGAATTGGGCGCTGTGTGGGTGATCGCCAAAAAGCCGCAGGGCTGCGCGGCGCAGTTTTTGGTTATCTAACATGGCTGGCAGTTCTAGATACTCAGCCCAAAGGCGGGTGCGTTCAGGCATGAGTAATGGATAGACCACATTGGCTAGCATTTCCTGGACACGGCTTTCGCCAATGAGGCTGATAGGCTTGGCCGCAGCCTCGGCTATAAGGGTGTAGTGGGTGGCCCAGTAATCATGACGAAGCGCGAGCAGCGCGGCCTTCCAGCTAGGTTGGCTCCACCGGCTGGCCTCCATGAGCGGGCCAGCGATGCTGTCCCAGATGCCGAGCATCGCGGTTAGAGCGCCGAGTCGGCGTTGAGGATGGTTTCCTGGCCGTGTCGCTGCCAGCTTCCAATGCGGGAGCTGGGCCGTGGTAAGCCAGCGTTGGCAGTCGTCTCGCAGGCGCCACCAGTCATGCCAAAGCTGGCGCAGGTAGTGGCGGGTCGCTGGCTGAGTGTCCTCAAAGCGGATGTTTTCCATGAAGCCGCTGATACCAAAGAGCAGCGCTTCCCGTTCAGAATGGGGGCGCTTTTTCAGCATTTTTAAAGGCTGGCGCTGGCACATCAGGAGGAACGGTTGCTGGTTGTTCCGATAGCCAAGTGTCTGAGCTAGGGCCTGGTAAATGGCCTGCTCTCGGCCATGGGCGACCACCGCGCGGTGCAGTCGTTTTGACTTTCGCTCCAATCGATACTGGGCTGCTGACTCTAGGATGGACTCAATGCGGCTATCTTGCATTTCGCGAAGCGGTGTGGAGCATCTTCCGAGCTTTGCCGCTGCTTGGCTTCGGTTCGGCCTTGCATCTTGCGCTAGCATCGCGCTGCTAATCTGGATCTGAGTCACTTCTTTGTGCTCAACCGTCCGAGTAAAGAAACGCTGCTCGGGTGCCTGCAAAAAAACATGCAGAACTACGCGGCGATACTCTGGATTAGCCCCATGGCAATGGCGCTCCCAATCACGTGCGTCAGGGTCTAGTTCAATTTCACCATGTTCCTGCCTGCCATCAATCTGCACTGTGCAGTCCATGAAGTCAGGACCAGCTCCAGAGTTCCAGACTCCAAAGTCGATGATCTTGACGGGCTCGCCATTGCTGCTGGTGAATTCACGTCCAAAATCACCCGCAAACCAAAGGCTTTGCAGGTCCAGTTCGCTCAAGCTTTCTGCCAACTTGAATTCAGCCGATGGCTCTTCGATGCCTGAAAAAAGGGCGTCGCGAAAACGTGCATAACGGTCCGCAAGGGGAAGAGGTGTGAGCGCACTCATACCCGTTCTGTAAACGGAAATTCGTGACGCATCAACTTGGGGTCATTACAAATGAAGAACTCTATTTTGGCGACAACTGAGACCATCATTCTCTGAGCAAGAAGGTCCCATGACCCGCTTGCCGCTCTACTGCTGTTGTTGTTCTTGCTGCTGCTGAAAGCGGATTTCTGCCTGTAAATCCACTGGGGGATGATACATGTAGTTTGTGTAGAGATGGGCTCCGATGGAGGCAATCTCAACCTGTGATGCGTCGAGAAACTCGTGAAGACCATTGTCGAAGATGGATTGTACGTCCACCTTGGAGAGACGGCTCAGGAAGGCTTCAAAGCGTTGGATAGGCTCAGCATTGACCGCAGCTGTTGGATCGCCTTCGGTGATGAGCTGAATGAATTCGTTCATCTGCTCAGCACAGAATTTCATGGAACGCGGGAAGCTATCATCAAAGATGAGAAACTCGACGACCTTTTTAAAGAGTACGTCGGCTACGTAGTAGCGGCGATAGGGTTCTACCGCACTGGCGGATCTCAAGACGGCATGCCACTGAGCGGTATCGACAGCACCGCCGACGTCTGAGGCCTTTGGTAACAGGATGTGGTATTTAATGTCGAGCAGACGCGTGATCTGATCAGCGCGCTCAAGGTATTTGCCAAATTGAATGAACTCAAAACCTTCGACCCGTGAAAAAGTACTCACGGTGATGCCCTGGAAGAGATGGGAGAAGCGCTTGATCTGATCGTAAAAAGCGCTGGCTCCTTCAGCCCAGATCTTTTTGGCATCGGCCCCTTGGATGAAGTGGTAAGCGTCATTGAGCACCTCCCACATCTCACTGGAAATCTGATCCCGCACCTGCCGAGCATTTTCACGGGCATTCGAAATACAAGAGATCAGCGAATTGGGATTCTCTAGTCGGAAGGTGAGAAAGTCAGTGGCGCTTTCATTGTCGGCAGATTCATAAAGTTTGAAGAACTGCTCTTCATCGCCTGAAGAACGCAGCACGGGGAGCCAATGTTCTTTCAGCGTTTCGGCGCTGACCTGGCCAAAATCGAGCAAGATCTGCAAATTGACATCGATGAGGCGAGCTTGGTTTTCAGCGCGTTCAAGGTAGCGGCTCATCCAGTAAAGGCTGCCGGCGACTCGGGAAAGCATGACATTGGCCTGTTTTGACCGGGCGACTTCTTCGCGGGCGGTGGTGGTGGACATGGTTGGAAAGGGTAAGGTGAAAATTAGGGGAAGGGGAAGAGTCTGAGCGGATTACTTTTTCAGAACCCAGGTATCTTTTGATCCACCACCTTGAGAGCTGTTGACCACAAGGCTGCCTTTTCTCAGCGCCACGCGGGTGAGTCCCCCTGGCGTGACGACGGTTTTTTCGCCACAGAGGATGTAGGGTCGGAGATCGACATGGCGTCCGCCAAAATCGTCTCCCGTCCAGGTCGGATGACGACTGAGCGAGATCGGATGCTGGGCGATGAAGTTACGCGGGTTATCTTCAATCAACTTGCGGAACTCTTCGATCTCGGCCTTTGCAGCCCATGGCCCCATTAACATGCCGTAGCCACCAGCTTCGTTTGCAGATTTAACGACGAGCTTGTTGAGGTTTTCTAAGATGAACGTGCAGTCTGATGGCTCAGAGGCCAAGAAGGTGTCCACATTCGGCAAAATGGGTTCTTCACCGAGATAATATTTGATCATCTTAGGCACGAAGTAATAGACGACTTTGTCATCGGCCACGCCTGTGCCGATGGAGTTGGCGAGGCTGACATTGCCTGCGCGATAGGCATTGACTAAACCTGGAACGCCGAGCAGTGAGTCAGCTCGGAAGACGGATGGGTCCAGGAAGTCATCATCAATTCTGCGGTAGATGACATCCACTTTAACCAGACCAGATGTGGTGCGCATGTAAACTTTAAAGTCACGAACGACTAGGTCACGTCCTTCGACAATTGGAATGCCCATTTGTCTAGCCAGGAAGGCATGCTCAAAATAGGCACTATTGTAAACACCGGGAGTCAGGAGCACGGCATTGGGCGCATTATTGCCGTTGAACTTGGCCGGGGCGCAGTATTGAAGTACTTTGAGGAGTTCCGCAGGATACTCATCGACCGGATGAACGCCGCTGGCCTGGAAAAGTTCAGGGAAAGTGCGCTTGAGAGCATTGCGGTTTTCCAGCATGTAGCTGGCACCGGATGGGCAGCGAAGATTGTCTTCCAGTACCAGGTAGCGACCTTCATGATCACGAATTAAATCACTGCCGCAGATG
>JAIXZA010000064.1 GCA_027489965.1 Verrucomicrobiaceae bacterium
GACTTGACGCCACCTTTGCTGCACTGTAGGCAGCGCGCCAATGGCTAGGTAGCTCAGTTGGTTAGAGCATGCGACTCATAATCGCAGGGTCGGGGGTTCGAGTCCCCCCCTCGCCACCACTTTTCAAAGCAATGCGGAAAACCCTTTTCTTTCAAAGGCATGATGGCGGAAAGTTGGCCGTGTATGCCGCCATTCTGACCAGCTATTCTGACCAGTCCAGAGACATGATCAACTGACCAGAGCCAACACAAACAAAACATGCCGAGGTGAGCTGACATGCGGAGCTTCATAAAAGGGCGGAAGAAAGGCACTTGGTTAGCGATTCCAGCCTTCGGCACCCTCGCAGTTGTGAGCCTGACAGCTGTTACCGTCTACTTGTTTGACCCAGAGTCGGTGTTTGTGAATCTCCTAACGGAGGCAATCGGTGTAGTAGCAACTGTGATGATTCTGGACGCCGTTTGGAAGCAAAGAGAGGCCAGCAGGCTTGCCCCTCTTCGGCGTGCCGGAGTTCACGACTGCGGAAGAGCTTTTCGAGAAGCCCACCGCGCTTGGTATTGTATATTTTTCGGCATCGTGCGTGGCCCGCTCAAGGGACGTTCGGGGGCAAACTTCGACGATTTCGTCCTAACGTCTGTAGAGCTCGATCTTAACGGCCTTGCCGAAGGAATTGCGCCATCACGCTCACTCGGTGATCATCTCGTTTGGCAGTTTGAGAATTTCACCCGCGAGCTTGACAGGGTCTTGACCCGCTTTGGGCAGCACTTGCCCCCCGATTTGGTTGCTTCAGGACAGGCCATTGAACGAGACGGATTTGCAAATTTCGTCAATGCCTGCCGCACCGTGAAACAGTTACAAGGCCACTATGGGGGAATGCGTATTGGAGCAAGCGACTTGCGAGCTTTCTGTGAGCAGTTAGAAAAGTTCCGTCTCGAGGTTAAGAGTTTTGCAGAAGAGCACGGCGTCGATGCTATTCAGGAGGGGTTAGGCGAACCGCTCGGTGCAGAAGAACTTCAGCGATACTGGGAAGCCGTGGGCGCGAACAGCAAGAGTTGCGAGGGGGGGCAGCAATAGAAAACCGTCGCAGCAGCTGCGAACGCGCCTTGGGCTTTCGTAAGCCGTATACGCCAGTCGGAAAGAACACCGAAAGTTGCCAACTAGTATTGCTAGCGACCCGCTAATTTCACCGCATCTTCTGGGGCGCATACCGTTGCTTCAGGAAATGACGGATGGCCATTGAAAACGCGGAAGCGGCGGTCGCTTGTGACGAAGACGTCTTTGCCGTGGTGCTCGTGTGCCCAGAACGCCTGAGCGTCCAGCATTTGATTGCGCCAACGCAGGTAGCCCGCTGACCCCCTATCGTCCGGGTCGAGTCCCCGCGCCGAAGCGTAGTTTGGCCACTCCGGCTCCGAGGTTGGAAACATGCAGCGAAAGATTTCAGCTTCCCTAGCAAGTGATTGTTCCCCGGCTGCGAGACAGTGGTCGAAAAATGAAACGTCGAAACGTCCGATTGGGGGCAATATGGGGAGGTGACCAAAACCGAGTGCTGTGCGTCGGGAATCAAAGAGGCTAAAGTCCCTCAGAAAGGACCCGTCGATTTGACGCTCGGAGGCACTGGATGCCACCAGTGCACAGCGTGCGGTGCCGCACGAATGCGCATGCAGCAATGCATGGATGTGCGCCGCAGCTGGGCGCGCCTCCTCTACGTCGATGAGGCAGTTTGTGTCCAACGTGAATGCCTTCACCATGTGGCTCAATCTGCATCAACGTCGCTTAGGGAAAAGGAAATCCGCTCCATGTCCGATACCTTGATAAGGTCCTTTGCGTGTCGCTTAGCATCCTTCATGCTCTGCCGAAAATCATCGGCGGCCATGGTTAGCGACTCTGGTGACGTCGCCATGTCGAGATGCTCTTCTGTCCAGTCCTCGGAATACAGACGCTTTCCAATGGCATAGCAAACCGCCTTGCCTACGCGGAAGGCGCAGAAGTGGGTTGCCGCCTTGTGGGCTGCCCTTTGGACGGCTTCTGGGTCATTCCCTGCGCCCAGCTCAAGTGTAAGCTCGGCAGCCATTTTCCCAATCACTGGATACTGTCCGTTCACAAAGACTTCGCGCGTTTCCTTGTAGTAGCGTGCGGCCCGACCACGAAGCCGCTTTGCCTCGATCTCTTCCGGGTCGTTCAGCACGGTAATGTGCGGGGCTTGTTCTAGAGAGCGGATTGACTTGGAAGGGGTTGCTCCGCTCGGTGCCTGATGCAGGTTTCGCGGTCCTGCGCGGCTACCTGTCCGGTTAGTGCCAACTGCCCCCCCACGGTTCTCTTTTGCACTATCCGTGTCGTTGTCGTCTTCCATGGGAGCTGCTTCGGCATGACCCACTGCTGACGGTTCAGCGAAATCAAACTCTGGCGTTTTGGTTTGCTTCAGGGTTTCTGCAGGTGCTCGAAGCTCTTCGAGCAGCTTCTGCAAAACCGACTTCAGATCGCTCAGATCTTCGTTTGAGTCTGGGGCGCATGCTCGATCTATGTCCTTTACCCAGCCCGGCATCAAGTTGTTCACCAACTCGGCATACTCTTTCAGTTCAATATCTGCCCTGTCCGCTGGCCGTGTCAGTCCTGTTCGGTATTGGTTTGGTGTGGCGTGTGACTCGGGCAACTCAATCTCAACGGTGATCACACGCGAGCCAAAGGCGATACCGAAACGCGGTGCCGCAAACGTCCAACCTTTGCCAGTCTCATGAGAGTAACGCTCTCCCTTGTGGACCAATGCGCAGAAAGAGTTGGAGGAAACAGCCGCGTTGCCACCCGCGCTCAAGCTGTGGCCTGTAGAGGGGTTTCGGGGGTCGTGAACATAGTGCACTACGATGCCCGAGGCCGCGTCGAGAACCCTCTCGTGCCGGAGCCGAACGTCACCGATTACCTCTTCGAGTGTCTTGATGCGGCGTGTGCGTCCTGTTTCTGTTGCTCCACCGCCCTTCGTAAGCGCAACATCGGCACGGACTTCAACGCCGTCGGCAAAACGAGCAAATCGGCGAAAAATCTCGCTGGGAACGTAGCTGCGATCTGCTTTCTTGCCGAGGCCCAGTGGCTCAGCGACAGTATCGTGGTCGGCAGATTCACCAAACAGGACAACCTCGGTCCAGTCATGGTCCACCTTGTGGATACCTTCTTGGAGAACCGCTGCGGTCACGTCGATGGTTGTAGCCCGCAGGCCCTCGTATTCGAAGCGCACATACGTGTTCTGCTCTTCGTCGAAGCCGATGATTACCTGCGTCACGACCCCATTCTTGCAGGAGCGATACCGTATTCCGTGTGGGGAAGCGCTCAGCCCCGAAACCTTCGCCCCGATGCCAAAGTTCCCGTCTAGCGCCATCTCCTTGTTCAGCGAAGATGACAAGTCGGTTGCGAGACGAAGCTCATCATCAGACATGCCCACCCCGGTGTTCCAGAAGGCAAGCTTCCTTATTCCATCAAAGATGACCGGATAGATTCGAACGAGTCGCGCCCCTTCGGGAGCAAGTGCGGCATTCTCTTCGGCATTCTTATAGAACTCCCGCACCAAGGTCTTGGTCGGAGCCTGTTGAATCAAACGGTTAATCAGGAAAGTCTTGTCGCGAATGCCAAGTGGTTCAGAAACCATCTTCGTCTCCTAAAGCTTAAACTGGGGCGCGCTGTCCTCTTGGGCCGAGCCGAACCGACGCTCCAAGTCTGCGGTCGCTTCCTTCAGAGCCTTTACGATCTTGCGAACATCAGCCTCGTCAAATGTATAGGCTCGGCGATTGGACAGATTGCCAATCTTCCGAATTTCATTGAGCGCAGCTTGCGTCCTGCTCTCTGCAAGTTGGACGAATTTCTTCCTCTTCTCGTCAGACATTTTTCGGTCTCCATGGAACGTCCTTGAGATATACTTGATGAAATTCTTAGAAAAATTCAATCCAAAGACGGAAATTCGGTGAGAAATTCTCCGAAATGTCGCCTGAGAATCTGGGTGAAGACACTCAAGATACTGATAAAGATGGTAAATTTCTCTTGGGGTGCGGATGCCGTCTTGTCAAAATATTCAGCTGCACGGATGTGTTTCTCCGAGATTCTCAATGCGGCGTGGCACTTTCCCCCCCTATGGGGGGCACCGCTCAAGTGCCGCGATTCTTCATCGCGACTGCTAGACCGAGAAGATCGCATGTTCGCTAGGGTATGCCCCTACGGCCACCTAATCGGCAACCTCGCAGGATGGCCGTTGACTGTTGACTTATCTCTACGGCCATCTTATCTACGGCCAATACCTTTACGGCCAGATAAGGAACAACCCAGATGGCAACCATCCTATACGCCCGTGTCTCCACCGCTGAGCAGAACCTAGGCCACCAGCGGACGCAGGCCGAAGCGGCGGGCTTCCAGATTGACGAGGTCGTGGCCGACGACGGCGTGTCTGGCGTCAGCTCGCACCTTGCAGATCGTCCGCAGGGGAAGCGTCTGTTTGATATGCTTCGTCGGGGCGATACCTTGGTGGTCCGCTGGGTGGACCGTCTGGGCCGCAACTATCAGGACGTGACGGATACCATCCGAGAGTTCATGCGTCGGGGCGTTGTCATCCGCACCGTCATCAACAACATGACCTTCGACGGGGCCACGAAGGACCCCATCCAGCAAGCCGTCAGAGATGCCCTCATCGCCTTCATGGCGGCGACGGCACAGGCACAGGCCGAGGCAACGAAAGAGGCCCAGAAGGCTGGCATAGCGGCGGCGCGTGAAAAGATCGAAGCCTATCGCGGGAGAAAGCCTAGCTACGACCGAGCGAAGTTGGACGAGGTCAGCGCCATGATAGGGCAAGGACTTGGCGCATCGGCCATCGCCGCAGCATCGGGCCTGTCACGCACTGCCGTGCGACGCATCATCGAGTCCCCGCAAGAGGCCGAGGCGGCTTTGGCGCGTTGGGAGAAGGTCTGACGCATTTTCGCCAACCCAACAGAATGCAAGCCCTCGGCAGTCCGCTGGGGGCTTCTTTTGTTCAACGTCCCGTGGCAGCGCCGAACTGATCTTTGACCCACGGGCTATGCCCTGACCGCGTTTTGCCCAAGGACGCCACAGCCGAAGCAGAACTGAAGAAGCGAACCTTGACGAACATCCCTAACGCCCGCCCCGCATGGCGGGACTACGCCCATCGCGCCGTGGACGAGGCCGTGGCCGAGGCTTACGGGTGGGGCGACGACTGGCGCGCAGAAAAGTTGACTGACGATGAAATCCTGCCCGCCTGTTCCGCCTGAACGTGGAACGCCCTGCCTAAGAGGTCCCCAATATCTAGGGGTAGCCTTGGCGAATGCCGAAGCGAGGGCAGCCCCGAAGACTCACGGAGCGGGCCGCTGACGGTGGGGTCTAAGTTTGGCCACCCGGCCCACACCGCAAAGTCCCGCGCCTCGCAGCGGCCTCTCAGGACGCCTGCGGGGGCACCCAATTAACACCGGTCTTAGAGAAGAAGAAGGCGTCGGCGGACTTCGCGCGGAATAGTTGCGCGGCTTCCTGAGCAAACCACAACATCTTGTGTCCGGCTGAGCGTTGAGGTTCCGCCCTCTCCCCGCCGCCTCTCTCCAACATTCTCTTCTGCATGACGTCCCGCGCGACCCGTGGGGCTGCGTCCTTTCCGGCCCCGCCAAGGTGCCCGTGGGAAGGCTGCCGGGGCGTCATGCCGAGGAGAAACCTCGCATTCCCACCTGAAAGGACTACGACATGAACGCTTACGAAACGCTCCCCCAAGACTGCATCGTCGCCTATTACTCGGGCCACAGTGAACCCCCGCGCGGCAAGGCTGCCTATGCTCTGACCATCCGCCGCATCGTCGGGGGAAAGACGGTCAAGTATTGGGAGATTGTCATGAAGGCCGAGGACTCGACCTTGGCTGAACGTGAAGTCGCCGCGCTGCTTCATCTGCTGAACTGCCTACGGCCCGACGAACCTCTGCCCGTCATCATTCGCTCCGACTACGCCTTCACCCTCAGGGGCGCGACGGAGTGGATGGCCAACTGGAAGGCCCGCGACTGGAAGACGGCGGACAAGAAGCCCGTCAGCCACGCTGTGCAATGGATGCAGATCGCCGACCGCCTCGACGTTCTGGCCAAAGTGCGCCTCAGCTTCCAACTGGTGCCGCCCAAAGCGGACGATGGACGCAACGCCAAAGTGACTGCATTGGCCAAGCAAGAGGTGGCGGCATGAGCGGCGCAATAGAACTGGTCGAGCTGAACCGCATCGACCGTCGGTCGGATGACTTCCGCTTCCGTTCGGCAGGCATCGACAAAGCCCATAAGGCCGATCTGGTGCGGGCCATCGTGGGTCTGGGCGGCAGGCCGCTTGACCCCGTGATGCTTTGGGAAATGCCGGATGCGGGGCCGACGGCAAAGCTGGCCATCCTTGACGGGGTGCACAGCATCGCCGCCTACCGCGCTTCGGGCTGGGACAAGCCCATCCCTGCGGTCATCTTTCGGGGTGACCGTCGGGGTGCCCTTGGGGTTGCTCTGTCCCGCAACGCCAAGCACGTCTTGCCGCTGCCCCAGATCGACCGACTGAACGCGGCGTGGCGTCTTGTGCGGGAACCCGTCGAACCACGCTTCAAGGTGGCTGAGGTTGCCCGTTTGGCCACCGTCTCGGCCCGCGTCGTAGACAAGATGCGGGCACGCTGGCGGGCGATGCGGGAAGCCGGACAGGAGCCGACGGGTGACTGGTCGCGTGATCAGCATGCGGCGCAGGTCGAACATGACATGGAGGAGGACATGATGTCGGACAAAGAACGAGCCGCAGCAATCGACGCGCTGCGGAACGAAATCCGCGACTTGCTCGACCGCCGGAAGCGCCCCGATCAGCGCATCCTTCGAGACGCCGAAGCGGTGGACGAGGCGATCTTGAGGGCGCTGGGCGACCAGCGGTTCAAAGCCATCGCAAGCTACTATTTCGGAGAAGTGGCCGACGAGTGGGCCGAGGACGCCAAGGCAGTTTCACCCTGTGGTGATGGACAAGATCGTGACGCTGGGTGCGAGTTCGCCACGATGGACTTCTGACGGCCCCATTTCACGCACCTAGTAAGAACACGCACGTGCGTGTTTTCGAACCCTGAGCGGGCGGCGCAGGTCGCCCGTTCAATCCCTTTCCGGCAACGTCACCACTTCGACACACGCCCGCATCTGTGCGCCGGAAGATCGTGCGATGTAGGACGCTCGCGTGGTGTTCTTCTTGTCGGGGAGGTGGCCGATTACGTCCTTGATGACGGCCTCTTGCTGGCCCTTCCTGTCAGCCGTTGTTGCAAACCAGCGGCGGGCCGAGTGGAAGTTCACAAGACTGCGGCGCTTCCCATCGCGCTTATCATGCACGCCCAGCGCCTTGCGGAACCGCGCAAAGCGTTTGCTGAAAACGTCCTTCGGGTCTCGCTCCGAGGCCAACTCGTCGAACAGCAACATCTGCGAAGGCTTGTTCTTGCCTTTCGCGTCATTGAGCCTCCGTTGGACGACCTCCGTCAGGGCGGGGTGGACAGGAACGGGACGCGCTGCTGCCTCAGTCTTGCCTGCCTGAATATCGAACACAAGCCCAGCACCGTCACCCGCCTGCTTTATGTCTTCGACCCAAAGCGTCAGGACTTCATCCATACGGAGGCCTGACAAGAGCGCGATCTTGGTTGCATCCCGAAGTTGGCTTTCATGCGCCTTCATCATGCCTTTGGGGTAAGGTGCGTAGAGCAGGCGTTTCACTTCGTCGCCTGTGAACTCTCGCTCTTTTTCTTCGCGCTTGCCTCGCTCTACCCGTGTGGTCTTGCTTCTGATCTGTTGATCATTCCAAGGCCAGCCTGACCCTCGGGGAGCCGACTCGGGCACCTCAACGATGCCCCTCGCGGCGAGGTAGGACCAGTAACCCCGCAATGCCATAAGGTGCTTCGACTGGGTCTTGTCATCCATCTGGTCGATCACTTCCGAAACGTATTTTCCCGCTTGGCGGCGATCAATTCGGTCGAGGGTCAGGGCGGGCCGTTGTTTCTTGGCCCACTCCGCAAAACGGCCGATCTGTCCTCGGCGTTCTCCTTTGGACTTCGGGATGACGTTCAGCGTCGCCAGATGTGCCTCGACGTGGGCCGCTACGTCCTCTTTGGCATGAAGGGCGTCGAGGAAGGCCTGTCGATCTTTCTCGTTTCGAAGTGCATCGGCGGCTGCCTCTGCGGCCAGCCTTACGATTTCCAGAGCGTCGTCGTCAGGTTCTCCCGTGTCGCGTTGGGCCGCTTCGGCCAAGGTCTCCCGATACAGAAGACCCTGCTCTCTGGCTGACAGGGTTTGCTTTGCGACCGTCTTACCGGAGCGGATATCTGCATAGAGTTTGGAAGTCTCAATTTCTAGCGCATCCCGCAGGCGTTGAGCGACCTTCAAGTCGGAGGTTTCTAGGTTCACCATGTAGAACTTCCCCCGCTCCAGTGCCCGTTGGCATGCGGCGGGGATGGCTCGACGGAACCACCAACGATTGTGCTTCAAGACCAGAAGTCGACGCCCAGCGTTCGCACTTTTTCCTGCCATGACGTTGCCTTTCTGACCAGTAATTCTGACCAGTTTCTAGGCGATACCTGCCATGTATTCAAGGAAAACAAGGGAAAATTGTGCAATGGGTTCGAGTCCCCCCCTCGCCACCACCTCCCCCCCCTTACGATGACTGTGCAATGCCCGCCGGGCCTTTGCTGTGCCGCTGTCGGTGCGGTGGCTGCGGGCTGACCGGAAGGCCGGGTCTTGAAACGGCCCTCACCCTGAGACCCCTTCCTTCTGCTGCGCGGAGAACGCCCCGTTCATATCTGTGCGCCGTTGCACTGGGCTTTGCCCCGTTGCAGCGCAAAGGCTTGGCGGTATACCTGTGGGACAAGGTGAATGAGGTCTGCCCATGGCGTTTCTGCTCAGCTCTGACCGCGCGTCCGAAAAGATCGTTCGGCGCAAGCTTTCGGATCAGATTCTGGAACGCTTGCGCGAGATGATCCGGTCCGGCGAGTTGAAGCCCGGCGACACGATGCCATCGGAACGGGCCTTGATGGACAGGTTCGGCGTGGGCCGCCCGGCGATCCGCGAGGCGTTGCAATCGCTGCACAAGACCGGGCTGGTTTCCATCACGCAGGGCGAACGGACGCGGGTCAATGCCATCGATGCCGAGACGTTCTTTGAACAGAGCAATGATATCGCGCGGCTTTTGCTGAATGTCGCGCCGTCGAACCTGCAACACCTGAAAGAGGTGCGCACGATGTTCGAACTGGGGATTGTGCGGGCGGCGGCGGAACGGGCGACGGCGGCGGATGTGGCGGATTTGCGGGCCGCCCTGGATGTGCAGCGGTCGCGGCTGGGCGGGGATCCGATGCCGTTCATCGAGGCGGACATGCGGTTCCACGTGCGTATTGCCGCGATCAGTGCGAACCCGATCATCACCGCCGCGTCACAGGCGATGCTGCGCTGGTTGTTCGAGTATCATACCGCGCTGCTGCATTGGTCGGGGAAGGAAGAGGTGACGCTGGCAGAACATGCCGATATCGTGGATCAGATCGCGGCGAAGGCGCCGGATCGCGCTGTCGCGGTGATGCGCGCGCATTTGAACCGGTCGCGCGACATGTATGCCAGCACGGGCTGATCACCGACGCGGGCCACCCCCGGCGCGGATCCAGCCGAAGTAATCGTCGCTGCCCATCTGCCCGCCTTTCAGCGCGATCTCCAGCCCGTCATGGGGGCCTGTGCCATGGGCCGCGCAGAGCGCTGCGCCGGGGATCGTGGGGGCAAGGGCGACAAGGGCCTGAAGGCCAAGCTGCCGCATCCCGTGACCAGAAGTGTCGCCCCCCGAAATGACCGCGCGGCGCAGCCCGGTGTTGTGCAGGACGGCGTTCAGGATGCGGCCCAGTGCTTCGCCGATGCGCTGGTTGGCGGCTTGGGGCGCGAGGGTGCTGGCGGACAGGGCGGCGCGGAAGCGGGCGACGGCGGGATCGTCGCTTCCGGCGGCGGAATGGATGAGGGGGCTTTGGCCATGGGCGGCGGCCCTGGTCGCGAGGGCCACGAGGCGCGCCTCTTCCGAGGCGAGGTCGGGGCCGCAGACGGCGGCGGCGTCAAATGGCAGAAGGGCAAAGCCGTTCGCCCCGGCCCAGGCCAGTTGCCGCGCCGTGACCGGTGAGACGGAGCCGGAGACGGCGGCGATCTGTGCCACCGCGCCTGCCGTGGGGGCCGGAGGGGGCGGGGCGATCATCCCGGTTTCCTGCCAGTGGCGCACCAGCGCGTATTCGACACCCTGGCTGCCAAAGACAAGGCCCATGGCGGCGCGGTTTTCCCAGAGCAGGCGGCCAGCGGCGGATTCGGAGGCGGCATCGATGCTGTCGATGGACAGGATGCGCGCACCCGAGGCCAGCGCCTGATCCAGCCGCGCTTGCGGGTTGGTGGCGAGCGCCTCAAGGTCGATCAGCGCGCCGGGAAGGGAGGTTTGCGCCGCGAGGTGGCGCAGAAGATCGGCCTCTGCCATCGGGGTGACCGGGTGATGGGCCATGACGGGGTGCCGGTCGAGGCGGAACACCCCTTCGGACGTGCCTGCGAAGAGGTGGCCGAAGGATTGATAGCGGCGCATGGCGGGGGCGGCGGTCAGCAGCGGCACGGCGGCCGAGGGGCGCAGGGTCAGCGCCAGTTCCATCGCGCGGCCGATATTGCCGACATGGGGCGCGGAATCGAAGGTGGAGCAGATCTTGTAATGCAGGAGCGGCGCGCCGAGGGCGTGCAGCCAGGACAGCGGTTCGGGCAGGTGGGTGGCCATCCAGTCCGGCCCATGGCTGCGGGCGGTGGTGGCGATGCCGATGCCTGCCGCGCCCGCAAACCGGGCCGCGAGCGCCGGATCGGGGATGTCGGTGAACAGGACGGCGGGCAGTCCGGCGAAGGCCAGCACCTCCATCACGGCGGCCGATCCGGTGAAGTCATCGCCCAGCCAGGTGACCAGAGGTCTGTTCATACCTGTCAATCC
>JAIXZA010000040.1 GCA_027489965.1 Verrucomicrobiaceae bacterium
GCAGGGGTGGATGCTGGCAGTCAGGTCCTGACTTGCGCCATCTGTGGTGCGTTGCTGGGATATGCGGCTGCGAACGGCGCTCTGCGCGCAAAGGCGATCCGAGGAATGGGGAGAGGGGAAGTGGTGGGCGACCCTGGAATCGAACCAGGCATCAAGAAAGAAACTCCCGTGAAGTGTTATTTTCCATAGACTTATCTGGGCCATGTTTGTGTGGGAGCGTTGCAAAGTATCGAAAGGGCACCAAAAAGTAGCGAAATTGAAGAATCGCAAGCTGCGCGCAGATGCAACCAATGATAAGTTTACGGTATGTAGCCTAGCCTCGCAAACACTAGAGAAGTCTGTGAGCGTACAGGGAAGTTGCCGAAACTACAGGACCGACAGCCGACTTGTTCCGGCAGCTTGCTCCCAAGCGCGTGCAATGGAGTTTTTTGGCAGAACGGAGAAGTAACAATGAACATAAGAGAGAAGATAAATCTGCGGCTTCAAGGACTTGAGGAAAGCTTGGCTGCTGGAGAGTATCTTGATCGCCCTGAAGATCGGCTAGCTTTGATTTCCCAGATTAACTCAGTATCGAAATTTTGGAGGATACTCCGGGAAGCTGATCGAGAGTTTATTCAATGTGCGATTTTTGCGCTGCAAGAAGGAAGGCGCTGGGAGTGAGGAAAAGCCCCTGCATATTGTCATTCTAGGCGTCAATTCTTGCGAGTTCCGGCTCCATCAGTATCAACGAGCATAACTTGACTACAGCGAAGATTGTGAAAATCTCTAAATACTCGCGGCGCCATCTAGAACTATGTCTGCCGTGGCGATGTTTTGTAATCGACTGGCAAAGTGTGATTGTCCCTAACCAAGAGGAGTATTCAATGAAGAAGAAAGGCAACGAAACAATTGAAGTTCACATGAACCTTCCGCGTGATCTCATTGAGCATATTGATGCAAATCGAACCAAAAAAATTACCAGAACCCATCACGTATCCGAAGCTATCAAGGCATACGTAGAAAACTTGCCTTTGCGGGCAGCGCCAAAGTTGACCTGGTCCATACGCAAAGGCAGCTAAAGTTAAAGCGCTTTGTCAAGCAATTCAGAACACAGAATAACCGTGGATCGTCTGGGTTGTTTCTGCGAAGGCAGTTGACAGGATTACAATTCATTTGAACGCAAGAAAGTTCAAATCGTGCTATGGATCCATGCAAATTGATACAGCAATTTGAGATAAGTTTTGACTAGTCGTACAAGTTCCAAAGCATCTGCCTATGGTCTTCGTCCAGCGACCGGGTCTCCACAGAATGATAGTACTTGCTGGCGTAATCAATCACATTCGTTAGGTCTTGTTTCGAACTTGTGATAACTTTAGCGTGTACACCACTAATCATTAAGGTGTTTCTTTTTGTGTATGTAGACCCCTCAATCACATTTTGATCAAGCTTGAAGTTCTTTTGAATCAGGTCTTCCATCAGATTTTGCGTCGTCGGACATATTAAGTACACCGCATGTGTGTGTGCAAGTGTGTGGATCCTTGCTCTGACTTGTCTGGTTCCTGGAAAGTCAACAAAAGATAAAGCAATTGGTCGATACTTGCGATTCTGCTCTCTATCGTGATTTCTTACGATTCTGTTGCAGATATGATTGTGGAGAAGGGATGATTCCTTATTGATAAATTCAATTGTTTTCTTAGTGTCTAGGTGCGGAAATCGGTTACTTTGTATTCCAGTTTCTTCATTTGTGAACGAACATGGAGTTCTATAAGTTGTGGTTACATGATAGAAAAGTGGTTGGCCAAAAAATTCAAAATCAGCTGAACCTCTGTTCCTGTTTCTGGCGACTTCTAGCTGTTTCCGAAATCTGCGGTGGTGGTACCATAGTGTTTGTACCCAGTCATCGACATTTCTCTGATTCTCCTTTGTTTGTGCATATGTTGGATTACATTCTTTTGCCGAATTTAAAGTCATCTTGTTTATCCTTTCATTGACATTACCTATTTAAAGAATATACTTATACAATGCCGCGATTTTTAAATCGCACATGGTGTTCTACTAGACATGCTTGATCAGTTAACGCAGGATGCTGCTGCCGAGGTTGGCTGTTTTCGTTTCAAGCAATAGATTTGTTTGCGCAGTGGTCTTCTTTTAATGGATCTGGCTCCACATATATTTATGGATCCGAAGCGGCAAATTCCGTGGTTTGGGGCAGATTTTTTGATTATGAATTTTTCTTGATCGTGTTGAATGCTGAATCTGGTGCTTGGTCTATGCGCAATCGCCCATGGAGATATTCCACTGACCATTGATTCCGCCATAAAGATGTGAGATGGTCGGAGCATGAGAATCAACGAGTTCAATTTCGAATCCATCCGTGATTTAGCTGATATTCTTGAGTATCTTGGTTTGCGGCTTCACGCAAAGAATCGAATCTCTGGAGGGGAAAGCAAATTCCTCTGGCACCTGGCAGAGATAATACGAGCAAGCGGCCACCTCGCTCGGGATTTTGAAGGTGATACGGAACTTGACGTTCTGTTTGGTGATGGCTGGCTGGAAGGGACGATACCCCGCGAGGACCAGCGGAAAGAGTTCCTAAGTTTGTTATTTAGTAAATTTTTGGACTGAGGCTTGCGCTGCTTCGAAGCCGCCGTGATCTGTGGTTCCCTTAAATCGGGTGACGCGCTGCGGTCGCTTGCGCGGTGAGGTGATTGCAACGCGTTGCACGGGTACCGACCAGTCAGACTTGCATCAAGCTTTGAAGCGCCCCAAGCTAGGACTTGCACTGGGCGCGCGCGAAGCAAGGGGAGAAGCAATGTCGAAGCCGATGAGCCGCGCCATCAAGTTCAGGGATCAGATGCTGACCGACCTGGCATCGCCGCTCAGCACGCTGGTCTGGAACCGGGATGACGGCTATGCGCGGGATGTTGAAGGCCGGATCAAGCAAGCATTTCCGTTCTACGTCGACCCGGATGCTGTGGGGTTCCTTGAAGAAGGCACCCGGAAGCTGACGGATGAGGACTTCTACCACGCAATCAGTGCGCTTCGCTTACCGTTTCCGTCAGTCTGGTTGGAGTTGGACTTCGAAACGCCTGAAGGCTATCTGGGCGCGCGGCAAGGGGCCATCATAGACGTGGTGGAGGACAGGCTACGGGTCTATCCCGCAAAGTTGCTTCGGCTTCCGGAAAATACCTCCAACACCATCCTGCACTCTGGCAGCGAGGTTGCCTTCCTGCGTGACGGCAAGATCGAACTTTCCGACACGCCCGCTGCTCGGCTTTTGGACATTGTGACCGAGGGGAGAAAAGGTCGGTATCGGCAAGACCTGCCCTTTGATGAAATCATCCAGCTAGACACTGTCCAAGAGCGCGAAAGCGAGGCGTTCGGGATTGCTGTGCGCTGCGTTGCTCTGCTGTTGGCTATTTCCGGCCTACACAAGCGGCGTGACCTCTTGGAGGTCGATGACCCCCAGCCCACGAACAAGCGCGCTGCTAAGCAGTACACGCAGCGGGACAGTGTTGCCCCTTCGTTCGACCTTACCATAATCCGGCTTGGCCGTGCAGGGCGCGCGCAAGC
>JAIXZA010000108.1 GCA_027489965.1 Verrucomicrobiaceae bacterium
AGCGATGCGCCAGTCCCGGGACCCTCGCAGACGAAGGTAAAACCCTCACGCTTCACCCTCAGAGCCTTGTCAGTGGAAACGCAGCCCTAATTAGCTCCTACTCAGGCCTGCTTTGCCCACCATGACCCAAGCCATGCAGGCTGAAAGCCTGCAACACTCTGAACCAAGATTCGGCTAAAGCCGAAGCCACTTTCAAACAATCCATGCAGGCTAAAAGGCCGCAACACGCTGAAACAAGAACTAAGAACCAAGAACTTCACAGCCATGTTCGACCCCAATCTCCCCCAAGAAAACACCCTCGCAGACGCCGCGCAGATGCGCAGTCAACTCAATGGACTCAAGGCGCTCATTGATGCCATCCTCACCGTCACCGCCGCGCAGGTGGACAGCACAAACACGCTGCCGCAGGGCAGTCCCGCGAATGCCAGTGTGAGCCTGATCGGCAACGCCCTGCACTTCACTTTTGAAATCCCGCAAGGTCAGGAAGGACTGCCCGGTCAGGCTGGGCAAGATGGTTCAATCGGTCCGCCCTTTGCCCAAGCCGTGGTGGATAGTGTGACAACGCTGGACCCTGGTCAGCCTGCCACGGTGGGTGTGAGCTTTGATGGCAGTAACGTGCGCTTCAACTTCGCGATCCCGCGTGGCAACGATGGCAGTCAAGGCGCGACGGGCGGCAGCGGCAGTGACGGTGGTCAGGGGCCGCAAGGCATTCAAGGCCCGCCCTTTGCTCAAGCGGTGGTGGATGGCGTGACCACACTGGACCCTGGTCAGCCTGCGACGGTGCAGACAAACTTCGATGGCAGCAACGTGCGTTTCACCTTCGGCATCCCGCGTGGGAACGATGGCAGCAACGGCAACGACGGTGCTCCTGGGGAGGTGAGCCAAGCTCAGCTAAACAGCGCGATCAGCGGCACCAGCAACAACACCAACAGCATCAGCACGCTGGACTCGGGCTTTGCCGATGCCGACCTGGAGGCGCTGAGGCAGAAGCTGAATGAGATGATTCTCAATGGGCGGAGGTAGGGACTTTGTTACTTGTTCTTGGTGCTTTGTTCTTGGTGCTTCGTTTGTCGTTCGGTTCCTGCGTGCGGGACCACTTCACTCAGGTGTGGTCCAAGTTTACAGGAAAACAGAAAGGCAGGATTGACAGGTCAGGACCCATTCCTGTGATTCCTGTTTTCTTGTCAATCCTGTGACTAAACAATCTCGACACGAAATAAGTGGCACGAGTGATAACTCAAACAGCATCAGCACGCTGGACACTAGCTTTGCTGATCCTGAATGGGAGGCGCGGTCCAAGTTTACAGGAAAACAGAAAGGCAGGATTGACAGCTCAGAACCCATTCCTGTGAATCCTGTTTTCTTGTAAATCCTGTGACTTAAAACTCTCGACACGAAATGAGTGGTACGAGTAACAACACCAACAGCATCAGCACGCCGGACTCGGGTTTTGCTGATCCTGAATGGGAGGCGTGGTCCAAGTTTACAGGAAAACAGAAAGACATGATTTACAGGTCAAAACCCATTCCTGTGAATCCTTTTTTCCTGTGAATCCTGTGAATCCTGTGAATCCTGTGAATCTTGTGAATCCTGTTTTCTTGTGAATCCTGTGACTAAAAACTCTCGACAGGAATGGCGTCAGTTCAGGCTCTGATCAGCAGCGTCGCAATCTTGTCGTCCCTGAGGGTGAAGTTGTAACGAAGCTGAACGGGGCTTCCGGGGAAGTTGCCGCTGACGTCGGCCGTGACGAGGTACCGCGCGCCGTCGCAGGTGATGGCCGTCACGTCGGTCACCGGCTTTGTGTCTGCTGTCGCCCGGTCAATCCATGCAGCGATTTCAGCACCTCGGTAATCGTTGGCCTCGTCATTGACGTGGGCATCGGCGGTGAACAGCGAGAGGAAATCAGCATACTCCCGTGTGTTGGTGGCGTGGAAGAAGGCAGCGATAACGGGGGGTAGTTCTAGGTTCATGTCTTTCTTGTCCGTTAGGCGATGTTCCCTGGATGATCAATCGCTCTCTGAAGCTCTCCTTCTGAGAATTCGGTGTCATCGTCGAAACCGATGTGCACTCGATGCTGCGCAATCGGGAGCAAATGCTCCACTGCAAACCTTTGTCGTAAAAGTGTCGCGAGCTGCTGATTCGTCAATTCAGACAAGGGCGTGTTCCACGCATTCCGACAGCGCTCGATCAACCCGCTCTGCCAATCAGGCTCGACCCATGGCCCGAGAATGTCAGCCAGAGAAATGCTTTCGTTACTCATGGCGTAAAGAGTGATTGCTTCGGATCAGGCGAGGGTGAGTAGGTGGCGTTGACTGCCTTCGTTTTATTCGCCTTTGGTTGTGTTTTCATGCTGACACTGCCTGTAACTCGTCTGGAAACATCGCCTCAAGCCAAATGGTAACCCCAGTTTCTCGATCGCAACACTCGACCTCAAAAGCGTCGCTGTAAACCTCCACTATAGAGCCAACGTCTCCGACCTGTGGATGCCGCTGGAAACTCGGATGGTCACTGGCAAATCTGTCACTGCGAATCGCTGCCACTCTCACTAAATCATATTGCTTCATGGCAGATAACTCTGTTTCTGGACTGAGCTTTATGGCTTCGGCCCGTGCACGCATTAATGTTCGGCGGTGTTCGTGGATTTAAACTGCTAATCTGATCCATAGAGTTCTCCAGTGGATGAATCGTAGGATAACCAGTGATGAGAGACCGTCCATCTCGCTGTGGGGCCTACACCGGCGCGGTGCTGAGCAATGAACTGAGACTCTTCAAATGCAGCAACCGAACAAGCGCAGACGAATGCGACAGGGAGCATGAGTGAGCAAACCAGCACTCGGGCTCTGCCCTGCCAACCTCGAAGTAAAGCTAGTGTGGGGAGCGCCGCAAAGAGGGTGAAGCAAAAAAGAGCCATCTTGAAAGTGTAGACGGACAAGAATGGCCCCATCGTTCGACCAAGCAGACACATCTTATAGGCATAGTAGAAGGTGACGCCTGTAGCTACCACTCGGAAAGTGAGCGACAGCTCGCAACCGCGAACGAGCACGGCCAGAGCTAGCGCAGCGGTCAGGAGCATCCAAACAAACCCACCCACAGCAACGAACTCCGTCACGCCCGCAGCAACGACCACAATTACCGTTCCGAACATCATTTGGCTTCTTGTTCTCATCGATTCCTAGTGACGTTGTTAGTTTGGGCAAAGGATCAAGCGTTCACAGCGCTGGGGTGGTGAACAGCGTAGATAGGGAACGGCGGGTTTTAGTTTCGGAAAGCCTGGCCGACAACACGGCAGCTCCACGATTGTCCATCCGCGCCTTGATCGCCGTTGTTTGGCCAATGTTCGTTCTCATGTCGGCTATTTGTGGCCCCAATGTGATGACAGGTCGAGGAAATCCTGACCATACTCATGAGCCACGGCAAACTCCTCATCGAGCGGAACAGGCCCCTCAAGGGAGCGCTGTGCGATAGTCCAGAAATAGTGCTCCAATGTCGGTGGAGAGATCACGATGAGACGTCCACCCGATGGCCCAACCACATATCTGTGTGGAACATTCTGTAGCGCAGTCACGCCCTGTCCGGCCTGAAGCGTGACCACCTGATCTTCAAGATAAAATGTGTATGTGCCTTCAAGAACCACGAAAGATTCCGGCCCTAATGGATGCACATGGAGTGCTGGCCCTACATTCGGTACATGAGTCATCTCAATCACAGAATACAGCCCGCCTGTCTCCTCGGTCGTCAGCCTGACGATCATCTCTGTGGTGTGAAACTTGAACTTTATGTCCTTCATGCTGTTGCTTTGAACTTAGAAACGTGAACGGCTGACCACCGATTGGCAGCGATAGAGAGCTAGGCCCGGTCAGAGCTTATTCCTGTTAATCCTGTTTTCTTGTGAATCCTGTACATCGAACCGCGCTCCACGGACAGCCTTTTATTTCTGGGTGATGCCAGAGGCCACCAGTTCGGCGATGCGTTTGGCACCGTCGGGATTGGGATGCACGATCTCGGGGAACAGGCTAGAGGATCTTCTCAGAACCGAAGTACCCGCGCAGGGCTTCAGGAATGACGATGCTGCCATCGGCTTGCTGGTAGGTTTCGACAAGAGCGACGAAGAGACGTGCTAGAGCCGTGCCGGAACCATTGAGGGTGTGAGGGAAGCGGTTTTTGCCATCTTCACCTTTGTAACGAAGGTTCATGCGGCGGGCCTGATAGTCGCCAAAATTGGAGCAGCTGGAGACCTCAAGATAAGTCCCCTGCCCTGGTGCCCAGACTTCGATGTCATAGGTCTTGGCAGAACCGAAACCGATGTCGCCCGTGCAGAGCTCGATGACACGATAATGCAGGCCGAGGAGTTGCAGCACTTTTTCGGCGTTGGCAGTGAGGCTTTCCAGCTCGGCCATGCTGGCTTCAGGCGTGGTGATTTTGACGAGCTCGACTTTATCAAACTGATGCATGCGGATGAGTCCGCGCGTGCCTAGACCGGCACTGCCTGCCTCACGGCGGAAGCAGGGCGTGTAGGCGGCGTATTGGATCGGCAGTTGCTCTTCTTTGACGATCTCATCACGATGCAGATTGGTCACGGGGACTTCAGCGGTAGGGATGAGGTAAAGATCGTCTTCTGGGCTGTGATAGACTTGATCACCAAACTTCGGCAACTGGCCAGTTCCGACAAGGCACTCGGCTTTGACCAAGTGGGGCGTATTGACCTCCTGATAACCATGCTGCGTGGTATGCAGATCGAGGAGGAAATTGATCAAGGAACGCTCCAGGCGCGCTCCGGCACCACGATAGACCACAAAGGCGCTGCCGGTGATCTTAGCGCCGGCCTCGAAGTCGAGCATGCCAAGCGCCTGACCGAGAATGGTGTGATCTTTGGGCTCGAAGTCGTAACTTGGCTTAGCGCCCCAGACACGAACTTCTGGGTTCTCCTCTGCGGTGTGACCGACGGGACAGGCTTCATGCGGGAGATTCGGGAGGCCTAGGAGGAGATCACGCTGACGGAGATCGGCAGCATCAGCATCACGACCGATTTCTTCGATGCGCTCGTTGATACCGCGCACTTCGGACTCAATGGCGCTGGTGTCCTGGCCGTTCTTTTTGGCAATGCCGATGTCTTTGCTGATTCGGTTACGATCACCCTGAAGCTTTTGCCGCTCGGTCTCTGCGCTACGTCGAGCGGTGTCGATGGAAAGCAATTCATCCACAACGGAAGCGTAGTCACCACTGCGGTTGGCGAGGCGTTGTTTGACGAGGTCGGTGTTTTCGCGGATCAGGCGGATATCAAGCATAGGGCGCGGAGGCTAGGGCGGGATCGGCTATTGGCAAGAGTGCTTTGGCAGGAAGGTGAATTTCAGTGACTTTACTTCTCCAGGAAAATAAGACATCTTTCCCCAATGAATTCTGCACTCCTAGCAACTCTTCTAGCGGCGCCAGAGCTTCCCGAACTGATCGAGGAGGCCCAACGAGCGCTTTTACTGGAGCAAAGTTTACGGCAGAAATTCTACAACGACATTACTCCTGAGCATAAATGGGAATTCATTCAGGGAGAGGTCATCATGCACTCACCCGCTTTGAATCGGCATCTTGTCGCCAGCCAGCATGTTTACGACCTGCTGAGTGCCTATGTGCGGGTCAAGGGTCTTGGCCTGGTCAGACATGAAAAGGCCATGACGACCTTTCCCAGAAATGATTATGAGCCTGACGTCATGTTCTTTGGCTTGGTTAAAGCCGCGCTCATTTCGCCTGACACACTCAAGTTCCCGATCCCAGATCTGATTGTGGAGGTCATTTCCCCTTCCACGGAAAAGCGTGATCGAGGCATTAAATTCCAAGATTACTCAGCCCATGGAGTGGCTGAGTATTGGATTATCGATACTGTGGCCGAAAGCATTGAACTTTATCATCTTTCAGGCGAGACCTATGTCCAAGCAGACAAGTTAACTGAAGGTTTGTTCAGCAGTCAGGTCATCCCCGGCTTCACGATTCCAGTCAAAGCCATTTTTAATGAAGTCGAGAACGCCAAGGTCATGCGTCAGATCTGGTTGAGCGAGACTTAACAGCTCATCGAGCCTTTACCGCCGCACCAATCGGAACTGGCGCTGGAAGCGTAGCGGTGTCATGCCCATGAGCTTGTGGAAGTGATGCGTAAAGCTGCTCTGGTCGCAAAAGCCGAGATCTGTGGCGACCTGGCTGATTTGAGCATCCTCACGCTGGAGGGCCTCGCACCCGGCCTGAACGCGAAGTTTCATGATGAAGGCCTGCGGGCTGCAACCAAAGGTCTCGACAAATTTCCGGTGCAGCTGACGGGTGCTCAAATGGACCATCTCCGCGAGTTCTTCGATGCTGATGCGCTCTTTAAAATGCTCTCGAATGTAGGCCAAAGCGCGGTCGATGTGAAGATAGGGATGCACGTTTTGCACAGCCTGACCGTAACTCTGCGTGGTGCCCATGATGCCGATGATGCGCCCCCGCTTATCATGCATGGGCATCTTATGCGTGATGAACCAATCGGGGATACCCTGAGGATTGAAGAAGAGCTCCACGATGTTAAGACGCGCCTGACCTGTTTTTAAAACCTCTTCGTCATCTCGGCGGAAGTTCTCTGCCAAGCGCTGCGGGAAGATGTCAAAATCCTCCTTACCGATTAAGTCGGTCTCTTCCGTGAAGCCGAGACTTTCGACAAAGTGCTGATTGGCGCAGACGAACTGAAAGCGACTGTTTTTCGCAAAGAACGAGATCCCTGGCAGATGATCAAAGAGCCGGTAAAACTGACTTTCTGGTGCTAGGGCTTGCAGGAACTGATGACGAAGATCTGCGGCTGACATGACCCGCATCATGACACGAATCCATCAAGGACGCCAGATTCTTTCATGACAGCCCCGCAGCTCCACGCTAAGACTGGGGCATGGCATTGAAGGCAACCATTCACAAAGCAAGCATCCAGGTCTCTGATCTGGATCGCAATGCGTACAGCGACCACCATTTAACGATAGCACGGCATCCATCTGAGACGGATGAGCGCATGATGGTCAGGCTGCTGGCCTTTGCCCTGAATGCCCCCCCAAACAACGACTTGGGCGATCTAGAGCTGGGCAAAGACATGTGGGAACCAGATGCGCCGGCCCTTTGGCAAAAGGATCTGACTGGGCTGCTCATGCACTGGATCGAGTTAGGCCAACCGGATGACAAACAGATTTTACGCGTCTGCAGCCGCTCGAAAAAGGTCACGGTTTACAGCTACAGCACAGCCACGAGTGTTTGGTGGGCTGGCATTGCCAATAAGATCACTCGGGCTAAGAATTTGACGATTTGGCAGATCCCAGCTGAGCAGGCCGAGGCACTCGGTGCCTTGGTCAAACGGTCGATGGATCTGCAACTCACGCTGCAAGATGGCAGTCTATGGGTCGGTGAAGGAGAGCGATCAGTAGAAGTCACTCTTCAATGTCTCTACGGCAATCCTGATGCCTAACCGACCATGATCCACATCGTGCTCTATCAGCCTGAAATCCCGCATAACACCGGGGCTGTGGGGAGGTTATGCCTGGCCACTGGCGCGCGGCTGCATTTGATCAAACCGCTCGGCTTTAGTCTAGAAGACCGATACCTGAAGCGTAGCGGTCTAGATTACTGGGCGGATGTGGATGTGCATGTTTGGGAAAGCTGGGAAGAGCTGCGGGATCAGGCGGGACTCACGGCACGCTTCATGTTCATCGAGTGCCAAGGTGAAGGCACCTACTGGCAGGCAGATCTGCACAGTCACGCGGAGCTTTATCTTGTCTATGGCCCTGAAACGAGCGGCATCCCATCGGCAATCATGGCTGAATATCCAGGACAAACGTGGCACATCCCGATGCAGGGCACACGCAGTTTGAACCTATCCACCGCGGTCGCCATCGTGCTCTACGAAGCCGTGCGCCAGCAGTCACTCACCACTTCAGACTTGTAACCGGCAGGCGCGTTTCATTTTGGTGAGACTTGATGATTTGACCATCTTTCAAATGCAAAACGCGATCTGCCATACCGGCCATGTCCGCGTTATGCGTGATAATGACTGTCAGTGTACCTAGCTCACGATTGATCCGCTCCACAGCTTCCAGGACGTTGATGCCTGTATTCACATCCAGCGCGCCTGTGGGCTCATCACAAAGGAGCACTTCCGGCTTTTTAGCAATCGCACGCGCGATGGCCACACGCTGCTGCTCGCCGCCACTGAGTTGGCTAGGAAAATGATCCATGCGGTGTTCTAGACCGACCAACGCCAAAGCATCCTCGGGTTTCATCGGGTCACGCGAAATATCGGTGATGAGTGCCACATTTTCCCGAGCCGTGAGGCTGGGGATGAGATTGTAAAACTGGAAGACAAAGCCCACGCAGTTTCGCCTGAACAAGGTCAGGGTGCGCTCATCCCCTTCGGTCAGATCCCAGCCACGATAGCGCAATTGGCCACTCGTGGGCACATCCAGACCACCGAGAATGTTTAATAAAGTGGACTTCCCACTGCCAGAGGCTCCCAGCAGGACGACCAATTCACTCGCGTGAAAGTCAATGTCCACATTGTTTAAAGCCACCACATCCAGTTCACCGGTGTGATAGATTTTGCGTAATGCACGAGCCTGAAAAATAGGCTCAGTCGAATGATGTGATTCGGGTGAAGACATCATTCGGTAAGCTGAGCCCACTGGATTCTAACAGAGTCAATTAATGACAGCCGCAGCCTTCACCACAGCCTTTTTGGCCGAAGACTTCATCATGTGTCGGCACGCGTCCTTTTTCGAGAGTCTTACCAACGAAGCCATTCACTTGGTTAGCGACTTCCTGGAGGACGTCCTGAGCGGCGACAAAAGCCTGAATTCCCTCATGGGCGTCGGCTTTCTCCTGGAGCACTTGAAAGCTGCTGATCTCCGCAGGATCCAACTGCTGACCGCTGCGATGACGCTGCTCCAGGGAGCGGCCAGTGGTCATCACGTCACGATACAGCGCCACGGCTTGTTCGTCAGCGAGAAAGGCTTCAGCCGTTTCACGGGCAGTTTGCACGGAGGAATCCGCTACGATGGCGGCACAGAGGGCTTCGATATGAGAGGCGATGGCAGGGGCGAGGGCTACAGTCATGGGCAAGGATGCTATCGCATGAATCACAATTGTCGAATGCCTGCTTGCACATTGATGCATTCTTCGTCATTCGAGACGCTGACCACATGACTTTCCTCCACACAGCCGACTGGCAGATGGGTAAACCTTTTGCCCGCATCGAAGATGAGCAAAAACGCGCCCTCGTCCGCCAAGAAAGAATCCAGGTGCTTTCTAGAATCGGTGTCCATGCCCAAGAACAGCGGGCTGAGTTCATCCTCGTCGCAGGAGACCTCTTTGATTCCCCCAGTCCCGATAAGGCCACTGTTTCAGCCACTTGTGCTGCTATTGGTGCCCTCAAATTGCCCGTTTACGCCATCCCAGGCAATCACGATCACGGCGGACCTGGCAGCGTCTGGGAGCAGCCTTTCTTCATCAATGAACGCCAAGCGCTGGCCCCCAATTTAACTTTGCTTCTACAGGCTCAGGCTCTGGAGCTGGATTCCGCCGTGCTGCTCCCCTGCCCGCTTCTGCACCAGCATGAAACGGGTGACGCAACGGCTTGGCTACGCAGCACAGACTTCTCGGCCTTTGGGACAAAAACGCGCATCGTCATTGCTCACGGCACCGTGCAGGACTTTGGACCCACGGGCGATGATGAAAACGAGCCCTCGATTGCCAACTATTTAGATCTAGCCCGCTTACCCATGGAGGAGCTCGACTACATCGCGCTCGGTGATTGGCATGGGATGAAACAAATCAATGCCAAGTCATGGTATCCAGGCACCCCAGAGCCGGATCGCTTCCCTCGCGGCGCAGGGAATCTTCCGGGGCAGATCCTGGCGGTCACCGTAGAGCGCAGTCAAAACCCACAAGTCACACCTTTATCGACAGGACGTCTGCGCTGGCATGAAATGGAGCACACACTTTCAGAGGAAGCCGGACTCACCTCTCTAGAAAAAGCACTCACCAGCGATCTCAACTTGGGCACGGGCCTGGATCTACTCAGACTCACCTTGAATGGCCAATTGGGCATCAGCGCCTTGACGGAGCTAGAATCACTCATCTCCACCTGGCAAGCACGTCTGCTGCGCCTCCGCCTGCATCAAAAGATCTCCATCACCCCCACCGAAGAAGAGATCACGGCTCTGACTCAACGAACAGACGCCCCTCTCATCGCCAAAGTCGCAGAACAGCTTCTGACGCAATGCAGAACCGAGGGTGAATCCGCCGAGATCGCCCGCAGTGCACTGCGCCAGCTCCACGCGACGCTCAAATAGAGTCTCTTGGGCAATCAAGCGAACGCGCACACAAAGCACACCCAGGACAGATAGGCTTAAAGTGGCTTTCTATCGCCTTGGTCTAGCTATGGTTATTCTTATTTGAGAGAACCATTATGAGATCTGTGCTCCAGAGGATGATCAAATCCGTCTGAAGAGACAAGAACTGGCCGCTTTAAATCCAAAAACGAGGTCTCAGTCGCACTGAAATAATCATGATTTTGGTGTTTTATCATGCCTGAATTCATTTTTCTCAATTTTATGGATAACCTTAAAGCATCTTGTTTAGAGTGGCTTGTCAAAAATTGAGAGGCCCTATTCGACTGATAATGAATCACTTGGAAATACAAATCCAATCAAGGCGGAATACACTGAAATTATGAATTATCAAATTTGAAACGTATAATTACAGTTTTTATACAAAACTGTGATTTATTTATTGCAGCAGTTATAGAAATTGATATAATTACCATATCAATAAGAAACAACTGCAATGAAAACCGCTTCCAACACCCTCCGCCTGATCGCCGCCGCTGCTCTCTCCATCGCAGCTCTGCTTCCTTCGATCTCCAGCGCTCAGAACGGTTACGCTGCCAGCGCCTACGCTGCCCAACAGGCCGCTTACGCTCAGCAGGTCGCTGCTTACAACCAACAAATGGCCGTCTATCAGCAGCAAGTAGCCGCTTACAACGCTCAAATGGCTGCCGCTGCCCGCGCTCAACAGACCATGGCTGCTCGTCCAGCTCCTCGCGCAGCCGCCCAAGCTCCTATGGCTAACAGCCTCATCCGCTTCGACGGTCGCTACGCTGCCTGCTCAGCATCCCTGCCAACACAGGTTCAATACGCTATCAATGCTGCGAATTCCCTCCAGAGCAGCCCTTATGTTCGCGGTGCAGGCCACGGCCGCATCGAAGATCGCGCTTACGATTGCTCCAGCAGCACTTCTTACACCCTGATCAAGGCTGGCTTGCTGAAGGCTCCTTTGACATCGGTTGGTTTTGCTACCTATGGCCAGGCTGGTGAGGGCCGCTTCATCACCATCTGGGTCAAGCCTGGTGAGCATGTTTTCATGACTGTGTGCGGTCTTCGTCTGGACACCTCAGGTGGCAAGGTGGGCGAAGGTCCACGCTGGCGCGCAAAGGGCCGCAGCTATGCTGGCTTCAGCCCACGCCATCCTTTTGGCATGTAATTCTCAAAATTGCGACTCGAAACCAAGCCTCATCTCATTCCTGCAAGGCTAAAAACGATAAGGTGTCTCTCAAAGTTGATTCAATCTCACAAACGAAACTCTCACTCTCAAAAACGATGAACACTCAAACCCGCTCCTTCACCGCCAATTCCTCCTCACACATCCCAGCTGGTGACCTGAATTTAGGTTGGCATGCGATGCCCACTTTCAAGCTGGCGGAGGATGAAGTGGTTCTTGGATGGGATGCGATGCCTGCCTTTGGCAAGGCTGCAAAAGATGCCAGCAATGCTGAATTGGTGGCTCAATTCCTCAGCGAAACACCTCGCCCAGACGTCCAGTCAAGTGACCGTCCATCATTCTGGTGCATGATCGGTGGATGAATTGAATTGTCAAAATTGCCTGCTCATTGGCCTGATCGTGAATGGATTGGACTTTTCACGATTGCCGTTTCTCTAAAACCGATACGTGACGCGGCAACGAAACATGCGCGGCTCGACTGGATGGATATGTGTATCATTGGCCGCAGGGCGACCGGGAGCTTGGCTTTCGTAGAAGTAGGAAATGTCGTTGTCTTGGCGATTGAGTAAATTCAGGCAATTCACGGCGACTTCCCAGTTATTCTTCCGGTAGCCGACGGTGGCATTAACTTGGATGCTATCACGGCCTCGATAGGTGTCGGTTTCTTCCAGAGGACTGTTGGCAAACATACGCACTCGCGCTCCTGCAAACCAGCCTGAATCATTGCCTTGGGCACCTAGATTAAAACCGCCGCTAAACATGACGGGAATGCTATTGGGGATATGGTTGGCGTTGCTTGGAGCATCAATAAAACGGGCATAGGTCAGGGCTAGTTCAGCATCGCTGCTGAACCATTTTGTGGGCCGCCAGTAGCTGGCTAGCTCAATGCCGTAACGCTCTGAAGCAAGCCCAGGTTCATTCATGCCTGCATCGCCGACATAGACGAGCTCGCTGTCGCTCTGAAGCCAAAATAAGGCCAGGGTCGTGGTCATGTTTTTGACAGTTTGACTGCGCAGCCCGATCTCGCCACCCATGGTCCGCACCAGAGCATCGGCAGGATTGGTTCCCGACATGACACCGCGTGCGTCATTGCTATGAAAGCCGGTGCCAAAATTCAGGTACAGCTCGTTGTTTTTCCACGGGCCGAAAATGGCGCTGAATTTAGGGCTGATGATACCGGCTGTTTTGGCATCCTGGCCAGAGCTGGTGCTCTCTTGCGGCTCAAAGTAGTAGAGGTCTCCGCGCAGTCCGAGAACGGTTTTAAACCAGGGCGTCCAGCGCGAGACGACCTCACCATAGAGCCCGATGCTAGACTCAAGAATATTATCTTGTCGAATCGTCGTGTGGCGCTCCCTCTTTTGGGTTTGCCAAAGGCCGATGCCCTCAATTAAATCGGTGCGTGTCTGCAATCCGAAGGTGATGTCTGATTCCACTCCCATCATGTCCCGCTTTTCCCACGTGCGGGCCACGTTGCCGCCAAAGACCCAGCGCTGTTCAGCCTGTTGAAACTGATCTCCTGTGGGCAATCCTGGATCAAGCTGGTAGGTGAAGTTTGAATACAAATCCAGCATGTAGTGAATAGCATAAAGATTGGCCCGGGTGATCCCATCGTCATCCCTCTGTTCAAGCGCGACGTTTAGGCTGTAGCGTGCACTTTCACCGCCAGCCGTAGGATCCAGTGTGTCATACCTGCCGAGAGTGCCATCATTGACGAGTCTTGATGGGATCTGATCGGTGCTGGTCCACGAGCCGTGATATCCCATGAAAGTGACCGAGAGCTTGGTATCATCATCGTTCTTAAACCATCGCAGCAGGCCATTCCAGCGGCTGGATTCTTCGGGCTGAGTCCATGGCCCATCGTAATAGTTGTACTCCAATGCATAAGTCAGGCCCTGCTGCACGCCTTGCTCTAAATTGGAAGGTAGATCCAAGGTCCCCGCAACCAGAGCACGATAGTAATTGTATTCACCAAACTCCACTTTGACCAAGTTTCGTGGCACGACGTCCCAGAGGAGAAAATTGGCACTGCCGGCCGTGGACAGATCGCCATCAGCTGCTGTGTAAGTGCCTTTGGCGTAGTCCAGAGACTCGATCATTTCAGGAATCAGTGGATTCAGATCTGTATAGCCTTGGCCATGGGCATGCGTTCGCATATTCAGCGGCATACCTTCTAAGCTCATGGCAAAGTCTGTGCCGTGGTCCAGATTGAAGCCACGCAAAAAATACTGGTTCGCCTTTCCGCCACCAGCATGCTGCGTCGCGATCATGCCTGGGATTGCCTCTATGATCTCGCCACGCCTGAGCATTGGACGCGCCAGGAAGTCCGTCTGCGTGGCATGGCCCTTTGAAGCTGCATCTGTTTTTCCGAGCAGATCTCCCGCTTTCCCCTCAATGACGATCTCCTCCAAAGTCTCCGTTTTAGGGTCAGTATTGACTTCTTGGGCCTGAGTGGCGACGGCTAAAGCAAGGTTGATGGATAAAAGAAGACGGAAGAACATGGGGAAAAGCAGGCTTTGTGAACCTTTTAGACGACGTGCCTAAAGCCAGCCCACAAAATAGTTTGCTCAAGCTTCTGTGTTCCACCATTCCAGCAGCATTTGTCGGGCGCGATAAAGTCGCCCCTCCACGCCACGAATCGAGCAGTTGAGAACTTCAGCGCACTCGGTCTGGCTAAGCCCCTCCAAAGCGATGAGCATTAAAACAGAGCGAAGATTCTCGGGCAGGTAGGCTAATCCACGATCTAGCTTTTCCATCTCACTTGTCCATTCGGCACTCAAATCTGGACTCACCTGAGGGCAGGCCGGAATATGATCTAGTTCGTCCAAAGAAGACGTTTTTGCCTGCTGCTTTGATGCGCGCGTTTTGGCACGATCACGACATAAATTTAACGCGATCTTATAAAGCCATGAAGACAACCTTGCTCTATTTTCAAACTCAGGCAAAGCCCGCCAGGCATGGACAAAGGCATCCTGGCACACCTCTCGCGCATCTTCTCCACATCGTAGCCAGCGGAAACAAAAGCTCATGAGCCGAGATTCATACTGCTGCACGATCCATTCAAAGGCGACCATATCCCCAGCCTGCGCAGCTTGGACCTTACGATCCTCCAGGCTTTCGCATGGAGAAGCTTCCGTCTCTATGGAATAGAGATCAAGGCTCGCGGGTAAGGCTATCATAGGTCCAATCTAAAAGGCGCTTTGCCTGCGCTGGGCGTAGGTGGCGTTTCATGGCAAAAAAGTGATCTAAAGTCAGGCGTTGTAGGTCGCCCTGAGACCGATTCAGGGCTTCTAGAGCAGACTTCAAGCGTTCCTCATTCGGATCAGCAGCAGAAATGGATTCAGCGACTTCATGGCCTGATTTGCGAATAGCCGTTCTAAGGATAATGCGCTTCTCTTCAAATTCAGCCTCAAGAGGTTCCATGATGGCGTGTTGCTCTGGTGTAATGTCCAAATGCTCATGCATCCAGGCATGAAAGTCAGGCTCCGAATGATCTTGGGCATGGCTCTCACCGTGACGATGCAGGACCCAGTCCGTCACAATCCATGACGTGCCTCCTGCCAGAATGATCGAGCAGAATATCGAGAGTAACAGCCATTTCACACGCGACGTCATTTAGATAGAGGCTCCTTAAAAAGACGCATCGTTGGTGGAGTCGTATGGGTTTTGTCCTGGGAAGCAAGTGACCAGCAAACCACGCCAGCCGTCGCAAAGCCTGAAACCAAGGAACCGATGAAGAGCAACTGTATGAAGAAGCGCCAGCGTCTAGTGCGGCCATCATCATTTCGGAGTTTTTCCGTGAACGCAGATTCAATCGATAGCAAACTAGGTCTCGGCGTTGTCTGGGCAGCGCGTTTCAGTAAGCTGTTGAGATCAACTTCATTCATTTCACGGATTATGCGGAGATCAGGCTCAGAAGGGAAGGGAAAATTATAAAATGACACGAATGGTTGTTTAAAGTTGGTTAGCCAGCAGGCTGATCTACGAATCAGAATGAAGCGGGTAAGATTCCATCAAGTATCAACGCGCAATTGCTGCTTAGATTATTGATAATGGGCGATTGATCCTGCTAACGAAACGAGCACAGAAAAGGGAAGGGAATCGTAAAGGCCTCAAATTCAATCAAAGGCCCACTTTGTTGCCTCGAACCGCCGTTTAAAACAAAAAAACTTCACAAAAAAGACAGAAAGGACTTGCGGAAGAAAAGGACTCTGATAAGCTCAACATCCGCCACCGAAAAGGAGCGGCTGAGAAACGGCAAACGAAACGCTACGGTGTTCCG
>JAIXZA010000142.1 GCA_027489965.1 Verrucomicrobiaceae bacterium
CGAGGTCTCGTTCATCTCGACCATGAAGGTGGACTGGCCGCGCGCGATGTCGTCGCTGGCACCGATGCGGGTGAAGATGCGATCGACGAGGCCGATCTCGGCGCTGGCGGCGGGGAGGAAGCTGCCGATCTGCGCCATGAGCGTGAGCAGCGCGGTCTGGCGCAGATAAGTGCTCTTACCGGCCATGTTCGGGCCGGTGATGAGGATGAGGCGGCTTTCCTCGGGCTCCAAAGTGACGTCGTTTGGCACGAAGCGCTCGCCGCTGGTGAGGTTCTGATCGAGCACGGGATGGCGGCCGTCGCGGATGAAGAGATTCCGCGTTTCGTTGAGGACGGGGCGGGTGTAATTGAAGAGTCGTGCGGTTTCAGCGAGCGAGCCGAGGGAATCGAGCACGGCGATGGCTTCGGCGGTTTCCTGGATGTGGCCGAGGTGCTCCAGGACGCGGCTGCGCAGCTCGATGAACTGCTCGTATTCGAGCGCCTTACTGCGCTCCTCGCTACCGAGGATTTTGTCCTCCATGCGCTTCAACTCGTCGGTGATGTAGCGCTCACCGTTGACGGTGGTTTGCTTGCGGTGGTAGTCGGCGGGCACGCTGCCGACGTTGGCCTTGGTGATCTCGATGAAGTAACCGAAGACGGCATTGTATTTGATCTTGAGGCTCTTGATGCCCGTACGCTCGATCTCGCGGTTTTGCAGGTCGGCGATCCACTGTCGGCCGAGTGTGGAGGCAGCGCGGAGTTCGTCGAGGGCCGGAAGATAACCTTCACGGAAAACGCCACCTTCTTTGATCTGCAAAGGTGGCTCATCACAGATGGCGCGTTGGATTTCCTGGCAGAGCGGGGTGAGGTCGTGGAGCTTTCGACAGAGATCGGTCAGATTAGACGGATCGCTCTGATCGGACGGATCTAGGAGGGTCTTCAAAGAAGGCACGACCTCCAGCGAAGTGGCCAATGCCTGCAAATCACGGCCATTGCCACTGCCTTGGCTGAGGCGGGAGCTGGTGCGCTCAAGATCACGCACTTCTTTGAGGAGGGTGCGCACCTGGCTGAGGAGCAAGGGCTCGTCGAGGAAGGCGGCGATCATGTCCTGGCGCTGAGTGAGCAGGTCCAGATCACGCAGGGGATGCAGCACCCAATGGCGCATCTTGCGCGCGCCCATGGGCGTGCAGGTGCGGTCGAGAGCGCTCAAAAGGGTGTGCGCGCTGCCGCCACGGGCGCTGACAAGCTCCAGGTGACTCTGGCTGGCGGCGTCGATCAACACACAATCGTTGGTTTGGCCAACGCGCAGGCGTCGGATATGATCGACACTGCGGCGAAGCTGGAATTGCAGGTATTGCAGGATGCAACCAGCGGCGCAGATCGCGGCGTTCATGCCGGTGCAGCCGAAGCCATCGAGAGATTGCACTTTGAAGTGCTGCGTGAGGCTGTGCTGCGCCTGATCGAGCAGGAACAGGTAGCTCTCGATAGGTTGGGCACTGCCGGGATTGCCGAGGGCGTCGATGACCTCGCGCTGGGTTTCGCTGTAGAGAAGTTCGCTGGCTTGCAGACGCTCGAGTTCGTCGGCGAGCTCGATGGTATCTTTAAACTCGGCGACTTCGAACTCACCAGTGGTGTGATCGACATAGGCGAGGCCAAGTTTTTTGCCTTCGCGGAAAACCGCCGCGAGGTAGTTCGGGCGGTTCGAGTCGAGCAAGTTAAGATCGCTGACCGTGCCCGCGCTGAGGATCTGTGACACGGCCCGCTCGACGATTTTTCCCGGTGTGGGTTCGGTCGTCTGCTCGGCGATGGCGACGCGTTTGCCACCTTTGATCAACTTCGCTATGTAACCCTGCGAACTGTGATGCGGGACACCGCACATGGGCACGCCATTGCGTTTCGTCAGGGCGACATTGAGAATGGGGGAGGCCACTTTCGCGTCCTCAAAAAACAGTTCATAAAAGTCGCCTAGACGGAAGAACAGCAGCACGTCCTCCGGCAGCTCGCGTCGGATAGCGAGATACTGCTTCATCATGGGAGTGGTGGCGGCGTCGGACATGGAGGGCGTCAAGGAGTCAAGAGTTCGCGGGGCTGGTCAAGGCGGGAGTGGGCCGTGAATCAAAGATAGATAAGTCGGCTTGGCCCCGTTTCAGCGCGCCACCTCCATGAAACGCGCCTTTTTGATTCTCACCACGCTTTTTGTCACCGCTGCTGAGGCGGCGACAAAGCCGAACATCGTGTTCATTTTGTCAGATGATCTAGGCTACACGGATGTGGCCTGCTTTGGCTCAACGTATTATGAGACACCCAACCTAGACCGTTTGGCCTCCCAGGGGATGAAGCTGACAAGCCATCATCACCATCAAAACTGTCAGCCGACACGCGCAGCGCTGATGTCGGGACAGTATGCCCCACGCACCGGTGTTTACACGGTCGGCCATACGGCGCGTTTTGATTGGCAGACACGTCCGCTAAAGCCAGTGGACAATGTGACCGAGCTGCCGCTGGAGAAAGTGATCATTGCGCAAACACTGAAAAAAGCAGGCTATGTGACGGGCATGTTTGGCAAATGGCATCTCGGTGAAAAAGGTGAGCATCATCCGGGAAAACGTGGGTTTGATGAGGCTATCGTGAGCATGGGCAAACACTTTGAGTTTAAGACAGATCCAAAGACGGAGTATGCCAAGGGAACGTATCTGGCTGACTTTCTCACGGATCAAGCGGTGGACTTTATCGGTCGGCACAAGGCGGAGCCTTTCTTTCTGTATCTACCCCACTATGGCGTTCATTCACCGCATCACGCGAAGCCGGAATTGATCGCTAAATTCAAAGACAAGCCAGGAGTCGGTGGTCACAACAATCCAACCTATGCGGCGATGATCGCCAGTGTGGATGAAAGCGTGGGCCGTGTGATGGCAGAGCTGGAAAAACAGGGGCTCGCCGACAACACCGTGCTGATTTTTTCCTCAGACAATGGCGGTGTCGGTGGCTATGCGCGGGATGGCATTTCTGGGGGCGACATCACTGACAATGCACCGCTACGCAGCGGCAAGGGCAGTCTCTATGAGGGTGGCACACGCGTGCCATTCATCGTTCGCTGGCCTGGCGTAACGAAGGCGGGCACCGTCACTGACACACCGACGATTCATGTGGATCTGTATCCGACCTTGATGGAAATTGCCTCTGCGGTAGCCCCCGAGAATCAGCCGCTGGATGGTGAGAGTCTGGTGCCACTTTTTCGCGATTCCAAGGCTCCCTTAAAACGCGAGGCGATCTTTCAGCATTTCCCCGGTTATCTCGGTGCGGGCCAAAACACCTGGCGGACCACGCCCGTGGGCCTCATCCAGGCGGGACCATGGAAGCTCATGGAATATTTTGAAGATCATCGCCTAGAGCTCTACAACCTGCATGAGGATGTGGGCGAGACGAAGAATCTAGCCTCTGAACAGCCAGAAAAAACCAAGGAACTTCACGCCAAAATGATCGCCTGGCGGGAAAGTGTGGGAGCTAAAATGCCGACCCCAAACACGCCTGTGGCAGCGACGCCAAAGAAAGGCAAAGCCAAGGGTAAAGGAAAGGGCAAGGGCAAAGGAAAGAACCAAGCTGAATAAGACGGGCTTGCACTCAGGGTGGAAGGCATGACAAAGTGTCGTCTCCACCCATGACTGCCTCCGCACCCACTCGTCGTCACTTCCTACAACTCGCTTCCACCGCTTTGGCCGCCTCCTTCACCGGCGTGGCCCGGGCTGCGGACAAGAAAGAGCCCTTCAAAATCTCGCTCGCTGAGTGGTCGCTGAACAAGCGCATCCTGAAGCGTCCAGGAGCTGAGCCTTTGGATCACCTCGACTTTGCGAAAACAGCGCGCGGTTTTGGGATTGATGGCGTGGAGTATGTGAATCAAATGTTCTTTGATAAAGCCACCGACGCGGCCTACCTGGGCGAGATGAAGACTCGTCAGGAGGGCGAAGGCGTGAAAGGCCTGCTCATCATGTGCGACCGTGAAGGCAACCTGGGTGATCCAGATGAAGCCAAGCGCGCTAAGACCATCGAAAACCACCTCAAGTGGCTGGATGCAGCCGCGACCTTGGGTTGCCACAGCATCCGCGTGAATGCCGCCAGCGATCCGAAGCTCAGCTTTGAAGAGCAAATGAAACTGGCCGCCGATGGCCTGCATCGCCTCTCCGTCGAAGGTGACAAGCGCGGGCTTTACGTCGTGGTGGAGAATCACGGTGGCCTTTCCAGCAATGGTCTCTGGCTCACGGGCGTGATGAAAGCTGCTGATCATGAACGCGTGGGCATCCTGCCTGACTTTGGCAACTTCTACACCGACCGGAACAAAGGCGAACTCTACAACCCTTACAAAGGTCTGCGTGAATTCATGCCATGGGTGAAAAAAGGCATGAGCGCCAAGGCCTATGACTGGGACACTGGCGCCGGTAAATTTTTCACAGAAGACCGCCGTGAAGGTCGTGAGATGACCCTGGATTTCCAACGCCTGATCGACATCGTCGTGAAGGCTGGCTACAACGGCTACATCGGCATCGAATACGAAGGCGATAAACACAGCGAGATGGAAGGCATCGCCCGCACCAAGCAGGCTCTCGATGAGCTGAAGGCAATGATTGCGTAACTGCGGACATGCGGCGTCTGGATCAACTTCTCTCCTCTCTCGGCTACTGCACACGCCGGGAGGCGGAGGCTGTGGTCAAAGGTGGCCAAGTGTCGATCAACGGCATCGTGGCCACCCGTTCAGACCAGCGAGCTGATCCGCATCAAGTCACGCTGGATGGGAAGCCTCTGGAGGCACCCGATGGACTGCTGGCAGTCCTGCACAAGCCGCTGGGATATGTCTGCACTCATGCCGATGGCGAGGGTCCGACGATTTATGAACTGCTACCCCATCGTTGGTTAGCGCGCAATCCAGCCGTCACGAGTGCAGGCCGACTGGATAAGGACACGAGTGGTTTGATCCTGATCACGGACATCGGTGCGCTCGTGCATCGCTTCACCTCGCCAAAGGCGGAAGTAGAGAAAATTTACGAAGTGACCGTGGATCATGCTTTGGAGCCGAGCCTGATCGAAACCTTTGCCAGTGGCACCGTGATGCTGCGCGGTGAGGAGCGGCCTTGTCTGCCTGCGAAGCTGGTGATTCACAGCGCGACGACCGCTTCCCTAACGATCACGGAGGGCCGCTACCATCAGGTGCGGCGCATGTTTGCCAGTCAAGGCTGGCACGTGGAGGCGCTGCATCGGTCACGCTTTGGCGATTACACGCTCGGCGATCTCAAAGAGGGGCAATGGCGGATTCTCGAAAAGCCGTGATGGTTTAGCCAATCTGGGCAAGAATCGACGAAGCAATCTTGTCGGCTTGGGCTTCGAGATATTCCACGTCACGACCTTCGATGAGAAGACGGATGAGAGACTCGGTGCCGGAGTAGCGGAGCAGGACACGACCGTAGTCGCCCAGCTTCTTCTCGGTCTCTTGGATGATTTTTTGCGCATCTTTCAGCTCTTCCATCGGTGGCTTGGAGCGCACACGAAGATTGCGGGAGGACTGCGGGAATTTCTTCAGGCACTTGCGCAGCTGACTGAGTGGCTCGCCGGTTTCCTTCATGATCTTGAGGATTTGCAGACCTGCGATGAGTCCGTCTCCGGTCGTGGCCCAGTCGCCAAAGATGATGTGGCCACTCTGTTCACCTCCGAAATTGAGGCCACGAGCATGCATTTCCTCCAGCACATAGCGGTCGCCGACATTCGTGCGGATGACCCGGCCACCAAGGCGGGAAACGAGGTCATCCAGGCCGTAATTGCTCATGATGGTGACGGCTAGGCTATTCTCTTTCAGGGTGCCTTTGCGCAGCATGGACTCGGCAGCGATGGCCATGAGCTCATCTCCATCCAGAGCGATGGCTTCTTCATCACACAGCGCGATGCGATCGGCATCTCCATCATGGGCGATGCCAGCCTGAGCTTGGCTTTGACGAACAAGACGCTCCAATTCCTCACTGTGCGTGCAGCCACATGCTTCGTTGATGTTGAAACCATCGGGCTCGCTGTGAAAGACCTGCACATCAGCCCCGAGCTGCTCCAACGCCAGCGCGCTGGTGTAAGAAGAGGCACCGTGCGCATTGTCTAAGGCCACCCTCATGCCATCAAGGCGGACGCCTCCCATGCTGGCCACAGCGTGAGCGACGTAACGATCCACGGCATCCTCCATGCGGCTGACGCGGCCAATGCTGCGGCCTTCGGGACGGGCAGCTTCCGCAATTTCTCCGAGCACGATTTTTTCAATCGCGATCTCGGTCTTGTCATTGAGCTTGCGGCCATTGCCGTGGACAAACTTGATGCCGTTGTCTTGGAAAGGATTGTGAGAAGCACTGACGATGACGCCAAAATCAGCGCCAGTCTGTGCGGAAAGCATGGCCACAGCGGGGGTAGGCACCATGCCTGCAAGCACGACATCCACACCCGCAGAGTTCAGCCCTGCAATGAGTGCCGACTCCAGCATTTCGCCCGAAGCGCGAGTATCACGACCGATGACGCAGCGTGGGCGTCCGCCGGAATCACCCTGTTGGCTAAGCACCGCCGCAGCGGCTTGGCCGAGACGCAAAACGAACTCGGGAGTCATGGGATGACGATTGGCCACAGCGCGGACGCCGTCGGTGCCGAAGAATTGACGCTTATCAGACATAGAGCGCGGCGTTTACTGCAAAAGAGGCTCAGTGTCAAAGGCTGGACAGTGATCACCCCCAGCCGACAATGATCGACAGGGGGTGAGACAACGCCTTTCGGCACTTTTAGAAGGTATGGATGAAGAGTCCTGAGCGGAGTTTAGGCTCAAACCAGGTGCTCTTGGGCGGCATGATCTGTTCGGCATCATTCCTTGGCATCTGAATAAAACCTGATTACTTTGACGCATGACTGATGTTGAAAAAGCCGCTTTGAAAGAACGCGTCATGATCTGGCAAAAGGCCGCGCCGCTTCTCGAAGCGCAGCGGGATGCCGATATTCGTGCAACCGATACGGCTGAGGCGATGCGTATTTTCACAGGTAGTGCCGATTGGGCCGTTAAGTATCGACCTGCACTTCCCAGCTCAGGTTTGGTCGAACAGCAGCGTTGGTTTATGAAGATTTTTGCGACTCTATGAATGAACTCACGGAACTGGCCCTCGAACTCCAAAGTTTTTGTCAGCAGCGTGGCTGGAAATTTTGTTTGATAGGTGGCCTCGTCGTTCAACATTGGGGGGAGCCTAGATTCACTAAGGATGTCGATATGACGTTATTGACCGGCTTTGGTAACGAAGAGACCTTCGTTGATGAGTGGCTCGCTTTCTACGAAGGACGGTTGACGGATGTACGACAATTTGCACTGACGAATCGGGTGCTTTTATTGAAGTCGAGCCGAGGTATTGGAATCGATATTGCCCTGGGAGCGCTGCCGTTTGAAGCCTCAGCTATTGCCCGCGCTTGTGATGTGGTTTTGGAATCTGGGGCTGTCTTACGGCTATGTTCAGCAGAGGATTTAATCGTGATGAAGGCGTTCGCCGACAGACCCCAAGATCGGCTGGATCTACGGGGTATTCTCGTGCGTCAGGGCACGGGCCGATTGGACTGGGATTACATCAAGAGCAACCTAGCCCCACTCTGTGAGGCGAAAGAAGATCCTGATATTATGCCGCGCTTGGAAGCCCTACGAAGAGAAGTGCAGCGGACAGAACCGGCCTAAAAGGTATGAATGAAGAGTCCTGAGCGGAGTTTAGGCTCAAACCAGGTGCTCTTGGGCGGCATGATCTGTTCGGCATCGGAGATGGCCATGAGCTGATCCACCGTCACAGGATACATGCTGAAAGCCACGGCGTGATCGCCTGCATTGACAAGCTTTTCGAGCTCAGCGGTGCCTCGGATACCACCGATGAAGTCGATCCGCTTGCTGGTGCGTGGATCGTCGATGCCGAGCACAGGCTTCAGCAGGCGATCCTGAAGGATGCTGACGTCGAGCAGATCGATCGGGCTCGCATTGTCGGCGGCTTTCCAAGCGAGATCATACCATTTTCCACCGAAATACATGCTGGCATGGCCCGGCAGAGTGGGCGACTTAATCTCCGTCTCAGTGACGGTGAAAATGCTGCTGACTTCGGCAAAGAAGGCGTCAGGACTGCGTCCGTTCAGATCTTTGACTGCGCGATTGTAGGGCAGAATGTTCAGCTCGTTACCGGGGAAAAGAACGCAGAGGAACCAATTGTAATCTTCAGCTCCCGTGTGACCCGGATTGCGCTCACGACGCAGCTGGCTGACACGGAAGGCACTGGCTGCACGATGGTGACCATCGGCGATGTAGGAAGCCGGAACTTGGCTAGCAAAGAGCTGCTCCAATTGGGCGCAGGACTCGGCTGGCAGGCGCCAGGACTGGTGACGGACGCCATCTGGTGCCGTGAAGTCATGATCAGCCGGCTGAGCCTGCATGTGGCCCTGGATGATGGCATCAATCTCTGGCTGACCGCGATAGGTCAGGAAAATAGGGCCTGTGTTGCCGCTCAGCGCATCGACGAGGCGGGTGCGATCGTCCTCTTTGTCTTGGCGCGTCTTTTCGTGCTTTTTGATCACGTCTTGCGCATAATCCTCCGTGTGACAGACACCCACGAGCCCGGTTTGGCTGTGACTGCCGATCGTTTGGCGATAAAGATACAGGCTAGGAGCCGCCTCACGCACAAGCACGCCATCGGCGACCAGCTTGTCGAGGTTTTCCTTGGCCTTCGCATACACCTCTGGCGAGTAAGGATCGACGGATAAAGGCAGGTCGATCTCTGCACGATCCACATGCAGAAGATTCAGCGGCTTGTCATGAGCCAGAGCATAAGACTCCTCACGATTGACGACATCATAAGGCACCGCCGCGACAGCAGCAGCATGTTGGGGGACAGGAACGAGACCTTGGAAAGAACGAAGACGCATGGGCGCGCACGTTTAACAGGCCCAAGGGGAAGTCAACCCGAGGAGCATAGAAACAACCCTGAGATTGCTTTTTTGAACTGCTTTGGCCTTTTGACGATTTGCTGCATCGGCACTAGAAAGAAGTCATGCTGTTTCGAATCGCCCTTTTTCTGACTGCCTGCTTTCTCCTATCTTGCCGCACTACGGAGCGAGTGGCCGTGTCGCAACCTCTGCCGCCGCGCTGGGGGAAAACACCGGACTGCGACGCAGTCTCGGGACCAGTCAGGATCGATGTTTCATTAGCGTCACAAACAGCTCAGTTATTGGCTAAAAATGGAGCCTTGCTGGCGGAGATGGACGTGTCGCCGGGTGTGCCGGGGCATGAGACGCCAAAAGGGCATTTTCGTGTGACTGAGAAGCTCCCGCTGAAGCGCTCAAACCTGTACGGACAGTATGTAAAGAAGGACACCAAGGAGGTCGTCGTCCATCGTGCCTGGGAACATCAGGGACCAGCGCCAGAGGGCACCGAGTATCAGGGCATTGCGATGCCATGGTGGCTGCGGCTCACGGATGATGGCGTGGGCATTCACGTCGGTGGTTTTGAGCGTGGTCAACCGACCAGTCACGGCTGTATTCGCTGTCTGGAGGAGGCGCAGAAAGTGTTTTATGACAAGGCACAAGTCGGCACACCTGTCTGCATTCATGAGGGACCACACCCTGCGCCTTCACTGCTGAATGCGGAGGAAACCGAAGCCAACAAAAGCCTGAAAAGACGTTGAGAATCGGGTGGCATTCGGATGATCTATCAGAACATCTTTGGTTGCCAAAGGAAGCGACAAAGAAAGATCCCATGCGACCCTCCATTTAACTTCGTATGGAATCGCTGTTTCGGCGCGTATGAAGCTTCCCCCCCCGATGATTGTGAACTCTTGTTATTTAATCTTGGCCGGCCTCTGTCTGGGAGTGTCGACCCTTGTTGCGGCTCCTGCTTGGAAAGACGCTGAGAGCGTGTTGAAAGCGCGGTGCTACGAATGTCATAATGACAAAAAAATGAAGGGAGACGTCGATCTCCAGCAGTTCGCGGCTGATCCGCAGGTGGCCAAGCAGTTTGAGGTGTGGATCAAGGTCAAGGACACCGTTGAAAGCGGCGACATGCCACCGCCGAAAGCCCACCAAATGAGCGATCAGGAACACGACGCCTTACTCGGTTGGGTCAGTGGTGAGCTGGATCATCTGGCAAAGTCGCAATCAGGCGATCCAGGGCCGGTGACAATGCGCCGTCTGACCAATGCGGAATATGACAACACGATTCGTGACCTCACCGGTCAGAGTTACAACCTGGCGCAGGAGTTCCAAACCGATGGTGGTGGTGGTGAAGGTTTCACGAACACGGGTGACGTGCTTTTCATGAGCCCGGCAGCCATTGATAAATACTTTAATGCCGCACGAAAGCTGGCGGACTATGCCACGATCATGCCGGGAACTGGCATTGTTTTCAACCCACAGCGCATCGGTCTGCGCGGCGTGGAACAGCTGAAAGCGCAGGCGCAGCAGGGACTCTATGTTTGGTATCAGCAGAAAGCGGCACCCCATCTCCCCAAAGATGACGAGCCGATGCGTGAAGCCGATTACATGCTGGCCTGCTGGAAGCATAAGCAGACCCAGACTCCGCTGGATCAGTTGGCCAAGGACATGAAGCTGAGCATTCATTTCCTGAACAATTGGTGGAATCTGGTCAACAGCACCGAACCGAAAAGTCGTTATCTTGATCTGACTCGCGTCGCCTGGCGGGAACTGCCAGCGGATGAAAAAACGGCGCTAGAACGCATTCAAGACATCGAGGCAGATCTACACTCATGGAATAATCCAAAACACCCCGGCAGCGGCGTTCAGCGCCAGCAACAAGACAGCGACGGCATCCGCCCCTATAACATGCAAACGGCCGTGAAAGATAAGTCACACGTTTATCTCTGCATTGGCGACACCGGAGATGGCAACAAAGGCGACATCGCTCTGGTGACCTACATTGAGGTCAGTATCGGTAAGAAAAAAGAAAACTACTTCCATTGGCTCAATAGGTCGCTCGATGAAAAGCGTAAACTCGTTGCGAGCAATCCACCGCCGCCAAATCTTGATCTTCTCAAGGCGCGGATCGCTGAACTGGAAAAAATTCGCGCCATCTATGGCAAGCATCCTCAGGGACGTCAGATCGAACCTCACGTGATCGGACTTGCAGCGCCGACCGTTGTCACGATCCCCATGCCTGAAGGAGCGCATTGGTTAAAAATCGAGTCCAAACTCGACCTGCAAAACCCAGAGGCGGAAGAAGCAACCGTGCAATGGGCCATCTCTACCGATAAACCGCGCGACGTGACCAAGATCATGCCAGGAGTGCTGACCATCTGGAAACGCGCCACAAAGAAGTCCGGCGAGACCATGAACGACTTCAACAAAATGAAGGTAGCTTTTCCAGACATGTTTGAGCGACGGCTCGAAGAGGTGGCGGGTAATCTTTTCCGCAATGGCAAGCCAGGCATCAGTGTGTATTATTTTAGTGATGAACAGCTCGGCCAACTGCTCGGCCAAAAAGACCGCTGGAAGCTTGAGGAGATGAAAAAAGATTGGAGTTTGGCCGGCAATCCCAATTTGAAGCCTGACCAGCAAAAGCAGTTCGATGGCTCCATCCTCTGGCATCTCCAGCAGTTTGCCAAACGCGCTTGGCGCAGGCCCATCACTGAGGAAGAGACCAAGAAACTGGACGCCCTCTATTTTGCCAGCCGCGCCAAAGAACTGGACCGTGAATCTGCAGCACGTGAAGTGCTGGTGCGCATCCTCGTCTCGCCCCATTTCCTTTTCAAAGCAGAGACACTTCCGCTCGCACAAACGGAGCCTGGAGATGTGAAGCTCAACGCTTTTGAATTGGCGTCGCGCCTGAGTTACTTTCTGTGGGCTTCAATGCCCGACTGGGAACTGCGTAAAGTCGCTGAAGATGGCACACTCACCCAGCCTGAAGTGCTGGCGGCGCAGACGAAACGAATGCTCCGTGATCCAAAGGCCCGCGCCATGGCGAGAGAATTTGCGGGTCAGTGGCTTAAGTTTAGTGGTTTTGATGAAAAAAGCAGTGTCGATGAAAAAGCGTTCCCTCAGTTCACGCCCGAACTGCGTGCCGACATGCAGCGTGAGATCGAAGAGTTTTTCACGCATCTCGTGCGCGAAGACCGCAGCGTCTCCGACATCATCATGGGCGACTACAGTTTCATGAATGAGCGCCTTGGCTGGCACTACGGCGTGCCAAACCTTGTGGGCAATGAATTCCGCGAAGTCAAAGTCGGACAGCATCACCGCGGTGGCCTCTTGGGCATGGGAGCGATTTTGACGAAAACCTCACGTCCTAGCCGCACCAGCCCGGTGCTGCGTGGCGATTATTTGTATCAAGTCGTCCTCGGGTTCAGCTCACCACCGCCGCCACCCAATGTGCCTGAGCTCAAAGAAGCCAGTAAACCTGCAAGCCTGCGTGAAGCGCTCATGCAGCATCGTGCCGATCAGGCCTGTGCGGTTTGTCACGATCGCATTGATCCCTTGGGCTTTGCTCTGGAGCGCTTTGACCCCATCGGTCGGTTCCGTGCCGAAGCGGACATTGATGACACAGGCGAGCTGAAAGATGGCACCAAATTCCGAGGTCTCGACGGTCTGCGCAGCTATCTCAAGAAGAACGAACCAAACTTCACGGCGCAATTCAGCCGCAAGCTTCTCGGCTACTCGCTGGGCCGGCAAACGTTACCGAGCGACAAAGCGCTCATCACGCAGATGCAGGACTCACTGGCAAAGAACAACGGCAAGTTTTCCGCCGCCGTTCTCACCATCATTCGCAGCCGCCAGTTTCTAAATCGCCGGGGTGAACCCGCCGTAGCGGGGAATTAACAGCGCCACAAAGTTGAGCCGAAGAGCCGTAAAGACTTGGAATTGTTGCCAATCAGGGTGCATTAGGGAGTTAAGTCACTCCCTCAATGTCTGCTACTCCAATTCAATTCTTTAACCGACTCTCTCAACAGCTCGAGACAGAAGCTGTTTATGGCGAAGGGCCGCTACGTTTTGTTTATGAAAATCCGCTGGGCAGGATCGCTCTTCATGCCCTGGTGAAGCGGGCGGTTTTTTCCCTCTGGTATGGATCACGCATGGACTCGGCAGCAAGTGCCAAACGGGTTCAGCCGTTCATTGAGCAGTTCGGTGTCAATACCTCAGAGTTTGCTGATCCCGTGGCTAGCTTTGGGAGCTTTAATGAGTTTTTTTATCGTAAGCTGAAGCCTGAATCGCGCCCTATCGTGCCGGAAGAAAAGGCCGTGGCTTTGCCCGCAGATGGCCGGCATCTGGTCATTCCAGATGTATCTCAGTGCACTGATTTTATGGTGAAAGGGGTGCGATTTGATGTGGCGAAGCTCGTGGCTGACTCTGGACTGGCGCAGCGCTACCGAAAAGGCAGCATGCTGATCTCTCGACTGTGCCCGACGGATTATCATCGTTTTCATTTCCCTTCAGGCGGCATCGCGGAGTCACCCATACTGATCAATGGCCCACTCTACTCGGTCAGTCCGATCGCGCTCATGAAGCGCCCATCGATCTTCTGGGAAAACAAACGTTATCTGACGAGAGTGCGAACACAGACAGTGGGTGAGATCGTGTTTCTCGAAGTAGGTGCCACCTGCGTGGGCAGCGTCGTTCACACTTCCACTCCAGGTCAGTTTTATCACAAAGGCGACGAAAAAGGTTACTTCCGCTTTGGTGGCTCCAGCGTGATCACGCTCTTTGAACCAGGGCGAGTGAAGTTCGCTGATGACCTGCTGGAGCAAAGTGCAGCTGGCCGAGAAGTGTATGCCAAGATGGGGGATCTGGCTGGCTGGGCACTGTCATAGTCGGGTCAGGATAGACAAAGAAGGCGCTCAGAATCCGTGAGCGCACGCCATTGTCCTGGCAGCAAATTTTCAGGCAAGGTGAGTCTACCAATGCTCTCACGATGCAGGCTACTGACAAGGCAACCGACACGACCTAACATGCGTTTGATTTGGTGATGTCTGCCCTCTTGCAGGGTGATGCGCGCGCGCTTTTCAGCGAGAATCTCAAGTCCAGCAGGAAGTGTGGTGATGTCTTCTGTGGCAAAATGAAAACCTTCGGCAAAGGCTGTCACAGCCTCCTGCGGGATCGGTTGCAAGGTCTCGACCTGGTAGACTTTTGACACCTTGGATTCAGCATTCATGAACTGCTTAGACCAGCGCCCATCATTGGTCAGCAGCAGCAGGCCAGTGGAGGCGCGATCAAGCCGTCCGGCGATGTGGAGTGTGTGTTTATCTGGATCATCCAGGAGATCGATCACGGTTTGGTGCTCCGCATCCACGGTGGCACTGACGACTCCTGCTGGCTTGTGCAGCATGAGATAAAGAGCACGTTCTGCGCTTTGAATGATCTCATCCCCAAGTTGCACCTGCATGAAGCGGTCCACAGGATATTGATTCTCTGGACAAACAGTACCATCCACCTTCACCTGCTGCGCAGCAATGAGTCGATGCGCCTCACTGCGCCCTAGCGAGCGGTGTTTAGCGATGAGGCGGTCCAGTTTCATGCCGCACTTTGGCCAGCATCCTTCACTTCTCAATGCTTGCGTGCAGCGGCAGTGCCTAGTATGGCGCAGCATGTCCCTTTTCTCTTCTGAAGCCGAGCGTCTGGCTGAATTCCCGATTGCTCAAGAAAGCATCTTTTTAGCCCATGCAGGTGTCACGATCTTGCCGCAGCGCGTCACCAAGGTGATGCAAGATTACCTCCAAGAAGCCTGCCTGCGGATGCAGGAATATCCTGAAGCCTGGAAGGCCACGAATGAAACGCGGGCCGTGGCGGCCAAGATGATCGGAGCCAAAGCCAGTGAAATTTCTCTGTTAGGACCCACCTCACTTGGGCTGAGTCTCGTCGCCAACGGCCTAGACTGGCAGCCAGGTGATGAGGTGGTCTGTTATCAGGACGATTACCCTGCGAATGTCTATCCATGGACAGATCTGGTGCGCCGAGGTGTTGTCGTGCGCTTGCTAAAACCTGAGCTGCCAGGAGCCATCACGCCTGAGCTTGTCGAGGCAGCACTGACGCCTAAAACAAAACTTGTGGCACTGGCATCGTGCCATTTCCTGAGCGGTTATCGAATCGAGATCGACGTGATTGGTCAGATGCTTCGCGCGCGAGGAGTGCTGTTTTGCTTGGATGCCATTCAAACACTGGGGGCTTTTGAAACACGGGTGGATCACGTCGATTTTCTCAGTGCCGATTCTCACAAATGGATGCTCGGCCCGATGGCGGCTGGCATAGTTTATGTTCGGGAAGAAGTCCAGGAGCGGCTGCGCCCCACATTGTTAGGATCGTGGAATGTGCAGAGTCCGAACTTCATCGCACAACCAGAAATCGCCTTTGAACGTGGTGGCCGTCGGTATGAGCCAGGCGTACTGAATATCGTCGGTATTCTGGGCATGAAGGCAGGCTTGGAGTTGCTCCTCGAGAAAGGTATTCCACAGGTTAGCGAGCAGTTACTACGACTGAAAGCCAGACTGATGGCAGGATTAGAGCCGCTAGGCTTCCGCTTCCTCGGACCTGCGACTGGGACAAACGCTTCAGGCATCAGCACGGCGTATCGTTTACCAGGGACAGGTCCTGCGGAGGACAAGGTTTACGAGCATCTCACGGCTCAACGAATCAGTCCTTCATTGCGTTATGATCGCGCAGGGCGGGCTCATTTGCGCTTCAGTCCACATTTTTATAACACGGAAGCCGAGATGGATCGTGTGATTGAGCAGATTGCGGCTTGTCCGTGAAAAGCTCATCTTGCCAGCGGAGGGCTGAGTCACTAGTCTGCAATTACCCATGAAAAGATTGCTTCTCTCTCCTCTGTTGTGTCTAGCCGCCTTGGCTGCTGAGCCTGTGCCTGAATTCCAGGGCAGTTTGGAAAAATTAGATCCGGCTTTGGATGCGTTGCTGGAGCCAACGACCAAAATCGAGGTGCTGGCATCTGGCTTCAATTGGTCTGAGGGACCCGTATGGAAGGACGGAAAGATTCTCTTTTCCGACGTACCAGAGAACACCGTCTTTGGCTGGAAGGAAGGCGATAAAGCCGCCACGGTTAGCCTTAAACCGAGTGGTAGCCTGAGTGAAGAAGGTCAGGGCTCCAACGGCCTAGCCAAAGATGCCGCAGGAAATTTGATTCTCTGTCAGCATGGCGAGCGCCGCATCGCTCGGCTTGAAAAAGATGGCCGTTTCACCTCATTGGCAGACAAGTTTGAAGGCAAGCGTTTCAACAGTCCGAACGATCTGGTCATCGACGCCAAAGGTGCCGTTTTCTTCACGGATCCCCCATACGGATTAAAGAAAGGCACCGAGCCCGACGCGCCCTACCACGGGGTTTATCGACTTGGCTCAGATGGCAAGCTCAGCCTGATCATTAAAGACATCCAATGGCCGAATGGCATCGCTTTGAACCCAGATCAAAGCGTCCTGTATGTGGCCGTGTCCGATAAAGAGGACCCACGCGTGATGGCCTATGATTTGCAGGCAGATGGCAGCGTGAAGAATGGTCGCGTACTGTTTGCAGCCAAGTCCCTGAAGTCACCCGAGCGTAAAGGTGGCTGTGATGGCATGAAGGTGGATACACAGGGCAACATCTGGACCACAGGCCCTGGTGGCGTACTGATCTTAAGCAAGGAAGGCAAGCATCTCGGCACGATCCTGACGGGTCAGGCCACGGCAAACTGCGCCTGGGGTGGTGACGATCAAAGCACGCTCTACATCACCGCAGATATGTTTCTCCTGCGAGTGAAAACCAAAGTCAAAGGGTTGTAACTTTTGCCTCATGCAGGCGGCTCCACCCCATAAGCCGAACATGAACTGGCGAAAAGCAGGTTGGCTACTTGCTGCTTTTTTAACCTGCGCATTCAACCTGCCAGCACGGGAAGTTCAGTCTCATGGTCTGCTCTTTGAAAAGTGGCTGCGAGACACTTTCTTTGCTGGCTATGAGCCCAAGGGTTATACACAAAAATGGGACATTCCAGCCGAGGCGAATACTCATCATGGGCACATCCCAGTCAACCCGAAGGCTGCGAAGTATGGCTCTCCCATTGGTCTGGGAGATGCCTTGCGGCAGTTTGAGATCGAGGAACCGTTTCTATTGATTGTCGGATTTTGGGAGCAGGTGACTCCAGAAGAAAAACGCTGGGTCAATGTTCAAGCAGTGCGGGTTGAGCCTGCCGCTTGGCGGAAGCTTTGGGGTGATCTCACACAGGCAGATCTTGATCGGCTCATTGCGGTCATTAAAGATCCATCCCTCAGTCTTGCACAGGCTCGTGAGCAAGTTCAGAAGATGAAACAAGAGGCACGCTATGCCACGTCGGTGATCGAATTGAATCCTAAGATCGACGGCAGCCAGCGCCGCCTTCAATGCAGCCTGCGGTTTCGCGCCTTCTTTGATCATCTGGCTCCGAACGCCAGTCGTGAAAAGCAATCCACGCCAAAAGTTTTCGAAGTGCCTGTGCCTGCGCAGTTTGATTCAGCGCCACGGGTCATCACGCCTGAAAACTAGTTCAAGCAACGGCGACATCGACCTGCTCTGCAGGACCTCTTGGCGGTGATGAAGGCGCGTTAAAAAAGGACATGGAGAAGCGCTTAAACAAGGAGCAGGAAGAGACGTAAAGGAACCCCAAAAAGAAGAGCCCCAAGAACGGCAGTGAACCCCAATCGTGCCGCTCATAGGCCAGCCAGATGAGATAGGCAAAGTAACCGACCAGGGCTAGCTCGATCCACAAACAAATCGATTTGCTGGCTTTGTAGTGGAACGATTTTTTGGAGGCCTTCGAGCGATCGACAACACCGTACTTGGGCGTGCGCACAAACTCAGATTCCTTGCCAAGCATGGCCTCAATGACGGCTTTGCCGTTGTTGATCGACATGCCGATGCCCAAAGCCATGAAGAGTGGAATGTAGGGAATGGTTTTGAGCCAGCCCCAGCGACTCTGCGCTCCTTGAGCGGTGAGATAAAAGGCAATCACGGTAATCGTCGCAAAGAAAAAGACGGGCAGATCGACGAACACAGCTTTTTGCCAGGAATGACTGGGTAAAAAGTCCACAGGGTACATCAGCACCAGTGAACCGACGGTGAGCAGATTGGCAAAATTAGCTCCAAGATGAGCCGTCGCTTCCAGTTTGGTGTGAAGCGGTGCTTGGCTGCGCCAGACGCTGCCAAGCATTTTTTTGCATACCTGAATGGAGCCCTTGGTCCAGCGATGTTGCTGAGATTTAAAACCATCCATATCCGGCGGAAGCTCTGCGGAGACCACTAAATCGTTAAGATAGACAAACTTCCAGCCCTTCAACTGAGCACGATAAGTTAGGTCAAGATCTTCCGTAAGAGTATCATACCGCCAGCCGCCTGCATCATCGATGGTGCTGCGGCGCCAGAGACCAGCCGTGCCGTTAAAATTACAAAATTCACCCCAGCGACTGCGCGAGGTTTGCTCCAGCATTAAGTGACCATCTAGCAAGATAGCTTGTAGCCGAGTCAGGAGAGAAAAGGTTCGATTTCGATGTCCCCAACGAGCCTGTACAATCCCCACTCGTGGATCGGTAAAGTAATGGATCGTGCGCTGAAGATAATCTGGTTCAGGAGTGAAGTCCGCATCAAAAATACAGATGAATTCCCCTTTTACCGTAGCCATGCTGGCATCCATGGCACCGGCCTTAAAGCCTATGCGATTTTGACGATGGCGATACTCCACATCGAATCCTGCCTGCCGCAAGTTCTCTGCGTGGGCCTCGCAGATGTCCGTGGTTTCGTCCGTGGAATCGTCGAGGAACTGGATTTGCAGCCGATCTTTCGGATACTCCAATGCGCCAACTGCGTCGATGAGTGGGTCCATGACATCCGCCTCGTTGTAAATGGGCAGCTGAATCGTCACAAAGGGCAGTTCGGTAAACTTGCCGGCAGCCACTGGGGGTATTTTGCGATGCCTCCAGTAACCGTACAGCACCTTAACTTTGTGCGCCCCAAAGGCGGACAAACCGACGGATACAAGGATGTAGCTGGTAAACCAGAGAAGCGTTTCCCACCGAATCATAGGAGCCCCAGAGTCGGGGCAGACCAATCAATGCCACGGGCGTAGCGTCAAGTGGCAATGCAGGCTCAAACAACTGTTAATACACAGCACAGGTTGAAAGCTTTAGACGGCCTGCCCCGTCCAGATTAAACGTTGTGTCTCGTTCTTTACCCACTTTGAGAATCAATCCGGTGAGTGGTTACTCCTTCATTCAGACTCAATTTTAAGATTCCAAGGGATTGCTGCGTCGGATTGAAAAAAGGTCTGTGTCCTTGAGTCCCCTTTGTTATAGCGCCAAGCGCGTTTGCATAGAAGTGCTACTTGGCACGTTGAATCTGGTTCAGCGGCGTGGTCTGCGGGTGCAAAAGGACTCGATTCTTTCAAATGAGTTACAATGGCTATAGGTGCGCATTAATCGCTTTTTCTAAGTTTACATTTCTAGAAATTGCGGTACTGCTGCTGCTCCAAAAAGAAGTCTCCACAGACCTCAATAGGCACCCACTAGCTCTCATGAAAAACACCGTATTCATTCAATCACGATCCACGGGGAGGCTGCAGGCAGCTTTCTCTTTTTGCCGCCACGGGCTCTTGGCCCTCTGCGCTGCAACGGCGCTTTCGCTTCAGGCAGGTGAGTCGAACGAAAGGGTCACCATGGGCGGCAACGTTGTGTTGGGCTCAAGCAATTTTGGACCCAGTGCTAACTGCCTGACCCCTTTGACCACAACGACAGTTATCACTGGATATGTTTCGCCGAATGTTACGTCTTACACAGTAAATTCGAATGACATTATAACCAATCTGGATCAGATCGGCTTCACCCTTGCCGAAGGCCATCAGATCACAGGCGTTAACGTCTTGGTCACTAATTACAGCGCACCAGCTGGCAACACCTCGGTTGGGCTAAATGTGCGCCTTGTACAGGGAATGGTGGACTTAATGAATCAACCTTTCACTGGCAACACGGATGTCGATGGTTCCGATTATTCACTGGTGACTTCACCCGTTGGCGCTTTTGCTTTACAGGTCACAGCGCCTACCGGTATTCAAAACGAAGCCCAAGCTACCACCGGCAGCGCCTCGTACGTCATCACCCTGACGATCTCCAATCTAAGAGTGCCCATTGCAGACCTCGCAGGTGACTATATTGGCTTAGTGCAGTCAAATCTTAGACTGGTACAAGCGAGCCGGATCGCCCAGATCGTGAATCCACCCCTTAGTGAATTTAAGTCGATTCCGAATGAGGCGCTGAATGCACGGCTACAAATGAAAGTCACGTCAACAGGAGCCGTCTCTGGAAGAATGACCTTTGGCCCGACAGCGATTCCGTTCAAGAGTTCTTTTGTTGTTACGACTGGCACCACCCTGCCTAAATTAGTGATCCCGATCCCAGCTTACAACCGCTCCTTGGTCCTGAACTTTCAAACGGGTGAAAGAGCTGGCTACATTGATGGGTCGCTCGTGCAGCAAGGAATGGGAGAAGGTGACCTGTGGGACGATGAAGAGGGTGTTCAAGGCTGGAAAAACACCTGGTCTAGGACCAAGCTGCCGGGCAATGAGATCACTTCATACAAGACCTTTTCTATTGGCAATTCCTTTCGGATAATTGGTCCTGCAGTGCGCACGGAGAGCTTTTTTGAGTCTGAGGACTACCCGCGCGGTACCAGTTTTGGTTGGGTTAAAGAAAGTGCGGCGCTGGGCAGCTATCAGTCTGCGGGCACACTCGCTGATGGCGAGAAATTCACTAGCACCGGTTTTTACGGACCGAGGGGTGATTTCTTGATCTACCAATACCTCTACGCTTCCCGTGGCAGAGGCTCACTCGTTGGCATCGCCCAGCTGCTCCAGCAAGATATTGTTGTTACTCCCAACCTTACTCCAGTGCCAACGAGATATCCAACCATACAGGGACAAGTGCTGTGGCTGAAGCAGCCTTCCCCTCCGGTCGTCACCTCAGCGGCGGGTTCTGGTCCCCCGAAAAAGTATGGTAGCCCGACACCGCGCCGCTCCACCACGACGATGGACCCACTCTACCCTAACGGTTTCCGATTGGGCTTCATGCTCAATGGGAGCGCGTACAGAACACCAACAGCGGGTGAGGTGCTCAATGTGAATGGAAATCGGGTAAGTGGCCTACTGAATGGAATCGAAACAGGCATCAATTTTCATGATGATGAAAAGTCCGGCGTAAGCTTTGGCACCAGGCTGACTATCAGATCTCAGGGTGCCGCAAGCACCGGGAGTTCCATGACTGCTAATGCGGGCACCTACATGGGGAATTTCGGCAGTTCCTACAATAATCTGGTCATTTCATGCAACACAGCCACGGGTCTCTTTAGCGGCCGCTTCCAAGCAAGACCACCACTGCGCACAATCACGTTTCAAGGTATTTTTGTTTACAATGGTGAGGGTAGTTCCTGTGCAGGACTCGGCTTCTTCATTGGCAATCGCTTCACGTTAGCCGATATGAGTACACTGATCATGACTCCCCAGAGAAACAGTGGGAACGTGTATATCGGTAACATCAATGATGGATAAAGGCCCACACCCTTCCATGAGGCGTCTCTCACGCCTCATGATTTCCCCCAAGCACCACCCTTCCACTCTACTTTTTCATGATTCGCACACTCACAATTTCTCTCCTTCTTTCTGTTAGCGCTGGTATTACTGCATACGGAGGCACACCCGTGGCCCCTGCTGCGGTAACGCCAGTGCCGGCCTCTGATGCAAGCCTGCTAGACACCGTCGGTGCCACACTGGAAGCTGGCTACGACAGCCGCTATTACCATCGCGGTCTCTGGCTGGCAGATAACATGGCCTGGGCCGGTCTCAACGTTCAAGTCCCCCTCTCTGAAAAGCTCTCCCTTGGCTTCAGTGCCTTCTACACCAGCACGGTGCAGACCCTGATCCCCAATGGACTCGGTGGTGACACAGAGCTGAACTACTCCGAACTGGATCTGAGCACCTCACTCACTTATGACTTCGGTTTTGCCAAAGCAGGCCTCGTATATACCCATTACGAGTATTTTGACACCTTCTCCGGCAGCGCTGGCGGCACTTCTTGGGGCGACGGCGACGGCGCTGTCCGTGGTGCGAATGAAGTCGGTCTGACTCTGGCTAAGACGGTGGGTCCGGTGAATCTCTACGCAGGCTTTTACTACGACTTCACCATCGGCGGCTCCTACTTTGAAGTGGGTGCGGATATGCCTTATAAAGTGACGTCCTGGATGAGCGTGGTGCCTGCCATCAAGATGGGCTACGGTTTGGATTACTACACCAATGGCCAGATCCCTGCTGGTGCTCCTATTTCTGCGCCTTCCAGCGGATTCACCCACATCCTCCCATCTCTGTCGGTGCCCATTAAGTTGACACCAACAACGTTCATCACGCCTTACATCGCCTACAACATCTCTCTGGGTGCCCGCCACGGGCTCAACCGTCAGGATAGCGAGATCTTTGGCGGTGTGAAGCTCAGTGTCAGTTTCTAAACAAGACCCGCTTAGGCTTCAACGCTTCTTTGAAATCCCGACTCCGTCAAGAGTCGGGATTTTTGCTTTTGAGCGCTTGTGCAGAACGAGATCACCTGCCTTTTCCATGGCGCTCGCGTTCAATGCCGTTACTCTAGCCGTCCCCCCAACTTTTATTGCATGGTCCGACTCATCACCTCCCAAGGGCAGCTCATCGACTGGAATGACGAAAAGATTCGTCCTTTTCCAGACAATTTGGTTTACCTGGATCTGCTGAATCCCTCTCGCACGGAAGAGCTCGAGGTGGAAAGCTGGCTGGAATATGGTTTGCCGACACGGGAAGAGATGCAGGAGATCGAGGAGTCCAGCCGACTGTATCAGGAAAAGGGAGCTCTCTACATGACGGCCTGGATTCCGGTTGGACTGGACACGCCTGATCCTGATACCACCGCCATTTCCTTCGTTTTAGCGCCTGATTGCTTGACGACCGTGCGGTATGCCGATCCGATGGCCTTCCGTGTTCTTGTGGATCAAGTGAAACGTCAATGTCCCTGCCCGATGTCCAGCGATGCGGTCTTTCTGACGCTTTGTGAGCAGATTGTGGCACGTATTGCCGATGCGCTGCAGGCCGTGGAGTCGGATTTAAAAAAGGTGGGTCGTGAAGTCTTCAGCCTGAATGCTCATCGTGCTAATGCAGCTGTGGAAAAGGATCTTGGGGATGTGGTGAAGACCCTGGGTCGCCGTAGTGCGCTCGTGGCCAATCTACGTGAAAGTCTGCTGAGCGTGAGCCGCATGTTACAGTTCTTTCTAAACAATGCCGCGACCTGGATGCGCGGAGATTTGGCGGCTCAGTTCCGCAGTGTCATGCGCGACGTCAAATCACTGGATGATTACACCAATCAACAAACCCAGGAGATGACCTTCTTATTAGAATCCACGCTGGGCCTGATTAACATCCAGCAGAATCAGATCATCAAGATTTTCACCATCGCCAGTGTGCTCTTCATGCCGCCGACACTGATCGCCAGCATCTACGGCATGAACTTCGAGCACATGCCTGAGCTGAAGCAGCCCTGGGCTTACCCGATCGTCATTTGCGGCCTCGTCGTTTCTGCGCTCATTCCGATTTGGTGGTTCAAGCGCAAGAAACTACTGTGAATCTAGGTCTAGCGGCCTGACAACCGCTTCCAAAGACTGACCTTGGCTGCACCTGCGTCTGAGGTGCCGCCTGAAGGTGAAGAGGGTCGTTGTTGCCTTGGGGCTCCACGTTGACCTTCCTGGCCACGTCCGCCTTGAGCACGATTGTCCTGACCCCGATTATCCTGACTACGGTTGTCTTGTCCGCGATTGTCCTGACCAGAGCCTTGTCCGCCTTGACCCCGGCATCCGCGTTGGTCATCACGACCTCTACCGCCGCGCTGCGGTGGGCGGTCTCCCTGCGGGCGACCGACATGTCCCTGGGACATGCGGGCACGCGGATCGCGTTGACGAGGTGGTTCCTCGCTGCGTGGTGGAGCTGAGGCGGCATAATTAAAGCCTTCCGCACGCTTCCGCACCAGGCCTCGACCAATGAAGCGCTCTAGAGCACGTAGTGGGGCCTGATCTTCTGGGGTGATGAAGCTAAGGGCATCGCCAATGGCATGGGCTCGGCCGGTGCGACCAATGCGGTGCACGTAGTCTTCTGCATGGAGCGGGAAGTCGAAATTCACGACGTGGGAGATGCCGTCCACATCAATGCCACGAGCCGCAATGTCTGTGGCCACGAGCACTCTGACGGCACCCGATTTGAAATCGGACAATGCTTTCAAACGTTGATTCTGAGAGCGGTTCGCATGCAGAGTCGCGCATTTGATGCCCGTTTGTTCCAGCTTACGGGCCACACGGTCAGCGCCATGTTTGGTGCGGGTAAAGACCAGCACCATATTCATGGTATCATCGGCTAGCAGATGACCTAGCAGCGCGGGCTTCAGGTGCATCGGCACCTCGTAGATGAGCTGAGTAACCGACTCCGCCGGATTGGAGCGGCGACCAATCTGCACGGTCTTCGGGTGATGCTGGAACTCGTGAGTCAGGGCCTCAATCTCCTTGGAAAGCGTAGCGGAAAACATCAGCGTCTGGCGCTTTTTCGGCATCGCGTGGACGATGCGCTTGATGCTGGGCAGGAAACCCATGTCCAACATGCGGTCGGCCTCATCCAGCACGAGATGGCGTAGGCCACGAAAGTCACCATGGCGCTGGCCCATGAGATCGAGCAACCGACCAGGAGTCGCGATCACGATGTCACACCCACTTCGTAGCGCATTGATCTGTGGTCGCTCACCCACGCCACCGAACACTTTGGCGATGGTCAATGGCAGGTGCTTGGCATAGGCCATGACATTTTCCTCAATCTGCACCACCAACTCACGTGTCGGGGCCAGGATTAGCACTTTTGTGCCGGGCGCCTTCGGAGCTGTGGCTAAAAGTGTCAAAATGGGCAACGTAAAAGCCGCCGTCTTTCCTGTGCCAGTCTGGGCGATGCCAATTAGGTCACTGCCTGCAATGATCGGAGGGATAGCAGACGCTTGGATAGGAGTAGGCTCAGTGTAACCGGCTTCAGAAATAGCTTGGAGGATCTTGGCATCGAGGCCGAGTGCTTGAAAGGACATCACTGACCATGGGACGGGATCGCCCAAAGTGCGAACGTTCATTTCCTTGGCTGCCTCAAGCCCACATGTTTCGATCCAGGGTCCGGTAGTTCACGGCTTCTAGCACGCTGTCTGCATCTATTTTTTCTAGCCCTTTGAGATCGGCCAGGGTGCGCGCGACTTTCAGGATACGGTCATGGGCGCGGGCGCTGAAGTTCATTTCACTCATCTGATGTTCCAGAAAGCGGCTGCCCTCGGCATCGAGTTCACAGTGTTTTTTAATCAAACGGGGGGTCATGCCGCTATTGGTATGTACGCCTTGATGGGACTTAAAGCGTTCTGTTTGCTGCATGCGAGCAGCCTCGACGCGCGCGCGGATGGTGGCCGAAGATTCCCCGCTGGCGCTAGTCATGAGGGCTTTATGATCGACCAGTGGGACATCGACATGCAGGTCAATTCGGTCCAAAAGTGGGCCGCTAATTCTCTGGCGGTATTTTTGCACCATCGGTGAGCTGCACCGGCAGGCACGCTTCAGATCGCCATAATAACCGCACTGACAGGGATTCATTGCCGCCACGAGCATGAACTGTGCTGGAAAAGTGACCGTGCCAGCAGCGCGGGAGATGGTGACTTTGCCATCCTCCAATGGCTGCCGCATGACTTCCAAAGTGCTGCGGCGAAATTCCGGCAGTTCATCCAAAAAGAGCACGCCATTGTGGGCCAGACTCACTTCGCCCGGCCCTGGATTCGTGCCACCACCGAGCAATCCAGCATCGCTGATGGTATGATGGGGTGAACGGAATGGGCGGGTGGCCACAAAGGCCTGAGATTCGCTGAGCAACCCGCCCACACTGTGGATCTTTGTCGTCTCGATGGCTTCCTCCTCGGTCATGCTGGGCATGATGGTGCCGACACGCTTGGCGATCATGCTTTTCCCTGTGCCTGGGGGGCCGACCATGAGAATGTTATGGCCCCCAGCCACGGCGACCTCGATGGCATGTTTGGCATCTCCCTGCCCCTTCACATCGGCAAAATCGATGTCGTAATGCGCAGCAGCAGTGAAGAACTCCGTCGCACGGCAGGGCTCTGGAGTGATCTCAATGTCGCCTTTCAGATACTCCACAACTTCCCTTAAATGATGCACGCCAATGATGTCGATCCCTGCCACGACACTGGCTTCAATCGAAGCACGTTTGGGCACGAGTAGGCGTTTGCGGCCTTTAGCACGAGCTTCCAGTGCCACGGCCAAAAGACCACGCACGGGCCTCAGCTCCCCATTCAGTGCCAGCTCGCCAATCATGGCCGTTTCTGCTAGGATAGAGATCGGTATTTTAGCGCGATGAGCGATCAGGGAAATGGCAATCGGGAGGTCAAATCCAGGTCCTTCTTTTTTCAAATCGGCTGGGGCCAAGTTCACGGTCGTGAAGCCGCCATTCATGGCAAAGCCGCAACTGGCAATGGCGGCTGTCACACGTTCTCGACTTTCTTTCACCGATGCATCTGGCAGACCCACGATGGCCATCTTGGGATTGCCGCCTCCATCATGGGACTCGATCTCTACCTCGATGGCATTCACGCCGAGGAGGGTGGCAGAGTAGGTGCGGGCAACTTGACTGGAACTTTCAGGCACAAGACCTATGTAAATGGACAAGCTCGATCTTGCCAGCATCAAATCATCTTCTAGTAATATCCCATGACAGATTTCCCCCCATCCATCGGCATCATTGGCGGCTCCGGCTTGTACGATTTGGAGGGTTTCGAGGAGCGTGAGGAAATCCGCGTGGAGACTCCCTATGGCCTACCTTCGGATCCACTGATCACTGGGAAGCTGGCAGGTCGCCGTGTTTATTTTCTCCCACGTCATGGCAAAGGCCATCGCATCCTGCCGACAGAGCTCAATCATCGAGCCAACATCTGGGCACTGCGCTCCCTGAATGTGCGCTGGATCATCGCTGTCACAGCCGTGGGCAGTTTAAAGGAAGAGTATGCGCCGCGTGATGTCGTGTTGCCGGATCAGTTCTTTGACCGCACCAGCCGGCGTGAGCATCACACTTTCTTTGGACGCGGCATCGTCGGTCATGTGGCTTTTGCGGATCCGATCAGCGCAGGTTTGAGGACACTCTTGGCTGCGGAAGCTCAAAAGGCTGGAGCGCGTGTCCACAATGGCGGAACCTATGTCAACATGGATGGACCCGCTTTTTCGACACGCGCGGAATCGAATGCGAATCGTCAGCTAGGTTTTGATGTCATCGGAATGACCAATCTGCCCGAAGCCAAGCTCGCGCGTGAGGCCGAAATCGCACTCGCCACACTGGCCATGATTACCGATTACGACTGCTGGAAGACGGACGAGGCTCACGTCACCGTGGATGCAGTCATGGCGCACGTTTCCGCGAATGTTGCGATGGCGAAACGCATCATCGCGGGTGTCATTCCCCAGATTCCCATGGAGCCTACCTGGCCCGAGCATCAGGCCCTGGATGGTGCCCTCATGACGGATCGTAAGCTTTGGCCCGAGGAGACGGTGACTGCCCTGAAGCCTATTCTTCAGCGTTTCCTTTGAGTTCCTTCCCCCAAAGAAACGGCGGCAACCTTTGCAGGATGCCGCCGGATAAAGAAGGTTAAGCTAGTCTTGGATTAGAAAGTGAACACCGCTGCGATTCCGCCGTAGAGAGAGGAGTCGTCATTGTTGGTGCCACGACGGAAAGAATAGTCTGCGTGACCAAATGTGCCGATGATGGCAAAACTGGAGCAAGCCTGATATTGGACGAAGCCACCGAAGCGATTTTCTTCGAACTGAGCATCGCGCATGTAAACATATTCAGGGCCAATGGTCAGCTTACCAAACACATATCCTGTGCGGAAGCGTGACCAAACAGATTCCTCCACGGTGGAATATTGGCCGATGGCACTGACATAGATGTTACCGACTCGACCTGTGACATCCAGTGAGAAACGGGCACCCCAGTCGGTGCTTTCGCTCGCATTTGCGTCGAAACCATCCAGATCGCGATCGCGGACGTGAACGCCTGCGTAAGCACCAATGACGAAGTTATTGATCAAGTAGCGATAGCCGAGGCCTGCATCTGCATCAAACAGAGAACCAGTGATGCTGCCGTCGGTCCCGCCAAGGTAATCATACTGGCCGTAGCCTCCGAAAGCGCGGACGAAAAGACCGCCAGTGCTGAGGTCGCCATCCAGATCATTCATATAACCCAGGTGGCTATACCAGCTATTGTCGCGGGTTTCGAAGCCAGTGAAGATCACGTTGGCTTGAGGATCGACGGTTGGTGAGATGACATTTTTGCTGCTAGGAGCAGAAGTGCCAGCGTAGAGACTGGTAGCCAGAGCAATCAGCGAGGTGAGGAGGATGTTTTTGAGCATGGTATGGGAGAGTTTGAATGAATGCTAACAGTGTTGATTTTCAAAAAAAAGTACTAGGAAGCAAGCTCTATCTCATGAAAAACAAAGGGCGTGCGGAGCAGGCCTTGGGGCACTGGACGGGCTGGAATCAAGCATTCTCCAATCCTAATTGGATATTGGAATGCGCGACCATTTTCAAATCGTTCTAAACGTGGAGTCAGCGAGATGTCGTGTGTCCCAGATAGCATGAGTCGATCTTTTTTGTAGCCCTCAGGGGCAGCTAGATGAAGCGCCCATTGCATCGAGCCGTCTTCAAAGCGCAAGCAAACAGCTTTCCAATCACCTCCTAACCCAAGCGAGCATGTGCCATGCATATGTTTTGAGAGACGGGGCTGCCTATGCCAATCCACGGAGTATAAACTTCTTCTGAGTAAATCATGCGAGACCTCATCAGCACAATGTATTTCAAAAATCGGGCCTTCACCTCCCTCAGTGAGAATGATCTGAACTTGATGACCAGGGATCAACAAAGTTAACTTTTGCCCCACTTGCCATAAGCTAGTGACAGCGGAACTTTCGAATTCACATTGCTGTGTGGAAAGCCGAGCCGTCGTGGCAACTAACACCCCGTTTTCGTCAAGCACTGGCAATTTGGCTTCAAAGAGATATTCACGGTGGGTGCGTTTCGTGAGCTTGATACTGCTGCAGATCCAGGTCCATGAGCGCCAGCAGTTGAAAATAATCCAGGCAGAGACCATGCCAAGCAGCCAAGCAGCACTTGGTTTGGTCGGGTCAGGCCAAACGAAGGCTTGAATCATATGAGTCAAGGCATACACCAAAGCTAAAGCACTCCCTGAGAGTATCACTCCATGAGCGAATAATTTGTCCATGGCTACATTTCCAAGAACGTTCTTCAAAGAGATCTGCCAAGGCATCTTCTTCCCAAAAAAACCACGCGTTGCGCCAATCTGGATGAACATCAGACCCATCGAATAAATCTGTCCCTGCACAAATCGAATGTAGCCAGAGCTTGCAGCAATGAGAAGGACCATCAAGCCGGCAATACCTGTCAACGAAACCACTAAATTAAAGAAGGACGGTTTCACAGGACTGATGTTGGTCATCATACTGTAAATCGGTGTGAGCAGATGAATCAGCTGTGGCCAGCCCTGCAAAATGTCTAAAATCATATGCAAATATCCCAACCGGCACTTCCAGCCTAGGCCTTTGCAGAAGAGAACATTTTCCAGAGCGAAGGCCTGAAGATTGCCATACCCCCAGCGACGTCTTGTTTTGTAAAATTCTGAAACATCAGAAGCCGCAACGCCCCAAGCGACAGGTTCATTGACATAGGCGGTCTTCATACCGCGCTTATGCATGAGAAGAGAGGTGTGCAAATCCTCCGTCAGTGTCGCCTCAGGGAAACCTCCTAACTCGGCCACCGCTGAGCGCCGATAGACAACTCCAGTACCAATGCATGAGCAGCCATCATAATGATCGCGGTTCGCCTGGATCACATCCATAAAAAGCGCCTGCTCATGCCACCTCCCTGCTCCCACATTCGTGTCGAGATAGAGAAAGCTGTCCTCATTGTAAAAAAGCTGTGGAGCCTGAACCATCGCCACATCAGGTTCCTTGAAGAACCCAATCATACTATCTAGCGCCTCGCACTGTGGGATGTGATCTGCATCAAAGATAGCCACGAAGTCTGCTGACGAAAGGTGCAGTGCATCATTCACATTCCCTGCCTTTGAACCACGGTTACCTTCACGTGTGACATAGCGCACACCATGTTTTTCAGCGATCTCTTTCAGCTCAGGCCTTTTTCCGTCATCAAGTAAAAACGTCTCATGCGGATACTGGATGTTTTTGGCACCGATCACTGTCAGTTCGATCATTTCGGTAGGTTCCGTGTAAACTGGAATCATGACATCCACCGCCGGTCGGAAGTCCTTGGGAGGATCACTTCGCAAGCGGATGCTGCTCGAGTTCCAGATCAGAAATAGTCCGGTGACACAGCCATAGACATTGGCCAAAGCAAAGAGCAATCCAACAACAGGCGCTGCTGGGTTGATGGCCCAAAATCCCCAGATCATAAACGCTAAAGACAGAAGGACGTAAGCCAGTGCTGCCAATCGCTTGAGAGGACGGTTTTTACCCAAATGATGGGCTACTTCTGCGGCTTGACTAAACATGTGAAGAGAAACGTGAACGGAAGGTGAAGGCCTCATTCTCAGGAGGGCTTGTGGATGTCAACGATTCCTTTCTGACAACTGAGGACGCGGAGCGCGGTCGATTACGATGCCAAAGTATGGCACCCATCGGTTGAATCAGTATTTCAGAGATCCTTTAAAAAACGGATCGCTTCATTCCTAAAGGTATCCATTGCAGGCGGCTTTCCTGTTTTAGCTTGGGTCTCGATCACAAGCTTCCGCGCCCAGTCATAATAGCGGCGATGTGTTTCCCAGATGGGTTGCTTTTCATTCTTCTCATTGATCAGCCAAAAGCCGCCTGGCTTTTCAGGTGTGCCCTCATTATCGTAGAGTTCCCAATACAAAACAAAAGGACAGCCCCATTCCAGGCCAGCGATCATTGTCTCGATACTCTTTTGATTTTGTTCCTCGGGTGAGTAGCGCCTAGCAGGGAACCCATACTCACCGATGAATACCCGTTTGCCTGGAATGCTTGCCTTGGGTTTTAGCTTGGATTCGATGTGACTGAGCGCAGCAAACAAATCATCACGGATCCCATGTTGTAGGCTGTCGTAACAGGAATAGCTCACGTAATCGATATCCACTTTCGGCAAGATGTCATTGGTGATGCATTGTCCGCCTTTAATGAAGGGTGTGACGAGATTCACCTCCGTGTAATGCCAGAGCCAGACTCGTTCATGCGGTGTATCACGCTTGGCATCATCCATCGCTTTCTGCCTGACTTGAAGCCAAGCGATAAAGTTTTCCTCATAGTGCTCAGGAAAGCCCTTTTTGGGATCAAAGTGAGGGCGCAGATGCCAATCGCCCTCCCAGTGGCCGAGGAAGAATTGTTTACCCGTGCCATTGTAAGTTCGCAGCAAGTGCACGGCAAAATCATACATCTCCCGATACTCAAGATCAGAGTCTGCTGTCTTGAAAGTACCTGCGCTGCTCCGCGTGGTAAGTGGATAAGCCCAAATGAAAAATTGGGTGAACGGCATGTCCAAGACGGCCCGATGCGTGGGATCCTGGCTGGCAATCTCGGTGAGCGTCTTCAGTTCTCTTGCGTCACTGATGACGTTGGCCTGAGTTTTACCAAACGAAGCTTTCGATGAGATCGAAAACTTCATGATGTCTGAACCCAGTTCGGCGATCAATCGCGCACTTTCCAGTAAGGGAGCATCTCGGCTGAAGTGATAGCGCCCGCCAATCGCCTGTGTGCCGAGCATAAAGTGCAAAGGCTTTGTGTTCGTAGCATCATCAGCGTGAGCAGATAGGAAACCGAACAACAAAAAGAAAGTAAGGTGTCGTAGGCAGACTCGGTTGATAGGCATGTGCGGGAGTCACTACGATGCTCTGAGTCAATTGCTTCCAGACAAGTTATTCTTTCAACCTCGCCAGCGCTTCCGCGTTTGCTTTAAACACACCGTGCTCGGTAATCAAAGCGGTGACGAGAGCCGCAGGTGTCACATCAAAACCGTCGTTGCGGGCCTGAGTGCCCTCGGGAGTGATGAGCACTTCTTCACGCTCTCCTTCGGCATTCAAACCGGGCATGTGGGTGACTTCACGCGCGCTGCGTTGCTCGATGGGGATGTCGCGGATGCCATCCATGATGGTCCAGTCGATTGTGCTAACAGGACAAGCGACGTAGAAGGGCACGTCATGGGCTTTGGCAGCCAGCGCTTTGAGATAGGTGCCGATTTTGTTTGCTACATCGCCCTGTGCCGTGACGCGGTCTGTGCCAACGATCACCGCATCGACGAGCCCTCGCTGAAGTAGATGCCCGGCGTTGTTATCGACGATCAAGGTGTGTGGTACACCATGCTCTCGCAGTTCGAAAGCCGTGAGCGAGGCTCCCTGACCGCGAGGTCGCGTCTCGCTGACCCAGACGTGGATCTTCATGCCAGAATCATGCGCCTGATAGATCGGTGAGATGGCCGTGCCCCAATCGACACAGGCAAGCCAGCCCGCGTTGCAATGGGTCATGACATTCAGCGGCGCTGAAGGATCGGCCTTCTTCGCCTGGATGGCTTTGAATAACTCCAGCGCGTGTTTGCCGATAGCGTAGTTCGTTTGCACATCCTCTTCACAAATCGCCAAAGCTTCGCTCCAGGCCGTGTCCGCACGTTTTTCGGCTGCGAGCGGCAGCACGACCCGCCTCACACGATCCAGCGCCCAGCGCAGATTGATCGCCGTGGGCCGCGTGGCATGCAGGGTATCGTAAGCCTGCTGCAACGCCGCGTCCGAAGCATCATCCCGCAGCGCAAAGAACAGTCCAAATGCCGCTGTCGCCCCGATCAGCGGTGCACCGCGCACGCGCATCACCTGGATGGCCTCTGCTGCGTCCTCCATCGTCTCCAGCTCCCGCCACGCGACCTGATGAGGCAGAAAGGTCTGATCGATGATGCGAGCGATACGCCGAGTATGATCGGCTTCGATGGAGCGGTGCGGCTGGCCGTGGATGTTCATGGGAGGGTGATTTCAGCGAAGGAAGTGATGGCAGGATGTCCGCTCTCTGGCTGCGGTTTGTTTCCGGGGCGGAGGGCGAGGGTGGTCATCATGTCGGCGGATTGGGCGGCGTTCAATTCATCGATGAGGTCGCTGACGAAAAGGATTTCATTTGGCTGCAGGCCGCAATCGGTGGCGATGGCGGTGTAGCTGGCGGATTCGCGTTTGGAGCCGGTGGTGGTGTCGTAGTAGCCGGAGAGGCGGGGGGTGAGATCGCCAGCGGTGGTGTGGGCGAAGAAGAGGCGCTGGGCGTGAATGCTGCCGGAGGAGTAGATGCGGATTTCGCGGTGGTTTTCGCGCCAGTGGTCGAGTGCGGGCAAGACATCGTCGAAGAGCGTGCTGCGCAGGTCGCCGTTGCGAAAGCCTTGCTCCCAGATGAGGCCCTGGAGCTGCTTTAGGCCGGTGACTTTCGCATCGGCGTCCATGAGGCGATGCACAGCGGCTTCGGCATCGAGCGCATTGAGAAAGGAGGTCACGCCAGCATCGCGGGCGAGCTGGGCGATGACCGCATGGCCCCAGTGCGCCCCGAGCCAGGCGGCGGCGTGTTTGCGTGCATACGGAAACATCACGTCATGCACAAAGGCGAGTGGCGAGACGGTGCCTTCGATGTCGAGCAGGACGAGTTTTCCGTGAAACTCGATCATGCGGTGAGGGTGACGGCCTGCTCGATGTAGATGCCTTTGCCAGCAAGGGAATTGGGCCCAAAGCAAAGCGGCTGATAGCTGCTGGCGATGCCGTCGCCGGTGTAGAGCGGCGTCCAGCCGGCTTTTTCTTTGAAGAGGCGGATGGCGCGGATGCTGCGGTCGGCGCAGAGATCAAACCAGTGCTTCGTGCCAGCGGGGACGTTGATGAGATCGCCCTCCTGCACCTCGATGGAATAGACGGGATCACCGTTTTCAGGATTGATGTAGAAGATGCCGCTGCCTTTGACGATGAAGCGCACCTCGTCCTCGGCGTGACGGTGCTCTTGGTTAAACTTGTCGAGCATTTCCTGGAGGTTCGGCACGTCGGGCGTGACGTTGACGACATCGGCCGTGATGTAGCCGCCACGTTCTTTCAGCGCGGTGACTTCGGGTTCATACGCGGCGAGGATTTCCTCCTGCGAGGCATCGCGGTCGATGCGGCCTGCGACGGCCCAGCGGTCGTAGTGAATGCCATGCGGCAGGAGGAAGCTGCGAATGCTTTCCACGTCATCAATGACGCGGTCTTCGGAGGGAATGCGGAGGATGGCCATGAGGTCTAGGGCAATTCAAAATGAGCTAGTGAGCAAGCGCTTCTGCGTGACGACTTCGAAAAGAAACTCCAGCACCTCGATCTGCCTGCGGGCGGCGGCGAGGTTCTCGCCCCAGGTGTAGAGGCCGTGCCCGGCCATGAGGAAGCCGTGGCGAAGTGGGTTCACAGCATTAGCGAGACGGGATTCGATCACCGTGGCAAGGCTGGCGATGTCTTGGGTGTTGGGGTAGATCTCGATCACGGCCTGCGACTCGTGCGTGTTGATGCCGGAGAGGCCTTTGAGCATTTCGTAGCCGGAGATTCGCAAAGAGCCGTCTTTGAGAAAATGCTCGCTAAGCACCGTGGCGGCCACGGAATGCGTGTGGAGCACGGCCCCGGCGCCGTGCTTGGCCAGCGCGGTGTGCAGTAGAGCCTCGGCACTGGGTTTGAGCGACGTCTCACCCACGGCGGCGGCGTTTTCATCGACGAAGAGGAACTGCTCCGGCTTGAGCCTGCCTTTGTCGAATCCGCTGCCGGTCATGAGTAACGTGAGTGGCTTGCGACTGACAACGACGCTGTAGTTGCTGCTCGTGCCGAGCGACCAGCCGCGACGATGGAAATCGCGTCCGGTCTCGATGAGATCGGCGATTTCAGGAGCGAATGTATCTGGCACAGACATCTATCACGAATCGAGAGAGACAAGAGGCGGTCAACGCCCGGCTCTTCATGCGACGACATTGTCACCTGTGCTCAGCATGAGAGGATTTACGCGATCTCGTAAACAAGACCTCAGTCTCCGAGTTGCTTGCGGTTCGTGTTGGTCGCATGATCCGGGCGTGAAACGACTTCTGCCTCTCCTACTCCTCGTTGCCTCGAGCTTGAGCGCTCTTGCTGAGTGGGAGTGGCTCAGTGTGGAGCTGCGCGACACGGATCAACAGCTGACCGAAAAGCGCTTGGCCCTGAAATCGCTGGGCGAGCCGATGATTGGGCAGACAGTGCCAGAATTCGGCGTGCAGCATAATATGCTCCTCGATGCGCCACCTGAATCGCCCTTTATACAGGTCGATCTGGGTGAATCTCGTGCTTTTGAAACGGTGGCCATGGTGCCTGCAGTCGTAGATTTTCAATCGCTCACACAAGCTGCCTATGCTTTTCCTCCGCGCTATCGACTGGATGTGTCGGATGATGAAAACTTCGCTACCTTCACGCCTTTGAAAGTACACTTGGAAGTCGATACTCTGCTGTATGGCGTTGCTCCCGTGATTGTGAGGACGTCCGGCATCAAAGCCCGCTATTTACGACTTACAGTGCCTACCATGGCTCGGGTGGAAGGTCGCTGGACCTTTGCTTTGTCCGAACTGCTGGTGCTGCACGGCAACCGTAACATTGCCATTGGCACCAAGGTGAAACATCTCCAGGGAAGTAACTTGCCCCCGCGCTGGATGCCCCAAAATCTAACCGATGGACGGTCGCCCCTGGGCCCACCGATCGACCGCTCATCGGTTCCAGAGTATGATGCTTTATTTGCGATTCAAAAGCCTGACGTGCCCCAGCCCTGGATGCAGGTCGATCTGGGGGTGGATCGGGTTGTGGAGGAAATCCGCCTGCATCCACTGCATGCGCGTCAGGGGGCCGATGTGCCGGGCTTCCGCTTTCCCTCCCGGTTCCGTGTGGACGTGGCAAAATCGGCGTCGATGCAAGACGCGGTCACTGTCTATAGCATCGGCGATATTGATTTTCCAAATCCAGGGAATAACCCCGTCACACTAGCGTTTTCATCCGTGACGGGGCGTTATGTTCGAGTGACGATGTTAAAATCAGCACGAGAGGTCGATAGCTTCGCTCTTTCTGAATTGGAAGTCTATTCGGGTGATGAAAATGTCGCCAAAGGAATGTCTGCGCTATCCTCTGGAGATCGATTTCGTGAAGTCATGCGCCCGCTTTCGCTGCTGACAGATGGGCATGTTAGCTACGGACGTCTGATGGAGTTGCCTCACTGGCTGGACCAATGGGAATTACGCCAGACTTTGATGCGCGACATTCAAAGCTTGGAAGCGCGCGTGACCACTCTTCGTGATACCACTCAGCAGCGCATCGTCTGGCTGGCCGTCTTTACTGCCTTGATCATTGGTTTATTGGCATTCGGTGCTGCGATACGAAGCCGTCGAAGGCAGGCCAAAGTTCAGGAAAATCTGCGTAACCAACTGGCTCGGGACATGCATGATGAAATCGGCAGCAACCTCGCCGGCATTGCCGTGATCAGTGAGCTGCCGATGCATGATCCAGAAGATTGGAAGGAGATCAATCGCATCGCTCATGAGACCACGGATGCCATGCGGGAAGTGCTCTGGTTGGTTGGTGCCCGTCAGGAGTCCGGCATTGATCTCATGGAGCAACTGCAACGTGTGGCGAAACGATTATTACCTAACCATGCTGTGACCTGGAAAGCCCTCGCCACGGATCTGCCCAGCTCATGGCCCGTGGAATCAAGCCGCCAAGTCTTTCTCTTTTTCAAAGAGGCTCTCACCAACATTCAGCGCCACGCCAAGGCCACTCAGGTGAATCTTTCTGCACAAATTACCGGAAGCGTCTTAGAGCTAATCATTCAGGACAATGGTCGTGGCTTTGAGCCCGCCAAAGCCATATCAGGCATGGGCCTCGGTAGCCTGCGAGAGCGCGCCAAGCAGCTCAGCGGCACCTTTGATCTCGACTCCTCTCATCTAGGAACCACGCTCACCCTTCGAGTGCCGCTTGCAGCTAAACTTCGTCATTCGTCATTCTGATTTCGTCATTGCTCATTATGCCTCACATCTGGATCATCGAAGACAATGCTGCTTTTCGCCGAGGCACCGAACGTGCACTCAGCCTGAAGCCCCATCAGCATCAAGTGCGTGCCTTTGCTAACTGCGAGGATGCCATCGCTGAATTGAATGCAGACACTGCGCCTCAAGTCATCTTGCTCGATGTCGGTCTGCCTGGCATGGATGGCATTACTGGTATCGCCCATCTGAAAAGTCGCGCGCCACTCGCCAGCATTCTTATTTTGACCGTGTTTGAGGACGACGACAAAATCTTCCGTGCCATCTGCGCTGGAGCCTCTGGCTATTTGTTGAAATCAGAGCCCATGGCCCAAGTCATCACCGCCATTGATCAAGCCATCGCTGGTGGCTCGCCCATGAACCCACGCATCGCCACGCGTGTGCTCGCCATGTTTACGAGGCTGGCCCCCGCCAAAAAAGACTACGGTCTCGATGAGCGAGAACAAGCCGTCTTGAAGTGCATGGTCGCTGGAATGCCGCGCAAACAAATCGCCGATGTCACAGGATTGAACCCTCACACAGCCGATTACATTACACGCAGTATCTACCGCAAGCTCCATGTCAACTGCGCCACCGCAGCGGTGTCAAAGGCCGTAGCGGAGCGATTGGTAGAAGATTCTGGTCTGATTCAGTAAGCCCAGTAGATTGGTCTTTAGGCAGTCAGAATGAAACAAATTTTAATTCCTACTTGCCAAGTGTTGTTTCGATTGATAGGATTTAGATATGAAGCTCACCAAACGCGGCGAATACGCTCTACGCACCCTGATCCGACTCGGTATTGCCGAGCGCAAGGGCGCGGATGTCGTGTCTGTGTCGAGTTTGGCAGAGAGCGAAAAGCTACCCTATAAGTTCTTGGAGAACATCCTAGCCGAGCTTCGGCAGGCAGGTTTTGTCGAGAGTAAACGTGGCAAGTTCGGCGGCGTCATGCTGGCCCGTCCGATGAAGACCATTAAGATGGGCGAGATCGTCCGTCAGATTGATGGCAAGCTGGCACCGATCGGATGCGCCTCAGAGACGGAGTATGAAAAATGCTCCTGTCCAGACGAGGAGCACTGCGGTTTACGGATGTTAATGATCGACGTACGCAATGCGTTGGCAGGCATACTCGACCGTTACACACTCGAACACGTCGTCGAAGTGACGATGCGTAAAGAGGAGAGAGAAGAGAAGTTAAAAGCTAACTCGAAGGTCGCTAAAAAGACGACAACACGCCACGCAGACCCTGCTGATGGCTTCCTGGCAGCACTCCTGACTCTCAGTCCCGCCAAATGATTTCCGTTTTCCCCATGAGCCAGAATACAAACACAGAACCCACCGCCGAATCGTGGCTCGAGATCGTGCGGCAACGAGTTGAAGCCATGCGCTTCGGCTCCGTGCAAATTGTCGTCCATGAAGGTCGCGTGACCCAAGTGGAGAGCACGGAGAAAACTCGCCTGCCGAGCGATCCCGCGATTCCATCCACAAAGAAGTAATCTGATTCCAGTTCTGAGCGGCTTTACATGCCGCAGCGCATTTCGAGACTGACCGGTCCACCGGAGGAGAAGAAAGGCGACCCTGTTTCAAGCATGTTTACCATGCTACGTGGTCACCTAATTTCCTGCCGATGATCGGTCAGTCTATTTTGTCTCAGATTTGGATAGTTAATCTTCTTCATCTCACTAACATGAGTTTATAGGACCAGCGAACGCCGTTACTTTTTGAAAGACATCCATGAAAATTCATTCATACACGCCATTCTATTTCATCGCCCTTCTGTCAGCCTCGCTTGAGGCGTCTGAGCCAGAAAAAAAGAGCGTGTCCTATTATAAACCGCCGCAAAGCTACAGTACCACCCGTGACCCAGACTTGCCAAAGTATGCGCGCCATGCTCAGGAGACAGACATCGACTTCCTTCGGGATCTTAGCTGGCTAGACATTGGTCTCGATTACCGATTCCGTGCCGAATATCGAGACGATGACATTCGCCGCGACACTGGTGGCCTGGACGAGCCTCTACTTCACCGCACTCGGGCTTATCTCGGTATTCATAATCTGCTCGATCCATTTCGCTTCGCCATCGAGTTGCAAGATTCTCGGCGTTACAATGGCAACTACGAACGAGATAACCGCGACTTTAATGAGTTCGAACTCATTCGTCTTCAAGCGGAGCTCTTCTTCGATGATCTTCTCGCCCCTGATCCTCAAGGTAACAAACGCCCCATCAGCCTGCGCTACGGTATCCAGAACTTCGAGTTCCTCGACCGCCGTCTGCTGGGGAACAATCAGTGGAGGAACACGGCGAACACCTTTCTTGGCTTTCGCGGAGCTATCGGCCAAGACTCGAATGATTGGAGTCTCGATCTGCTCGCTGTTCAGCCTCTGGAACGCGAACTGTTTCGTTGGGACGAACTCATCGAAGGTCGCTGGGTCTATGGCCTCATCGGTCACTGGCGCGGATGGTCAGACATCGTCACTTTAGAGCCCTTCTACCTCGCACTGGATCAAAGCCAGACGGCAACAGCAACGGACCGCACTGTGCATTCACCCGGTATCCGCGCTTATGGCACCGTGGGGAAAACAGGCTTCGACTACGATGTTTCCGTCATCAAACAATTCGGCCACAACGGCACTCAGAATGTCGATGCCTGGGGTGGCACGGCAGAAGTCGGCTACCGCTTTGATCAACCCTGGAAGCCACGTCTCAGCGCTTTTTACGGTTATGCCAGCGGTGACAAAAACCCGAACGACAACACCGATAACCGCTTTGAGCGCTTCTATGGTTTTGGTCGCCCATGGTCAGCCAATGATTACATTGTCTATGAGAACATCAGCACTCCGAAACTGCGTATGGAACTGACTCCCACGGATAAACTGCGCATCGATTTTGGGTACAGTTGGTATCATCTCGCTAGCAACACCGACCGCTTTGCTGGGGCGAACAATGCTCGTGATAAAAAAGGCCAAAGCGGCAGCAGCATCGGCCACGAGTTCGACATCCGTGCGCGCTGGCAGCTCAGCAAAAAGATCGAAGCCATCCTTGGTTACGCACATTTCACTGCGGGTGACTTCACCCGCAATGCCGTCCGCCCTGGCGACACGGACTTTGCTTATCTCGAACTCTACATCGCTCTCTTTTAGCTTACCAAATTTCTTCAACTCTAATTCTACCTCATCATGAAAATACGTCATTTCTTCACCACCCTTTTTGCCGCTTCCATGCTCGTCTCATGCGGTAAACAAGAGCCTGCTGCCAACGGCAAGCCGACGATTCGATTTGGCCACTTTCCGAACATCACACACGTTCAGGCGCTGGTCGCTCATCAACTCTCCCGTCAGGGAAAAGGCTGGTATGAGCAGCGACTCGGAGCCAACATCGAGTGGTTCATCTACAATGCTGGTCCTTCCGCAACAGAGGCCATTTTTGCTCGTGCGCTGGATGTCACTTACATCGGACCCAGCCCTGTACTAAATGCCTACTCGAAATCGAAAGCCACCGAACTACGCGTGCTCGCCGGAGCTGCGAATGGCGGCAGTGCGCTGGTTGTTCGCCCCGGTACAAACATCAAGACGGCTGCCGACTTGAAAGGCAAAAAGATCGCCACGCCGCAACTGGGTAACACGCAGGACGTGCAACTGCGCGCCTACCTCGCAGACAATGGCTTTAAGATCACGCAGACCGGTGGGGATGTGTTCATCTTGCCGACGGCAAATGCAGATCAGCTTGCGCTCTTCCAACGCGGAGAACTGGATGCTTCGTGGACACCCGAGCCATGGACCACACGCCTCGAACTCGAAGTCGGTGCACAGATCCTCGTCGATGATCGTGAGACCAACGTGACCTTACTCGCTAGCAGCGCCGCCTTTGTTAAAGAGCAGCCCGATTTGGCAAAGAAGCTCGTCGCCGCACATAAAGAACTCACTCAATGGATCAAAGACCATCCCGCGGAAGCCAAGGTTCTCATCAAAGCTGAACTCACTGAGTTGATGAAAGCCACACCGAAGGATGAACTCATCGACAAGGCCCTGAGCCGCATCGTCATCTCCGATGAAGTCTCCCGCGCCTCGCTCGATAAAATGGTCATCAGCGCTCAGAAAGCCGGCTTTTTGAAAGAGATCCCAGCCTTGGATCAGCTTTTCCCTAAACTCTAACAACGAACCTAAAACCATTATGGCCTATTATCCTAACATCGTTGAAACCGTCGGAAACACGCCACTTGTGCGATTGAATCGAATCGCTTCGGGTCTGCCAGCTACCATCGCGCTGAAAGGCGAGTTTAAGAACCCATTAGGCAGTGTGAAAGATCGTATCGGTCGCGCCATGATCGATGCCGCTGAGGCGTCTGGTCAACTCAAGCCCGGTGGTGAAATCATTGAGCCGACCTCAGGCAATACGGGGATTGCTCTTGCATTCATCGCAGCTGCGCGTGGTTACAAGCTTACACTGACCATGCCTGAAACCATGAGCCTGGAGCGCCGCACGCTTTTGGCATTGCTTGGCGCGAATCTCGTGCTCACGCCTGGACCACAAGGCATGAAGGGAGCGATTGCCAAAGCGGAAGAACTGCTCGCGGCAGCACCTAACGCGTGGATGCCGCAGCAGTTTAACAATCCAGCCAATCCAGAAGTACATCGCCTCACCACTGCCGAAGAAATTTGGGCAGACACCGATGGCGGTGTGGACATCTTCGTCGCGGCAGTCGGAACTGGCGGCACGATAACGGGAGTGTCAGAGGTGATCAAATCACGCCGCTCTGGGTTTCAAGCCATCGCTGTTGAGCCAGCCGCTTCGCCAGTGATCACGCAGACGCTTGCTGGGGAACCTGTCATTCCAGGCCCACACAAGATTCAGGGCACCGGAGCTGGCTTTGTGCCGAAGAATCTCAACTTAGCCCTGCTCGATGAAGTGATCCGAGTCACCAATGAAGACGCTATCTCCACGGCGCAACGGCTAGCCAAGGAGGAGGGCTTGCTTGTCGGCATTTCCACCGGCGCAAACGTTTGGGCTGCGCTGCAAGTCGCCGCTCGTCCTGAAAACAAAGGCAAGCTTATCGTTACCGTTGGTTGCAGCACCGGCGAGCGTTACCTCTCAACCGCTTTAGCGGACCAAGCACGTAACCAAGTCAATCCATGATGCCATGACGCTCTTGCCTGACCTTCATTTTACCGGACGGAGTCTCGCTGACCATTGTGTCACCGCGAGGCACTCGTCTCGTCAGATGAGCGCTCTCAAGCCACCAGCACAGGGCCTCTTCATTCCGAAGATCATCAGTAAGCCACTGAAGCCTGGATACGGCATCAAGATTGGCCTCTTCGCGGGTATCCACGGTGATGAAGAGGCCGGCACGCTGGCCACTCAGGAACTCATCCGCTGGGCTGCTGAAAAGCCAGAAGAACTGCAAGACTACGAACTGCACTTTTATCCCATCTGCAATCCTTCGGGACGCAATCTCGGCACACGTCATAGCCATAGCGGCTTAGATTTGAATCGTGAGTTTTGGTTTGGCTCCATCGAGCCCGAAGTGGTCTATCTGGAGGGCGAGTTGCGCCGTGAACGATATGATGGCATCATCTCACTGCATTCTGATGATACCTCTGATGGCTGCTATGGCTTTGTCAGTGGTGCCTTGCTCAGCGAACATCTCCTAGAGCCGGCCTTGCAGGCTGCTAGCGCGCATTTGCCGCGTGACGAACGTCATGTCATTGATGGCTTTCTTGCCGAACATGGCATCATTAAAGAAGGTTATCTTGGCATCCTCAGTGCGCCGCCTGAGCAGAGACCGCGCGCGCTGGAAATCGTGTTTGAGACACCAGCGCTCGCGCCCATGCCTCTTCAGGTCAAAGCCACCGTCGCTGCCGTGAAACGCATTCTCGCTGAGTATCGCGAGTTGCAAGCTTACGCGGCGAATCTCTGAGGCTTGGCAGCCTCAAATAACTTTCCTTTGCAGCGAGGCCACACGGTCAGCTCTTCCTGCTGATCCCTATCCAGGGAAGGTTTCCCTTTTTTTACCTCCTCACCTACCCGGCCACGGGTGGCGCGGCTCCCCCCACGTCACCCTCAATGAAAACGACTCTCATCGCTGGGCTATTTGTAGCCTTCAGCATTTCTTTCGCCCATGCACAAACTAACGGCACTTGGATCAATGCTAGCTCTAATTCCACTTGGAGTACGTTCTCCAATTGGTCTGGTAGCAGTATCGCCGATGGCGCGGATGCGATCGCCGATTTTAGCACGCTGGATATCACGGCGACTCGCACCGTGAACCTCGGGGCTAACCGCACTATCGGCTCGCTCGTTTTTGGCGATGCTACCACAGCATCGAACAACTGGACGCTCGCCAACGGCACCGGCGGCCCATGGACACTCACGCTCGCTACGAGCAGCGGCGCGCCCTTGATCCAAGTCGTGAATCAAACCACCACTGTCTCGGCATTGATCGGTGGCACGCAGGGTTTCACGAAGACAGGCGCAGGCACTCTCACTCTGAGCAATACGGCGAATTCGCTCACTGGCGGTATCAATCTGAGTGCAGGCACGCTGAACTTTGCCAACGGATCTCTGGGCAGCAATCTTGTGTCCTTCACCGCCACTTCTGCTCTTGGCTGGAGTGCTGGGAATACGCAGGACATCTCACCGCAGTTAAAGATTGATGACGGTGTCACCGCGACGTTTGCTACAGGCGCGAACAATGTGACACTTGCGACGCCGATTCAAACTGGCACCACAGCCAGTGCGTCTATCACCAAGACAGGAGCGGGTACACTCACCTTCACGGCGGCGAACTCCTACACGGGTACCACTCGAGTCAACGGAGGGAAGGTGGTGCTGGGTGGAGGCGATGGTCGCTTAGCCGCTGGGAGCTCGTTGCTTCTCGGACAAAACGCCACCACTGGCATTCTTCAACTTGGTGATACCACAGCGCCGAGCGCGCAGACTTTTGCCTCGATCTCGACCGCAGGCAGCGGCACTGCCAATGCCATCGTGGGTGGTCACAGTACCGTTTCCACATTGACCGTAAACAATGCAGCAGCCGTGACCTATGGCGGCTTGTTGGGTGGTATTGGCACAAATGAAAACAACCTCGCTCTCACTAAACTAGGCGCTGGTGCGCTGATACTCAGCAATGCAGGCAATACTTTTATCGGAGGCGTGAACATCAGTGGTGGTGCCATCATTATCACCAAATCGACGGCACTCGGTCTTGGTGCGAAGTCCATCACTATCAGCGGTAGCACAAATGCGCCCACGCTTCGTCTCGATGGCACAGGAGGTGATCTAAATTTGCCTGCTGATTACAGCCTCATCACCAGCAATGACAACGCGAACAATCCAGCGCTGCTCAATGTCGCTGGGAACAATAGCATCGCAGGCAGCATCTCACCCACCACGGGCGGCTTTGGCGGGGGCAACACACGCATCAAAGTTAACGCAGGCAGTCTTGCGCTTAATGGAACGATCACACCACACGCGAGTGCCACAGGTTCACAAAGCATCATTTTTGATTCTGCTACCGGCACCAATGGTAGCTCGAGTGGCGTCATCAGTGATAACGGTGCCCTTACCCTCGCCGTCACAAAAGCCAGCGCGGGCGTGTGGAGTCTCAGTGGTGCAAACACCTACACTGGCGCCACCACCGTCAATGCAGGCACACTACAAATAAACGTCATCGCGGCCAACGGCACGGCTCAGCCGCTAGGCTCCGCGACGTCAGCCCTTCTCATTGGCAGCGCGACGCTCGGCACTCTCGAATACACAGGCACTACGAATGCCACATTGGCTCGTGGGATCACCGTCAATGGAACGGGTGGGGCAACGATCTCTAACACTGGTGGCTCCATCCTCACACTTTCTGCCGCACAGGCTCGCGGAGCGCGGCCGATCACTTACTCCGGTGGCAGTTTTAATATCAGTGGACGCATCACAGGCACCGCGACCACTAGCCCCCTCACCATCGATAACGCCACTGTGCGGCTCTCGCACAACAATAACAGCTACGTCAGTCCCACCGTCGTTCAGAACAACAGCACGCTCATCGTCTCTAACACACTGGCCACTAGTTCAGCTACGGGCACAGGCAGTGTCACCATTGATTCGACCAGCACGCTCGCTGGCACGGGCTTCATCAATGCTGGCACGGATAACACGATCACCATCAATGGCGGACTTGTTATTGGAGATCCAGCAGCCACACTAGCGGCCAATCTCGATCTCACGACCTCCGGCATCGGTAGCACCAGCTTTGGCGCAACGAGTATTCTGCATCTCGATCTGTTTACGGGTGCCGGACTTGGCGACAACTCCGCCAATGCCAGTGCATCTGATCAACTCAAGCTCTTCGGCACACTGAGCATCCTCTCTGGTGCCACACTGAAGCTCACGAATCCGAACAACCTTACCGCCTGGGCGGATGGCGATGTGTTTAAGCTCTTCGACTGGGCCGGTCTCACGGGAAGCTCTGGTAGTTTCAGTGTGGACTATTCCGATTTGAATCTTCCCAGTGGAGCCAGCTTGAACACCAGCAACCTCTACACGCTAGGCACTGTCGCCATCGTCGTCCCTGAGCCAAGCCGCGCCGTGCTCCTCATGTTTGGTCTTATCTGGATTTCGGCTCAACGACGAATCGTCAAAAAAGCTAACTACATCAATGTTCATTAAAGCCTACCCACCACCTGCCATGCAACGCCTTGTGCATCGTTTGTATGAAGAAGGCGCTCCAATCATTCCACGCATGATGACCGAATGGGCAAATTCGCGCACCGGATCCTGATGTCGAAGACAACGTCACCATTTATCCGAACTCCACCATTCTCGGCGGCGAGACCGTCCTCGGAGAAGGCAGCACCATCGGCGCGAATGTCACCCTCATGCACAGCGTCCCGCCAAACTCCCTCGTCGTCACCAAGGAAGCGGGACTCCAGATTATGGATAAGAACGCCAAGAAGACCAAGAAGGAAGTTGGAGAGTTCAGCATCTGAGACTCTTCCTCCCACTCAGGCGGTCCCAGCTATTCGCTGAACATCTCGCAGCCATCCTGAGCATGTATTCGATTCGTTGGGTCATGCATCGCAGGATGCAAACATGTCACACCTCTGGATAGCTTTCATTGTCTCGCTGGGCTGCGCTGGGCAAGCGTGGTCCGCTTTCACCAGCGTCACGAACCTGCGCTATCAAACTGGCACCCAGGTTCGGCAGGTGCTGGACATTCATCGGCCTGCTCCGCTGCCCTCTTCGCCGATGCCGGTCATTCTTTGGATTCATGGAGGAGGCTGGCTGGTGGGACACAAGGATGATGCTCCGCAAATCAATGAGATCACAAATGCGGGCTATGTGCTGGCTGCGATGAACTATCGCTACTCGTCCACAGCACCCTTTCCGGCCCAGATTCAAGATGTGAAGGCGGCGATTCGTTTTCTGCGGGCCAATGCGGCCACTTACAATCTCGATCCGAGCCGCATCGCTGTCTGGGGGCAGTCCGCAGGTGCTCATCTCGCGGCGCTAGCAGCGGTGACGAGCGGCGTGTCAGAAACGACGCTTGGGCAGTCGTTCGATGTCGGTGCGAATCTGTCGTTTTCATCCGCCGTGCAGGCTTGCGTGGCTTTCGCGACGCCTTCATATCTCGGTGATGCTGCGGTGAATGACACCACCGTCTCGACTTACCTTGGCGGCTTGCTGCCAGGCGCTTTGCCGACCGCTCAAGCGGCGAATTGCTACAACCCGGCCTATCTGGGCAATGATCCACCTTTCCTCGTCGTGCATGGCCTGACGGACACACTGGTGCCGCCGATCTATGGCAGCAATCTACACAACGCGCTCGTTGCTGCAGGTGGCAGCAGCACCTACGTCCCACTGCCGGGAGTGGGTCACACGCCCTGGGCCACAAGCGAATACCCGCGTGCGCTCGCCTTCTTCCAAAGCGTGCTGCCCACTCTGCCGCTCGCCTCGTGGCGTGAACTGCACGGCCTGCCGCGCGATGGCACTCAGGATGCGATCATTTCAGGCACGGATGGGATTGCAAACTTGCTGAAATTTGCCTTCAATCTCGCGCCCAACGCCAGATCGCTCACGATCCCAAACGCCCGCCCGCTCGCAGCTCCCACTGGCACCAGCTTGAGCGGACTCAGCGGCTTGCCGCACTTTGGATCGACGGGTTTGGGCAATCAGCTCGCGCTTACGTTTCTCCGACGCAAGGTCGCCACCGGTCCCGGCATCGGCTACGAGGTGCAGTGGTCCGAAGACATCACCACCTGGACGCCGCAGACGCTCAATGGCACGAACAGCGAGATACTGAGCATCGACAGCAGTTGGGAGCGCGTGCGTTTTCTGCACACGCCCGGCACTGGTGCGGCGCGACGCTTCTTCCGCGTGGCAGTGCGGCGCTTCTAGCGTCTTGCAAGCCGAGGGCGAGTGATTATGAGTGCGGGCATGGAACTGCGACATCTGCGCTACTTCATCGCCATCGCGGAGGAACTGAGCTTCTCGAAAGCGGCGGTGCGTCTGCACATCTCGCAGCCACCACTGAGCCAGCAGATCCTTGATCTCGAACGGGAACTCGGCGTGCGCCTTTTCGAGCGTGGCCCGCGCAAAGTAAAGCTCACCCACGCGGGTGAGGCCTTCCTCTCGGAGGCACGCGCCACGCTCTCGCAGGCTGGCAATGCCGTGCTAACCGCGCAGCGTGCGGATCGTGGCGAAGTCGGCCAGCTACACATCGGCTACCTCACTTCCGCCACGAACGCCTCCTTTGCCGCGATCATCCACGACTTCCGCCAGCAGCATCCGCAAGTCGCGCTGCATCTGCGCGACATGAACGAAGTGGACATGCTCCGCGCCATTCGTGAAGGCAGCCTACACGCAGCGCTGCTCCGAGCCGTGCCCGAGGATGACGAACTCGCTGTCGCCCCTTTGTGGGCCGACACCATCAACGTCGCGCTACCAGCCACGCATCCTCTCGCACGCAAAAAGAGCATCAGCATCCGCGACCTCGCCGCCGAGTCCTTCATCATCCTCGATCCTTCGTTTTATCCCATCGCCAGCAACTGCTTCATGCTTACCTGTCGCGAGGTCGGCTTCATCCCTCGCATCACCCAGCACGCCAGTAATTACCTCAGCCTGCTCTGGCTCGTCGCCTCTGGTCTCGGCATCGCCTTGGCTACCGACAGCCTGCGCGATTTACAACGCGACGGCATGATCTGGAAACCTCTGTGCGATGTGCCCAAAGACGCCCGCATGTTGCTCGTCACCCGCAAAGACAACACCTCCCCCGTGCTCACTGCATTTAAGACGATAGCGGCCAAATACACCAAACAGCGCAGCAAGCGAGGGTGAGACTGGCTATCCAGAAATCTTTCCTGCGTGATGGCCGTATGGCATGATAGCCATTCCAATCAATCCCATTTCCATGAATCATCGCCTCCTTTGCCTGCTCGCCGTAGTTTCCATCTCCACCTGCGCTGAGGCCCAGACAGTCGATCCGAAACCGCTTGTCGAAAAAGCTCTCGCCGCCATCGGTGGGCAGGACAAATTGCTCAAGATTTTCCGCATCAAGGAAATCTTCCACTTCGGCAGCACGCCCGAGCCTGCCGCGGGCAAGAAGCGCTCCACCCGCGAGTCAATCCTTTCCCAGCCGGACAAATGGTGGATCAACAAAAAGGAACGCGGTGTCGAACCGGCCAAGGACGACGTGCGCGCGTGGTCGCTCGACTTGCTGGTCGATGAAAAGTCGAAGTTTGAGGTCATCCCCGACCTCACTGACGAAGGCAAAACTCTCCTCGGCCTGCGCGTCAGCGGTAGCGTCACACCCGCAATGGATTTCTACTTCGACAAGGAGACTTCGCTTCTCCACCGCCTCGACTGGCGCGGTGATTTCTATCGCTTCAGCGAATGGAAGGAACACGACGGCCTGAAATACGCCAGCAAGACGATCATCTTCAAAGTGAATGGCAGCAAACCGTGGTTCTTCCACGAAGTCACCGAAATCGAACGCCTCGCTCAACTGCCGGAAGGTCTGGTAAAGCCACAGGCAAAAGATTTACCCAAATAGCTGCGCCTTATCCTGCGGCGTCATCACCCACAATCTATGCCACTGTCCCCCGAATCAGAACCGCTCTCGCGTCGCGCCTTTGTGCGCAATACCTCCATGCTCGCAGCGTCCACGCTCGCGGGTGGAATCGCCGGTCGATCCACCATAGCGGACGCTGCTCCGCCGAAGACCGTGCCTGCGTCCTATCCGCATCCATTGCTCACGGCGTCCGATGATTATTACGATGTGTCGCGTGGCAATCCGAAGCCTCATTCGCTCGTCGGCGAGGCGCTCGTCGAGGCGCGGCTCACGGCCGAGTCGTGGCGACTGGAGATCGTCGCCGACCCGTTCACGAGCGAGCTGGTGAAGGAACCCGCGAGCCTCACCAAAGCGCTCACGCTCGACGATGGCACTGCTCTCGATCTGCCCGCGCTAATCGAGCTGGGGAAGAAGCACAGCGTCCGTTTTCTCAAAGCCATCCAGTGCTTGAACATCGCCGCGCCGCTCGGCCAGGGCTTGTGGGAAGGCGTGCCATTGCGCGAGGTGCTGCGGCTCTGCGGCACGATGAAGAACGTGCGGCGCATATATTACTGGGGCTATCACAACAACGATCCGAAGCAGGTCTTCCAGTCGTCGCTCAGTTACACGGAGGCGATGGAGACACCACCCGGCGATCTGCCGCCATTTCTCGCCTACCGCCTCAACGGCAAGCCGATCCCGCTCAAGCGCGGCGGGCCGGTGCGGCTAATCGTGCCATGGGCGCATGGCTTCAAGTCGATCAAATGGCTCCAGCGCATCGCGGTGACGAATGATTTCAAAGCCAACGACACCTACGCAAATCAGAACAACGATCCCGAGTCCCATCTCAAGACGGCGGCATATATCGACGATGCGCCCGATAAGTATGACGTGGGAAAACCGATCTTCCTCAGCGGCCTCGCGCTCGCCGGCTTGTCGGGATTGAAGCGTGTCGAGCATTGGCTGCATCGCATTGAGCCCGGCGCGAAACCGGTGGTGCAGGACGATGAGACGTATCGCGCCGCGAGCTGGACACCGTGCGAACTGGAAGCTCTGCCAACGGATTGGAGCAGCGTGTTTCCCGCAGGTGTTTCATCGAAGGACGTGCTCGGCTTTGACCCAAAGACCGGCCAACCTATGGCGTGGCCGCTGCGTTACAGCATGATCTCATGGTCCACGATGCTGCGCGATTTGCCGCCTGGCAAATACGAGTTCCGCGCCCGTGCCGTGGACCTCAACGACTTCGCCCAACCTGAACCACGACCAGTGCAGAAGACCGGCAAAAACGCCGTCGAAGTGCATCGCTTCGAGGTAAGTTAGCCAATGCCATTACCCATGCAGTGCCTGCACTCGCGATGACACCTGCCTACCTTTCCGCCCATGAAACTTATCCTTCCACTGTTTACTGCCTTGTTATTGGCACCTGTTACGCTCAACGCCGTCGAGCCTGGTGACTTCAGTAAAGCAAACCAAGGTCCTGCAAACGACGACCCAAATCTGCCGCGTGTGATGATCATTGGCGACTCCATCAGTGTCGGCTACACCGATGAAGTGCGCAGACTTTTGGCAGGCAAAGCCAATGTTCACCGCGTAGTTGGCAATGCAGGGCCGAGCAGCAGCGGTGTCCAGAAGTTGAAAGAATGGCTCGCCCCGACCAATGGCACCTGGGACGTGATCCACTTCAACTTCGGCCTACACGACCTCAAGCTCGGCACTGGCGGCAAGGGCAACCAACCTTACGCCACTTCCGACGGCCACCAGGTTTCGATCGAAGACTACGAGAAGAATTTGAGCCAGATCGTGGCCAAATTCAAAACCACCGGTGCCGCGCTGGTCTGGTGCTCAACGACCCCCGTCCCCGCAGGTAAAGTCGATCCACCCCGACAGCCCGACGACGTGATGAAATACAACGAAGTCGCGCGCCAAGTGATGATTAAAAACGGCGTGGCCATCGACGATCTCTTTGCCACCGCACTGCCTAGGCTCGCGGACATTCAGCTGCCGCTCAACGTCCACTTCACCAAAGAAGGTTACGCCGAACTGGCCAAACAAGTCGCAGCGAGCATTGAGGAAGCACTCAAGAAACGCGGAGCTCGTTGAAACGATGCCGATTCAATCTCAGTTTCACCATGATCGAACCCGGCGGATTCCAGTCGCCCGACGGCACGAGCTACATCTCCAATGATCGCAATCGCGCCACCGACGGCGAAATCTTGATGGCCTGCTTCACCGAGGAAGACATCCTCGCTTAGAAACTCATCGGCCCGAAATCGAAGCTCAAGAGGCTTGTCAGTCGGCCGCTGAAGTTAAAGAAGCCGACGAGCCAAACCAAATGATCGGTCTTACGGACAGGCTTTAAAACGACTCTTATCTGTTTAAGCTAAAAAAATCCATGCGCACCTTTGCCACTCTCTTAGCCACACTCCTTGCTTCCGCTGTCATCAGCTTTGGCGCGGATGCAATTTCGCTCACGCTGAGCGCCAACCAAATCTCCATTGCTACGGGACAACCTTCCCTGGTGCTTATGTCGAGCGGCTCTGTTCACATCCCCGTGTGGTCGTTGTCCGGTGGCTCCGTGGGGCAATCGGTTGCTGGACTGGTGAGTGGTCTCCCCAGCGGGTGCGCTGCCGTGAAGGTCGAGATTGTTGTGACCACGACAGACGCTGCGACGACAGGGAGTTCTGAGAGTCAGCCAAAGAAATGAATCCGCCAAAACGGGCAAATAGTGAAAGGCATCATCGCGTAATCTTGTTCCTTCTTTTCTGCTATCATGCGCCAGTCGTTTCGTTTTCATTTGTTCTTATTCGGGTTTGCCTCGGTCACTTATGCCGTGGAGCCCATTCATTTCAGTCGCGAGATTTTACCGATCCTCTCGGAGAACTGCCTGTCGTGCCACGGGCAGGACGAGAAACATCGTAAGGCGGATCTGCGACTCGATACCCGCGAGGGAGCGACGGCGTTGCAAGATGGTGTTGCCGCCATCGTGTCGGGTAAGCCGGAGTTGAGTGAGTTGGTGGAGCGCATTGTGAGCGACGACAAGGACGAGTTGATGCCGCCGCCGAAGTCGCACAAGCCGCGGCTGAAGCCCGAGCAGGTGGAGCTAATGAAACGTTGGATCGCAGAGGGGGCTGTCTGGGGCAAGCATTGGGCCTATGAAATGCCTGTGCGTGGTGCGGAGCCACTGTCTGGCAATGGACGGAGTGACGTCAGCGCTCCTGCACACTTTCCGCTGCGCTCGGCGATTGATCGTTTCGTCTGGGCGCGATTGAAGAAGGAACAGCTCCAACCCTCACCCGAAGCCGAGCGGCACACTTTGCTCCGGCGTGTTTCCTTCGATCTCACCGGGCTGCCGCCGAAGGTCGAGGAAGTGGCAGCATTTGATGGTTCGTCGGCTAGTTACGAAGCGGTGGTGGATCGGTTGCTCGCTTCGCCTCACTTCGGCGAGCGCATGGCGATGTGGTGGCTGGATGCGGCCCGTTATGCGGACACAGATGGGTTTCAGTCGGACTCGAACCGAGAGAACTGGCCATGGCGGGACTGGGTCGTGGAGGCCTTCAATGCGAACATGCGCTTTGATCAATTTACCCTAGAGCAGTTCGCTGGGGACCTTCTGCCAAATGCCACGCCAGAGCAGAAGCTGGCGACTGCGTTTCACCGCAATCACATGACGAACGGCGAAGGCGGACGCGATCCTGAGGAATCGCGCGTGGACTATGTGCTGGATCGCGTCAACACCATCGGTTCGGTCTGGCTGGGCCTCACGCTGGGTTGCACGCAGTGTCATTCACACAAGTTTGATCCGATTGCTCAAACGGATTACTACGGGCTCACGGCCTTCTTCAACAGCATCGACGAGGACGGTAAGGCGGGGAAAAGCGCCAAGCCCTATCTCAAGTATGAATCCAAACACGTCTCACGGGCGATTGAGGAAGCGCAGCATCTGGTGGATGGCCGCAAGGTTGCCGAGATCGCGGCTCGCAAGGCTGCAGAAACTCCCTTTGCCGGCTGGCTCGACGCGCGGAAGCAAGAGGTGCGAGGTGGTTTTGCGGCATGGCAGCCGTTGCGCGGCACGTTGGAATCCAGCGAGGGTTCGAAACTGACGCAGGAAGCGGATGCCACAGTGCAGGTTGCTGGGCCGAATCCGAATCAGGACGACTATCGTCTCATCGCTCCGGTGAAGCTCGCGCGCGTGACCGGCCTGCGATTGGAGGTGCTGCCTCATGCCTCGCATGTGAAGGGGGCGTTTTCCCGTGGGAAATCCGGCGAGTTCATCCTGACGGATATCAAAGTTCAGGTGCGTCGGCCTGGCAGCAGCCAGATCCGCGACGTGCTGGTGAAGAGTGCTGCTGCCGATTTTGTTCCCCCTGTTAAGGGTGGTTACGGCGACATTAAGGGAGTGCTCGATGACGACCCACGCAATGGCTGGAGCACCAAGGGGGCACCTAGCATCGCGCCACACACTGCGGTCTTTGCCTTAGCCGAGCCGCTGGTGCTCGCGACTGAGGACGAGCTAATCTTCGAGCTAAGGCAGCGCTCCACGCTTGGTGATGCCAACATCGGACGTTTCCGCCTTTCCGTGACGGACCAGCGCGGACCCGCTGTCATGGGCGTCGGTCCCGCTCCGCTGGAAGAACTCGCAAGCGCGACCGCGATGGATGCCAAACTGCGCGCACGGCTTTTTGAACAGTTTCTCGCTGACCACGAACCCTATCAGATCGCCCAGCGTGCCCTTGAGCGGGCGAACGCGCAGTTCAACGAAGCCAAGGCTGCAAAGGTGGCCGAAGTGATGGTGCTGGCCGAGAAGCCACAGCCGCGCGAGACCTTTTTACTGGTGCGCGGTGTGTGGGACAAGCACGGGGAAAAAGTGCAGCGCGGCGGATTGCCTGAAATCGCGCCGCTCACGGTGGAAAACCCCACTCGCGCCGATTTAGCCCGCTGGTTGACGGGACCGAAAAATCCGCTGAGTGCGCGCGTTTTTGTGAACCATCTCTGGCAACTCTGCTTTGGCACCGGCTTGGTAAAAACGCCCGAAGACTTTGGCCTACAGGGTGAGCGCCCCTCGCATCCCGAGCTGCTGGATTGGCTGGCCGTTGAATGCAATGAGAGCGGCTGGGATGTGAAGCACTTGATCAAACTCATTGTCACCAGCTCGACTTACCGGCAAAGTTCAAGTGTCAGCGAGCCGATGCTCGCTCGCGACCCCGAGAACCGGCTGCTCGCTCGCGGTTCACGGTTTCGCCTGCCTTCATGGATGCTGCGAGATGCTGCCTTGCGGGCATCGGGCCTGTTTCATCCAGTGCTCGGCGGCCCGCCGGTCAAGCCCTATCAGCCTGCAGGCGTATGGGAGGAAAATTTCATGGGCCGATTCACCTATGAACCCAGCGAAGGTCCTGCGCAATTTCGTCGCACGCTTTACGCCTTCTGGCGGCGAAGCATCGCACCTACGTTCCTCTTTGATTCCGCGCAACGCCGCTCCTGCGAGGTACGCACGCCGCGGACCAACACGCCGCTCCAGGCCCTCACCCTGCTCAACGATGAGAATTACCTTGAAGCCTCGCGTGCCCTCGCCGCGCTTGCGTTGAAAAAGCCGGAACCCATTCGCGAGATGGTCCAGCGTGTCCTTTCCCGCGACCTGCGCGGTTCGGAGGCCCGCATCCTCGAACGCGAGCGCGAGCGTGCCCTGGCCTATTACCATGCCCATCCGCAGGATGCCGTGCGCCTCATTGCTCGTGGGCAGTTCGTGCCCAATGCCAATGTATCCTCAACGGACCTCGCCGCCCACATGGTCATCGCGAGCCTGCTGTTTAACCTCGATGAAGCCATCACCCATGAATGACTTTGGCCAAATCACTTGTCGATATTTCATCCGCAGCCATGCCGTGAAGTTCCAAGCCTACCCTTACAAACTCCACCGCGAAGCATGAACTCGGAACGACTCTCCCTCACTCGCCGCTATTTCCTCGGCCAATGCACCGGCCTATCGCTGGGTGCGATGGCGCTTTCACAAAAACTCGGGCAGGTATCGGCTGCAGGTGCCGAGCCGATGCGCAATGCCATTGGCGGACTCGATGCTTTGCCGCACTTCGCCCCGAAGGCGAAGCGTGTGATCTTTCTCACTCAGTCCGGCGGTCCCTCGCAGCTCGAATTGTTCGATGAGAAACCCGGCTTGATGAAATGGGCAGGAATTGAACTGCCTGATTCGGTGCGTCAGGGCCAGCGCGTGACGACGATGACCGCAAACCAGAAGCAACTTGTCATGCCCCCCAGAGTGAAATTCGCGCGCTGCGGCAAGAGTGGGGCGACCATTGGCGAATGGCTGCCGCACCTGCGCGAGGTCGCAGATGACCTGTGTTTCATCAAGTCGATGCATACCGACGAGATCAACCATGCGCCGGCAATGACGAAGTTTCTCACCGGACATCAGCTCCCGGGCCGCCCTAGCATGGGGGCGTGGCTCAGCTACGGCCTTGGCAGTGAAAACCGCAACCTGCCGGACTACCTTGTCATGATTTCCAAAATGCAGCGCCCAAGTGATCAACCGCTCTATGACCACTATTGGGGGAGCGGCTTTTTGCCATCTCGCTACCAGGGCGTGAAGCTGCGCAACTCGAAGGACCCCGTTCTTTACTTGAGCGATCCCGATGGTCTCCCGCGCGACCTGCGACGCGGCATGCTCAACGGCCTTGCCGAATTAAATCAGCAGCGCCTGGTGGAAACGGGTGACCCCGAAATCGCCACGCGCATCCGCCAATACGAAATGGCCTATCGCATGCAAACAAGCATCCCCGAACTCACCGATCTGAGTGGTGAACCGGAAGAAGTGTTCGACCTTTATGGCCCCGATTCCCGCCGTGCAGGCAGCTACGCTGCGAATTGCATCCTCGCGCGCCGCCTCGCCGAGCGCGGGGTGCGGTTTATCCAGCTTTTTCATCCCGACTGGGATCATCACAGTCGTCTGACTTCATGGTGTACCGCTCGCTGTCGAGATACCGATCAGCCCAGTGCAGCGCTGATCAAAGACCTTAAACGACGCGGCATGCTCGACGACACGCTCGTCATCTGGGGTGGCGAATTCGGGCGTGGCGTGGCCGGTCAGGGCAAATGGGACAGCCCCGAAGCCGGGCGCGATCATCATCCGCGCTGCTTCACCATGTGGATGGCTGGTGGCGGCGTGAAGCCCGGTATCACCTACGGCTCCACGGATGATTTCAGTTTCAATACCGCTGAGAATCCTGTCCACGTCCGCGATCTACACGCCACCGTGCTGCACTTGCTTGGCATCGACCACGAACAACTCACCTTCCGCGCTCAAGGGCTGGACTTCCGTCTTACTGGTGTCGAGTCGAGTAAAATCGTGCGCGGCATCATGGCCTGAAATTTTGACACCTTTTTTAACCACGGGGTGCGCCCCTCATCCTGTCAATCCTCCGTCTTGAGGTTGTTTAAGCCTACTTCGAAAGTATACCCACCTACCATTTCCTCACTCGTCATGAAACTCCATCCACTCGCTCTCCTCACCGCACTCTCGCTTGGCCGCCTGCTGGCCGATGACGCCACCGACTTCCCGCCGAAGCCGCCGGTGAAGGCGCTCACGGCTGCTGAGGAGCAAAAGACCTTCCAATTGCCGCCCGGTTATCGCATGGAGTTGATCCTGAGCGAGCCTGACATCACGGAGCCGGTTTGCATCGCTTTTGATGGCAATGGCAGGCTCTTCGTCGCGGAAATGAGCAGCTACATGCGCGACATCAATGGCACGGACGAGCTGGTGAGCACGAGCCGCGTGTCCGTACATTGGTCGAGCAAGGGCGATGGCAAATACGACATGCATCGCGTCTTTGCCGACAAGCTGAAGTTGCCGCGCCTGCTGCTGCCGCTGGCCGATGGCGTGCTGATCGGCGAGACCGATACGAATGACATCTACCTCTACAAAGACACGAACGGCGATGGCGTGAGCGATGAGAAGAAGCCGGTGTATCAGGGCGGGCCACGCGGCGGCAATCTCGAGCATCAGCCCAGCGGCATGACGTGGGCGCTCGACAACTGGATCTACACCGCGGTGAACAACTACCGCCTGCGCTGGAAGGATGGTCAGCTCATCAAGCAGGACATTCCCGGGAACGGCGGGCAGTGGGGAGCGTCGCAGGATGATGAGGGCAAGTTCTGGGTCGTCAACGCGGGCGGCGAGAAAGGCCCGCTCAATTTCCAAAACCACATCCTCTATGGTCAATCGCTCGCCCGTGGGCAGTTTGAAGAGGGCTTTGAGGTCGTGTGGCCGGCGATGGGCCTGCGCGATTACCAGGGCGGCCCCGGCAAATCACGCGAGGACAACACGCTCAATCATTTCACGGCGACTTGCGGTGGCGAGATCTTCCGAGGCGACCAGTTGCCCGCCGAGCTGCGCGGCAATCTCTTCTTTGGCGAGCCCGTGGGCCGTCTCGTGCGCCGCAGCACGATCGAGGTGAAGGACGGCATCACCATTCTGCACAATCCGCATCCGCAGAG
>JAIXZA010000039.1 GCA_027489965.1 Verrucomicrobiaceae bacterium
GGTGTTTCGCGTGCCGGGCACGGTTTTGATCCCGAAGGGCCTCACGAAGCCCGCGCCTGCCGTGGTGCTGCTGCATTCGCATGGGGCCTACTACCTCTGGGGCCGCGAACGCGAACTGGAGGGCGATGACGTGCATCCCACGCTCATCGAGATGCGGGAATCCTACGGGAAGAAGGCCATCGGCACGGAGATGGTGCGGCGAGGTTATGTGGTGATCAGCATCGACATGTTTTTCTGGGGCGAGCGACGCATGGTGCTGGAAGACGATCCACCGGAGTGGAAGGAGCGGCCTGCGGGCATCAGCAGCGAGTCGGTGGTGAAGTTCAACCAGCGCAGCAATGCCAGCGAGCAGCTCATGGGTCGCACCTTGCTCAGCGCGGGAGTCACGTGGTCGGGCATCCTCGCGTGGGATGATGTCCGCACGCTGGACTACCTCGTGACGCGGCCGGAGGTGGACCCGCAGCGCATCGGTTGCGTGGGCCACAGCGTCGGCGGATTGCGCACAGCCTACCTCGCGGCCTTGGATGATCGGATCAAAGCGGCGGTTGTGTGCGGTTGGATGTGTTCCTTTCCGAACCAGCTCGCCAAGCATGTCCGTGATACCATCGGCCACAGTAAAATCATCCCTGGCATCTACCGCCTCATGGATCATCCCGACATTGCCTCCATCGCGATGCCCACGCCGCTCATGGTCATCAATGGCATCCAGGACTTCTTGTTCGAGCCTGATGGCGTCCGTGCTGCGCATGAGAAACTGGCGAAATGCTACGCCAAAGCCGGTGCGCCCGATCTCTTCAAAGGCATCATCGAAGAACGCCCGCATGAGTTCAATGCCGAACGCCAGGCGGATGCCTGGGCGTGGTTTGAGAAGTGGCTATGAATCGAAAACAGCACCAACAACATGATCTCCCGCTTCACCCACATCTTGAGCATCGCCTTTCTCACCGCTGGAAGCCCACTGAATTCAGAAGTCCCGCCTGAGGTCGCGAAAGTGCTGCTGCAACAAAAAGCCGCCACGCCTTTGCCCAAGCCCGAGGCTGACGTGATTCATGTGAAAACCGGCGCGGAGCTAGAGCAGGCCGTTCGGTCCATGAAATCGGGACAAACCATCGTGCTGGCCGCGGGCGAATACCGCATCACCCACGATCTCGTGCTGGGTGCGAAGACGTCGGAGCCGCTGCGCAACATCGCCTTCCGTGGCGCGACCGGGAAGCGCGAGGACGTCATCATTCGTGGGCCGGGGCAGGAAAACACGGAGGGGAATCCACAAAGCTGCTTCCAGTTCAACAATGTGGATGGCGCTTTGGTCGCCGACATGTCCATCGGCGAATTCTTCCATCACCCCATCATGCTGCACGGCAGATTCGGCTGTCGCGCTGTGCGCATGCGCAACCTCCGACTGTTCGACGCCGGTGAACAGTTCGTGAAAGGCACTAGCGGCGGACCAGGCCGCATCGGAGCCAAGGACTGCATCGTCGAGCACTGCCTCATCGAATACACCGACATCGGCCCCATCGCGAATCAGGGCTACACGCAAGGCGTGGACATTCACCGTGGCGACCGCAACATCGTGCGCGACTGCGTCTTTCGGAACATGCATGTGAAGCCGGGGCTGAGGTTCCAGTACGGTCCGGCCGTGCTCATGTGGAATGACTCGCGCGACTCCATCGTTGAGCGCTGCGTCTTCCTCGACTGCGACCGCGGCGTCCAATTTGGCGTGAACGAAAAACCGAAAGACGGCCCTAGCGATCACTCCGGCGGCGTCATTCGAAACAACTTCTTCTACACCTCACGCCGCATCACCAATGCCGACGCACCGATTCTGGCCTGGAACTCACCCGGCACGAAGATTCTGCACAACACCATCCTCACCAACGGCACCTGTCCCAACGCCATCGAGTATCGCTTCGCCAACACCAAGGGCGTCATCATCGCCAACAACCTCACCGACGCCAAGATCCTCGCCCGCAACGACGCTGAAGCCCAGGTGTATGGCAACTTCACGCAGGCGACCCCCTCGATGTTCGCCGATTCCGCCGCTTGCGATCTGCATTTGAAATCGCCTGTCGCTGGCATCGTCGGAGCTTCGGAAAAGTTGCGTCCGCCTTTGACCGCCGCCGATTGCGCCGATGACTTCAATGGCCACCCACGTTGCACGGATGCCGCCAGCGACATCGGTGCCGCAGAACATCGAAAAACGCCCGGCGCGAGAGAGTAAGGACCTGGGGCGAATGCCTTCACACAATCCAAACCCATCAACCCATCTCAGACCATGAAAGCAATTCTCTCCGCCCTCCTCCTTGCTCCACTGACTACCGTCCTCGCTGCCGATGCTCCGGCCAAGGCGCAAAAGCCCGCACCCGAGTTCAGGAAATACGAGCTGCCCGTCGAGCCCGACGAAAACGTCTCGTATGGCCCGCATCGCATGCAGGTGATTTACTTCTGGCGGGCAAAGTCGGACCAGCCCACGCCGTTGCTCGTTTACATCCACGGCGGCGGCTGGCAGGGCGGTGATCGGTCTGTGGCTCGAAGCATGATCCTTCCGGCTCTCGAAGCGGGCATCTCGGTGGCGTCCGTGGAATACCGCACCATCAAGGACTCAACCGCCGATGGGCTCGTGCCGCCGGTGAAGGGGCCGATGCTCGATTGCGCCCGCGCTCTCCAGTTCTGCCGCAGCAAGGCCAAGGACTGGAACCTCGACAAAACCAAGGTCGCTCTCTCTGGCGGGTCCGCTGGTGCCTGCACGAGTCTTTGGCTGGCCTTTCACGATGAGATGGCGGACCCAACTAGCCCCGATCCCATCGCTCGGGAGTCCACTCGCGTGCTCTGCGCTGCGGTGTCCGGTGCCCAGACCACGCTCGACCCACACCAAATGCTTGAATGGACGCCCAACAGTAAATACGGCTCCCACGCCTTCGGCATCGTGTGGGATGCGAAGAAGAAAATCAGCTCCTTCCAGATGTTCTACGACGCCCGCGAGCACCTCCTGCCCTGGATCAAAGAATACTCGCCCTACGAACTCGTCACCCCCGGCGATCCGCCCGTCGGCCTCTACTACAGCACCCCGCCCAATCTCGGCCACGACGAAAAAGACCCCACCCACACCGCGAACTTCGGCGTGAAGCTCAAAGAACACTGCGATGCCCACCAAGTCCCCTGCGACCTCGTCTATCCCGGTGCCCTGAACGTGAAGCACGCCACCGACAACGATTACATCAAGGCGCATCTGAGACCGGAGCTGAAGTGAGGCGGGCCACATCTTTTCTTGAAAACACACCCATGATCTCCTCCTCTTTGGCGGGAAGATGAACCCGTTCAAGCCCAGAGGAATCCAACGTTGACACTCAAAGGCCGTAGCCTCAATGTATCGACATGACAGCAACGATTCAAAAATGGGGCAACAGCCTCGCCCTACGCATTCCGCTCGCCGTCGCCAAGCAGATTCATGTTCAAGAAGGCGACCCCGTCATGCTGAAGGTCGGAGCTTCCGGCCTCACGGTGAAGGCCATTCCCAAGCGACTGAACCTAGATGACCTCCTCGAAAAGGTCACTCCAGAGAACTTGCATGAGGCGACGGACTGGGGAGCCGATGTGGGGAGGGAGGTCTTGCCATCGTGAAGACCAAATCGCCACCTGTGCCCGAACTCGGAACCCTTGGCTGGCTCATTTTTGATCCCCAAGCGGGCCGCGAGCAAGCCGGGCGACGCCCCGCCATTGTCCTCAGTCACACTCGCTACAACGAGAAAACCGGCCTCGCTGTCTTCTGTCCCATCACCAGCAAGGCAAAAGGCTACCCGTTCGAACTCGCCGTTCCCGCCGGACTCCCCGTAGGCGGTGTCGTTCTCTGTGATCATGTCCGCTCCCAAGACTGGAAAGAACGCAAGTGGCAGCCGATCTGCAAAGTGCCGCTCAGCTTCGTGCATGGGGTGATGGCGAGGACGCTGACTCTGTTTGATGTGCCAAGTTGAAGACATTCACTCTGCCATTCAATGAACTCCACAGCGAAAGGTGATCGATTTGAAGATGAGGTGTATTCCCTCTTACGCCAAATCGTCGATGACGAGCGCTTCTTCATCAAGGCGGAGCACTGTCGAGTTGAGCGAAAACCTGTTTACTACTCTCGTGATCGCGAGGCTAACATCGTGTTTGATCTCTCGGTTGAGGCTTGGCTCCCTGGCGCTGAACGAGCCTCATTAGTGATCCCGATCGAATGTAAGGACTACGGGCATTCAGTGCCAGTCGATGATGTGGAAGAATTCAGTGACAAATGTCGTCAGGTTCATGCGCACAAGGGGATATTGATAAGTCGATCTCACTTTCAGAAGGCTGGGCAAGCCATCTCAAGGAGCAGAGGCATTGGACTGATCCGGATTTTTGGGCGCGGTGACTACAAATGGATTCTTGAAAGGTCGACATGCGCCAACTTGGTCTGGATAAAGGCAGATGAACGCGAGCTTTTGGAAAACCTGCTCTACTGTCAAAATGCCACCCCACAGATTGATCTCGTTGGCGACACAAGAGCTGGGGCAACCCTATCTCTTTGGGAATTTCTTCACGATCTCACAGAGACGACTTCCTCATCTGAGAATCCCGTAATACCTAAGCCATGAGCAAAAACAAACCCACCACCAGCAGCCGCGCCAAAAAGAAGGCCGAGGTCTCTCTCTTGCGCTCCTCAGCGGCGGAATACCTCACCTTTGTGGCGGGCAGCGGGCAAGGGGGAGTGGAGGCTGTTTATGCGGATGAGAACGTCTGGCTCAGCCAGAAGATGATGGGGGTGCTCTATGGTGTGGAGACTCACACCATCAATTACCACCTGAAGAAGGTCTTCGCGGACAGTGAGCTGGAGGAAGACTCAGTTATTCGAAATTTTCGAATAACTGCCACCGATGGCAAAACCTACGCCACCCAGCACTACAGCTTGGCTGCGATCATCGCCGTGGGTTACAAGGTGAACTCCGAGAAGGCGGTGCAGTTCCGCAAATGGGCCACGGGCATCATTGAGTCGTTCACGATCAAGGGCTACGCGATGGATGATGAGCGGCTGAAAAATGACGGTTCCATCCTGACCAAGCAATACTTCGAGGAGCAGCTACAGCGCATCCGCGAGATTCGGCTGAGCGAGCGGAAGTTCTACCAGAAGATCACAGACATCTACGCGACCTCGATTGATTACGATGTCACCGCAGCGGCGACGAAGCGTTTCTTTGCCACGATACAAAACATGCTCCACTGGGCCATTCACGGGAAGACAGCGGCGGAGGTCATCGTCTCCCGCGCCGATGCCACGAAGGACCGTATGGGGCTGACGACATGGAAGGATGCTCCCAGCGGGAAAATCCAGAAGTTCGATGTCGTGGTGGCGAAGAACTACCTGACAGAGAACGAGATGGCGCAACTCCAGCGCCTCGTCTCCGCCTACCTGGATGTGGCCGAGAGCATGGCGCTGCGTGAGATTCCGATGACCATGCAGGACTGGGAAACCCGCCTCAATCGCTTCATCGCCGCGACGGACCGTGAGATACTGCAAGATGCAGGCAAGGTAAGCGCAGAGATCGCTGAGGCTCATGCACTGAGCGAGTTCGAAAAATACCGTATCGTGCAAGATCGCCTCTTTGAATCGGACTTTGACCGGATGCTCAAGCAACTGCCGTCAGAGGATAACGTATCCTGATAGAAGGTGGAACCGCAGCCATGACAAGCGCCCCAATCGCTTCACTTGACCCGTCAGAGGGCCTACGAAGACGGTCTCACATAATGCGCTCGTGTCCCTTAGGTATGAGGTAGCCTTTCTCGACGAGTTCCTTCAACCGCAGATTCACAGTGCCGAGCTTGCGTTCTGGCTGATTGATTAGCCGATGATGGCCGATTCGCGAGACAGGTGTTTTCCGGCCAAGGCGATCCACGGTGTCCACGCCAAAAACGCGTTCCCCGTGTTCTATCATCCTCTGCCGGAATAAAATGCCATAGTGGCGAGAGCGTTGATGAAGATGCGACGTAACCAACTCATGAAACAGACAGGTCCAGGTTCAAGACATCGGTAGTGCTTTTGGTTCAGGACATCGGTAACGGTCTGCCCTGTGGGCAGGTAGGCTACAAACATGGCGTGGCAACAAACCGAACCCATCATGAATCAGAAGATCGAGTTCGCCTTTCGGGCGAAGAGCAGTGTAAACTTCAGCGAGCTGTGCCGTGAATACGGCATCAGCACGAAAACCGGCTACAAGTGGAAAGCCCGGTTTGAAACGGGCGGGCCTGAAGGCCTCAAGGAAAAGAGTCGTAGGCCCAGGAGCAGTCCTGAGGCTTTGAGCGAAGAGATCGTCTGCCGTCTCGTGCGGATCAAACAAAGCCACCGCCACTGGGGCGCACGCAAGGTGCAGGCCATTTACCAGAGGAGCTGGGGTGCGCCACCGAGCGAAAGCAGCATCAAGCGAGTGCTGGAGCGCTGCGGCCTGGTTGAGAAGCGACGCAAGCAGCGTCCCACCACGCCGAGCGGTCGGCTCACCAGCGATGTGCATGTCAGCGCCCCCAACGACCTATGGACGGTGGACTTCAAAGGCTGGTGGAAGGAGGGCAGCGGGCGCAGCAATCCACTGACGGTGCGAGACGCACACAGCCGCTATATTTTGGAGCTGCGGCATCTGGACAGAGGCGACACAGCCAGCGTGCGAGCCTGCTTTGAAAGGCTCTTTAAGCGGCATGGCCTACCCAAAGTCATCCGCAGTGACAACGGGCCACCCTTTGCCTGCAGCCATGCGCTGTTGGGCCTGAGCGCCCTCTCTGCTTGGTGGATCACGCTGGGCATCGGGCTAGATCGCAGTCGCCCCGGCTGTCCGCAGGACAACGGTGCGCACGAGCGGATGCACCTGGACCTCAAACGCGAAGTCCAGGCGCTAGCTACCGAGAGAGTGGAGCGCAGCGCGGCAGAGAGGCAGGCACACTTTGAAACCTGGCGGTACGAGTTCAATCACGAGCGGCCGCACGAAAGCCTGGGGATGAAAAGTCCCGCACAGGTGTATGAGAACTCACCGCGGAGTTACAAAGCCAGCGAGCAAGTCATCCTCGCCTATGAAGGCATGGAGGCGAGGAAAGTGCAGAGCATGGGCTACATCAAGTATGACAAAGAACGCTACCAGCTCTCCACCGCGTTGCGCGGGTGGGATGTTGGCCTGAAGGCGGCGGGGAGCGAGCGAGTAGAAGTGTATTTTGGCACCTTGTGCATCGGGTGCTTGGATCTGCCGAGCCGAGCGTTCAAAGCGCAGCTGGAGGAGGAAAAGACGCGAGAAGAGGGGGTGAAGACAAAGGCTCATTGTCTTGGGTCTGGCCCTCCTCTACGTTCGGCTACGCCTCACTCCGAGGAGGGCCAGACCCAAGACGATGCCAATGCCCACGCAGCCTGAAAACGACAGTTGACCCGACTTTGCCCACAACCTAAACCATAACCCAATCACATCATGTGTTACCGATGTCCTGA
>JAIXZA010000170.1 GCA_027489965.1 Verrucomicrobiaceae bacterium
GGACGACATCGGTGATGCCTGCGAGTGGCTCGGCGATGGTGTGGCTGTTGAGCAGATTCTGCCAAGCAAACTGATCGAGCTCGGTTTTAAAGGTAACGATTTTCAGCTTGGGCGCAGGGATGCCTTCACGCTCCGCCTGGGCGGCGAGATCGCTGAGACGGCCTGCGGCAAAGCCACTCAGAGTCCGCCAATAGGCAGCATCGGCGAAAGTGGTGAGTCCAAAGAGAATCTCAACCCCTTGCAGTGCCCAATACATGGCATAGCGCCCAGTTAAACCAGGCAATTCATGCTCGCTAAATCGAACGAGTGGGAATCTGCGACCTGCCAGACGAATGAGTTCGGCGAGTTTGGCATGGTCTAGCGGCTGCATAGCGACCTCTTGATTCAGCTGCTGTCTCAACGATTGAAATCGCTGTTGCAGGAGGTCGGTCTCTTTTGGTGCAGGATTCTCTACGATAGGAGCCGCCTGAACAAGGGCGCTTGGAGCCGGTGTGCTGACTTTCTCAGTTGCCTCGGCGAGTTTGAAAGGGCTGGCAGCAATCGTTGTGGCAGCGATCGTGGATCCTGGTTTCCGCAGTCTAGCCAGCATCTCACGCAGTTTAACAAAAGCATCGGCTGAGGGGGCTGAGCCTTGAGGTTGCACGTTGGTGATTCCAGGAGTGCTATTCCATTGGTCGCTGCCAACATCATCCTCATCGTCGTCCTTGAGCAGTGTGCTGTCTGAGTTCAAAATCTCAGTCTCGATTTTGGGAGGAAGTTCAGGTGGGGAGACGCTATCCGCTGGTTCATCCTGAGGGATCGCTGGTCGTGGCTCGGACAAGCTTTCAGCCATCAGTTGCACTTCACTCTGAGTTTCAGTATCAAACAGTGTGGGCAGGATGGTGCACTCAGTTAAGCTAGGGGGCTGCTGCGATAAGGTCTCGGTATTAAGGGGGATGATTCCCGAGTCACTTTCGCTAATCTGCGTTTCGTTTAAGGCTGGAAGGATCTCAGTGGTCTCGTTCTCAGTGGAGGGTGGTGCCGTCTGGAAGATTTCCCACTGGCGCGCGCAATGGCGCAGGAAAGCGCGCGCTGAAACGGAGCCAATAGGCCGTCCCAGGAAATGACGGTTGACGCTGACAAAGGCTTCGAATTCGGATTGCCTTTCGGCGCTCAGTCCAGCTTTCTGTAAGCGTAAGCGCAATAATGAAGCAGCATCATTTTCAGTTAGACCACGCAGGAGAACCTGGCTGCTGGTAAGGCGGTCTTCCAAGGCGCTCGGTAGATGATGTCCGAAGGTAGCCTGCCAGACGTCTTGGTTTAAGCTTAAAAGCACATGGATTTGATGAAAGTCCACGAGGTCCATGAGTAGTGTGGCGATGTCCACACCTGCCTGTGCGTTGCGGTAAAACCCGTCCAAATGATCCACTAAAAGGACGACGGGACGCCAAATGGCGAGGAGACGCAGCCAAACTGGTATTCCGGCATCTTTGTCGCCTGCGCAAAGCGCCTGCATGTCTGCTAAGCCTGCATGACCACCGTCTAAGCTTTGCTCTAAAAGAGCGCCTAACCAAGCATCCAGAGTGGCCACTTGTAGAGGAAGTTCCTTCGAAGCTAGGATGGCAAGCGCACTGCGTAGGCTTTCACGGTTTTTGCCGATCCATTCTCCGATCATGCGTGCCTTACCGGCAGGCTCAAAAATGGCCTCTACAGGCCCCGCTAATACGCCGAGCGCCTGAGCTGGATTGGCACAGGGAAGTTGGCCACCTTGAATCAGCCGATGCATGAGAGTGGCGACAATGTGTCCGCTGGATTCCCTCAAGCGTGACCAACCAGGAATCTCTGAGTTAGCTTGATGAAGAGACTCGAGGCCGCGACGGTTGAGTGTCGTTAATGTCAATGCATCACCAGAACGGAAAGCCAAAGGCACCATGATGGCCTGATCGGCAGCAGCAGCTGCCACCCGTCCTAACAGGTGAGTTTTTCCATAACCAGCACGAGGTGCCGTGAGCATAATTAGCGGGCCGCCTGACTTCACTCCGACGCCGTCGATCAATTGGTCTAAGACTTCAGCATTCAGTCCTTCCACAGAGCCATCCATATCCCAGGGGCTGCGGCACACGCTGTTGTGGAATGGATTCTCAATCTCCTGTTTAGAAGAGGGAGCGTCCACCAGGGGGGTGTGGGGTGAATGGTCGGTATTGGCCACTGTTAGGAAATTGGTTTTTCTGCAATACAGAATTAACTATTAAAAATATTGCGAGCGCTTGAAAATTAAAGCAGGGATTTTAATTATCTGCGAATATTTTCACTTTCACGCGCTTTGGATTATCGAATTTGATAAAAATGCAGGCTGTTTTCTTTTGATCCGCCTGAATCATTTTTTTGGTTTGCCTACCCCCTAGAGGTACAAGCTAATGGCTGCTGCCAAAGGGCAGGATATAGCGAGCAACAGCCCTTCGATTTGAAGGTGGATTTCCAGGACTAGCCAGAAGTGTTAATTATGGACGAGGCAGATGTAAGACAATCCTGAAATCCTTGCAGAGGTCACTGATTCTTTAGCTTTTCGGCGATTTGAAAAATAGCCAAGATGACTTCCATCACGACGCGGGCGCAAAGGATGTAGATGATGAAGGCGACTGGTCCCGTAACAAAGGTGAATACGCCATTTAGAAGACCGCTTCCAAAGCCGCTGAACATCCATGTGACCGTCGCCAGGGTTGCCGCCAGTAGGCTCAAAGCATAAAGGACTCGAATGAGTCGTGGGGTCACGAAATGCTGAAAGGAGAAGTCTAGGACTAGATCCATGACTGCGCGCATCTCTGACCATAGGTTAGATGACTGCTGAGGAGAAGGTTCGTTTTGATTCATTCTATTTGATCAAACGAAGGCTAAAGGGGTAGCGGTAGGGCTTTCCATCATTGGCTTGGATAGCGCCAATGATCATGAAAATGAGGCTGGCAAGGCAGGCGATAAAGGCGATCACGATCGGAATGATCAGCCAAAAGGTCATGAAGCAGGCAAATATCAGGAGACTGAGAGTGATTTGAAAATTCAGAACTTCTTTACCTTGGTCGTTTAAAAACGGCAGTTCATCTTTTTTGATCAGCCAAAGGACTAGCGGCGCTACGATGTTAATAACGGGAACGGCAGGTAGGAGGAAACCTGTAAGTGGCAGTAAATGAGAGGCCATCGCCCAGGTGCGTGCTTCCTTGGAGGGCTCTGTCTCTGGGATTTGAGTCGATCCTTGAGTGGAGGGAGGCTGCGGTATGTTTTCCATAACGATTGACAGGTTGTCCCATAAAAATGATCGAAGCAACGCATATATGGAGAAAGGGATTGACGCTAAATGGTGATTCCCGCTAAATAGAGATTATTCCTCGAATTAATTTCCCCCACCTGACATGAGCGATTCCGAAAACCAGCCGACACCACCACCACCGAGCACTCCAAAGACATCAGCCGTGCCGCTGAAAAAGGAAACAGTGCGCATTACCTTGCGCGCTCGTCCAGGTGAAGGTGCTACTCAGCCTCGCGAGGCAACATCGCCAGTGAATCCAGTGACTTCTGGCGTTACCATTGCCCCGAAAAGAGCCACGGCTCCTATCCAATTGCCTTCGGCTCCCCTTCCGCCGCCAGCAGCCAAGGCAGCGACCTCTCCCGTGAAGCTGCCACCGGCTCCTTCCTCAATGATGCCACCAGCACCCTCACTGCCGGTGCCACCTTCTGTAGTTCGTCCGCCAGCGCCTTCAGCTCCGTCTGCACCGCCGCCGCCCGCAGCAACCGTCCCAATGGCCCGCCCGACGGCACCGATGGCTCCTGGCGCGCCACGTCCGCCTACACCGACAGCGCCTGGCGCGCCGCCGGTCGCTAGTGCTCCTCGTCCTGTGGCTCCACCAGCAGCTCCTGGCGGTGCCCCGCGCCCGATGGCTCCAGTGGCCCCTGGTGCTCCGCCTAAAGTCGAAACAGGTGCCATGACAGCACCACTGGCAAAGACCATGCCTGTCCGTCCAGCAGCGCCGCGTGCTCCTGGGACTGGCACTGGCCCGATGGTTTCCGCACCTGGTGGTGCTCCAGGCCTACCTAAAGCAACTGTTAAGCTTCAACAGACACAGCCAATGGCTCGTCCAAGTGTTTCTGCTCCTCCAAGCGCACCGGTGAAGCGCACGGCTAATCAGGACGCTGAGCAATTCTACAATGAGGAGAAGGATCCAGAAGAGGGATTGGTCCCTCTTTCCGTTGTCTGCTTTCTTCTGTCCGCTGTTTTGCTAGTCGTCCAGATGTTTGGCAGTGATCGTATTTCGACGAGTGATGACTCACCCATCATGGTCCCAGCTCCTGTGCCTGTGAAGTGGGAGACTCGTAATGAAGATCGCACCTGGACAAATGGCTTCAATCGTGCCCTTCCTGACATTCCACAGTAATTGATTCTGATTGATACAGAATAGATTAAACAGACTTTTTGACTCCTATGCCAATCGCCCTTCTTGTTTTCCTTCTCGCAGCAGCTGCGCTAGCCCTGAACTTCATCACCAAAAGTGGTGGAGCGGGTTTGTAAAACCAGCTGTTCAATGATCCAACGGTCAGCTCGCTGAATGTTGCGCTCTTCGCTCGGTCGCGATGCTGATTTCTTTCAGGTGGTGGGTGTCGGTGCCGCCACTTTGGACGATGTCTGGCTTGTGGACGATTTCCGGTCAGAGGAAAGCGTGCATGAGGCTCTTGGCCATAGCCGCATGGGTGGTGGTCCCGTAGCCACTTCATTGTGTGTTTTGTCGCGTCTTGGCCATCAAACGGCCCTTCTTGATCGTTGTGGAGATGATCCTACTGGCCGTGAGATATTGTCTGGTTTGATCGCTGAAGGCGTGAACACGGAGGGGATTCAATGCATTCCAGACAAATCTTCGGCGAGTGCTGTCATTCTAGTGCGTGCGGGTGATGGAGCGCGTCAAATCGTGTATCAGCCATCTTCTGCTGCGGAACCAATCGTAACTGCCAAGATGGCGGAAATGATTCGCCGTGCTCAGTTACTGCATCTCAACGGCCGGCATGAATCCACCGCACGCGCTTGTGTTGAGATCGCTCAACAGTCAGACGTTCTGATTTCTTTCGACGGTGGCGCTGGGCGTTATCGAGATTCGATCCGGGATTTTGTCGAGGCTAGTCACTTGCGTTTGTTTTCCAAGGACTTTGCCATGCGTTTTACGGGTCTAGCGGATATTTCCGCCATGATGTCCCACTTATTGAGCGGAGTGGCAAAGGTAGCTGTAATCACCGATGGGCTCAGGGGGAGTTATATTCAGAGCGTTGATTCAGAGATGTTTCATCAACCTGCTTATCCAGCAGTAAAAACGATCGATAGCACAGGCTGCGGAGATGTGTTTCACGGAGCCTTTCTTCATGGCTACTTATCCCACTGGGATCTCAGGCGCTGCTCCGATTTTGCAAGTCGAGCTGCTTCAATGAACGCATCTGGTCTTGGCGGGCGCTTTGTTTTGAAAATGGATCTTAACTTACTTACGTCCTGATCCTGGAATGGGGCCTTTGGGCCCAAGCTTCAGCCATCCTTGACCCGGGACGTAGGCTCTCCCGATTGAAAAGCGCTCGACACCATTCCAGAGAGCTGGGTCACCGTTGACTTTGGCGTCATTTCGGTTTGAAACTGTTGCTTGTGGTTTTGGGGCTGCCTGTTTGTTTTGGATTTGGTTGGCACCTGAGCGTACTAAAAAATCACTTGTATCGCTTTTGACTTCTTTGGGACGTGGAGCGTAGCTGCTCTGGCTTGATTTTTTACTGGGATTGTACTCGGTCGAGGACTCATTGGTGGCGCTGCCTGCTCCTCCTGGAACGAAGCCAAAACGTAAGCGATCATGAAGTTCGGGTGATAAGAATTCTGTGGCTATTTTAGAGACGCCTTCAGAGTGCTGAATCACCGTCAGGTTTTCATCGACAGCTTGGATTTTAGCATTTTTTAGGACGGTGCCATTGCTTAGTGGAATGCTTGGAAAGCTCATTCCAACGGTTTCCTCGCGCACTTTTTGAATCACCGAAATAAAGGCTCTTGCCTCGTGGTCACGCGCATCACTAAATTTCTTAGCCTCTGTGCGGATGGCTTCATTTTCTGATTCGATGATATGAGCAGCCGTAATGAGTGCGGCGGTTTCCTTTCTTATCTCGGTCAATTTCTGGGCTCCTTTGATCGATTCTTGAATGTTGCCGAGTTCTTGTTGAGTCAAAATGAATTCCTTTTGAGCCTCATCGACATCAACGGTGTAATAGAAACCCGATACCCCAGCAAGCAGGGCGAATAGTGCTATCGCATAGACTATGATTTTGCCGTCCATAAAGTGTAGTTAGTTGAGGTTTAGAGGTAACGGCTGCGATAGGTTTCCAACTCTTTCTTCATGATTTCCACTTCTTTGGCTTTTTTGTCGCGGTCGGCTGTGAGTGTTGCCGTTTCCTCACGCATTGATTTAAGCCTGTCTTTGAGTTGTTTGATGTGGCCTGGTTCAGGATTGTTGTAGTAACCTAAATGGCCAATGGCAAGCGATTCAGCCTGTAGCTTTTTTAAAATCGCAGTCTGCTCTCCCAAGGTAAGTTTCAATTGGGCTGTTTCATATTCGATCTGTCCTTTTTTTCCACAGCTAACACTTGCTGCGCAAGTGAAGACTAAGATAATTGCTGATAGCGTTTGCCTGTTGGGATGGAGCATAAGGGAATATTCCAATTAAATAGTGGAGGACGATCTTATTGACAAGCATCAATCCTGCCAGAATTGAAAAAGTCAGTCAGTCTGATCTTTAACGAATAGGGGAGAAGTCGACCGCTTTTAGATAAACACTCTTGACACCTTCTGGCTGGGAGAGGGTTAAGGGACCATTTTTCTCGGACGCCTCTTTGGCTGCGATCCATTCGGGATCCTTTCTGAAGGCAGCAAAAGCGGCCATTCCAGCTTCTTTACTAGGGTGTGACAAGATGTAGATGAGTTTAGTGTCTGCGCCCTTTGCTTCATCCAATGGAGTCCAATAGGCAAGATGACTCATGCCATGTTTGGAAAAGAGTGCCATGGTGTGCATCTTGAAGCGCTGATGCAGAGATTCCAGTTTGCCTGGCTCGGTGTTGTAGGTCCGCAGTTCGAACACACATGGTGTGTCAGAGATCGCTAGTTTTGGCAGAGGTGAATACTCTGTGGCCGCCATAAAGATTGATTCTGGCGGCTTGGCTAGGATTTTACCTGCGACCTCACTGGCTTTCCGAGCTGCCTGCCATTCTGGATCACCGCTGAATGATTTCCAACCGGCTGCGGCAGATTCACGGCTTTGATGGGCAACGACATAGATGAGTGTGTTCTTGGATCCATCCGCTTCTTCTATGGGAGTCCAGTATCCGATGTTCTCGATCCCATGCTTCTCCAAGAGCTTGCAAGTGTGATCTCGAAACCTAGCCAGAAGAGCATCAAGTTTGCCTTCATTGGTGACATAGATGCGGAGTTCATAGACTTTTGAATCTGCTGCTTGGGACTGTCCAATGCAGAGAAGTCCAAAACTTAGCGCTAATAGAAGAAGGTGAATGATCCGGTTCATCATTTGAATAGACCGCAATTAACCTGTTTTTCACAGCGGTAAATACGTAACTTTCGTGGCGAGCTGTTTATGAATGAGGGAAATGAGTATCGTAAGTGACTCGGCAAGATAGGCTGATCCTACTCATGACAAAGCAGGAGTTTGATGTATTCTCCGCCTCTCTTTTCAATGTCAGACCCAAATTCAACTTCTGCCGTCCGCCTGAATTGGGCTTCTCTTGAGTCTGACTCTGGAGTCGTCATGGCTGAGAGAAGTGTGACAAGGGCACTGCTTTTGGTGAACGTCTGTGGTTTTTTAATGGGCTACTATGCCATGCCAAATCATTGGTTTCAGATGGCTTGGTTCATTTGCATGACTGTGGTCTGGCTTCTGTTTGGCGGTATGCAGCAGCTTTTTGTCGGGTTGAGTCACGATCTCTGGCTGCGCTGTGCTATGGGTATGGTTTTTGCCATGATGATTCGATCTTCCATTTTCGGGTCCCCTGGGATGGGAATTCGAGAACTCTGGTTTGGCTGGATGAGCAGCGGATTATTGATGATTGTAATGACGGTTTTTTGGCAGGTCGGATCAGTCGCCCAGTCCGCACGTATCCTCAGTACCGCGCTGGCGGCCTCAGCTTCGGTGGCTGCCTTTGGCAGCATGGCGGTGTTTTATTTTCTGGATGAGCGGGCCGTGTTCGGGCAGCGCCTAACCAATTGGTTCATTTATGGTGGATGGAATTCCGTCTGTACAGGAATGACCTTTGGGTTTGCTGCAGTCTGGTCGATCCATCGTTGGTATCACGCTCTAAAGCGCTTGGAAAAAGCCTGTTTTCTTGGGATCTCAATTTTTTTAGTGTGGGCCACGTTGTTAACGATGAGTCGCGGTGCACTCCTGGCTATGATAGCTGGACATTTGGCTTTGGTTTTGAGTCGGGGCTGGCGATTTTCCCTTCGTCCAGTGTTGTTGCTCCTCGCGTGCCTGGGATGTTTTCAGGGGTTGGCTCCGCAAATCACCAAGATGGGGGTGCGGGATTTGTCTGAACGTTTGGGTGCACCGAAACTAACAGAGGCCATGACCGCGGATGGTGTGGTTGCTTCAAACCCAGCTAAGCGACTGATTACGCGTGGAGACACGCATCGCTTCTCGATCTATGCCGCAGGCTTTAGCAGTATCACAACAACCAGCGACTGGCTCATAGGGAAGGGGCTCTGGGCAGCGAATGATTGCTGGTCATGCTCGTTGCCGTGGAACCCGGAGCATCTTCACAGTATTTTTGTCGATGCGTTGGTGCGTGGTGGTGTCCCTGCTCTGGCTTGTTTTCTAGGCGTTCTTGTTTGGGGGCTCTATCGTGCTTGGTGGCTGGCTAAGAAAGGGGAAGAGATCTGGATCATGTTGGCCAGTTTTGGGGTTGCTGGTCTTGTTTTTGATGGCGATAGCGCTTTTACTTTGCTGAGTGTTCCACGCTTTGAAACACTCATCCTGTGGTTGCCCTTAGTGTTAGCATCGGTGCGTTATACGCTTGTAAAGCGCGAACAGGGGGCTGCCATCTCCACTGAATTTCATTCACCACTTTAAACTGTCTTGTGTCTGTCCCATCTCACCAATCCATGTGGCATTTGGCGCGCAGTCTATTCAAACAGGCGCGACATTGGTTAAAGGACATGGTGGCCAGCAATACCTTGGATCCGTTCCCGATTCGTAAATGGTTACAGGGCTATGGTCCCAAAAGGCTTAAAGCTGACATAAAAGCTGGGTTTTCAGTCACCCTGTTGGATTTGCCTCAGGGGATGGCTTATGCCGCCGTCGCGGGTTTGCCTTTGCAGTTCGGCACCATGTGCAGCGCGGTTTCTGGCATCGTGGGGTCGCTTTTTGGTAGTTCACGCTTCACGGTGCTCGGGCCGACGAACGCGACAGCGTTCATGATCTTTTCCTACTTTGCTGCTGAACCTGCCTTGGATCGAGTGAGCCTGATGCCTTTGCTGGTCTTCATGGTGGGTGCCCTTTTGTTGTTCGGTTCTTTTTTGCGTGTCGCAGAGCTTGCTCAATACATCAGTCGTACGGTCATCGTCGCCTATGTGACGGGTGCGGCGCTGTTGATCATGGCCAATCAGTTGGCCCATGTGATGGGGGTGCAGATGATGGTGCTTTTGGAGGATGGTTCCAGTTTTCAAGCGCGCACGTTGCCCGGTATCGTCATTCATTTGGTGAAATCGATCCCGCAGGCGCACTGGCAGAGTCTTGGAGTCGCTACAGGAACAGCGATGATTTACTTTGCGTTCCGGCGATTTCGTCCCGCTTGGCCCGCGCTCGCCTTGGCCCTCATTCTTGCGTCTGTGGGATGTCTGGTGCTTGCTAGCATAGGGATTGACGTGCCAACCTATGCGAATGCTCGCTTTGGGATTTTGGATCTACTCCCGCCATTCCCTGACTTTGTGTCGCCACGCTTTCTTTCGGATTTTAGCCGACTTTTTGGACTGGCTCTAGCGCTTGCCTTTTTGGCCACGATTGAAAGCTCGTCGATGGCTAAAACTTTGGCCAGTGTGAGTGGGCAACGTGTGGATGCCAATCAGGATATGTTCAGTCTGGGGATGGCCAATTTGAGCTGCGCTTATCTCAGTGGTATGCCGAGTTCTGGATCACTGACACGCAGCGCACTCAATCAGCAAAGCGGTGCTCGCACACCCTTTGCTGCGCTGTTTAATGGCCTCTTTTGTCTGGTTGGGGCTTTAAGTTTGGGGCACCTCGTGGGTTTTATTCCACGGGCCTCCTTGGCTGTTCTCATCATCTGTGTGGCTGGATCGCTGATTCAGCGCCGCAATATCCGCATCTGTTTGAGCGCCACTGGTTCTGATGCGCTGGTCTTTCTGGTCACCCTTGCGGCCACCTTGATGGTGCCTTTGCACGTAGCCATTTTTACAGGTGTTGGTATTTCGGTGATGCTGTATCTGAGAAAGGCTAGCCAGCCCTCTTTGGTGGAATATGAATTCAATCATGAAGGGCATCTAGCAGAAGCATCCAAGGCCGGGATTCGCCAGACGCCATCGGTTTCGATCGTGCATGTGGAGGGGGAGCTCTTCTTTGGGGCAGCTGATCTTTTTCGCACCCAGATTCAGCGCACTTGTGGTGATCCAAATCTACGCATCATCATCTTACGCTTAAAAAACGCACGGCACATGGATGCAACCAGCGTCATTGCTCTGGAAGAGCTTGTGGCGTTGCTGCGCCGCGATGGTCGTGATTTACTCATCAGCGGTGTGATGAAGGATGTTTATAAAGTCCTTCGTGATTCTGGGATTGTGGAAATCATTGGCAAAGAAAACATTTTTCCAGCCAGTCCTAGCAATCCCAATGTGGCCACGCGCAACGCATTAAAGCGCGCCCAAGAGATCCTAGGCACCACCGAAGCCGACGTGAAGATCTTCTTCGATCCGAGCAAAAGTAAGGAAGACTAACGGCTCAAGGCAGACGCCACACGCGTGTCGGGGCGCAGACCCAGGTGGCCAGGCGGGTGTGGGAGGAGGTGTATTCGCCGCCCATGGCCCAGGGGGAAAAGGCGGGTAGGATCCAGCGCTGTTGGCGTGGGGTGATTTGTTCTTGGACCAAGGCGGCAAGTTTTAGCTTTAATCCGGCACCATCTTTTAAATGCACGGCGGGATGCTCGTGACCGGTGATGTGGATGGTCTTGGAATGGGTGATGGTGGTGCCGGCGGCAGAATGAGTATAGACATCCACATCTGAGGTCTGCTCCTGGGTCCAGCGATGGCCATGGGTGAAGGTGAACTCGCCTTCATGATGTGTTTCCACAAGATTCCAGCTTTTCCGCAGTGGGGGGCGATCATGATTGCCCTGGATGCTGATGAGTTCTGGGACCTCTTCCTGGATGCGTTCTAGAAAGGCGTGTGTTTCTTCGGCGCTGCTTTTGCCGTCCATGATGTCGCCGACTAAAATGAGGCGCTTGGGGCGGTGATCGTGGATCAGAGAGACGAGCGTCTGCTCGCAGATATCCATTCCCCAATCAGGCAGGAGGTCGCCGTGAAGTTGGCGGCGAAGTTCGTAGCCATAGTGTAAATCGGCTACGGCCATCCAGCCCTCTTTGACATGAATGAGGGCGCGTCTTGAATCCAGTCGGATGTCGGGGGCGATTTCTGTGCTGGTAGGTTTGGCGGTGGGTGAAAGTCTCAAAGGCCTCCACCCATCGCCCAGCGAACGGGAAAAAACAAACCGCGATGCGGAGTTAGATCAAATTAGGTCGTCTCCAGGCCGCGGGCCATGACGACTTTGCCGGTGCGTACGGTTTCCACGATGTTGAACTTGCTGAGCAGGCGGACGGCGGCGTCAAGTTTGTCGGTGTTGCCAGCGATGAGGGCGATGAGGCTGTCTTCTTGAAGATCGACGGTTTTGCCGTTGTAGTGCTCGATGATTTGCAGGATCTCGGTACGCTCGGCGGCGCTGGCGGCGACCTTGATGAGGACGAGTTCTTTGGAAACGGCGTCACGGTCCGTGTGCTCGATGCAATGAATGACGTCGATGAGCTTATTCACCTGCATGATGATCTGGTGCAGGCCTTCTGGATGACCGCTGATGCCGATGGTCATGCGGCTGAAGCGTGGATCACGAGTCTGGGAGACGACCAGAGACTCAATGTTAAATCCGCGACGGCTGAAGACAGCGCAGATGCGGCCCAGGACGCCAGGCTGGTTGTTCACCATGACGCTGAGCGTGTGGATGTTGATGATGTCAGCTTGGGGAGCTGGCTTGATATCGGTGGTGGCGGGGATGCGGTCGCTCATGGGGTGGATGATTTACGATGTTTGATTGAAAGAGTATGAAGAAAGATCAGTCTTTGCGTTTGAGGCGTTTCCGAGCGATCTGAATGTAGTTGGAATTTTTTTCGATGCCGAGCCAACGGCGGCCCAGGCGCATGGCAGCTGCGGCAGTGGTACCTGAGCCGAGGAAGGGGTCAATAACGAGGTCCTTAGCGTCGCTGGAACAGGCGACGAGTTTCTCAATGAGATCGATGGGCTTCTGGGAGGGGTGTCCGCATTTTTCTTTTGAAACACCTTTCAGACTCGGGACACGAAGGATGTTGGTGGCGAACTTGCCGGCATCCAGATGGGCACGGCGGGCATCCATGTCTTTGTAGCGCTTGTCTTTGAGGTAAGTCTCAATGGTCTTGGCGTCATAGGGGATACGAACAGCCTCTTTGTTAAACTTCACTTTGTCACTCTTACGCATCACCAGGACCATTTCATATTGGGGCGTGAAGCTATCCCGGCGCTCATCGTAGCCAACCGCACGGTCCCAGATGATGAGATCGTGAAATTGATGCTGGAGGGTGAGACGGGACATGAGGTGGAGAAAGGCGTGCTCGCGTTTGCCTAGCTGGCCGAAGATGAAGCAGAGACCGTCATCGCGTAGGACACGCATGGATTCGCCGACCCAGGCCTCACACCAAGTGAGGTAGTCTTCAGCGGTTTTCCATTGAGTATCCCAGGCTTCATTTTCGAGAACATTGAAGTAAGGCGGATCGGCGATGATGGCTTGAGCGATGCGATCAGGAAGCTTTTGCAGCTCGGTGAAGGCATCGCCTTGGATGATACAGTTGGTTTTCATCGGGCCATGCAAAGAGGCGGACAGGAGTGTCCGCGCTCCCTTCGGTTAGGTCGAACCGGTGGGTTTTTCCATTTTATGCTTCGGAGCTTCGGTGAGCATGTCTTCGAGCGCGGCACCTGCAGGGATCATCGGGAAGACGTTCTCGTACTTGATGCACTCAGCCTCGATGATGCAGGGGCCGTCGTTGTAATCGAGAGCCTGTTGCAGGACACGCTCGACATCTGCAGGGCGGCGGATGTGCCAGCCTTTGATGCCGTAAGCTTCACCGAGCTTGACGAAGTCGGGGTTACCGATGAGGTCCACACCGCTTTCGCGGTTTTCAAAGAACAATTCCTGCCACTGACGTACCATGCCGAGATAGCTGTTGTTCAGGATGAGGATCTTGATCGGAAGTTTGTGGATGGCAGCCGTGGCCAGCTCAAACAAGGTCATTTGGAAACCGCCGTCACCCGAGATGGAAACGACGAGCTTGTCAGGGCAGGCGAGCTGCGCACCGATAGCTGCTGGGAAACCGAAGCCCATGGTGCCTGCGCCGCCGGAGCTGAGCCAGTGGTAGCTCTCGTCGTTCTTATAGAACTGAGCAGCCCACATTTGGTGCTGGCCCACATCAGTGGAGATGATGGCCTTACCTTTGCTGAGATGATACAATTCATCAATGACCTGCTGCATGCGCAGACCGCCCTGCTTCTTGTACGTGAGCGGGAATTTCTTTTTGTAGCCGTCGAGGTGAACCAGCCAGTCTTCCGTGGGCAGTTTCTCCACATGTGGAAGCAGATCTCTGAGCGCGGCCTTGGCATCGCCTTTGATCATGACGTCCACTTTGATCATCTTGTTGAACTCGGCCGCATCGATGTCGATGTGGATGAGCTTGGCGTTGCGGCCAAACATGTGCGGTTTGCCGATGATGCGGTCATCGAAGCGGGAGCCGACATTGAAGATAAGATCGGCTTCGCAGATGGCCTTGTTGGCATAGGCGGTGCCGTGCATGCCGAGCATGCCGAGGGAAAGGGCATGGGTTTCAGGGAAGACACCTTTGCCCAGCAGGGTCGTGACGACGGGGCAGCCGAGCGTTTCAGCCAGCGTGAGGAGTTCCTTGTCGGCACGAGCAATCATGGCGCCTTGGCCGGCGAGGATGACTGGGCGCTTGGCACCTGAGAGCAGTCGAGCCGCCTCTTTGATGCCAGCTTGATCAATCTTGAAGTTTTCTTCGGGATGGTAACCAGGGAGATCCATCGGCTCATCAAAGGTGCCGGTAAAGGCACCTTGGCTGATGTCCTTTGGAATGTCGATCAGAACAGGACCTGGGCGACCGGTGGTGGCGATGTGGTAGGCCTCTCTGGCAACGCGGGGCAGGGCATTCGAGCTCTTCACCAGGAAGTTGTGCTTCACGACGGGGGCCGTGATATTAAAGATATCGGCTTCCTGGAAAGCATCCTTGCCAAGCATCCAGGTGACCTGTTGGCCGCAAAGGATGATCATCGGCACGCTGTCCATCTGAGCGGTCATGATGCCGGTCACGGTATTGCCAGCGCCAGGGCCGGAGGTCACGAGAACAACAGCAGGCTTGCCTGTGGCGCGGGCATAACCGTCGGCCATGTGCACAGCGCCTTGCTCGTGGCGGACGAGAATGAACTTCATGTCCGTCTTCACGGTCTGCAGGGCATCGAAAATCGGAATCGCGGCTCCGCCGGAGTAACCGAAGACGTACTCGATGCCGAGGTCTCCGAGAGTTTTAATAAGCGCCTGCGCGCCGTCCATTTTGGGTGTGCTCATAGGGGTGATGGTTGAAAATTGCAGTTTCGAAGGTGAATTTGCACGATTTAGATCTATTCACAATCGAAAGTTTGCTCTTTTTTGGGCAAACTTTGCTTTTTGGCGACCTTAATCGGCTGAAGATTGCCTCATTTGAGGCGAATGGCGGTTTCGGATCGTTCCGATTGTTCGGAAATTGCTTCCAGAGGATCTGAGCTTACCGCACGAGAAGCTCTTCTCCGCGATACATGACTCGCTCGACCATGCCTTGGAGGGTTTGGTCGATGAAAGGGGTGTTGATGCTCTTGGACTTCATGAAATCTCGGCTGAAGGTGGTGCAGCGGGCTGGGTTAAAGAGGATGAAGTCAGCGATGCCGCCCTCGATGATCGGCACTGGCTGCAATTTCATGATTCGACGTGGCTCAGCGGAATAGCGTTTCACGATCAGGTCCCAGCCGAAGGTGCCTTTGGAAATGAAACGATCGTAGAGAGAGACGAGCGCGGTCTCTAATCCCGTGATGCCAAAGGGCGCGCTGGCAAAGTCCTGGCGTTTTTCAAAGGGCGTATGAGGTGCGTGGTCGGTGGCAATGACGTCGAACCATCCATCGATGAGGCCCTGAAGGAGGAGCGCGTTGTCTTCCTTGGTGCGCAGGGGCGGGTTCATTTTATAGTTGGTGTCGTAATCACCGATGTCCTCTTGACTGAACATGAGGTGGTGTGGGGCGATCTCGCAGGTGACACGGATCCCACGATCCTTGGCGCGCTTGATCGTCTTCATACCCTCAGCAGTGGTGACATGTTGGATATTCAGGTGAACGCCGGTGAACTCGGCTAGGCGGATGTCGCGTGAGATACCAATTTCTTCGCTGATGCTCGGGATGCCTGGGAGACCCAGAGAATAGCTGATCTTGCCCTCATGCATGCAGCCTTTTCCGCTGAGTTCCTTCACCTCGCAGTGACTGGCGATTGGCAGATCATAGTCGCGGGCATACTCCATGGCGCGGCGCAGGACCTGGGGATTGTCCACGGGGAAACCGTCGTCAGAAAGCATGACGGCTCCAGCAGACTTCATCGCAGCGATGCCTGCGAGATCTTCACCCTTGCGGCCCTTGGTGATGGCTCCGGTGGTGAAAAGAGTGGTCCCGATGCGGGTGCGGCGGGCACTTTCCAGGACGGTGCGGACGACACCTGCATTGTCGATGGCAGGCGAGGTGTTGGGCATCATGACAAAGCCTGTGACGCCACCATTGATCGCGGCTTCGGCACAACTGGCAATGTTTTCTTTGTCCTCCTGCCCAGGCTCACGCGCATGGACATGGATATCAAAAAGAGAGGGCAATAGAATACGACCCGTGCAGTCGATGATTTCACAATCAGTAACTCCTGTGATCTCTGGGGCGACACCGATGATGCGACCGGCCTCGACGAGGACGTCAGCATTGAGGAGTTTTGGTGAATCTTCAGAAGCGATCAGGGCGTGGCGGTAGAGGCGTTTCATGCGGTGGCAATGATCAGCATCATGACGCGGGGTCGTGCCCGAGGCAAGTGCGGCTCACTCAGAAGAGGTAGTGTCTTGGATTGAAATCATGGGATTCACTTTAGCCATACTTCGTGCCTGTTGCGTTTAGTCATTGGTCATGATTTGAGGTCATGGCCTGTCATGACTTTTCATTTTTCTAGGTAAACCCAAAACCCATGCTGGAAATGGGCATCGTATGAACGACAATCAAGCTTATGAATTTAGTCTCTAGCCCCACCGTATCTCTGGCAGATGGGGAAGATCGTCGGGAGGTAGCTCCCGTAAGCGGTTCAGAGTTACGTTGGGTGTACTGGATTGGCTATGGCTTTGTTGCTTGGATGGTCTTGGCTCCGTCTTTGTGGATCACTTCGGATTTGATAGATGACAGGTTAAATCGCCGAGCTTTTTGGTTTGGCCTGATGGCGGTAATTTATTGTGGCTGGTCACTCTTAGGGGTGCGACCTGCTCTTCGAGAGCTACGCTATGAGATTGTGAAGGAATCTTCTCTCGATGAGTTTTCAGGGCTTTGGAAGGCGGTGTATATTTTTGGACTACTGCTCTGCGCTTTGATCAGCATGATTCTAGCAGATGGGCGTAATCCACATGGCATCCAGCAGTTTTTATGGTTTCCAGTTTGTGGCTTTTCGGTATTATTGCTGAGGGGGAAGTGGATTTGGCTGGCTCTATTTATGGGGCATTTGGTGCCGATGATTTGCGTGGGAATGATGTTCAGTCCGAACTGGGGTTTGGTTTGGTTTTTAGCGCAGGGATCTATCAGCGTCTTCTATGTCACCTGCTTGTTTGTGGCACAGCATTCGGCGCGGCAGCGCACACAGATTTTTAGGATGGCGCTGGAACTGCGGGATTCTAACAGCCAGCTGGAAAAGCAGGTCGATCAGGCTTCGGTGCTGGCTGTGGCACAGGAAAGAAATCGCCTAGCGCGGGAGATTCATGACTCTGTGGGGCATAGCTTAACGGTGGTCGGTGCCCAGCTGGCTGCTGCGGAAGCTCTGATGATGCAGTTTCCTGAACGTGCGCTGGCGGCTGTGAAAAAGGCGCACGCCTCCAGCCAGGTTGGTCTTGAGGAGATCCGTAGATCGGTCTCTGCTCTCAGAGCGACTCCAATGGAAAAAGGCTCGCTCATGGAGTCGCTACCGATCTTAATCTCAGGAGTGGAGCGGGGGGATTTTAAAATCCAACTCAAACAGCATGGAGTGAGCCGCCCGCTGCCAGCTTTGGTTGAGTTAGCGCTGTATCGCTGTGCGCAGGAGGGACTGACCAATGCCTGTCGTCATGCGGATGCCCATTTTGTGATCGTCAGTGTGGACTTTTCAGCTCATGCCTCCGTGAAGATCGAGATCAAAGACGATGGGCTTGGTTTTGCTAACGATGTGAACATGGGGCACGGTTTGAAAGGCTTGCAAGAGCGGGCAACCCTGTTGCATGGTGAGTTTCGTTTTGGCAGAGGTGATCATGGTGGTGGCTGGTGTTGCCTGGAGATCCCAGCCTGATTTTCCCATGAGTGCTCCTATTAAAACTTTACTGGTGGATGACCAAGTGCTTTTCCGTGAGGCCATCTCCACGCTGCTTTCACTTGATTCAAGCATCGAGATCGTAGGTGAAGCCGGCAATGGCGTGGAGGCCCTTCAGCTTGCAGCAAAGTCGCAGCCTCAAGTCATCCTGATGGATCTACGAATGCCGATGATGGATGGAGTGGAGGCAACACGCCGCCTGCGCGCAGCTCATCCTGAAATGCGTGTGCTGGTTCTGACGACCTTTGATCTCGAAGAAGAGGTTTTTGATGTGCTGCGGGCGGGTGCTGCGGGTTACATCCTCAAAGATAGTCCTTCTGCGCAATTGGTGGAGGCCATTAAAGTTGTGAATGCAGGGCATGCTTATCTTCAGCCTTCAGTAGCTGGCCGAGTGGTGGCTGAGTTTAAGCGGTTGTCAAAGGCCGCTCCGTCCATTCATCACGCAGACCCTTTGTTGCATCAGCTTTCGACCAGGGAAGCCGATATCGTTCGACTGCTAGCTCGTGGCATGAGCAACAAAGAAATCGCCGTGGCCCTTTTTCTTACCGAAGGAACGGTGAAAAATCATATGACAAGTATTTTGGAGAAATTTGATGCTCCTGACCGCACCACTGTAGCGCTGCGTGCTCGGGATCTTGGTCTAACCTAGATTCAAGCACACTTGAAGATTTAGCGTGGCACCGGTCCCACGCTGGGACCGGAAAAGTAGGCTGCGTCGTAGATGGCACAGCCATCAGGGCGCTTACCGCGAATGACATCTTCGACCCACTTAACGATTCGGCGGATAATTTTATCCATCTGAAGATGAAAGTGGGCTTGGCGTGGGATCATCCAGTCTAACTTTGCATCCATGTAACCGGCGACAATGGAGACATCTTCTGGAACGCGTAGATTGTTCTGCCGCAAAAAGCTAAGCACCGTCAAGTGATAGGAGTGCATGCCCACGATCAGGGCTGTCGGCGGGGTGACGCGGAACATTTCTTTAAGGGCAACCTCAATGCCATGAGGGTCAGAGGAAAATTCCGGGAGATGATAAGACGAGGCGGCTGACACGCCGCGCGTGTTTAACTCCTCTAAAAAAGCCTGACCCGAGGTGCTGATACTAGGCTGGCGAATAATCGGCGGCGCGAGGTAGGCGATACGCCGATGCCCCAAGGAGATCAGGTGCCGAGTGGCCTCACGGATCGCAGGAACGAGGTTGGTCCCAGAGCCTGGCAGGCTTAGATGACGATGTCTTCCGCCCCAAGCAATGGTGACAAAAGACTGTTGTTCAAACCACTCTAGGACATCACTGGATGCTGCCATGACGATCCAAACATCGGCTTCATTGGCTGCGACGTAGCGTGAAATTCGCTGCGGTTGATGGTCGAAATCCGCGAGTGTACGGTCAGTAAATTGGCAATTGCAGCCTGCATCGGTCAATTGCCGCTGCAATTGCAAAGCGTGAGTGACAAGGTATGAGGCAAAGTGCTCCATATTCATGTCTGGGAAAATATTCACGCGAAGAGCCTTAGACTTGGTTGGCTGTTCACCGTCGATAGCTGAATCATTGACAATGACGCGGGGTTTGCCCTTACCACCGCTGCGGATGAGGCCGCTTTTCTCTAATAGAACGAGCGCGCGGCGAACGGTGTCACGAGAAACGCCTAATTCTAATGAAAGTCGATCAACACCAGGGATCTGATTCGTGGCGTTCTTGTTTAACAGCCAATCTTTCAGGTGTGCTGCGGTCTGTTCTGCTGCTGAGAGTTTGTGTAAAGCCATGTTAAATCAGGAAGTGGGGTTACACGACACTCTCGTGAATTGCATGGAGGATAATTTAAGCCTCTATGCTTTTTTTTAGCTCAGTTGGTTCGTTTATCCTTTTTTGTAACCCCTTTTTAACGCAATGGTGTTAAGCTTGTTTCATCGAATTCATATTCTCAGAATTGCCATTGACTAAAGTTTTGAGCGTGAACTCTGCAAAGTATCCTCGAAATCAAAGGGCAGATGGATCAAAGACGGATCATGCTCCAGAACGAAGGGCGCAGAGTTTGTTGGGTTTCTGGGCGGGCTGTTTCGTTGAGAAATTGGGCCACGTATTCGGCGTTGCTAGAACCTTTACCAGCCTTGCCAAAAGCAGGCATTGCGTCCCAGCCAAGAGTTACTTCTTCAGTCAACTTGAAAGCTGGCATCGCATTCCAACCTAAATTCAGGTCACCAGCTTGAATGCGTGAGGAGGAATTGGTGGTGAAGGAAGTGGTTTGAGTGTTCATCGTTTTTGAGAGTGCAAGTTTCGTTTGTGAGATCGAATCGGTTTTGAGAGGCTTTTTATCGTGTTTAGCGTTTCAGGAATGAGATGAGATTTGGTTTCGAGTCGCAAATTTGAGAATTACATGCCAAAAGGGTGACGTGGGCTGAAGCCAGCATAGCTGCGGCCCTTTGCGCGCCAGCGTGGACCTTCGCCCACCTTGCCGCCTGAGGTGTCCAGACGAAGACCGCACACAGTCATGAAAACATGCTCACCAGGCTTGACCCAGATGGTGATGAAGCGGCCCTCA
>JAIXZA010000093.1 GCA_027489965.1 Verrucomicrobiaceae bacterium
ATGAAGTCGGTGCTGATGGCAAAGTTATTGTTGGTGTCTGTCTTGCGGTTTGGCATTGGACTAGGTGCCCAGGAGATGCGCAGGTCACCTGCTTCGACATTGCGCAGAGCCAATTCAAACCAGCGCTCGTCATAGTTGGCGGGCTTCACCCAGTCGAGTCTATTTTCAGGCACATCAGTGGTGCACATACGGAAGTTATAGGCCTGCACTTTATGGTCGCCCGTGAACTCGTCACCAGGATCTTTTTCAATGCCAGGCAGCAGGCCGCTGCTAGAGTCTCCCGGCTTAACATAAGGATCTACTTTTTGAGTGAATTGGTGACTGACACTGCGGGTGATCTGCACGCCATTGATTTGTTCACCATACATGGCATTGGCCTCACGCCCGACAGCATAGCGGACGCCAGCTTTGGCCATGAGATCGCCCTCATAGGTCGCATCGATAAACATGGGCGCGGTGAAGCTGCGGCCACTCTCCATGCGGATCTGGGTGATTCGGTTGCCTTCTTTAATGACACCATTTTTGAGATCCAGTCGTTCACTGAAAACGACGGTCACCTTCCCTACCACTTCCTTCAGCATGGCATCATAGATCTCGGTGGCGGCATGAGGCTCAAAGGTCCACATGGTATCTTCACTACCCGTGTTGCCATGCGGTTTAGCAGCAAAATAAGCCTCGCGCGTCTGCTGCTTCCATTGGGTGGGATCGCTATAGTATTGGAAGACCTTGGCGTAAAACTCACGCGAGAGTCCACCGATGGCCTTCTTATTGCCGATATCGGTGGCTCCGAGACCGCCCGTGGTAAGTCCCCCGAGGAACTTCGTGGGTTCAATCAAGATGGCTGTCTTTCCCATGCGTGCAGTCTGGATGGCGGCCGTGATGCCACCTGAGGTGCCACCATAAATGACGACATCTGCCGTGTCTGCACTAAGGGCAACGGAACAGAGTGAAAGAGATAGAACAAAGCTGTGGAGGATAACACGCATGAGCCATATTAGACATGGCCAAAGAACTACTTCTTTCAGTCTTTAGCGCCAGAGCCGTTTACCTTTGTTCACGATGGTAAACGATAGTTGAAGTGAGCTGATGGGATGGCATTCGAAGCCTCCAACAAACCACTGCAAACGGCTTTGACTACCCGCGAGTATGACTACTTAGCCTTCACCTTTTTGGCTGAAACCTTCTTAGCGGCTGCTTTTTTCACAGGTGCTTTTTTTGCAGCAGCTTTTTTGGCTGCAATTGGTGCAGTTGGTTTCGGTGTGGCCTGCTTGATGGCAGTCTTGATTGTCGGCTGATAGGTGAAAGGCGGTGTCCAGTCTGAGATGTGCATCCAGTCTTCTTCACCTTGGACACGTAGATAGTCGGTCTCGCTGAGCAGACCGCGCTGAATGAAGCTTTGGATTTCATTGGCCTCAAAGGGACCAAATTCAACGAAGAGACGACTGATGTAGAGGAGCATAAAAAAGGGGGAGTTAATTGTATCCGCTAACCCGAACAGCAAGGCCCGGCAGTTGATGCTTTAGCAGCAAATAAGCCACTACGCCATCAAAAGAAGGACCTTAGGCATACAACAAATGCCTTTGGCGCGAACTGCGGAAGGAGTTTGTGAAGCCACTCCAGCCTGCAACGATACGACTAGCGGGCACACCTCGTCGGAGATTGGTGTAGAGAGACTCGCTGCCATAGACTTTATGAAAAAGATTCAGTTTATCTCCACTCATCTTTCCGAGCACACGGCCGCTGCTGAGTCGATTCAGCGTATCCAGCAACATGACGTCTAGAGCTGTCAGATCGGCCTGAGCACGGGGATGAATGCTGAGGCGGACGCCACCGAAACCATTTTTGGAATAAGGCGTGAAGCTGACACCGCTCATGCCAAAGCTACGGCAAGCATTGTACATGGCCTGTGGGTTCACGCCAAGCGCACCTGCATAACCGAAAGGGTTCTCCGTGCCGATACCGATGTCAACCTGCGCTGCACCACCGAGGATGCCTGCCGCGACATAATAAAGCGGTGACGTTGCATGAGGGATGTTGGGGGATGTGCGATACCAGCGCAGGCCTGTGTCCTGCCAGGTCATGTTCCGCGACCAACCCTGCATTTTAGCCACATTCAGACGCGGCACGCGGGAGATCCAACCACTGCTTGCCGTCATCATGGCCAGCTCACCAGCCGTCATGCCGTGGACATAGGGCACAGGGATCTGACCCACAAAGGATTTCCAGCGTGACTCCAGCGGCGGGCCTTCGACTCGCCATCCCCCCATGGGATTTGGGCGGTCCAGGACAACAAAGGCTTTCCCATTTTCAGCAGCAGCCTCCATCGCAACAGCCATGGTGCTGATGTAGGTATAACTGCGGCAGCCGATATCCTGGAGATCAAACACGAGCACATCAATCGGAGCCAGCATCTGTGGGGTCGGCTTCCGTGTTGGACCATAAAGGGAATAGACCGTCAGGCCCGTCACTGAATCGCGACGAGTACTGACATGAATGCCAGCACCAACGCTGCCATCGATTCCATGCTCAGGCGCGTAAAGAGCCGTTAGCATGGGCCCCAGCGCGCGTTGCATAGCCACGCGAGTGAATTCACCACGACCTGTGACACTGGTATGATTGGTGATCAAACCCACACGTTTTCCCCGCAGTAGATCAAAGTTCCGTGAAGCCAATACATCAATTCCCAGCATGAACGGCCCACTTGGGGCGCTGGGCATGATTTGAGGCGTAGGAGCCAACTGGCATCCCGTCAAAAAGGCGGCACCGGAAGTGATGAAGGAACGGCGTGAGGACATGGGCAGAAAGCTAAAGCCAAGGCATCAAATGTCGAACGCCGAATCTTATCGAAGGTCACTTCTTCTGTGGCTCCACACGCACGATGTAAGCGCGTTCTTTGCAGAGGTAGGCTTTGGCGACTCGACGAATGTCCTTGTCTGAGATGGCAGCCATAATCTCAGGCAGCTTTTGCAGATAGTCGTGGCCTTTGCCATTGATCTCATTCCAGCCATAGGCATCCGCCAAGCCGCCATTGCCCTGCTGAGAACGCAGCCAGGAGGACTTCCAAGCAGTCTTAGCGCGCTGCAATTCAGCAGCAGTTAGACCATTTTCAGCGAGGTCCTGGATCTGTGTGAGCATCTCTTGCAGAGCTAGATCAACCTTTTTAGGATCGGTCCCAACATAAAAATAAAATGCTCCGGCTCCGAGTGCGGCGAACTGCTGTGCTCCGACATAGTAGGCTAGGCCCAACTCTTCACGGATACGGTTAAACAGACGGCTCCCCATATCGCTACAGGCTTCATCGATCAAAGCCAGGGCTAGGCTATCTGGATCATGCAGCCCTACGGAACGGAAGCCGATCACTAGGACAGCCTGCTCTTTCTCCATTTCCAGAGCATGACTTACAGGCTTGCGCTTTTTGTTAGCTGGGAAGTGAGCTATCTCCCGCTTTTGACCACGGGCCATCTTGCCAAAGCTGGCCTCAACAAGCTTGCGCACCCCAGCAGCCTTGACGTCACCGACGACAGAGATGATGCCGTTTTGAGCCTGAAGTGAATCTTTGAGCATCCTGCGGCAATCATCGACTTTGATCGCTTTGATGGAGGTCTCTGTGCCAAGAGCCGTGCGGGCAAAAGGTTCGCCGGTAAAGATTTCTCGGCGCGCACAGCGCATGGCCACAGTGAGCGGATCTTCCTTTTCCTCTTGCAGCGTGGCGAGCTGGCGTTTCTTCACCTCGATCAACTGCGCCGCTGGCAGGCTGGGCTGTAGAATGAGATCGGCGATCAACTGAAAGGCTTGGGCCTCATCCCCACACACGACATCGGCGCCCAGCACATAGCGATGCGCATCGGCATGGCATTGCAGGGATCCGCCACGATTCTCCAGCTCAGCAGCGATCTGAGCTGCCGTGCGTGACTTGGTGCCTTTGAGCAAAAGCGCGGCCGAGATCTGAGTGACACCCGCATTGGCATCCGTCTCTGCTGTGACCCCAGCCAGGAAACTGGTGCGGATTGAAACCAAAGGCAGACGCGCATTTTCCTGCACTAGCAGAGTCAGACCATTTTTCAAAATGAACCGCTGGGTGGACTCTTGCTGCCTCCCTGCTGCCGTGGCCGTGGCACTGACAGGCTGAGGCGGGCCGACCGAGACAACATTGCAGGCCTCTGACAGCAGGTACTTCTGGGCAACTGCACGAATATCATTCGGTGTCAGAGCCCGGATCTTGGCCAGATAATGGCGGGAATGGTCAAGACTGCCCGTAGCCAGCCAACCATGTCCCAGCGAGGCCGCCTGCCCTTTGGTGCTAGAAAGTGTGCGCAACTGACCACTGAGCGTAGCACGCACGGCTTTGGATAGCTCGTCCTTCGTTGGACCTTTGATTTGCAAGGCTTTGACCACCTCTAACATGGACTGATGGCAGGCTTCCGTATTCGCTGGATCACACTCGACCTCAGTATTGAAGACGCCACATTCCTGAGCCCCCCAAGCTCCAGCCCAGGTGGAATAGGCGATGCTGCGGCGCTCACGCAGTTCTTGATTCAAGCGGGAACTGCGACCTGCACCCAGCAAGAAGGCCAACACATCGAGCGCCGGTTTGTCCTCATGCCCATCACCCGGGATCTGCCAACCAAGTGCTAAATGAGTAAGCTCGGTGGCAAAGTTTTTATGAGTCACCCGAGCACCGACTTGCTTGGGTTCTTGCGGCAGCAGAATGGGCTCAAACGGCCGACGCTGCCAGTCGCCCAGCAGTTTTTCAACAGCTGCAAAAGTGACCTCAGTATCGACGGCACCCGCGATCACAATGAAGCAATTGTTAGGCACATACTGACGCTGCACAAAGCCATAAACATCATCCCGAGAAACCTGATCAAACACAGCCCGATGACCAATGATCGGATGCCGAAGGGGATGCTGGCGGAAGCTGGTGGACTGCACCAGATGCTGCAAAGCACCACTCGGATCATCATTGCCCATGGCCATCTCACGACGAATAACTTCCTGTTCCTTTTCTAAATCGGCCGCATCGAAACGTGAATTCCGAACCATGTCAGCGAGGATATCCAGGTAACCCTCTGTATGCTCAGCCAGACCATCGATCCAATACACGGTGCGATTAAAGGTGGTATAAGCATTCACATAACCGCCGAGGTTTTGGATGCCCTGAGAAATGTCCGAAGGCGAGCGCTTCCAGGTGCCCTTAAAAAGCATGTGCTCCACGCAATGTGCCAGACCTGCACCCGTCCACTTTTCTTCATGAATGCTGCCTGCCTTCACCCAGATTTGCACACTGACCAAAGGATGCTGATGATCTTCTCGGATGATCACCTCCAGACCATTGTCTAGCGAACGCACCTTGGCATTGATCGGCGGAATTTCGATAGATGGGCTCGTTTTAGATAGAGTAGCGCGCTTAGAGGAAGGTCGGACAGGCATGAGGTAGCCTCATGATTGGCGCTGAATACCTGCCTAGGCAAGGCAGGTTCTTTCAAAGACACACTTCCGCGCTACTAGACAGAACTAACTCCAGTCGATTTCTCGAAGGCCTTGTGACGAGCCAGCCAGGCTTGGCACTTCTCCTCACCCATGTATTTGGCCAGCAGCTTTGGATCAGTCTCAGTGAGATCGACGAGGATGAGTCCATCGATAACGGAGGAGAACTGCTTATCGACGTTGAAGCTCAAAATCGTGCCATTCAGGCGCAGGTAATGCTTCAACAAAACAGGGATACCTTTGCGATCAGTCTCCACACTGGAAATCAGGGCCGAGCAGTCATCCACATCCTGAAGATCGGCGCTGATGAACTCGCGCATAAGTCTGCGTCCGCGCAGATAGCGGAAAGGATTGCGCGGTTTCACAAAGCTGGCCAAGTCCTCGTGTAGGCAGTTTTCCTGGAGAAACTCAACCATCATTTTTCGGCTGAGCTTATCGTAGTCTTTGCTGATGCTCACAGGGCCAAAGAGCTTCTTATACCCTGGATTCCGTACCATCCAGTGGGCGATGCCTTTCCAGAGCAATGGCAATGAAGAAAGGCTCCGTTGATATTCCTTGGTGATAAAGCTGCGCCCCATCTCGACGGCCGATTCAAGATTGGCCAAGAATGGCTTCTCAAACATGAACAGGGTGTTTGTGTACAGCCCTTTGGGGCCATACTCGCGCAGAATGATGTCAGCACGCCCAAGGCGATAAGCTCCTGCAATACGCTGCTTCTTCTCATCCCACAAAAACAAATGCTCATAGTAACGATCAAAGGGATCCAGATCGATCTCTTCCCCGGTTCCCTCGCCGACATCGCGAAAGGTGATCTCCCGCAGACGCCCAATCTCTTGCAGCGTATCGGGGATTTCGTGAGAGTGGGCTGAATAAACCGAGAGCTCACCTTGACTGACGAGGCAGCCACCACGTTCACGCAAGGCATTCACTTCACTGAGAATGCGGCTGTGATGAGAAGCCGCACGATGCGCAATGATGTCATTATCTTCAGTCGCCAAATTGGCCTCTTCATCCTCGGAGCCTAGTTTCCGGCGATTATGAAGCACCAGCGTGTGAATACGCAGAAACTTGGTCAACGCTTCATCATCGTCAAATTTACGCAGCTTACCATAAGTGATCGGCATACCGATGCGCATCTCAATCGTGGTATCGCGCTGCTGACAAAATTCACGCAGGATCATACCAGTTCGCAGTCGTGGATGAATCAGACCTGCCGCATGGAAAAGATTGCTGTTTCGACCTGGGAAATAAACCGGCAGCACCGTGGCCTGAGTGCGGCGGACCAGTGAGCCCAGGTGGTTTGTCCAGGGAGCTTCTTCCACGCCCTTGCCGAGGTGGTAAGCAGACACCTCACCCGAGGGGAAGATCAGCATGGCACCACCAGCTTTGAGGTGTTTTAGCGCCATTTTCATGCCCCCAATATTGCTCTTTGCCGCATCATCGCCGCCAAAGGGATTCACCAGAATCCCATGCTCCTTCAACTCCGGCATGACCGACAGCATAGAGTTGGTCATGACTTTCAAGTCACGCCTGAATTTACCCGCATAGCTAGCCAGCAGACAGGGATCAACAAGACCATAGGGATGATTGGCGACGATGATCAGTGGTCCCGTTTTAGGGAACTCAAAATCAGCAGGCACATCCAGGTCACAGCCAGCATTCACTGACTGCACGACCCCGTCAAAAAAAGCACCACAGGTGCGGTCCTCAGGCGGCAGACTTTCGTAGTAGCGGTGTCCACCTTGATAAATATCGTCAAAACCGCGCAGGCCCAGGGTCTTTTCCAGCCATGCACCTGCATAGCGATAAACACCACGTTGAAGAGGAGTCTGAAAGTGATCGGCAATTTCGATGATCATAGTGGCCTAAAGGCTGTCTTGCAGGCTCACTAGAAACCAGCGAAAAGCAAGCGGCTAAAAGAAGCAAAAAGGTGACAATGATAACCTCCTCCCATTTAACCTAACCCCCTGACTAACCTCAATAGGTTACCCCAGCAGTTGACGATTGTCGGCCGTTGTTTGTGATGGTTTTCTTCTGAAGAAATTGCCTTGTTTGGTATCAACCACCGTAAACTTCACCTCGTAGGCCGAAAGTTACTCGATTTCCACCAGCCAACCACGCGGCAGTCCATGTTGTTTGTTGCCTGCAGCTGATTGGGCGGCATCTAACGTGAATCTTTTCGGCAAAAAGATGTCCGGAAAAATAACTTTGCGGAACAGGGCATCTTATATTTCTGCCTCACATTTTTTCCCTCAAAGTGAAGGGCGATG
>JAIXZA010000081.1 GCA_027489965.1 Verrucomicrobiaceae bacterium
AGCGATGATGATGAGATGTTTGACGGCTATGAAATGGCTCAAGGTTTGAATCCACTCAATCCGCAGGATGCTATGCTGGATAAAGATTCTGACAATGTGCCGAATGTATGGGAGTTTACAAAAGGATCTTTAGCGAACAATGCTTCAAGTCTTCCTGTTTGGGATGCCATTGTTGATCCATACATTAATGTAGATAGTCCCACATCTTCCCCTCCAAGGTTTAGAAACCCCTACAATGCTTACATTTCGCTACCTCAAGATCCACATTACAGAGCTTGTATTTTGTTTATGCGAGGGCGTCATACCCAGAACTGGGATCAGTTCCAACAAGTGTCCAAAAAAGTAGCGTATGTTGCTGAAGGTGGAGCTTCCCGTGGTTGCGGAGACGAGGGAGTAAGACTTGAAATCTCCAATAGTAACAGTAACAGTAGTTGGATGCTTCGTGGTGAGTCTGTCATGGCTGGATTTATCTTTGAGAGCAATGGATTGATCTGTCAGCCTCTTTCGGGAGGTGCTCCTAAAATCAGATTTGTAAACTGCTTATTTAGAAGTGTTAGATCCTTTGGCTCCAATGCAACTCATGGTGGAGCGTTTACCAATCAAGGAGGTAATGTCGCCATGGAACACTGTACCTTTTTCCGTTCCAACAGTTGCCTTACCAATAGTTATCCTTATACACCTGTAGCGACGCTAGCTAATCTCTCAGGTTCCATAGTTTTAAAAAATTGCATTCTCTGGGATGATGAATACCCGAGCAATACTCCGATCTCGGGTCTTACAAACAGCGTCACGATCCAGTCCAGTCTCATTCAGGGGGGTATGCTTGGAAGTCTCAATCAGGATCCCAAGCTGATTTCGAAAGGCTATTTAACAGCTGATTCAACTCCTTGTGTTTCTGCTGGCTTAGCGCTTGGAATCGGCAAGGATATTCATGGGCAACAAAGATCATCCACGGCACCAAGTTTAGGTGCTGTCGAATGGGTTAATCTGGATGGGGACAGCCTCCCTGATTGGTGGGAGCAATTTTGGTTTGGAAACACGACTTATACAAACACATCGAAGCCTTTCGCAGATAGGCCAACCTTGAGTCTTTTGGAAGCTTATCTTGATAGTTTTTGGGCTTTTTTCTTACCCGTCACGGATCAAGATGGGGATTTGCTGCCCGATGAATTCGAACGTCAGTATTTTGGCAGTATTCGGTTTTATGGCCCCAACGATGATCCCGATGGGGACCAGATTCCGAATTGGGTAGAATTAGTTTATCGATATATATCTCCTTTCAATATGAATCCGGCTGTTTTCCAAGCCTTTAATTTGGATTTTGATAATGACACACTTCCGGACTTTTTTGAGATCTTTTACTGGGGAAACTCTAGTTCGCAAACTGGCGTAGGAGATGCTGATCACGATGGCTTAACTAACTATCAAGAATTCGTTGCTGGTTCAAATCCCAACCTACACCCTGGGGATAATGACCCAAGTGGTCCTGACGGACTCGTAGATGCCACCGAGTTGGCCATTTTTGGTAATCTCGATCAAACGGGTTCTGGGGATTACGATCAGGACGGCCTGTCAAACGCCACGGAAATCTGGATCACGGGGACTGATCCCAAGGTGGCAGACACTAATGGTGATGGCTACCTGGACGGCTATCTGAATTCATTACTCGCCACTGATAGTGACGGTGATGGTCTGAGCAATACTCAAGAAACAGCCCTGGGCACCAATCCAAGGCTGGCTGATACCGATGGGGACGGCGTGTTGGACGGAACAGACGTCTATCCGCTCAACGCCATGATGCAGACCGCTCCCAGCCAAAGCAACCCGCCGGATACGACGGCCCCGATCCTGACCTTGGATGAACCTCTGGATGCTCAGCCGCAACAATAACACTGATACACTTCTTTTGACGCCCCTTCTCCCCATTTCCACTTTATGAAACGAACCTCACTCCGCACCGCAGCCCTTTTGGTTTCTGCTCTCTTGGTTCTAGCCGTCGGCTATTGGCTGGGACGGCCAGATACAGACAATCCCGTTGGTTCTAGCCATGCAGACACAGGTTCTGCTCCCAAGACTTCTACCCCTGCTAAGTCAGCGCCCGCCTTACCGCCGCTTCAGGCAGCGGCAGGTGGCAGCAAGCTCTCTCCGCAAGAACTGGAGTGGACAGCAAACGCCCGTCCCACCGAGCGCACCAGTCTGCTGCTGCTGGATCTCTCCAAGATCCCCACAGAAAAAGATTTGCGTATGGCAGGCCAATTGGGGGAGGAACTTATCCCTACCCGAGCTGCCAATCCTGCCGACATCAAAGACGCTGCTGCCCGAGCAAAGCAGGAGCAAGAGAATATGGACTTTGGCAAGGCCATTCAGAAATGGAACCTGCATGAGTATGACCGCGCTTATGCCATGTTTTTAGATCACTTGACCCAGTTCCCTGACAGCGCCTGGGCTGCAGAGTCAGAGCTGCATCTCGGCTGCCACTGCCAATACAAAGGTAAGTTTGATGAATCTCAAAAGTTCTTTGAGGCCTCTCAGTCCCGCAGTCCCACCGGCCATAGCATGAATGCCAAGGCCACCTTGCGACTCGGTGCTTTGTCCATGGAGCAGGGGAAATACAAAGAGGCTACAGAACACTTTACCTCCCTCAAGGCAGCCTCAGACACGCCTTCTCATGGCACTTATGCCGCCTATTGGATCCTTCGCCTGAGTCTCATGAAGCAAAAACAGACAGCCATGCGTGACTGTGCGCAAAAGTCGCTTTCTGAAGTCTGCGCCGTCTTGGGAAAACCAGAGGAAGCTAAAAAACTGCGCGCTTTGGAAAACAAGAATCCAGACGGCCTGAATCTTCAGGAGATTGAAGACTTGGCGGCAAAGCATGATTTAACCGCGCAAACCGTCTTCACCACGGCGGCGCATCTCCAGGAACTGCCGCTTCCCTTCATCGCCCACTACGATAAAGAGGAGCATTTTGTCACCGTGCTGGCTCAGCCGAAAGAAGGCAAGATCCGTCTTTATGATACCCGCGTCGGTCATGTGCATGAGATTGATGAAGCCTACTTCAAAAAACAGTGGTCAGGACACGCTATCCTCTTCGACAAAATTCCCACTAATGCAGACATCCGTCTTGCTTCAGTGGAGTCCAAGCGATTGATGGTTGGTGGTTGTTGTGGCTCACCCACTCCGCCTGATGATATGGATGATGACGAATGCGGCTGCACTTCTTGTGGGATGCCAACCTGGAGCGTGAACCCCGTGAACATGAACCTTTCCATCAATGATACGCCCATGTGGTGGGATGCGCCTTACGGCCCCAGCATTCAAATGACCATGGCCTACAACAGTCAGGATTCCTTGATTTCCATTCGGCCTTTTGGTGACAAATGGGCCTTTCGTTACAGTGCTTTTGCCATGCAGGATCCCTCAGGCAAAGTCATTCTCATGTGGGGGAATGCAGGGGCACCTCTTTTCACGCCTAATAAAGTGTTCACCAACGGCGTGCCGCAAGGTGGATTTCCTGTGACTTTTACACCTCAGGCCCGTCAAGCGGAGTTTACGATGATTCAAACCAGTGCCTTTGCCTTTAGTGTGACGGATGGTGGTGGCACAACTTACAACTTTACCGTACCCACTAACATGCAAGGGGCCAGTGCCGCTAGCTTGCTGACCAGCATCGTGGATAAATACGGCACATCTGTTACCATCACACACAACGGCCAAGGGGCTGTCATCACGGTTTCACATTCAGCCGGTGGCTCCTGGAATCTGATCTATGGAGCCAATGGTAAAGTGGCTAGCATGACGGATCCCTTTGCCCGAACCGCCACGTTTAGCTATACGAACGTCAATGGTCAGTTTCGTCTCACGGGTCAGACGGATATGGGCGGTGTAGCTTATGGATATGGTTACACAACAGCTGCTTCGGTGAAGGAGCGGGACCCTCTTTATCCTGATTTTGGACATACACAGCAGTATGTGACGCGCAGCAATGAACTCTTCATTAATACACTCAACCTGCCCACGGGAACTTGGCAGTTCTATACAGAACCTGCGGACGGCATCCCCATTACTTCAGATACTTATCCTGTGCCGGGCGGGAAAACTTGGGAAACCTACCGCATCACCATCACTGATCCGCTAGGTCAAGAGGAAGAATATTTTTGGTCCGGTTTATCAGCTGGCTGGCACCGAGATAAGAAATATTTCAGACGGGGAGTTCCTACTTACGGCACTAAACCTTGGTTTACCCCGTCTGCTTTGCCAACGGCAACTTATTACTATTATGTGTATGCAGGCGGACGTGGAGAGATTGCAAAGACCGTGCAGCAAGGAGGTGGAGAAAGCTCTTCAAGCTCATTTACGGACGCTGGGCAACCTGATGAAGTCATTGCCCCTGATGGACGCATCACCAAGTACACCTATAACAGCAAGGGTAACGTGCTCACCCGCCAGGAAGGCGCGGACAATGATCCCAACCGAATCACTTATACCACTGTTTACAAAGCCAATGGCATGGATGTGGAAAGCCAGTCAAAGACGATTGGCAATGGCATTCCTGTTCAAGAATCCACGGCCACGTATGATCCGGTGACTCGGGATGTGTTGACTCAGACAAGCTACACGATCTTTAATGGACAGTCCGTGGCCATGACCACGACGATGACTTACAATGCCCAAGGGCAGGTTTTAGAAACCACCTCCCCACGTGGGGCTGTGACCAAGAACACCTACATTGCAACGAGCCCAGGTCTAGGTCGGCTGGAGAAGGTGGAATACAAAGGCCCTGGGCAGACGGTCTTTAAGGTTCAGGCGCAGTATGTGTATGACAACATTGGCCGTGTCATCGCCGAGCAGGACTCCGAAGGCTACCTGCTTCAGCATGAGTACGATGCTCTGAATCGCCGCCTGAAGACGACGTATCCTGACACCACTTACACGCACAGCACCTATTCCTGCTGCACCCTGACCAGCAGCCGCGCACGGGATGGCAGCATCACGCAAAACAGTTATGACGCCCTCAAACGCCTGACCCAAGTGGTCAGTCCTGGTGGCCAAACCGTGGCCTATGAGTACGATGCCAATGACAACGTCACCAAACTCCGCTTTGGCCGTGGCGAGTGGGTGGCCTGGGAGTATGACGACGGCAATCGCGTCACAGCCAAGCTCTACCCCGATGGCAAAAAACTCACCTATGGGTATGATCGTGCCAAAGGCGGACGCTTGGCCTGGACGAAGGATGCCAGTGAACGCCAGACCACCTACAACTACTATGCCGATGGCAAGATCGAAAGCGTGACGCACCCCGAGCTGCCGACCCAAAGCTACACGTACGATGCCGAAGGTCGCACCCTCACTTGGACAGACGGCACCGGAGCCAGCGCCCGCGAGACGACTTATGTTTATGATGTCAATGGCCGGATGGAAAGTTTGGACGGACCTCTAGCAGATGACACCCTGAGCTATGTGTATGATCAGTGGGGCCGCATGACTTCCTGGAGCTATGCAGGCGGCACCGAGAGCTACACGTTTGATGCCTTTGACCGCGTGACCCAGATCACCAATCCACTCGGCACCTTCACCCAAACTTATGAGGGAGACACCGGCATCCTCAATGAAGTTCAGTATCCACTGCCAGGCATGAAGACTACCTACCAGCGCCTGCCCGCCGCGCAGGACCGACTGCTCACGGCCATCATCCACACGAAGCCGACAAGCCAAGGCGGCGGGGAGCTGGCGCGTTATGATTACACCTACAATGCCCAGCGCCAGATCGCCACTTGGCGGCAGATGCAGCCGGGCATGGCAGCCAAGGAATGGGCCATCGGTTATGATGCGCGGCAGCAGGTCAGCGCCATTGTGGAAACACCCGTCGGCGGTCCTCCGCAGACGCCTCAGCAAGTCTGGCGCTACCAATACGACCTCAGCGGCAACCGCACCGCCGTTCAAGAGGGCAGCCGCACCCGCACCGCCACCTACAACGACCTCAACCAGCTCACCAGCCAAACCAATGGTGGCACCACTTGGTTCAGGGGCAAAGTTAACGAACCCGCCAACGTCACCATCGCCGGCCAAAATGCGCGAGTCAGTGCGGATGGCAGTTTTGAGAGCTTGACACCCGTGGGACCAGGGACGCAAGATGTCATCATGCAAGCCACCGACAAAGCCGGAAACACCACGAGCCAAACTTGGCAAGTGAACAACGGCCCCGCTGGCACTGCCACCACAACCCACGACCCCGAAGGAAACCTGCTCACCGACGGCACCTACACTTATACTTGGGATTCTAAGAACCGCATGACGAGTGTAGCCAGAGTGTCGCAGTCGTCCCCGCCTGCGTCTGATGTTTGGACCTTCCAATACGACGGCCAAAACCGCCGCATCGCCGAAAGCAAAAATGACCAGCCTGTGAGAACCTGGGTCTGGAACGGTACGTCAATCCTCGAAGAGCGCACCGTGGCCGGCGGCACGAAACAGCGCCGCTGGAATGGTGGCTTAGAAAATCTCACCGCCAGCAATCAATCGACAGGCAAGCGCCTGCTCATTACCGACCATCTTGGTAGCACCAGAGTGTCGGTGGATGGCAGCGGCACCACAACCGCAAGCTACGCCTTCACGCCGTGGGGCAAACGTAGTCGCATCATCACAGGATCGGAAGATTTGAGTTCAGGTTATACCGGTCACTTGTGGCATGAAAGTGGATTGAGCTTGGCAGTTTATCGGCCTTATGATCCTGAGACGGGAAGGTGGCCAAGTCGTGATCCGATTCAAGAAAAGGGTGGATTGAATCTTTTTGCTGCGAGTGTTAATAATTTGATAAATCGGAAGGATTATCTCGGACTTCAATGCAGGATTCTAATCGAAATTTCTCATGCGGGGCAATTTCGATATTCGCCAGATTCGATGCCGACTTGCGAACGGTATATGGCAATCGGCTGCTATAACACAACTGACGCAATAAATGATGCTGCCGTGGCCAGTGGCCGTGGTGTTCCTGGTTTTCCTCGTGTAGATGGGGATAGCCTTGGAAATGTAAGTTCAGGCGATTTTGGCAGAGTTGGTCCTGACACTAGCGCTGGCTTGTCTGGCGGAAGTGCCGACTCAGATGGACAAAATGGAATTTATGCTGCTGGCGCAGACGGTTTTGGACAGTTCCTGGGGCATGCACAAGCAGCTGCATATTCGGCCGCGAGAGCTCTAGCTTGTCATCCTTGTAAGTGCCCAGCAGTGACAGTTAGATTCTTTTGTAATGGTCCAGACATTGCCAACATAATGAGCAGCACTGGTTACGGGCATTACTGTGGAATGGAATACACGTACCCTGCCTCATCGCTGAAATGAATATTGGGATGCAATTACAAAGAGTAGTTTTCGTCATCTCAATGGTGGCGAAAATGAGTGTGGCTTATGGCGAGGACTTATTCTCGTACACTTCAAAAGAAAACATGCTCGTCGAGATGGAAAAGTTACATCATTATGGAGGATTTACTTTTTTGCCATTTACTTTGGGGGGTAAAGACGCCGGTCTTCAGATTAATCAAGACATCCAAAATCTTCGCGGACGACTAATCAAAGGCAAACGAAACGACGGTTTGCCTCATGCAATTGTTTCACTTCTATCTTCAAATCAAGCAGGCTACCTGTACTCATGCTTGGCCGCCTCGACATCTGGGCGTGAGATTGAAGTCATAGAAGCGTTAACCCAGAAAGGGTTCACCACTGAAGCTCCTTCGAATGCGATTGCTCTTTACGGTGTTTACATTTTATACAATGGTGCAAGAGACAAGTTGGTTATTCAGAAACCAATTAGGCTTATGACTATGAGTTTCATACAGGCTAAACATCCAATTGTTCAACTTGGTAAATTTGATAACATGGCGGAGACACTTTTGACTGCGATCCGACAACCCATACCTAAATCACCATTTGAGGAATAAGCAGCTAGGCAATCTATACGGGTGTACACCTGAATCTCATTCAAAATGTTGATTTTTAAGGCCAATGATTTGCTGATTCTGCCTTGGATTGACGACGCGGTTTGGCCTGATTTCAAGTCTCGGCGGTTTTCTAATCTCTCGCGGTGCTACATTTCTGGCAACTGCTGAGTTAGCCTATTTTTGCCCGCCCATGTTTCTGCCTTCATGGCTTGAAGAAATAGGCAAAAAGATGTGCGGGCAAAAACATGGAGGCTTCCTTTCCTCTACCCGTGAGGGCACTTCAGCGGGCAACATCCTTTGACTGGAACAGGTCCCGAGCTGTTTCTAAAACCCAACAGGTTGAAAACCTGTCACACTCTCCTTGGAGGGTTTTGTTGAGTTTAGACATTTTGGCCAAGGTCAAAATGAATGGGGCGAAATTGGGGCGCAGCCTTGACCAAGGTCATCTGTGTCGCTATTAGATGAGCTTCTCACCACCATGATCAAACTCACAGGAATCGCAGATGAAGCAGGCGCGTCGCTAGACGTACAAATCAAAGCCCACCAGGAACTTGGCTGGGACAGCATCGAATGCCGAGGCGTCGAGCTTGATGGAGTCAAAGGCAACTTGCACGAGATCCCAGACGCGCTCTTTGACCAAGTTTGTGACAGGTTAGCAGCCTCGAACATGAAGATCAGTGGCTTTGGTTCCTTGATCGGCAATTGGGCCAAAAAGATCACCGACGACTTCAGCATCACCGAGGCTGAGATCTCCCGAGCCATCCCACGCATGAACCGACTTGGAGCTAAGCTGATCCGCGTTATGAGTTACGCCGTTTGCAAAGACGCCGAGGGCAAAGATCTGGAAGAGCAGTTCGCCCCAGAGCGCATCCGTCGGATGAATGAAATCAACAAGCGCTTTGCAGATGCAGGCCTCACCGTGGTGCATGAAAACTGCATGAACTGGGGCGGCATGAGCCCGAGTTATGTTCAGCGCATGGCTGAGGCCGTGCCTGACATGAAATGGGTCTTTGATACCGGCAACCCGGTGTTCATCGACGACCGTGACCGCCCAGGTCAGAAGCAAGACGCCTGGGAAATGTATCAGGCGGTTAAGCCGTTCATGGCCCACGTACATGTCAAAGATGGCATCTGGGATGTGGCTAAAAACGACGCCGTTTACACTTTCCCGGGGGAAGGCCAAGGCCAGACTCAGCGCATCATGAAAGACCTCGTGGAGACCGACTATAAAGGCTACATCAGCATTGAGCCCCATGTTGCCGTTGTCTTTCACGGAGCAGGTGCTGCGGACGAACTCTCCCCCGAGCAGAAGGCCAAGGAACAATACGACAGCTATGTGAAGTACGGCCAAATGCTCGAAGCCATGCTCAAGCAACTGGGTGCCAAGCTAAGCTAACCTGAATTATTTGCCAAGGTCACGCCGAGCGCCATTCACGCTGCCATGTCCGAAGTCATTGCCATCAACAAATACCTGTGTCCTGCCTGCGGGGCTCAGGCGGTGTGGACGCCTTCCAAAAAGGCACTCATATGCCCATATTGCAGCACTGAATCAGCAGCTGAACTGCAGGGCGATGGCACCTTGGTGGGCGAGTCTGATTTAGCGGAAGCCCTGCGCGCGCTTCCTGATGAAAAGCGCGGCTGGGCAGCAGAAAGAAAGACCGTCAAATGCCAAAGCTGCCAGGCTATCTCTGTGTTTGATGAAAAGCGCGTGGCTCAAGCCTGCGACTTCTGCGGGTCTCCCGCACTCATGAACATGGATGACGTGCAGTCACCCATCCGACCAGGCAGCCAGCTCCCCTTTCAGGTCTCCGAAAGCACTGTCCGAGAAACCATCCGCCAATGGTACGGCAGCCACTTCTGGGCACGCAGCGACGTCGGAGACAAGGCACTCACCGATACCTTGCACGGCATCTATCTCCCGTACTGGACCTTTGATGCCCACATCGAATGCCCCTGGGAAGCAGAAGCCGGCTATCACTACTACACCACCGACGACAAAGGTAACCGTCAGCAGCATACCCGCTGGGAATACGCCAGCGGCCACGTCAGCCAGTTTCACGATGACCTGCTCGTGCCTGCCTCCAAAGGTGTGCACGCCTCCTTGCTAGCTGAACTGGAACCGTTCCCTACCACCACAGCCTTGCTGCCCTATGATCCCGGTTACCTCACTGGTTGGGTCGTGGAGCAATACCAGATCGACCTCATTGAAGCTGCCCAAAACTCACGAGATCGCATGACTGAAATCGTACGTCAGGAATGCTCCAATCAAGTCCCTGGAGACACTCAGCGTGGACTGCGGATTGCCCCAACATTTAGCGCCCAGACCTTCAAGCACACACTCTTGCCCGTCTGGTTGCTGACCTACACCTATGGTAGCAAAAACTATCAAGTGGCCGTCAATGGAGCCACGGGCAAGATAGCAGGAGAATACCCCTTGAGCTGGGTTAAAATCACGATTGCAGTCATTCTTGGTCTCATTCTGCTAGCGATCCTAATGCAATACAGCCAGTAGCCTGATTACAGCGCCTGCGCCTTGATCAGCTCACGCACGTATTTGCCCAGCATATCAAACTCCACATTCAGGCGGTCTCCGCTGCGCTTGGTATTCAGATGGGTAACCTGATGCGTGTGAGGAATGATCCAACAGACGACGCTTGTCGCTGTCACCTCAGCTGCCGTTAGAGAAATGCCGTCGAGACAGATTGAGCCTTTGGGAATCACCAGCCCGCGCTGATCTGCAGGCAACTCCACTTCCAATCGGTAATCTTGGCCATGCAGACTCCAATCCAAAATACGCACCGTCGTATCCACATGGCCCTGAACAAGATGCCCCCCAAAGCGAGTCCCCAGAGCCATGGCGCGCTCGAGATTGACCAAACTACCTTTCTTGAGATCGCCCAGACTCGTCACCTTAAGTGTCTGCATCAGGAGATCAAAACTTGCCGTTTCGTCATCACATGCCGTCACCGTCAGGCAACAGCCATTGACCGCAACACTGTCTCCCAGCGCCAACTCTCCGGCCATCGGACCGACTCGGAGGACCAATTGCGCACTTTCCCCGCGTGGATCGAGGGTGATGACAGTGCCTGTGCTTTCTACGAGACCAGTAAACATAGTCTCTTGTCTAAAACCATCCGCCGAAACCTGCAAGAGCAATGCGCACAATGACATGACGACCGATGATTTAGATCCAATTTTCGTCAAAGCCGTGGAGCATGTCCATGGAAGAAAGTAAGACCACGCAGAGTTACCTGATACCCATAGCATGACTAAAACATCCCTTGGGTAATCATGTTGATCTTCATGGCTTGCAAAGACTTGCTTGCCGTGGACAATCGCGGCTCTTAAATACTCGACTTTCCCAAACCAACCAACCATGCCCAAGAAAACCGCCGCCAAAGCCTCCCGCACCGAGCCCGCCGTTCAGACAATCCGGCCCATTAAGAAGCTCATGGTCGCGAATCGCTCTGAAATCGCCATTCGCGTCATGCGGGCGGCTACGGAACTCGGGCTGAAAACGGTGGGCATCTATGCCGCCGAGGACCGCTTTTGCCCGCATCGCTTCAAGGCGGATGAAGCCTACGAACTGAACAAGGACAAAGGCCCGCTCGGTGCTTATCTCGACATTGAAGGCATCGTTACGCTGGCGAAAGAAAAAGGCGTGGACGCCATCCATCCAGGATACGGGTTCCTTTCTGAAAATCCTGCCTTTGCCCAGGCCTGCGCAGACGCTGGGATTATCTTCATTGGACCTGAGGCCAAGATCCTCGACATGATGGGCGACAAGACCGCTGCCCGTAACATCGCTCGCAAGTTGGAAGTCTCCATTCTCGAAGGCACAGATGACGCCGTCAGTGATCGTAAAGAAGCCATCGCCGCAGGAAAACGGATTGGGTTCCCTCTCATCATCAAAGCTGCCTTTGGTGGCGGTGGTCGTGGCATGCGTGTGGTGCGTGAGCCGAAAGATCTTGAGAAACTACTCGATGAGGCCCAGACGGAAGCTCTGCGTTCCTTTGGCAATGGCGCTGTCTTCCTGGAGCGTTTCATTGGTAAAGCTAAGCACATTGAAGTGCAGATCCTGGCGGATAAACACGGTCATGTTTTACATCTGCATGAGCGCGACTGCTCCGTGCAGCGTCGTCATCAAAAGGTGATCGAGCAAGCTCCAAGTTATGGCGTAAAACAAAGCGTCATCGACGAACTCTGTGATGCTGCCGTGAAACTGGCCAAAGAAGTCAACTACACCCATGCAGGTACTGTCGAGTTCCTCGTGGATAGCGAGACAGGCGAGTGGTTCTTCATCGAGATGAATCCGCGTATTCAGGTGGAGCACACCGTCACCGAAGAGATCACCGGTATCGATATCGTGCGTAGCCAGATCCTCATCGCTCAGGGTTATCAAGTGCATGAAGAACCTCTCGGATTGCCGACTCAGGATAAGATCGAAAAAAGCGGTTACGCTATCCAATGCCGCATCACCACGGAAGATCCTGAGAACGGCTTCACACCTGACTTTGGCAAGATCCTCACCTACCGCAGCGCCGGTGGTTTCGGCATCCGTCTCGATGGCGCTCTCGGTGCCACGAACGCGGTCATCACGCCTTATTACGACTCCATGCTCGTGAAGATGACCGTCTTCGCCCGCACCTATCAGCAGGCGCTTGATCGCATGGATCGCGGTCTGCGCGAGTTCCGTATCCGTGGGGTAAAGACCAACATCCCGTTCCTCATGAACGTGGTGCATCATGAGGAATTCAAAGCCGGTCAAGCCACGACGCGCTTTATCGACAACAACCCAGAGTTGCTCAAATTCGTAGCTCGAAAAGACCGTGCCTCGAAGCTACTGAACTACCTCGCTGACACCATCGTCAACGGCAATCCCCACGCAAAAGGGCATAAGCAGGACAAGGCATTCATCGTCCCTGTCATTCCGAAATGGGATCACCGCATCGAGCCTGCAAAAGGCACCAAACAGCTCCTCACCGAAATGGGACCTGAAAAGTTCTGCAAAGGCTGGGTCGCCAAGCAGAAAAAGCTACTCATCACTGACACTACCATGCGTGATGCTCACCAGTCCCTGCTGGCGACACGCATGAGAACCTTTGACATGCTCGCCGTGGCCGATGCCGTGGCTCGTCGCACGCCGGACCTGTTCTCTTTGGAAATGTGGGGCGGTGCCACTTTCGACGTGAGCATGCGCTTCCTCCGCGAAGATCCCTGGGATCGTCTGCGCGACATCCGTGCGAAGGTGCCAAACATCCTCCTCCAGATGCTCTTCCGTGGCAGCAATGCCGTCGGTTACACCAACTACCCCGACAACGTGGTGAAGGGCTTCGTCAAACATTCGGCTGAGAATGGGATGGACATCTTCCGCATTTTTGACTCGCTTAACTACCTGCCAAACCTCACCGCCGCCATGCAGGCTGTGCGTGAAGACACGAAGTCCATCTGCGAAGGCACACTTTGCTACACCGGAGACATCCTCGATCCGAAGCGCGACAAGTATGACCTCAAATACTACGTCCGCCTCGCCAA
>JAIXZA010000164.1 GCA_027489965.1 Verrucomicrobiaceae bacterium
ACCGTGCTAGGCACAGGTTTTGACATCGATACCTACGCGGCACGTCTTGACCAAAACCTCACCTTGGCAGTCGCTACGACAAGCACCGTGGGTGCTAACCGCCTCATCGTTCAGAGCGGCGGTTTGATCATTAATGGAACTCGGACAGTCACCACGGGTATCCAGGCTGGTGCAGCAGGTGCAAGCGAACTCTTGCTCTTCAACAACGGCACCGTCACTCTCGGAGATAACGCAGCAGCCAACCGTGCGACCTCCGGTCAGATTGCAGCCTCCAGCATCACCAAATTTGGTTCTGGACAGCTGAACTTGAACTCTGAGCAGCAGGCCTTCGCCGGCAACATCCGTGTGCAGCAGGGTTCACTCGTCCTCCGCTACGCCAACGGCACCGAAACCGACCCTGTCTCCAAAGTGGCGGGTAACGGTGGCACCATCTTCATGGACGGCCCAAACACCACACTCCTCCTCCGTGGTGGCCAGGACAATCTCACCGGTAACGTCACCTTCAGCAACGGCGTGACTCTCGGTGATTTCAATCCAATTGTCCAGATCGACGTTGACCGCCAGGGCGGTTCCATTACCAACCGCCGCAACATCCTCAACGGCAGCTTTACCTTTGGTGCCAACAATGCTGAGACGGGTCAGATTCTCCGCTACGTCGGCACCAATGCATTCGACCTACAGATCGGTGATGCGGCCACGGACCTACTGACTCTCGTTGGCAAATCGGTCTTCCAGGTCGCCACCGCCCCTTCAACCGCCGGCACTTCAGACATATTCGTGGCCGCCAAGACCACCGGCGCGGGTCAGTTGGTGGTCTCCGGCATCGGTGGCGGTCTGACTCAACTGTCCAACGTCACCAACCTCAACGACTACTCAGGTGGCACGAACGTCTTGGGCGGCTTCTTGCAATCCTTCGCCAAAGCACCGATCACAGCAGCCGGTGCCACGAGTAACCTCACCGCTGGTGGCTTGGGAACGGGCACGGTCACCCTGATGGGCGGCACACTTGATCTGCGTGTGGATACCGCAGCAGTCGCCGCCGACACCGCTCAATCCTTCCTTAATTACGGAACCTCCGCACCGAACTTGGTGATTGGAGGCAGTGGAACCATCAACGTCGATCGAACCGGTTTGACGGCCTTTGATTCGAACAAGATCGTGACCTTTAACAACCTCACCATCGGTTCCCAGATCCTGACGACGACGGGTGGCAATGCTTACGCACTCGGCATCTCGGGTACCACGACAATGACCGGCAACATGTTCCTCAACACGGTCTCCGCCGATACGATCTTCACCGGCACCCTAAATGATGGCGGTGCGGGCCTCTCCATCAACAAGATCGGCACGAGCACGCTATACATCAATTCAACCAACAGTTCAGCGACCTCGCCTAATGGTGGTGTGTATCTCAATGCTGGTCTCCTTGACTTCGGCAACCGCAATGCGGGCAGCACCACTGCCACGATCGGGATTGGTGACATCTATGTTAACGCAGGTGCTCAAATCCGAGTTCGCGGCGCAGGAAACTTAAACACCGCTTCTGGTCAGCAAGTGGTGCTGACTGGCACGGCCTACTCCCCATCTATCCTCCGCACGGTGGCCAGCTTTACGCAGGCTCAACTACAAAGCTTCATTCAGCCCCGGACAACCACTTCCAATGAAGTCACGTATGTGAGCTTTGAAGCTACGTTGGCCGCCAGCAATCTCGATCAAAGTACATTGGGCGATGGCCGCATCTACTTTGGAGCCATCGGAGCTGACCGCACTTACACAGGCGCTGCCGCTGGTTCCTCGCTGACCCCAGGTCTTGCGAACATTACAAACAGTGTCCTCGGCGGCACGAGCACGAATCGGGTCTATCGCCTCGGTGGTGGTGACACAACGGCAAGGACGCTCGTGATCAACCTCACGGCTGCTGGTGCAGGCTTGGGTGATGTCGGTGGTGCTACTGATGTCCAGATCGGCTCCCTTGCCAACCTTGGACCTCAAAACTTCACACCTGCGGGTTCCGCAGTTCTCTTCCAGGACCAGAACACCTACACGGGCCAGACGGTGGTTAGCCGCCTCAGCTCGCTTCGCTTTGATTCCGCCTCCAGCGCCACCGCAGGCCCTCTTGGTGGCCTCACTGCGGGAACCAGTGCAGCAAAGATTGATGTCTACGGTACCCTGCAAGTGGAAGGTGGTAGCGGCACTTTCCTCAACGCAGGCGGCACAGCCAATGCCTATACCAACATCAATTTGCGCCCTGGTAGCTCCCTGATCCTCTTGGATAACAACGCCACCACCAACAGCAATCGCTGGAACAACGGCACGGGCATCTCACTGGATGGTGCACGCTTCGTTTTGGATGCTGCCAATAACATTGACCTCAGCGCGGAAACCGTTGGAGCAATTTCCTTTGACCGTGGTGCTCGTATCGCCACCGTCAATCAGGGGACGAGCGAGATCCTCCTCACCGCTGCCTCAGTCACCCGTGCCACCGCCAGTTCGGGTGTCGGCACTGGACGCGGTACTTTGGTCTTCATTCCGGCTGCGTCCGCAAACCTCGGTCTTCCGAGCGCGACCAACAATGCAGAGCAGGTGAAGTTCACTACCGCTCCAACGGCCTCCGTGACCTCGGCAGTAGCTGGTATGTTGCCGGGCTATTATGTTGAAGGCACGGGTGGTCGATTCGTCACCCATAATGCCACGACCGGTATCGTTCCTGTCGGTGATGCTTCCATGGTTGCCTTCACTCCGGGTATGACCGCAGGAACCGCTGTTGTGAATGTAACGGTCAACACTACACTTCCAGACTTCAACCCAAGTCTGTATGCACTTCGTATCGTCGGCACCAACACCACGTTGAACAGCCCAACCGGCGCAAACAACGACGCGACCATCACCTTTGCGGGTAGCGGAGCGGATGTCGGCGGCCTCATTACCACTACCGCAACGACGGTGATCAACCCGAATCTCAGATTCGGCAGCACAGGCACGAATGAGGCTCTCCTCTACATCGGCGGCACGACCACGCTTAGCGGGAACATCTCGGCTGGCAGCGTCACCAAATTTGGTGCTGGACAGTTGAACATTGGTAATGACCAGAGTGATGCAGCTCGTGGTACCGGCCAGGGCTACCAAGGCGGCTGGGTGATCAATGAAGGTCAGCTCAACCTCCAGACCTTCGGCTCCGCCGGTAACGCTCATGCGAATAATACGATCGTGCTCAATGGCAATCAGTCTAGCACGCCGACCCTGTTCCTACGTGCTCAACCTGCTGATACCCTGCTCAATTACACTTACACCTCAGGCAAGATCTTTGTGGTGGACAATGGTGTGATCGATTTCGATCCAGGCGCTGATGACCGTGTTCATACCATCTCGGACATCGAAATCCAGCAGTCCGGCGGCATCGGCAACGCCGCAGCCAATGGCACCAACGACGCCCAGCTTCGTATTGTGAACAATCGCAATCGCACGATCCTCGCTGCTGGCCAGTTGACGATTACGAACAACACCATTCTCAATGTGGACTCGACCTTAACCCCACAAACCTTCGTCGGTGCGGGCAATAACAGCGCTGCCTACCTGACCAATGGTGTCAGCAACGGCATGTCAGTGGCCTCTTTGGCTGGTAGCAGTCGCCTCACGAAGTGGGGTGATGGCTATCTCTATGTCCGCGGAAACAGCTCGAGCTTCTCTGGCCCGGTTGTGATCGACCAGGGAGCTATCGGTGTCGCCCACACCGGGGCACTGGGTTCCGGCGCAGTCACCATCAACCGCTACGGTGTGCTCGACATCCTCGTCGCCGGATTTACCAAGGCTGCTACTTACAATGAAGGTTCCGTTGAGCGCTGGAGCGTGGATGGCGCCCGCACAGGCACCATTGATCTCGGCAAAGGAACTCTCCAGGTCGGCGCTGATCAAAACCAGACCGTCTCTGTCACTCTCAATGGTGGCTCCATCGAAGGCTGGCTCCGCACGGATGACACAACCACTACCCAAACGGATGCTGGTGTCTTCCGTAACCTCGGAGCAAACGTCAGTGTAACCCTTGCCTCGAATTCCTTTGTTGGTAACCAATACTATTTGGGTGCAAACGGGCTCGACAGTGGTCGTCAGACCAACGACCTGCGCCCAACCAATGAAAATATCGGTACGGGAGCGACTCTGAACATTCAGGGCGTGATTAGTGGTTCCGGCAGCCTCACCAAGGTTGGTTTTGACACAGTCATCCTATCTGGTGCCAATACTTACACAGGTGGCACCGTTCTCTCGGGCGGCACTGTGAAACTCGGTGTAACCAACGCTCTGCCTACTGCTGGAAGCCTTAGCACTTATGCAAATGGTGTTCTTGATCTCAACGGTTACAATCAGACCGTTGGTGTTCTTACCAATCCGGCCGATGTGGCAACCAATGTCTCCACCACCAACAACGGCTACATCACCAACAGCGGTGCGTCAGTGAAGACCTTGACCGCAGGAAATGCAACGAACTCAACCTATCGTGGTGTCATCCAGAACAATGTGGCTCTGGAAAAAGTGGGCACGAGCACGCTGACATTGACCAACGCCAATACCTACGTTGGCAACACCACCATCACCGCAGGTAACCTTGCCCTCGGCGTCAACGGTTCCGTTAATGACTCACCTTGGATCAACATCGCTGGTGCCGCTTCCACCTTGAATGTCTCGGCAAAGACCAGCTACACCTTTGACGGTAAAGTCAGCGGTGGTGGATCTGACACAGCAGGCACAACCTTCGCCACCGTGACCAATGCTGCTAAGATCAACGGTAACTTGATCGTGGGTGACCACGTCGGTGAAATTAGCCTCGTTGGCACAATGGCTCCTGGCGGAAACAGCGTCGCTGGTGACATTTCCACCGCAGGCAATCAGATCGGTCAAATCTACACCAATGGTAATCTGACCATCAATGGCCAGCTCATCGGTACATCTGGCACGGCGGTGGATCGCCTCGCCATGCAGATCACCAATGCAACAGTCAATGCCAACACCCTTGGCGCATTCGACTCCACTGCATCTTGGCTCACGACCAATGCCCTCAACTACCTCACTTCCACAACGGGTAACGGCAGCCTCGCCGGCCACGACTACGTCAACGTCGGCGGTGCCCTCACTCTCAACCAGTATGGCCGCGTGATCGTCAGCAACCTCGGCGCTGGCACCTACGCAGGTGGTGATGTCTTCAACCTTCTCGACTGGACCAGCCTCACCAACAACGGCTTCACCGTAAATGGGACTCAGTATGACGGCTCCGGCGATTCTGCTTTTGACCTCGATCTGCCTACTCTCTCTTCTGGTCTCCTTTGGGATACCAGTCTCTTCCTGAGCCACGGTGTGGTCTTCGTGGTCCCAGAACCAAGCCGTGCGCTGTTGATGCTCTTCGGCCTCATGGCTCTGTTCTTCCGCCGCCGTCGTCAGGACTAAAAGCAGGAGTTGAATCGATTCACTTCAGAACCACGTCTCTCGGGACGTGGTTCTTTTGTTTTTTGGCCTTGTGACAATGCTGAAGAGTTGGGGTTGACCTGTGCTGGCTTGTGTCCAAACTGAAGATTCATGTTCCTCTCAGTCTGCCAAGGGTCGCTTTAGCGACTTTCATTTATGGACCCGCCACTTATTGAGCGGCTCTAGGCATTCTACAACGCACCGTTTCACGGACTTTTATGGATTACAGCAGCATCATCACCACCAAACGAACTCGTTTCAACCTTCTCGAAGAGTTGATGGGGCAGCCTGGCTTTTTTGACGAGCCTAAAAAATCGCGAGAACTCACGCAGGAGCACCGGCAACTGAGCAATCTGTTGCGTGACTGGGATGAATATCAGCGTCAGCTCAATGAGCTGTCTGAGAGTCAGGAAATGCTCAAGAGTGGCGATGATGAACTGACAGCCATGGCCGCGGCTGAGATCCCACTGATCGAAAAGAAGTTGGTGGTTTTAGAGAACGCCGTGCAGTTTTCTATTTTGCCGCCTGATCCTCTAGAAGGCCGTGATGCGCTGGTGGAAATCCGAGCTGGCACGGGTGGGGACGAAGCCTCTCTCTTTGCCGCTGATCTGGTGCGAATGTACACTCGCTTTGCTGAAACTCGCGGGTGGAAGACGGAGATGCTGGAGTCTAGCCCATCCGATGTGGGTGGGTTTAAGGAAGTGGTCATGAAGGTGGCGGGTGAGGATGTCTTCCGAGTGTTGAAGTATGAAAGCGGCGTCCATCGTGTGCAGCGTGTGCCGGCAACAGAAGCTCAGGGCAGAATTCATACCTCAGCGGCCACCGTGGCGGTGTTACCCGAAGCAGAAGAGGTCGATTTTGAGCTCAAAACAGACGAAGTGCGCATTGAAGTCTGTCGCTCCTCGGGAGCCGGTGGTCAGGGCGTGAATACGACCGACTCTGCTGTGCAGGTGATGCATATCCCGACGGGTACCATCGTTCGCTGCCAGGACGGGCGTAGTCAGATCAAGAACAAGGAGAAAGCCCTCACCATCTTGCGCTCACGTCTTTTGGAAAGAAAGCAGCAGGAAGAGGCCGCCAAGTACTCCGCGCATCGCCGTAACCTCATTGGCAGTGGTGGGCGCGAAGAAAAGATCCGCACCTACAATTACCCTCAAAACCGCGTCACCGATCACCGCATCGAGATGACACTGTATAGCCTCGACATGTTCATGGAAGGTCGAGTCGATCAAATGGTCGATGCTCTACTCACCAGTGATATGCAGGAACGTCTAGCTGAGGCGGGGCTGAAGTGAGAAGGCCAGAGCCACAGAGCCACAGAGCCACGGAGGCGAAAAAGTTGAGTTTGGGGCTGGTCGTGATTGGATGTAAGTGTTAGTAGGGTTCACATGGAGATAAAATCGGCGAAGGAATTGATGGTTTACCAGAAGGCTTTTGAGTTGGCGATGAGGGTCTATCAAATCAGTCGAAAATTTCCCAAAGATGAACAATATGCACTCACCAGTCAGATTCGAAGGTGTTCTCGGTCTGTATGCCACAATCTCAGAGAAGCTTGGGCTAAGCGTCGTTATGAGGCACACTTTATTGCCAAGTTGACCGATTGTGATGGCGAAAACTCTGAAACCGACACGGCTCTGGATTTTGCCTTAGAATGTGAATATCTCTCTTTGGCGGAACACACGCAATTGGTGATGATGTGCTCAGAGATTGGCAAAATG
>JAIXZA010000078.1 GCA_027489965.1 Verrucomicrobiaceae bacterium
GTAAGCAAGGTATGCTGGTGACAGTGTTATTCGTCTGAGTGGATAAAGACGGACCCGTTACTACAACACTATAGGTGCCATTATCGGTGGCAGTCGGACTGCTAATTGTGAAAGTATCCGAATTGGTGCCAACATTGGACGCACCCTTCTTCCATTGGTAAGAGAATGGACCACCCTCACCATTCATGACGACCTTGAAGCTGAAGGGATAGCCCACCGAGCCTTGACGGACAGAGGGTAAGTTCACGGCAAAGGAAAGTGGCCAATCGACCGTCAAAGTAGCAGGATTACTCACCACAACGGGTGCAGGATTCAGAGGACTGAAGACGCGGACGGTGTAATTGCCTTCGTCAGCCTGTGTCACCCCTGTCAAAATGAGGGTCTGATTGGTAGCCCCCAAGACAGGATAGGTGCCTTTATACCATTGGAAGGTATTTGGACCCGTGCCTGTAAATTGGGTGCTAAGTGTCACATTAGCCCCCTGGGCCACGGTTTGTGAAAGAGGATGGGTGGTAATCACAACAGGAACTGCAACCCCATCCGCTATAATCTTGCCGGTGGTCAAAAACTGCGATGTATTCCAAACTGTCGCCGCAGGCAGCTGCAGCAGATTCAAAAGATTGGTGAGTTCACCAAAAATGGTCAGTCCACCTGCGTTTAGGTCCAACAAATCAAATTCATCCCCTACAGCTGGAACAAAGCCAGGCGCTGCCTGCACGACAATGCGCGAACTGGCCGTGGCCAGATTGATGGTAGTGCCTGCAAGCTTGGTCATATTGCTGACGCCAATGGTGAACTCGATCACAGAATCAGGCCCCACGGTAATGGGTCCTTGAATCGTTAATGTCTCCACAGGGGCTGTGCTGGAGCTTGGATCTCCGGGCCTGAGCACGGCAGGACTGCCTGAAGTTCCTGTCAAATTAACCGCACCAGTGATACTACCGATGCCACCAAGAACAGTACCAGGATTAACCGTGATTGCACCTGTGCCAGAACCTGAATCATTCGCGCCAGCAGGCGTATTCATGATCAGTAGCGTTCCTTGATTGATGGTAATACCACCGCCAAAGGTGTTATTGCCAGTCAGGCTTGCAATGCCTGAACCTTCCTTGATGAGAGAAAGTTTGTCACTAGTTGCAAGAACTCCACCATTAGCTTCTGAAATGACCCCTTGATAGACAAGTCCAGGGCCGGAAGCAATGAATGAGCTGAGGGAAACAAATTGAGTTTCACTCTCTGCTGATAGGTTTTGTAAAGTCATCGCACCAGTAAAGGTCGTTTGACCAGAAGTAATCGTGCTTGCGACACCGACAATGGACGTCCCACCATTGGCATTCACATCAATCGCGTTTCCTACCGTTAAACCAGAAACTGACGCAAGTAGAGCTCTGCTATTGACGGTTGTCTCATCGACCCAATTAACGGAAGAAAGATTGAGATCTCGGACATCACCCAAAAGATAAAAAGATTTACCAGCTGAGGTTCCGGCCAAGACACTAACCTTAGTTCCGTAGAGCATCTCCGAAGGCTCATCGAACGGAAGAATCCTGATAAGGTTGATTTCTGATGCTGATAAAGAAGTGGAATCCCCATTGATGACGAATTTATAGAGACCATTGCGTTCAGGGTGATCAGCCTCGTCTTTAACTAAGATCACGGTGTTAAGGATGGCCTCCTCGAAGTAATAGAATCGGCTGCCAACAGTAGTGACATCAACTTTAATGCCCCCGAGTGTTTCAGAAACTTCAAAGGTGGTGCTTGAAATCCTGTTCACAAAATAATCTTTTTGACCTTGAATACCGACTGGCAGAATTTCTCCGACAAATCTAATCTTAGTGCCACTGGCAAGGTTTCCGGTGAAGCGATCACTTGTTGTAGTTACGGTTGTGGAAACCAAGCCAAAGAACTTACCATCAATCGTAGGCCCGACTTTAACAAATACCCCCGGCCCACCGACAGTTGCATTGCTGCCATTATGGTTAATAGAGAACGTGCCACCATTCAGAAGCATGGATTTCCCATTCGTGGCCCTATCCGCAGTGAGCACTTTTGGCGCAGCATCTCCAAGCTCTATGGTGCTGGTTCCGAGAGCTGTCGTTCCGTTAACACCAGTGGTACCAGCAAATTGTAGGGTGCCCGAGCGAATCACCACAGCACCATTTACGGGGGCACCAGATCCAGCAGCAAGTTTGGGACCATCTAGGGAGGTGCCAAAAAGATTGGCCGCGTTGGTGAGGTTAAGGATGCCCTCACCGACCAGTTTAAAGCCCGAAGGACCGGAAAGGATTCCTGATATCGTTGCGGTCTGTCCAGCAGCAGGTGCCAAAATAGCAGTACCCTGCAAATCGACGTTTCCAGACCAAGTGGTATTCCCCGCGAAACTAACACGCGAATAACCACTTGCATCGTTACGAATCAAAAAGGCTAAATCACCGTCCGTTTCGTTGTAATAGGAAACGGCCGGCAATCCATCAGTCATGATCAATGAGGAAGATTTTCCGACATCACCCACAGAAGCAAGAAGGGTTGATGTAAGGGGCCATTGTCCGCCATCCGAACTTGTCGCCACAATCATCTTTAGATCGTTAGTATTAGCATCATAGAAACTGACGGCAGGCCTATCTTTAACGGAGGTGGGTTGTCCATTAACAAGCGCCAAACTAGGACTGCCGCCGGCTTTACCGCTGCCATCCAAAATTTGAGCTGTCCCCCACGAACTACTAATCGGGAAATCAAGGTCACTGACTTTGATCTTTCGGATCGATGAATCAACTGAATCTCGGAGATTGTTCTCTAATCCAGCGACATTATTTGCTCGGATGAATTTTAGATTAAATCCCGCGCCGACAACCGTCTGATAAGCAATGGCTGGAAAGCCATCGACCAAAGTCATCGAGAAATGCGGTAGATTGACAGTATCGGCGACTTCGACAGGAATTCGCCTTGGTGAGCTCCAGTTCGTCACAGGGAAGGCGTTCACATCGCCCGTTGAATTATTAGCTACAACGTATTTCAGCTTGGCATTGGTTGCATCACCATAAGCAATCACTGGAGTACCAATAGCTGCACGATTTTCAACGCCAGCGGAATTTGCTGAAATGGTCACTTCATCGTCGCTCGTATCAGTGGGCGTGCCGAGTGTATCTTTGATCAATACATCACCACCAATATTGGCGATCATCATGGAAATCCCCACACCGACATCATCGGTGGAATCAATCAACTGAGGGTTTGGCCAGGAACCACCATTTACATCCGTGGATCGGACATATTCGATATCCTGGTTGGTCGCCTCATAATAACACACCGCAGGGTTACCATTGACAGAAAGAAGCGAGTTATACTTTCCAGTATCAAGAGGAGTATGAGTAAACAAAGGATCCTTAGCACCGAGAGCATCAATCCTGGCCACGGCCCGTTGATGCAAGCCACCGAGATTCGTAAAGATACCGCCGAGAAGAATTTTGTCGTCAGCAGGCAGAGTACCTTGCTGAATGATCAAATCTCTAACCTCAAAGTTAGGATCAGGATCGAATATTGGATCAATGTTACCATTTGATAACACACGTCCCAGGAAGGAACGCTGGAAATCGCCCAAGAGGGAAAAGGTGCCGGAAACTAAGACACTGCCCGTTCTTTCAAGAACTAGGCGATTAACGGTTCCATTCACCTCTTGAGCAAAGCTATTATCAAGGGTGCCATTGACGTTAATTCGTGCAAGCCGCGTCCTGCTCTGTACACTGCCTGCGAAAGCTCCAAAACTGCCCCCAACAAGCAGCTTATTATCAGGCATTGTTACAATGGCATTCACATCACCATTGGCATCGGGATTGAACGTTGCATCAAATCCCCCATCCAATTCAATGCGGGCGAGACGATTGCGGTTATCGTTTCCTCTGACGCTTGTGAAATTCCCACCGACCACATAGGCATCTCTCACTGGTTGGTTTGGCAGAACCACATTTTGAACAGTGATAGCACGCACTTCACCGTTGCGAATATCAGGAGAATTAAACGAATTGTCCAAACTACCATCTGCATTAAGACGCGCCATGCGCGAGCGGTTAACACCACCAATATTGGAGAAGGCACCGCCAACAAGGAACTTCTGATCTGCTAGCTCAAGCAACACACGAACATCACCATTTAAGTTCTGACTAAAGCTCTCATCCAAAGTGCCGTTTTCATTCAAGCGAGCCAATCGACTTCTAGTGACATCATTGGTATTTGCGGCATTCCTTAGCGTGGTAAATGTGCCACCAATGATAATTTTACCGTTTGCCTGAGGCAGAATATCCCGAACTTCACCATTTTGAACAACGAGAGCATTGAAGGTCGGATCGATAATCCAGTTGCTGGTAGCTGCGTCTTTTTCAAGACGAACAATGCGTCGTTTGTTGTTATTGCCATCAAAACGGGTGAAAGAACCTGCGACAAGGATTTTTCCATCGGCTTGAGCTGCCACAGCTAAAACATTGGGTGCAAGAATAGGCGTTGGATTTCCCCAGACAACCCCAGGCACGTCGTTCGAGCGCACATACATGAGTGTTTTGCTGGTCTCATCATAATAGGTGATGGCTGGATTACCATTGATGACCGCCAGAGAGGGAGATTTGCCCACATCACCACGACTCGCGATTGTGATAGGAGTATTCCATGATGTCCCACGGGAATCTTGAGCATGAACGTATTTTAGATCCTTGTTCGTCGAATCATAGTAGGCAATGGCTGGCGTGCCATCAACAAGGATCATTTTTGATTCAATGCCCACATTCGTGGTAGTTTGGCTGCTATCTACTTGGCCTCCGGCGACCCATGCAGCTGAGTTAGAATTAACAGCCCCTACTTCAAGCTTCTTATTAATCGTGCCGCCCTCAATTTGAAGATCGATTCCTGCGCCTGAACGGGTATTCGTTCTGCTAGTGCCAAGCCGCACGGCACCCGTGCTTGCCCCAGTTGAACCAAAAACATTGGGAACATTGGCAGCAATGACACGTCCTTCGGCAATTTCAATGCCACCTGAATTCGTGTTTGTCACGCCGAGACGGAGTGACCCAAGGCCAAATTTAATGAGTCTTCCCAAGCCCGACAGATCTCCCGCCAATTCAGCATCGACATCTGCCAAGCCATTACCGACGTTGATTGCCTGGCTGAATGCGCTCAAATCAAGCGGGTTTTGGAAAGTCAACTTATGCGTGGCATCTGCGCTGCCGAGGAGTAGTGAAGAGCCATCTGGAACAAAGCCTTGGTTCCCAAAGCGCAACCGCTCAGGCGTCGATGATCCACCGAAGCTTACGCTGCGATCTGCGCCATAGGCTGCAAAACCACCATTCCCTTTGAACTCTATTCTATCATTTCCTGCGCCCAAATTTCGGCTGAAATTTTCTACACCAAGTCCCAAAATACCGCCTTCAACCACGATAGGACTTGTCCCTCCAGTGCTTGCAATGCCTCCGGGAATTGCATTTTGAGAATCAAGCCGCAAAACGCCACCATGAACAAAGGTGCTACCAGTGTATTGATTGGTTCCCGACAAAATGGTCGTGCCAAGACCCGTTTGAATCAAATTCACCGTTTCTGTAAATAGGTAGGTTTGTCCTGATTGATTGCTTTGTGCTGGCAGACTCAGACCTACAATCTGATTATCTACATCTACA
>JAIXZA010000136.1 GCA_027489965.1 Verrucomicrobiaceae bacterium
ACTTTAGAAGTTTCTGGAGTTCAGCCGCAGTCGCGGATTAAACCTCACGATCGTAAGCTTGAGGCGTGGTTGAGTGCTTTATTTGTCTGGCCTCTGGATCAGCCATTGAAGCTCGATCAGCTTGTTCGGGATTCAAAGGTGAGTACGCGGCATCTTCATGATCGACTCCGCAGTCATCTCGGGATGACTGCCCAGACCTGGTTAGAGCGGCGTCGTTTAGAGGTCGCCCGTCAGCGGTTAACCACGGAAGACACCGCTTTTAAAGAAATCGCTTTTGATCTTGGTTTTCGTCATCCGCCGCATTTCACAGCTTGGTTTAAACGTCACACCACCATGACGCCCTCCGCTTTCCGCGCAGGGAACTGGGTGGATGCAGCATAAGATAAAAAAACCAGCAGAGCCCATGAAGGCTGCTGCTGGTTTGATGCGGATGAATCGATACGCTTAAGCGTAGGAGGATTCGACACGCTTGGCCACGTCTTTGAAGCCGTAGTCGTTGTTGTAGATTTCTTTGAGGGCTTCCAGGTAGCCTTCTTTGTCGCCCATTTTTTCACACACAAGCGCTAGATCGTAGAGCAATTCCTTTTTGGTATTGTCCATGATGGCCAGTTCTTTGTTGGCTTCAATGAAGGAGCCTTTGGCCAAGTCATTCATGTTTTTCCGCTCAAAACAGCGACCTAAAAGCAGCATGGCTTTAATACGGATGTGCGGGTTGCCTTTAGCCTGCTGGAGCTCTGGGATTGCCTCGGTGAAGAGTCCTGCACCAAAGTAAGCTTGGCCAAGCTCGTAGCGGAGCGTCTTATCCGTTGGGTTGCGGTCCACGCGGGTCTTGCACTCGTCGATCACGACCGTGGCACGATCCAGGCGGATCTGAGCCAGCATGGCGCGTTTTTCTTCCACATCAGGAGCGTCAGGATCGTTCTCGATGTCCGTCTGCATCTGCTGGATCTGGGCTTCCTGGACCTTATCTTTAATGGTTTCGGTCTTGCGCTTCAGGGCCACGTCACTCGGATTCAGAGTCAGTGCGTACTCATAAAACATGAGGGCACTTTCAAATTGATCCAGGCGCTCATAGATGTCGGCCATGGTTTTGACCGTATGCAGGTTGGTCTGATCTTGATTGTATTTGTCGATGACTTTGGCCAGCAGGCTTTCCATCTGCTCTTGCGTCATGCCCTGTTTATTCATCAATTCAAGGTCATTGGCCTCATCCGCATTTTTGAGGTTCTTGCGGAAGTCACCATCTCCGAAGCCTTGGCGCGTGATCGAAGAGCGTGCAGCGCAGTCTTTTTCACCTTTGGCGGCGATCATGTCACGAGGGTCGATCTTTAAGATGGCATTGTAAACGGCGCTTGCCTTGTCTGGCTGCTCATAGGTGATGTAGTGCTGGGCCAGAGCATGCATGTTCTTGGTATTCTCAGGCTGGCCCATGCGGATCGTCTCCAAAGCAAAGGCAGCGAGGTCTGGGAATCCTGCCTTGATGGCCAGATCGTAAAGCTGCTGGTTGCCGTTAGCGCTGAAGGGATCTTTTTGAAAGGTGTTCTCTTCTAGTTCAGCGATGGCTTCCCAGGGATCTTTTTTGGAACTGCCCTTAAATCCAAAGCTGAACTTCTTCGCGGTGCCTGACATCTCACCCTCGGCGCGGCGCAGAACCATGCGTCCATCAAGAAAGGTTGGTTTGTCGATCACGACAGGGAGGATCAGGCTCACGGCGTATTCCCAGTTTTTCTGTTCGATAGCCAACATGCCCTTTTTCCAAAGGTTCATATTCTTGGGGTCGAGTTCAGCTTCTTTGATGATCATGGTCGGGTTGTATTGGGGGGTGAGATGAATTGAGGGGTTGGGAAAACCTTATTTGCTGGCCTTACTTGGGGTCATGGCGGTCAGGGCATGCCATTCTTCACGAACACCTTTGTTGAAGGCATCGACGCTGAATCCATGTTCAAATAGCACCATCCAAACGAAGGTGGCGGCGATGAAAGCAAGGGACCAGAGGATTTTAGATAACAGGCGCATAAGCGGAGTAATGGGTGAGAATACAAATAAACTGCCATCTGCGTCTAGCACAGAGTTTTCTCAGGGAAAGAAAATGACAAGATGGGTTTTCTTCTGGCATCCTCGCTCAGGTCGCGGCAATGTCTGCTCATGATTTGGGTTCGTTTGTTCATTCTCAGCGCCTGTCTGGGCGCGACTGGCTGGTATCTGGAGCGCGAGCAGCGTGCTGGCCGCTTCCAGCGCGTGGACGATTTCTTTCTCGACTTCCTCGTCGCCAACGCCAGGGATCGCCTGACTCAGCCTGGCTCCAGTCCAGAAAACCCGGTGGTTTTGGTTAGCCTGCGTGCCGAACAAAAGGCTGAGTATGCCGCCTGGCCCGTCCCTCCACTGGATTGGCAGACCATCTTAAAGGGGCTGCAACCCTTTGAACCCAGTGTCGTCGTCATCCCAGAGCCCCTCTTTTGGGGGAATCCCGCACCTGAGTTCGTCCCCGCGGTCAGCGAGGCGCTTTTGCCATTTAACAGCGTCGTTTTAGGCATCGAGGCTCAAAGGTCGGATGGGCCTCAGACGACTCCTCCCTTCATGGGGGGGATCGACGATCAGTTACCCCGATTTCAGCGCGTGGACGGGCCTCTGGAGTCGGCCCCCAGCTTCTCTGCGCTCGTTGCAGCCCCAGACCCCAAACTGCGCTCTCAGAGTGAGCTCGGTATCGCCGCAGCGACGACCGACGGCGCATTGCCCTATGCTTGGCGGGTAGAGGAAAAGCTCATTCCCAGTGTCCTAGCGCAGACTTTAGCTCGATACAGCAGCAGTCCGTATGCCTTTCATCGCCTGCGCCTCGGACCTGGTGCCGCTGCTTATCTGGGGCAGGGCCTCTTTGTGCCCTTAGAAATAGACGGAACCATGAAAAGCCAGCCTTCGACCCAAGTGGCTACCGTGAACGCCCTTGATCTCATGACCGGCGGATTGGCTGACGGCGTCAGTGCAGCGGATCGGGCCACGCTGGGAAAGGGCAAGATCTTCGTCATTGGCTCTGATCACCAGATAGCTGGGCAGGCACCGTCCACCGCAAGGCTTCATGCAGAAGCGCTCACCCACCTGCTTTCGTTGCCAAGGTTACAAAGGTTGACCCAGATCCAGCAATGGATCGCCTGGGGGCTCGCCGCGCTTGCCGCTGCCTGGATCGTGCTCCGCGTTCGTCGATCCCGTGCCCTTTACGCCGGCATGGCTCTGATCTTCGCCGCCTTAGTGATTAGCTTCCTCGTTTTCCAAGCCAACTTTCTTTGGTGCCCGCCAACACTTCCTGCAGCCCTGATCGGCGTGGGTGCCGTTGTGGGTTTGATTTTCGGGCGCGGTCAAGTCCAGCCGACACCCCATGAATCATTGAGTGCATCTCAGTGATCGTTGGGTGGGTGCCGTGCTTTTTCCTCTCGCCAAACCACCGATTCTCCGGCTTCATGGCAAGCCGTTTCTCTGGCGGCCTCTCGTTATTTTATAAAACGCTTTTTTCGCTTGGTGCATTGCACAAAACTCACGCTGAAACATCGCCATGCCGTTCCCGTCTCAAGAATACGCCACTCAGATCGGCGACCGGCTCAATGTCCTGGCTGCTCAGTTGAAGACGCGCACCCGAGCCAGCCTCACGGACGCCAATCACTCGATGGAGTTCGTCATGATGCGTTTCTTCAATGCCCTCATGGGCTGGGATCTCGTCAATCTCAACACAGAGCAGGCCAATTACCCCGCTGCCGATCTCGGAGACAAAGCACGCCGGATTGCCATTCAGATCATTAATCAGTGAGCAGCAGGTTTCTCAGGGTGCCATGGCCTGGATGAATGAACTGAGTTGTGAAGCCGCAGAGGTGGAGAAGAAACCGGCTAATCTGCGGGAATCTTTGTGAGGGGATAAACTCCACACACCTTTTTAAACCGCTAATAAACGCTGATAGCCACTAATAAGAGAAGCCAAAACCAATCATCTTCTGTTTCTTTTATTAGCGTTTATTCGGCTCCCATTAGCGGTAAAAAAATCTGCTAAAAAAACCCATTTCCTCGAAATATCCACAGATGTCATGTGCATCTCAGTGATCGCTGGGTGGGAGAGTGTGACTTGATTCGGCGGCGGGTGTCGGCTATCCGACGGTCTAGTCATACCATGAAGCCTATCGAAAATCCAGACGTCATTCTTATCGGCAGCGGCATCATGTCGTCGAATCTTGGGGCAATGCTGAAGCGGTTGGATCCGACTCTGACGATTCAGCTTTTTGAAGTGACGAATGGACTGGCACAGGAAAGTTCGGACGGCTGGAACAATGCAGGCACGGGTCATGCGGGCATTTGCGAACTGAGCTACACGCCGAAGCGTGAGGCCGATGGCAGCGTGAATGTGAGCAAAGTGATCGAGATCTTTGAGCAGTTCGAACACTCGAAGCAGTTTTGGAGCTATGCGGTCGACAGCGGCATGGTGGAGCGGCCTTCGGAGTTTATCAATCCGCTGAAGCACATCAGTTTTGTGCATGGGCAGGAGCAGGTGGACTTTCTCAAAGCCCGCTATGAAGGCATGTCGGCGCATCCTTTTTTCAGCTCGATGGAATACACGACGGATCGCGACAAGATCGCCCGTTGGGCTCCGCTGCTGCTTGAGGGGCGGGGTGAGGGGCCCATCGCTGCCACCAAAATGGATGGTGGCACGGACGTGAACTTTGGAGCAATCTCACGCAAGCTGCTGGAATGGCTGAGTAAACAGGAAGGCTGTGCCGTGGCCCCTGGGCATCGGGTGGTGGGCCTAACGAAAAAAGCAGGGCGCTGGGAAGTGCAGGTGCGTGATCTAACGACGAACGAAGAGCGCAGCCATTCTGCCAAGTTTGTGTTTGTTGGTGCAGGTGGTGGCAGTCTGGGACTGTTGCAAAAGTCAGGCATTCCCGAAGCGAAGGGCTTGGGAGGCTTTCCCATTGGCGGTCAGTGGCTGATCTGTGATAATCCAGACATCGTGGCGAAGCATGAGGCCAAGGTCTACGGCCAAGCTCTGGATGCTGCTCCGACCATGGCTGTGCCGCATCTGGATACACGGATGTTGGACGGTAAAAAAACGCTGCTTTTTGGTCCCTTTGCCGCGTGGACCACGAAGTTTCTGCATAAAAAAGGCAGCTACACGGACCTGCCTTTTTCCATCCGCCCAGACAATCTAACGACGCTGATTAACATCGGCATCAGCAATCTGGAGCTGGTGCTCTATCTCATTCAGCAGGGTCTGCAAAGCATGGCGGATCGGATGAAAGTGCTGCATGTCTTTTACCCAGCAGCAGAGGCCAAAGACTGGCGTCTGATCGACGCTGGCATTCGCGTTCAGGCCATCAAGAAAACAGATGGTCAGGCGGGCATCGTCCACTATGGAACAGAAGTCATCACCGATGCTGAGCGCAGTATCTCGGCCCTGCTCGGTGCCTCGCCCGGAGCATCGGTCTCAGTGAATATCGTCCTGGAGGTCATCAAAAAATGCTTCCCCCATCTGCTGAGCACGGCTGAGGGCCATGCCCGGATGAAAGAGATGATCCCGACCTATGATGAGGATATCAAACTGCCAGCCAATGCGGCGAGATTTCAAGAGGTGAGTCAGAAAGCCAATGCATTGCTCGGTCTTGGGTAAGCTTAACCTTTGAGTCTTAATTCAAGCAGCTTGCGGTGCTTGGTGACTCGGCCGCTGACACGTTTCCGCCAGCAGCGAAAGCTGCTGGGTTTTAATTCGCGGCGCATGATGTCGATGACTTGGCTCTCGACGAACCCAGTGCGCTCTTTGATCTCTTCAAAGCTGGTGCGGTCTTCCCAGGCGAGTCGGACGATGTGAGAGGCTTGTTCACGGGTGAGGGTGGTCTTCATGAATGCGTGACGATGGAGTCGATCTGACTTCTGAGGAGGATGGCGTCGTCGATTTGATCGACGTATCTTGGTGGTATGGTGGAAAGGCCGACGGCGCCTCCAACGAGGGCACCGATGACGGCTCCGCGATGGCAGTTGTCACCGCCGACGTTGGTGTTGGAGATGACGGCGTTTTCAAAATCATCGGCATATTTCCAAGCAAGATAAAGAGAAGCAGGGAAGGCTTCAGCAATGTAACAAGCCGGGCTGACGCGCCTGCCGATGACGACTTCGTCGGGATCTTTGGACCATTCCAGGGCTTTGCGTTTGGAGAACCAGTCGCTGCTGTTGACGAGGATGGCCTCACGCAAGGGCACATCTTGCATGAGGTCGCAAAGGATCCTGGCCATGGCATCGGCTGCATTGAGAACTTCAGGTGAGCGATGGGTCAGACTGATGTGTTGGCGCACGGCTTCCCGCGTGGCGCTGAGGTCGCCGCCAAAATAGGCACCTAGCACGCCGACATGGGCAAGGCCACCGATGTGAATGTCTGTGCCTGCGCATTTGCGTGGAGCCGTGCCACGGGCATAGGCAGTGAAAAATTTACGGTGGCATTCTTCGACGTAGGTGTCTCGGTGCTTCCCGGACGTGAGCATGAAGTCAATGTAACGTGTGAGGTAGTCATCAGCATTGTAACTGCCGCAGGCAATCAGGGAGTCCATCAGGACTTTGCCAAGCTGCAGATTCAGGGTGTTTTCTCCTGCACGCAGGAATTGGTGGTAGTGAATGCCACGCTGGCCCCAGTAGCGGGCCTGATCATGCAGGATGTCACCATTTTCGTTGAGCGCGGTGTATTCGGAACGCCAGAGGATGCTGCCGGTATGAGGTGACTTGGGGGGCAGATAGTCCCGTATGATGCCATAGTCCTGATGCAGCGCCGAGCGGTCATAATACCAATGCGCGGGCATGGCCAGGGCATCTCCAATAAAGCTGCCGAAGGCGAGTCCTGTGAGTCTGTCCTGTTGGGTCTCCATGAGGGTCAAGGTATCAGTGCGGATGTCGGTTGAGCTGCCTTGATGCTCCAGGGGCTGAGTTTTAAATCGCGAATGTTTAGGCCACGATTGATCTCCAGGCCGCGCAGATTCCAATGGTGGGCATGTAGTTTGAAAGGGCTACGGACCCGTTCATCGAAGTCAGTGGGCCAGATCACGCCGCCTATTTTTTTGAAGTCACGAAAGGTCACATCGACCTCGGCTCCACGGGTGCTTTCCAGACCATTGAGGGTCAGGCGAACTCGGCGTAGCAGTTTACTCTTTCGGTCGATGGAGAGGATGACGCGATCTTCTTTCGCCATGCCTAAACCCGGACGCAGAACGGCGAGCACGTCATCGCAAAGGGCGTCATCGACAACGGACGCACCATTCATGGCGAAGGTCGTGTCGCTTTGCTGGAAGTAGAAGGGGCCGAGCAGAAATAGGGCATAGGCATCTGCCACGAGAGCCGCTGCTGCATTGGCTTCGGCATCTTTGGAGCGAGTTCCGTTGTAGGCGATGGCGATTTGATCAGGCTGGCGTAGCACCTTTTTGATGCCTCCAGGTCCTGTGTGTGATTGGGCGATGATTCGTGGAACGAGGATCAGTCTTTCCTCGGAGCCACCGCGAAACTTTGAATCCACCAGCACTGGCTGGAAGCGCGGACCGATGGCTGCCCACTTGCCTTCGTAGCGGACACTCAGATCGTTGATTTTGGCAAAATCAGCGCAGCCATGAGCTTTCTGCGAAGCGGCAACAAGCGCCTGTGCTTTAGGTTCAGACTGAGTGAGCGGGCGAGTGCAGATCTGTGTCGAGGCACATGAGCTGAGCAGGCCAAGCTGTAAGATCCAAAGGAGAGAGGCTGGTTTCATGAGGCAGAGGGGAGCTGGCAGAGATCGACGTAATCAGGCCGATCTGCGGCAGTTTCGTGAATGTAGCTACGCACCACACGCCCGTGATGGAGTAAAAAGGTGCCTGGCATTTGAGTGCCATCGCCTGCTAGAGCGCCGACTCGATGGCCAGAAAAGAATGCCTGGGCTCCGCGTAGCCAGACTTCCCAGCCGAGCAGTTGCAGGAGCTTGCCACGCCGAAGGCCGATGCCACGATAAAGTCGGCGCTCAGGATCTGAGATGGCTGCCACATCTGCCAGAGCATAGCTTCCAGCGAACTTGGCGAAGTCGCTGGGCGTCCCCATGTGAACGAGGGCGAGTCGTGTGCCGTTTTTTTCAATTTCAGTCCGGCGTGTAGACAGGTCAGCCAAGGCCTCACGACAAAAAGTGCAGCCAGCATGGCGAAGGAAGACAACCAGCATGGGCTGCTGCATGGAGAGTTGGCTCAGGCTGCTGCCCTGAGTGGTTTGGGCTTCCTTTAAAAGCGTGGCCAGATCAGGCAGTGGCGCGGCCCCAGTGTCTTGTTGGAATTGATCCCAGGCATATTTCAGAATCAGCGCAAAGGGGATCCACCAGATGAGATCGTTCGTCACACAATTCAGCGCAAAGCCCCAGGGAAGTTCGCCTGTCCACAGCGCCTTGACCATACCAAGCGGCCCAAACACCTTGCCTAGAAAACCAACCAGTACGATGGGCCAATGTCTTCCCGGATCAAAGGCAGCGATGGCATAACCAAGGCCATAGACACCGACAATCATGCCGATGCATTGCCAAAATTGTGGGTAGTTTGGCTGAGGCATTTCTAACCATTGAAAGATCGCGGAAGGAAAGAGTACGGCAAAAGCTCCCCAGAGAATATTGTAGATGCCAGCGGCTAACAAAGTGTGCCGCATCCAGCGCGGGGCAGGGGAGTAGGGATTCATGATGGAGATAGGTGTGATAGAATTGTCTCGGCGGCAGCAAATCCGGATAAGGCAGCGCCTTCAACTCGTAGTCCAGCAAAGGCGTCGCCAGCCATGACGAGTGGTGGATTTGAGTGCAAAAGTGCGCATGGCTGCTCATCCACTTGCATGGGCTTGCTGTAGCGCCATCCGTGGACCTGATAACTGAGAACTTCGGTGCCTATCCATTCTTGGCAGGCATCGATCAACATTTGTCCACTGAGCATTCGATCCTCATCCCAATGTGCAAGACTGAATTCATGGTTGGCATGAATCGTGACCGAAGGATCGGCGGAAATGCCCTTCAGTTGGTTGTCAGCAATCCATGAAACGGGTCCGCTGGTCGGTAAAACGGCTCCTGGTGGCGGAATCATGGAGCGCTGCTTCAGCACAGCCATGACGGCTAGACATCGCTCGTATTGAATGGCCGCAAGCCGCGTGTGCATGGCGCTTTCAAGATGGATTCCCCCTGCGTTTAGCAGTGTAAGAGATTGCGGCACTGGTGGCGTGAGGAGCACGGCTGCAGCTGAGTAGATGGTTCCTGCGCTGGTCTCTATTGTGTAGCTGTCATCGGCTTGCTTCACCGCTGATACTTGCGTTTCCATCTGGATGGTGAGGTCCTTGGCTAAATGCTTAGCGAAGGCTGTCATGGCAGGTTGTCCACGCCAGCGTGTGTGTCCGTCAGCTGCGGCGTTAAAGCCTTGGCACCATTCGGTCATAGTGCCAGCTTTCGCTGCTTCCTTGAGAATCTCAGCAAATCGGGTATCCCGAGTGGTAATAAATTGTGCCCCGTGATCAAAGGTAGCGGCTCCGATGCGACGACTCGCGAGCCTGCCACCTAGGCCCTTGCCTTTGTCCAGCAAGAGCACGCGACGGCCAGCTCGCTGAAGTTCACACGCAGCGATGAGGCCGGAGATACCTGTGCCGATGATCAGCACATCAACCATGGATTCATTTGTGGGCATGAGGTGTTTCAAAGAATGGAAAGTGCGCTTGGTCGGTGGCTGTGGCTTGTAGATGTCGGCTCATCTTTTCCCAAAACGGGAAGAAGCCAGCCCCTGCTACTGCGAAGGCATGCGTATCTGATTCACGCCGAATCAAGGTCAACTGAATGCCGAGCCTGTTAAGATGTTGCCTAATTTTAGGCAGCAAATCATGGATGGGTCCGACCGTCGGTGCCATCGCCACGACTTCCTGGAGTTGCTGATTTTGAGCCCATTCGCTAAGGCTGACAACGGTATCCGAGGACTCGATCAATGTCGCTGGGCAAGCATAGTGACTTGCTGAGCGGGTGACGCCATCTGTTAAAACCTTGCTTAGGCTGGCGATGCGCTGATCACTGAGTCGGTATAGGTTTTGATACACCGATTGATTGCTGAACGCTGCCACTGCTACAGGTCGCAGAGTTTGCAGCGGACCGATCTCTGGAGATGCGTCATCGGCATGAAGCCATAGTCCACAGCGCTGATTTTTCTGGGTGTATGATACAGGATAGGCTGGTAAAGACTGCTTGCTGCGGTCTGCATAATCCATTTGAGGAAAGGGCGTCACCACGTCATCAGCGATTCGTTCGCTGCCCATTTTTTGTTTTAGCTGATCAGCAGAAAGATATTTTTCGAGGTTCGATAGCCGCACGATGTAGGTCTTTCCAGCCGTTTGCAGGCCAGCGACCCAGCGCCAGGAGAGCGTATTACTCGCAGGATCTGCGTCTAAGAGATGGCGAAAGAAAAAGTCTGCACCCAGTTCCCAAGGAAGCTTTTCCGCATGAATCCAGAAGCTAGCCCACCACATGCGTGCATGATTGTGGAGATAGCCCGTGTGGATGAGTTCGTGAGCAAAGGCGTCCATGCAAGCCACGCCACTCTGACCTGCGGCGACGGCTTCTGCCTTGATCAAAACTTCAGGAGGTAAATTTCGTCTGAGTTCGGCAACGCGCCGCCGCCAGCTGGTCCATACATCTGGACGCATTTCTAACCAGCCTTTCCAGTAGCGCCGCCAACAGACTTCTTGCAGCCACTTTTCAACCTTGGAAAAACGATGCGTCAGCAACGTATCTTGCATGACCTCATCCTCTGTGATGAGTCGGTAACGTAAGGCCGCACTGAGGCGGGAAACATGGGGGTGATCGTTTTCAACGTGGTTTCGCTTGGTCGCGTAGTCGGCGATTCGCGGTAGAAAAGCTTGCCACGCAGCTAAGGCATCAGCACGGGTTAACGGCGCATCCATCATGGCTAGTTAGGCTTCCAGATCAAAGTTTAGGTCGAGCTTCCTCAAGACCGTAGCTGAGTTCGGAAATCGGTGCGATGGGCTGAGATGCATGAGACTTACTTTACGCGTTGGCAGGTTTTAGAGATGCGGGGCATTCACCTTCGATGCTGATTGCACGCCTAAATCATGAGTTGCTAGATAAGACACACATTTTGCTGGTATGTTTGGATAGAAAAGGGCGTTCTATTGGCTCGCATGATCATAAAACGTCTTTACCTTCTATCTCTCTTCCTGCTGTCCTCGGCTGTTGCTCAGGATGGTTTTAAACCCATTTTCAATGGCAAAGATCTCACTGGCTGGGATGGCAATCCTGAACTCTGGAAGGTCGAGAACGGCGAAATCGTCGGCAACACCACGGGGCCACAGCAGCTCGCTTACAATCAATTCCTCATTTGGCGCGGTGGGAAGGTGAAGAACTTTGAGCTGAAGGCGAAAATCCGTCAGAAGGGCAACAACACCGGCATCCAATACCGCAGCAGCGAGAATACGGACAAGAAATGGTCCATTCGAGGTTACCAGTGCGATATCCATCCGAACGCGCCTTACCGTGCCATGATGTATGAAGAAGGTGGACGTGGCATTGTCGTGCAGAATGGTCAAGGCGTGGTCATTGACCCAGAAGGGAAGCGTTGGCTGGCCTCTGAGCATGAGCCGGTGAATGTGGACATAGCCGATTGGCATGAGTACACCGTCATCGCTCAAGGCAATCATTTGATTCATAAGATCGATGGCCAAGTCACGATCGACCTTCTCGATTTCGAGCTGGCCAAGCGCTCGATGGAAGGACTTGTCGCCTTCCAGATTCATCGCGGTCCAGCGATGCAGGTGCAAATTAAGGACGTGATGCTCAAAGAGCTGCCGGATGGCGAAGGACTTCCCTTTGAGAAGTCAGCCATCCCAAGTGATGCCCAGATCATCGAGGCTAAGGGACCTGGCGGTAAAGCCAAGGGAAAGGCTCAGCCGCCTGCTGCAGCGGTCCCAGCAAAGGGTGGTCCTAAAGGTCAAGGCAAAGCCAAAGGCAAGGGAGAGGCCAAGCCAAAACGCCCAGATGCAGTCGGACCCGCCATTGGGGCTAATGTCGCTACGCCCATCAGCAACATCAAGACGCTGCCTGATTTCAAAGTGGAGCTTCTTTACTCTGTCCCCGGTGGTGATCAGGGTTCCTGGGTGAACCTTTGTAGCGATGACAAAGGCCGTCTTTATGCCAGCGATCAATATGGTGGTCTTTTCCGTTTCAAAGCTCCTGCCGCTGGCCAAGTCCTGAAACCTGAAGACGTGCAGAAAGTGCCGGCTGAGATCCGTGCAGTGAATGGCATGCTCTTTGCCTTTGGTGCCCTTTATGTGGGTGTGAACGATTACGAGAAAAAGATCCCCAGCGGTCTTTACCGCATCACGGACAGCAATAACGATGACATGCCGGATAAAGTCGAAATGCTGCGTGAATTCGATAGCAGTGGCGATCACGGCGTGCACGCCATCGTTCCGACGCCTGATGGCAAATCACTTTATCTCATCACCGGAAACAACGCGGTGCTCAAAGAAGGACCCAAGGCCGGAGCTCCCGACAGTTCACCTGTAGCGAAACTTTGGGGCGATGACCACCTGTTGACTCGCATGCCCGATGGACGCGGTCACAATCGCCACGTTATGGCACCTGGAGGTATCATTTACCGCCTCGATCCTGATGGTAAGAACATGGAGATCTTCGCCAGTGGCTTCCGTAACATCTTCGACGCCGGTGTGAATCGCGATGGCGAACTCTTCACCTACGACGCCGACATGGAGTATGACTTCAATACCTCATGGTATCGTCCCACACGCGTGAATCACGTTGTCAGCGGCGGTGAATACGGCTGGCGCAACGGAGCAGGCAAGTATCCTGAGTTCTATTATGACAACCTGCCTGCCACGCTGAACATTGGACCTGGTTCACCGACAGGCACCACTTTTGGATACGGAGCCAAGTTTCCAGGAAAATACCAAGAGGCCTTTTACGTGCTCGACTGGAGCTGGGGCAAAATTTACGCGGTGCATCTGAAGCCCAGCGGCAGCACCTACACGGCAACCAAGGAAGAATTTGTGACCGGCGGCCCGCTTCCTGTCTCTGATGCCATCATCGGCAAGGATGGTGCGATGTATTTCACCATCGGTGGACGCAGAGTGCAGAGTGGATTGTATCGGGTGAGTTATAAGGGAAAAGAAGATACCTCACCTCTGATGCATGCAGCCGTGATTGATCCGCAACGTGATCTCCGCCACACCCTCGAAGCCTTCCATGGCAAACAAGATCCGAAAGCCGTCGAAACCGCTTGGCCGCACCTCAGCAGTGAAGACCGCTACATCCGCGCTGCTGCACGCACGGTGCTGGAGCATCAGCCGTTAGCCGAATGGCAGGCCAAGGCTCTGGCTGAAACCAATGTTACCGCACAGCTGGAAGCTCTGCTTTCGCTTACGCGCGCTACGGGTGTCTGCCCGACACATCGCGCTGCAGATCATGTTGTGAATACGGCCATGCGTGACTCTATCCTGGCGGCGTTGCTGAAGCATGATTTTGCCAAGCTCACACCAGAGCAACGCCTCGCTTATGTTCGTCTGACGGAGATTGTGTTGCACCGTTTTGGCAATCCTGATGATGCCACAGTGGCCGCGATCATTGCCAAGCTTGATCCAAGTTTCCCTGCGGATAACTTTGAGTTGAACTGGTTGCTCATTGAGACGCTTGCCCACCTGCAAGCACCTAGCGTGGCCGCTAAAGGCATGGCCCTAATCGCCGCCGCGGAGAGCCAAGAACCGCAGGTCGAATACGCTCGCAGTATGCGCTTCCTAAAAACAGGTTGGATCGCTGAATTGCGCAAGCAACAACTCGAGTGGTTCCTGAAAGCTGCTAACTACAAGGGTGGTAGCAGTTTCAATATCTTCATCGAGTTCATCCGCAAGGATACGTTGGAAACCTTTACGCCGGAAGAGACAACCCAATTCGCCGAACTCATCGCGAAGAAGCCAGTCATCAAATCAGCGATCGAAAACGTCGGAGCCATGTTTGTCGGTCGCACGCCGACGATGTGGACTCTCGAAGAGCTCAGTAAAGCCGCCGAAACGGGCATGAAAGGCCGCGACTTTGATAAGGGTCGTCAAATGTTCTCGGGTGCTGCCTGCTACACCTGCCATCGCTTTGGCAATGCAGGTGGCATGACGGGGCCTGATTTGACTGGTGCTGGCGGCCGCTACAGTCCACATGATTTGCTGGATCAGATCATCAATCCAAGCAAAGTCATCAATGAACAGTTTGCGCCGATCATCGTGACCAAGAACAATGGTGAGATCCTCAGCGGCGTTGTTGTGAACCTCAGCGGTGACGGCGTGACTTTGAATACGGATCTCAGTGATCCTAATCAGCGCGTCAATGTGGACCGCAAAGAAGTGAAAAGCATTGAGCCGAGCACCGTCTCTCTCATGCCACCGATGTTGCTGGCCATGCTCAAGAAAGAAGAAGTTCTCGACCTCCTCGCCTACGTCCTGAGCGGTGGCAATAAAGACCACGCGATGTTTGTGAAATAAGGCTGACCTGAAAGTGATCGATGAGCGGTGACACTCCCATATGGAGGTCACCGCTTTTTTTGTTCACGCGAGTGACCTTATGCAGAACCATTGCGAGACTTCTGCACCTTTGCTTCTCTGCGGTAATAGGATTGGCCAGTCGATCGCAGTTTTCGCCGCAGAGATAAAAATGGCGATCAATCCATGACGAATTTATTTTGTCATCTTGCCGCTGCGAGAAGTGAAGGGTAGGTCATTGTCTTGGGAATTCGCGCGCCAGGTGGTGAACTCTTGGCGTAATTTTGCGAGGGTTTCTGCGTGTGCTGGATCGTTGATGAGGTTCTTTATGGCCCAGGGATCAGCATCGAGATCGTAGAGCTCTTCTTTCGGGGCGTCGGCCATGCAGAGCTGGCGCAGCAGCTCGTAAGGCAGAGGTTGGTCGGTTTTGTGGCGGATGGCGTCGTCGTGCAGGTCAATGCCGTATTGCGGTCCGGGATCACCATATTCACCACTGCCACTGCCGATAGAGATCGCTTGTTCGGCTGGGCCTTTGAAGGTGTCTTGATAGACGTTGCCGATGTAGTAGAAGCGTCCGTCACAGACAGCGCGAGCCTTAGTAGGCTTGAGATTTTTTGGGGCCGAAGATGAGCCATGATTCGTCTCGGTCATGATCGTCGTGCGATCCGGTAATGCATCGGTTTTGCCTGACAGAATAGGCCACAGCGACTTTGCATGACAAACTGGCTGCGGGGCGATGCCAAAGGCTTCGAGAAAGGTCGGATTGAAATCCATCTGCGAGATGGGGGTGGTCAAGGTGCGTCCGGTTTTGACGCCCGGACCTTTGATATAGCAGGGCACATGAGTCCCTGCGGGATACACACTCGTTTTCCCACGTGCTACAGGGATGCCATGATCGCCGGTAAACACGACGATGGTGTTGTTTGCCTGACCACTGGCTTCGAGTTTCTGCATCATCTCTCCGACGAAAGCATCCATGTTTAGAATGCAGGAATAATACTGTGCGATATCGATATGCGCCGCAGGTGTGTCTGGCAGCCACGGCAACATCTTGATGGCAGCAGGATCCACATCTTTGGGTGCTGAATTGCGGTCTTTGGGATTGATAAGCTTCTTTTGGACATGCCTCCACCAAGGCGCGTGCGTGTCACCCGGATTGCACCAGAAAAGCCAGGGCTTATCGCCTGCGGCTTTGATCACGGTGGCAAGGTCGCTTTCATCGACGAAGATATCATACGGGAAATTTCGTGCTGGTTGCTGATGCAGCTTCCCTGAAAGTGCGCAATAAACGCCATTGGCTTTGAGCATCTGGATGAGGTTGGGGATATGTCCATGCATGCCTCCAGCAGCTAGGTTGGTTGGATCATTCTCCTTCGTGATTGGATCAGGCAACGGGATCCACTTGTCCGGATTGCCATGTTTGGGGTGATTGTTATGGCAGTTACGCCAGATGCCGTTGGTATGCGGCAGCAGCCCGCTATAAATCGCCGACTTGCTCGGTGAGCAGACACTCTGCCCACAGAAGGTGCGTGTGAAGTTGACACTCTCAGCAGCCAGTTTGTCGAGGTTGGGCGTTTTGAGGCCCGTGATGCTTGTGTTTGGTTCACGGGCAGCGCGTTCACTGGTGTAGTAGCCGAGATCCTCGATGTAGATGAAGAGGATGTTGGGCCGTGAAATAGACACTCCTGCTTGTTTCTTAGCTGGTGCGACAGACGAGGGGGGCTGCTTCACTTCGGCAAAGAGTGACGAACAGAGAGCTAATAAAAAGAGGGTGAGTCGTGGCATGGATTTCTCTGAAACGACGAAAATGCAGGAACATCTCAGCAAAGAGTGTGTCCGATTCGGCAGATCATTGAATCGATGGCACTCACTTCGCCGGTGTTTTGTGTTCGAAGCTGGCTTCTTTGCCCAGGAGCTTCTCGCAACCGCCTTCAAGTAGCCATTTTTTCGCGGCGGCGTTGCCTTTGAGGTAGGCGTCCCAAAACGCCGTGGTGCTGGCGCAGATGAGTTTTTGAAAGAGGGCGTCCTGGGCTTTTCGTTCGGCGGCTCCAGGCAGGCCTACACGGCCAGAAAAGATGAAGTGATCTCCGTTGACGAAGTTGACCAGGCAGGTTTCAGCTTGGCTCATGTGATCATAGGGGATCCGTCGGTCAGCGGCCGTGGTTTGCGGCAGGAGTTCGAGAAAGTCTTTGGTGCCGGTCATGTGCATGACAGGGATTTTGATAGTGGCATAGCTGCCATCGAGATCTCGGCGAATCGTCGGTGCGGGGGCGCTCATCTGGATGGCAGCTTTGATTCGTGGCTCTTCATAGCGTTTCGATTGGAAGAACGGCAGCATGAAAGTCTGACCTGCAAGTGCGAGTGTCGTGTAGCCGCCAAAGGAATGACCAGCGACGGCCAAGGCTTTCAAATCGAGGCGTGATTTCAGAGGTGAGGACTCGTTCACGTTCATCCGTGTGATTTCATCGAGCGCAAACTGCACGTCGGGCGGACGCTCAAGCGCGCTTTGCAGATTCGCAGCACCTTTCTTCAAAGCGTTGCCGCGTTCTGCCGCCGGGACGTTTTTCCACAAGCTGTCGTCGCTACCCATGTGCGTGAGATGCACGCTGACATAACCGCACCCTGCCCAGTGTCGCCCAAGATACTCGTAACCTTCGCGCGAGCCGCCGAGTCCGTGGGAGAAAACAATGACAGGAAAAGGTCCGCTGCCGGTTTTGGGGAAATAAAGCTTCACAGGCACCACGCGATTTCGTGCTTTATCCTGCCATTCGAGCTTGAGGACTTCGACCTCCAATGAGGCTGAGAGTGGTGCATAAACTGGCAGATCCTCAGCATGAGCCAAGCAGCAGAGAGTCAGAGTGAATGCAAAGGCAGACAGTGAGTGTTGAAGTTGCATCAGACTTGTTTATTGAGGGTTCATTTTCTTTCCGCGACGAAGAATCCATGCGAACGGTTCCCAAAGTTGGCCGAAGTAGCCTTTCGGCATCGGCTCGCAAATGCCGAAGTTCTCAGGGTAACGCCCCTTTGGCATGAAATAGGTGCCAAACAAAATGTCCCAAATCGGAAATAGTCCCGCGAAGTTCTTGTCCCACGCCTCCCGATCTTTCGAGTGATGCCAACGGTGAAACACCGGCGTGGCGATCACACTGCGCAGTGGACCGAAGTCCCAGTTCACATTGGCATGAAGAAAGATGGCATAGAATGTTAGGATGGGTGCCGTGCTGAGCGTGACAGTCGGGTTGTAACCCATGAGCAGTACCGGTGTGACCTGCGCTAGTTTATTCACCAGATCATTCACCGGATGCACCCGCAGACTGCCCAGCCAATCCAGATCTTCTGAACTGTGATGCACCGCATGAAACGGCCACCATTTGCCGCGATGAAACAAACGGTGAGTCCAGTAAGCGGTGAAATCGACGAGCACATAGATTTGAATCGCTTGCAACCAAATCGGCTGACGACTCAGGAATCCATAGCCCGAGTAAGTGCCCATCTTCATCACATCGATTGAGGTCACCTTGGCTAAAATCAAGATACCCACGGGCAGGATCAGCATCATTCGCACGAATGGCTTCGTAAGCAAAATCGTCGCAAACCAATAGACCACATCCGTGAACCAGCCCTTGCGAAAAACCGGCTGGACTCGATTGCGACCACGCCCAGCGATGCGCTCGATCACAAAGAAGATGGTTGATAGAACGATGAGCGTGACGAGAACGCTGAAGAAAGTTTTATCTGGTTTCATGAAAGGAGAGATGGAAGAAGCGAGACAGTTTTTGGAGCTCGCTTGCTTAACGGTTTTCTAAGGGGCTGGTAACGAAGTGTTTCGTTAAATTCAAGATTCACAGAGGGTGTCTCACTTTAGCATAAAATCTCTAGTCCGTGATGAGTGTCGTCAGATCCATCATCTTTAAGCTAAAGGGGAAGCATGAAACTTTGCCTCTCCTTTTGGAGCTCAAACATGCAATGAAGCTTGAGCGGTACTCACGGCGAAGTGCGCTGGGGAGTCAGGCTTTGTAGCCTTTTGCTCGTCGGCCGATCTAGCGCATTCCGGCTTTGGTTCCACGAGGCGGTCTTGATTTTAATCTTCAAACTCACGTCGAGACACCAAACCAGCCTCGATTGACTTGGAAGTCCACGTTGCCGATGGATTGGGCTTGGGGACGTTGTTGGGCAGCCCAGACGCGCGAGAGTGTGGCGAGGATGGCTGCGGTGCGTAGCTCTGAAGGGAGGTCGGCGAGATTTTGGTCGCTGAGACTGATGGAGGGGCCGGAGGCGATTTGCACGGTGGGGATGAAGGGATGACCTTGGATGGGGCGGTTGCTGTCGTGCACGAGGAAGAGGTTGGCACCGGACGATCCCATGCCGCTGAGGGATTCGATGAGGTGATCGCCGCTCATGGCCATGACATGCAGTCCGCGATGCTGGATGATCTCGCCATAGGACAGCGTAGGGTGGTGGACGGCGACGAATAGCGCCGAGGTGAAATCGGCCAAGCCAAGCAGTGGCGATGTTTCGGGAATGATCACGGATCCGCCGCTTGTGACAATGGATGCGGCCACTGTTGCTAAGGCGATAGCGGTTTCGAATGGCACGTCGCCCTGCGCGCTGAGGCCGAGGCAGAGCGTGGATTGGTGAGATGATTCGCTGGATTGAGGCGATGCGAACCAGTTCGTCACCTTCTCCGTTACGCGGTCGATGCCGCCATCGAGCTGGATGCTGGCGAAGCCCATGGCGGTGTGATCGATGTTGTGGGTGCCGAGAAAGTTGCGAATGGCGTCATTATGCGTTTTTTCGCAACCGTGCTCAAGTAGGAGCACGCGTTCAGAGAGCGGATGTACGGCATAACCGGCGATGGTTTGCTCGAGAATGTCGATTGCTTCACCGGAAGCACCACAGCCCTCGGTGTGCGGCAGTGCAACGTAGCGGGGAGTTTCAGCTGGGCGAGTCGATCAAGCTTGTCGGCGATCATGCGTGCGATTTGGCCTGCACAGAGGCTGGTGGGGATGATCAAACGAATGCGATTGGCTGCGGCGGCGGGTTGTCGCAGTTCGGCAGGCAGTGATGGCACGTTGGGGATCACTTTGCAGGCAAGCGGCACGCCATCGGGTTTCACGCGATCCTGTTTTGGTGTCGCGGATGTTTTTGCTGTCTGCCGCCACTCGCGCCAAAGCTGGGCCTGTGAGTGACCAGCGCGTTCACCGACACTGCGGCGACCGGAGGCGATGTCGATGGAGTAGTCGAAGGCTTCCTCGCCGAGCTTTTCCATTGGCTCGCCCTCGAGATAGCGGCCTGCGTTGAGATCCATGTCGCGGTTCAGGAGATTGAACCGGCCCGTGTTGGTCATGATCTTGATCGTCGGCACAAAGGGATGATTCGTGATGGAGCCGTTGCCGGTGCTGAAGACGATCAGATTGCAGCCTGCGGCGACTTGTCCGGCAATGCTCTCCAAGTCATTGCCGGGGCTGTTCATGAAGTAGAAGCCCGGTTCGTGCATCCGCTCGCCGTAGTCGATGACCCAGTCGAGTCGCATCTGCGGGTCCTTTTTCCGCGCGGCACCGATGGACTTGATGGCGATGTTGTAGAGACCTCGATAAATGTTGCCGCCGCTGGGATTCGACTGACCGCTGGCACCGTGCCAGTTAAGCTTCGCTTCGAAAGTGGCGAGCGTTTGAAGAAATTTCTGCGCCGTGGCGAGGTCGCGCACCTTCGCGAGCACCCAGGGCTCCGCTCCCATCAGCTCATCCGTCTCCGCGAGATTCGCCGCGCCGCCGTGGCGCACCGTTTCGCGGGCGATGATGCCCACCAGCGGATTTGCGGAGACGCCGCTGAAAGCATCCGAGCCACCGCACTGCATACCGATCTTGAGATGGCGGATCGGTTGGGGCGTACTTGGTGTTTGATTGGCCTGGGCGAGTAGTTCTTCGACCGCCGCCTTGGCGCGTGCGAGATTTTTGGTGTGATCGCCACCGAGATGCATGAGCTGGTGCGGCACAGCATCCAGCGGAGAATCGTGGGACCGCATCCATTCTGCGAGCGCGTCGTTGTTCACCGGTTCCGATCCGAAATCGAGTGCGAGCACCGCGCCGACATTTGGATTTGTGATGAAGCCAGCAAGCGTCCGCAGGGTGAGGTCCAGGTTGTTCGGCACGCCTTGCTCGCCACCTTCGGTGTGCGCGATAGCGACCACGCCATCAACATTTGGAAATCGCTCGCGTGCGTTGGCAAAACTCGCTGCCACCATGCGCGCCATGCTTCCCGTCAACGAACTCGTCCCGAGCACGACGACATGATTGCGTGTGCCAGCACCACGACCACCCATGCGTGTGTAGCCTTCAAAGGTGCGCGGCTTTTCATAGAGCGCCATCTGCTCCGCTGGACAAAAAGATGACTCATCGAGCTGATAAGGCTGAAAGTAGTCCACAAAGTTAGGTGACTCTGGCACCGCAAATCCGACATGCCGAGCGCGAAGAGCGGTGAGCATCGTTTCATTGCAAACGTAGTCGCCCGCCTTTAGCGGACGCACCGCACGCCCAAACGGCAGGCCCCATGAGGTCAGTTCAGCTCCGACTTCAATCAGCTTTATGGCAAAGCGGTGACCTTCGAGCACTGTGTGACTGAGTAGGAAACTTCCCACCTCTGACAACAGCTCCGTTCCTGCCTCTAGCCGCTGAACAGCGATGGCACAGTTGTCCTCAGGGTTAGGCAGTCTCGAGATGTCAGCAAGCTTCATGAATGGACGTGCAGAGTAGCTTTCAACGGGAGCGATGCAAATGCTGGCGTGATGAGGACATTGAGATTGCCTCACAAAGGCATGCTTGAGTTTTACCGCTGCGCTTCATGATCGGTGAGCGAATGTCTCACGATCCGATTTGCCGCGCAGTTGCCATGATTCTTCAGCCACCTACTTCAAGCTGCTCGGCGCGCCTTTTTTGGGAGCTTTCTTCTTGGTCTTCTTGGGTGACTTGGTCGGCGCTTTGGCATTGGGATCAAAATGGGGATTCGGTGTCGGCATGAGCGCACCGACTTCTTTGCGCCAGGCAATGAGCTTGATGTGCAGTTCCTTCACCTTGTCCGGTTGCTGGGTGGCGAGGTTGGTTTTTTCGCTGAGGTCCTGGGCGATGTTATAAAGCTCTAGCGAGCTATCTTCATGCCACTCGATGAGCTTCCAATCGCCCTCACGAATGACGGTGTTGGGTGGTCCGCCCTGGTTGGCATAATGAGGGTAGTGCCAGAAGAGCGGCTTGCCACGAGCGGTGGATCCGCCCTTGAGCAGCGGCACAAAGCTCACGCCATCTAGATGCTGCTCAGGTTTCAAAGGCTGACCTGCGAGTTGAAGAAGTGTGGGATAAAAATCTGTGCTGATGACGGGCGAATCACAGGTGCTTGCTGGCTTGGCCACTCCTGGAGCTACCACGATGAGTGGCTCCCGCACGCCACCTTCATAAGGCCAGCCTTTGCCTGCGCGCAGCGGGAGATTGGATGTTGGAAAGCCTTCAGCGGTGGAGAGGCCACCGTTGTCAGACATGAAAACGATGATTGTTTTCTCGGTGAGTCCGTTTTCCTCCAAAGCCGAGAGCACACGACCAATGGCGGTGTCGAACTGCTCTAGCATGGCTGCATAGACGGGGTTGTTTTGCACCAAACGCACCATGTTCTTGCCTTCGTTGCCAAAAGTATCAGCGGGGGCTTGCTTGGCCTTCGCTTCCCATTTCGCGACCAAGTCAGCGCGTGCACCAATGGGCACGTGAGGTGCATTGAATGGTAGGTAGGCGTAGAAAGGCTTGTCCTTGTTGGCTTCGATGAATGCGATGGCGTCGTCACAGATGCGGTCTGTTTTCTTGGGGTCATCTGGTCCTTTTTTGATATCAGACTTCGGTCCTGTTGCGGCGCTAGCATCGTTCGTGAAACCTTGATCTTTTGGCATGAAGCCTTCATTGCCCAAATGCCACTTGCCAGACATGAAGGTCGCATAGCCGGCGTCTCTCAAGGATTCGGCAATCGTGACTTCTTGCAGTGCCAACTGGCCTGCATTTGGAGCGGACAGTAGTTTGCCCGACTTGCCGCCGGGAATGAAATTTGTGATGCCAAAAAGGGGCGGATATTTCCCCGTCATGATGCTGCCACGTGTCGGTGAGCACACGCAGCAGGCTGCGTAACCCTGAGTGAATTTCATCCCGCGCTTCGCCAGCCCATCGATGTTTGGCGTCTCATAAAATGTCTTCGGATTGAAGGCTCGGATGTCCATTTGACCGAGATCATCGGCGAGGATGAAGACGATGTTGGGCTTGTCCGCCGCAAGGAGCGATGAACAGGCAGTGAAGAGAAAAAGAAAGGCAAGGCACTTCATGGAAATGCGTGTAACGAAGCACCCTTCCTAAACATCTCAGAAAAAGTTAAGGATTGTCCAGCTGGGGACTCAAAGTGCCGTTAGCTTTACCGTCAGTGTCTCGTAACCTAACGTGCGATCGAATTTGGCTTCATGCTCAACACGCTCATTGGCTTTGAGGATGGTGATGCTCTTGATACGCTCACAGCAGAGCTTCAAAAGGGTGCGCAGGATCAGCCGCGCATGTGGTGCACCGAGGCAAAGATGCGTGCCAAAACCAAAGGAGAGGTGCGGATTGGGTTTGCGGTCGAGGCGGACTTCATGTGGCGAGGGAAAGGCGGCTTCATCGAAGTTGGCCGAAGCCCAAGCTAGAGAAATGCGCTCGCCAGCCTTGACGGTGATGCCATTCACATCGGTATCCGCAGGACAGACGCGGCCGATATGGGTGAGCGGCATAAAGACGCGGAAAAACTCTTCACTGGCCAAGGTGATGCGTTTGGGATCGGCGCGCAGGTATTCGAGTGCTTCAGGATGCTCGGCGAGATGTCCTAGGGCACAGGAAATGGTATGGATGATCGTATCACGACCACCGGCAAAGGCCAGGTTGGCAAAGCCCATGCATTCCTCCCGCGTAAGCTTGCGACCTTGGAAAGTGGCTTGTGTCAAAGCACTGAAAAAGTCTGCTCCAGGATTGGCCTCGGCTTGGTCGAAGGCTGCGTGAAGGTAGTCTTCCAAGACAGAGCCTTTTTTGAACTCGCCACCGGTAACTTTGAAAACATGGATACCCCAGCCGATCCAAGTTTCCCCTTCAGACTCTGGCACATTGAGCAAGTAGGTCAAAGCACGCGACTGCACGGGCAGCGCGAACTCGTTGACGATCTCAATGGACTCGCGCTCAAGCGCCTGTGTGATCATGCTGCTGATCAAAGCTTCGACCTGCGCGATCACGGCGGGATCTTTGGCACGTTGGAAAAAGGGTTCCACGATCTCGCGGTAATCACCATGATCGGGCGGGTTTGTTTCGATGGGAAGCTGGCGCATGGAGCGCACTTCTTCTTCAGAGGGAATCGGCACTCGGAAGGGCTCATCCGAACTAAAGGTCTGCCAATCCTTTGCTGCTTTCCTCACATCTTCATGGCGCAGGATCATGGTAATTGTTTCACCATGAAACGGGCACTGCATCACGCCAGATTCGGCGCGGGCTTTTTGAAAAGGATCAGAGAAGGCGGACATTCCGCATGAATGAGCAATGCAGCGCCATTCAGCAAGAGAACAGTTGGGTCATTTACTGTTTCTGCTTTGGATGATTCAATGATCCACAAAAGCACGAAAGGTCAGATTGATTCTGGGTTCAGTGATGCGCTTGGATTTGGGGATGCTGTGCAGCCAGTGGGTTTGGGTGCTGTCTTTCATCACAAGCAGTGATCCATGCTCCAAGATAATCTCCGTGGTTTGATCTGTGCGCTTGTGCTTGAAACAGAATCGACGCTCTGCACCGAAGCTAACCGAGGCGATGGCGGCATGCTTTGCCAATGACTTTTCATCATCGCTATGCCAGGACATGCCTTGGTCACCATGATCGTAGAGATTGAGTAGGCAGGAGTTAAAGCGTGTTTGGCAATGTTCCTCTACGGTGGCTTTTAATTTCAATAGATGTTCGTTCCATGGCAAAGCCTGACGCGTGATGCCTGAGTAGGCATAGGCAAAGTCAGAGTCGCCATACCAAGCCACCTTTCTTGCGGTGATGATATGCTTCCCATAAATGATGGCTTCATCATGCTGCCAGGGAACGTCATTCAGCAGCGCCGTTTGATGATCATTCGCCTCGGCCATAGAAAAGAGCCGCCCGTGATAATTCACGGTGCCATCAGAAGGCAGCAGATTGGCGCTGGGATCGAGAGGGAAAAGATCCATGGGTTTTAATGAGGTCGCTTACAGCTTGGCTTAGCCGCTTTCTGGCAAAAAGGTTGGTAGAGTGACGCCGTGCATCCTTGGGGCTTCACCGAGGACGCTGAGCAGATTCGTTTCACGATTCCGCGCACCCCAGGCATAAGCCTGTTTGACAAGCGTTGCGCACATTGAGGGGAGAATAAAAGCGACCGTTTTTCCGCGAAAATGCTGATCTAGCGTTCCTTTCATGAGTTCTAGCATCGTCGCTTCATCTTCGGCCACGCCTTGACCCAGGAGGTTGTCCGTCGGGAATGCGGACGCGACTAAGAAGCCCGCCAGAGTGCCATCATCCCTCTCGATCACGGACAGACGCCAGCAGCCAGATTGGTTCTCGATGAAGAAGCGGTAATCCTTCTCTTTGCGAATTCCATTTTGCCGAAACTCAAAGTCAGCAATGGCTGTGATATCGGCCATGGTAGCGGCTCTCATGCGCTTTGTAGCGCCCGGCAGACCCTCCACGGGAACCTGCATCGTCATGGATTGTAACATCATCTGCGGCACAAAACCCAGGCGTGTGTAGAGCGAAAAGGAATCGAGATTCATCGCGCTGGAGACAAGCCGCAGTGGTTTACTTTCGGCGATACGGATGACTTCCTCCATCAATGCGCGACCTACACCACGACCAAAGGCAGAGGGATGCACGGTGACGACACCCACGCCGACATGAGTCTCGCGTGGATGGAAAAAAGCAGAACCCATCAGCACGCCGGATTCATCCGTCGCCACCACGCAGCAACCAGGGTCGAGCGCTTCATAGACATCTATGGTTAAACGAAAAGGCTCCCACTCGCTGCCAAAACGAGCCACATTTAACCGAGTGCGATGCCAAACATCCAGCGAAGCATGCAGCAGCTTTGCTAGCTCATCGTATTGAGAGGGTTGGAGGCGTGCGAGTTTCATGATGGGCAATCACCGATTTTGAAACGACAAAGACTTCGTTACAACGGTCAAATGCGCTGCTAGCCGCTCACGCATCCTCGACATGCGTTCAGCCTGTGCTGGCTTGTCGGCCAGGTTGTTGAGTTCATCGGGATCGGTGCGCAGGTCGTAGAGGAGTTCTTCGCCACCTTCCCATACGATGTAGCGAAACGCATCCGTCCGCACACTGTGGCCGGTTTGTTTGGTGTGTGGGGCGATCATCGTGCTGATAGCCACCTGCTTTCCTTTTGCGTTCGGATCATCAAGCATCGGTTTCAGGCTGCGGCCTTGGAGGTGCTTGGGCTTCGGCAATCCGGCGAGATCGCAGAGCGTGGGATAGATGTCCACCTGCTCGGCCAGGCCGCTTCGGGCACCGGGCTTCACGCCGGGCGCGGCGATGATGAGCGGCACATGGTTCGCGCCTTCAAAGAGCGTCTGCTTGGCCCACAGGCCATGTTCGCCGAGTTGGTAACCGTGATCGCCGGTGAGCACGACGATGGTGTTATCGTCGAGATGCAGCTCGCGCAGCTTTTCCAGCACGCGGGCGATTTGCGAGTCCACGAAGCTGGTGGAGGCCAGGTAGGCCCGCATCGCATCGCGAGCCTCATCGGCTGTCGGTGCCGCATAGCGGAAAACGTTGTTGTTGGGCCGTAGCGAGGCTTTGGGCAGAGGCGCGAGGTCTTCACCACCCTCGCGATAAAAAGGCGGCAGCGTGAGCTGGGTCTTGTCGATGCCTTCAAAGAACGCTTTCGGAGCCACAAACGGCGTGTGCGGCCGGATGAAGCCCACCGCGAGGAAAAACGGCTTCGCCTTGAACTGCTCCAGCGTCGCGATGGCATCGTCCGCGATCGCGTAATCGGTGAAATCCGCCGCTGGACGCGCTGAAGCCGCGTAAGTGCGGTTGTAGCTCTCGCCCTTGGCCTTCGAGCGCGGTTTGTCATCGGGATCGCTCGCCGTTTTGGCCTCGACGAGGATTTCGTTGTCCTTGTGCAGCGCGGAGCCGAGTTCGACATCGAGCTTCGTCTTCGGATCCGGCACATGGAAGACCTTACCTACACGCCCCGTGGCATAGCCGTTGTTTTTGAAGTGCTGTGGCAATGTCACCTCGTCCGGCAGCGCTTTACGCAAGCTCGTCGTGAGATCCATGACGCCTGTCCGCTCGGGATAGCAGCCCGTGAGAAACGAGCACCGCGATGGATTGCACAACGCAAACTGCGTGTAAGCCCGATCAAACCGCACCCCACGCGCCGCCAGTGCATCCATCCCCGGCGTACGGACGCTTTGATTGCCATAGCAGCCCAACGTCGTCGTGAGGTCATCGACGATGATGAAGAGCACGTTCGGCTGCGCAGCATGGAGCGAGGAGCCAAGGGCGAGGAGGATGAATAAGAGGCGAGTCATTGGAACCAAACGTTCTGTCACAAGCCAATATTTGTCACCAATGGATCGTGCAACTTACGCTAAGATCTCCTTCACCACCTTGCCGCCTTGCAGGCCGGTGAGGCGGATACGCCGTCCGCCACTGACAACGGCGAGGTTTTCGTGATCGAGGCCGAGCAGATGCAGGATCGTCGCGTGTAGATCGCGGAAATGCACCGCACCCTCGACGACCGTGCTGCCGTCCTCGTTGGTGCTGCCGTGCGTGTGACCGGCCTTCACGCCACCGCCAGCTATCCAGAAGGTGAAAGCGCGATGCTGGTGCCCCGTTTGGTCTTTATCCGCCCCCGGTGTGAGACCCGGACGACCAAACTCGCCGCCCCAGACGACGAGTGTGTCATCCAGCAGGCCGCGTTCATCGAGATCATCCAGAAGCGCCGCGATGGGCGCGTCGGTTGTGGCGCAGTTCGCCGTGAGATCGCGGCGATGATCTGTGTGCTGATCCCAACTGCCGTGCGTGATTTCGATGAAGCGCACGCCCGCCTCGCAGAAGCGCCGCGCCAGCAGGCACTGACGGCCAAAGTCGCTCGCCTTGCAGGTGCCAGCGGCGAAGTTTTTACCCACGCGATAGCGCTCCAGTGTCGCTTTCGATTCCTGGCTGAGGTCCAGCAAAGCAGGGGCAGCCGCCTGCATGCGGAAGCCGAGTTCCATGGTCTGAATCACACCTTCGAGTTGCGCATCATCGGCACGGAGGCTGAGATGATCGTGATTCATCGCCTGGACGAGATCAAGCTGTCGGCGCTTCACTCTCATGGGCAGGTGATCGCTGAAAATGTTGCTGATCGTGGCCTTGCTCATGTCCTCGCCATTCACGCCGATGGGCGTGCCGCCAAAGACAGATGGGAGTTGCGCGGCGGAGTATTCGGCAGGCTTCGCGGTGTTGAAGCTGATAAAGCCAGGCAGGTTCATGTTCTCCGTGCCCAGACCATACGCAACCCAGGAGCCCATGCTCGGGCAGGGCCGCAGCCGGTCGCCGGTGTGCAGTTGCAGCATCGACTGCGCGTGAATGCTCGTGTCCGCCGTCATCGCATTCAGCACACAGAGCTTGTCTGCATGACGTGCAATGTTTGGCAGCAGCTCACTCACCCACAGCCCGCTCTCACCACGCCGCTTGAATTCCGCGATGGAGCCTGCGTGCGGCTTCTTCCCGACCTGCGGCTTGTAGTCAAAGGTGTCCAGCTGCGCAGGCCCACCTGCCATGTTCAAAAAGATTACGCGCTGCGCCCGAGCACGCAGTCTGGGCGGTTTGGCCGTCAAACTGGCGCCAGCGAGACCGGTCATCGCGAGATAGCCAAAACCACACGAGGCGGTGTGGAGCATCTGGCGACGGGAGAGAGCGTTCATGGGCGGAATCATACGGAAAGGTTAGTCCACATAGCGCAGTTCATTGCTGGCGAGCAGGGCCTGGCAAAACGCGGCCCAGGTGTCGAGTTCGCGGCGTGGGTGGTCGGTTTGCGTCGAAACCAGCATCGCGTCGGCTTCGCGGAGGAAATCGAGGCCGCGCTGGAGTTCGGCGGCGGTGGCGTCGCGGCCCAATGCATGGCGATAAGCCTGTGCGATGCGTTTTTCGAACTCCGCAGGTGTTTGGAACAGTCGTTTCGCGAAGCGGCGGGATTGCTCGATGACGAAGGCGTTGTTCAGCAGATAAAGCGACTGCGTGGCGAGCGCGGCGGTGTCTCGCTGGTCCATGACGGTGGTGGCGTCGGGCAGATTGAAGGGCGTGAGCTCCGGCGGCATCGAATTGCGCAACATGAGCAGATACACGCTACGCTGCGAGCTGGGCTGATGCAGCGAGGGCAGCTCATTGATGAGCACATCGCGATGCTGAATGAGTGAACCGATCGCGGGCTGCGGATTGAGGTCGCCGGTGGCGAAGAGCATGGTGTCTCGGATCGTTTCGGCATCGAGTCGGCGGCGAAGGTGATGTGAAAACATCGTCGCACTGCCACTGCGTGATGCCATTTGATATGTGCGGCTCAGGACGATGCTGCGAATGAGTTTTTTGATGCTCCAGTCTTCGCGCATGAAGCGGGTAGCGAGATGGTCGAGAAGTTCGAGATGAGTGGGACGCTCGCTGGAGAGGCCGAAGTCGTTCGGGGTAGTGACGAGGCCTTCGCCGAAAAGTTGGAGCCACACGCGATTCACGAAGACGCGGGCGGTGAGCGGGTTCTGCGGGCTGGCGAGCCACTTGGCGAGTTCGAGGCGGCCGCTTTGTTTCAAATCGGTCACCGTGCCGCCGCCGCAGGCACTGAGGAAGCCTCGCGGGATAGGTGCGCCGAGTTTTTTGGATTCGCCGTCGATGTTGAGTTTGCAGTCCTCGATCTTTTTCGCGTCGCGAACACCCATAGCGAGGGGAGCGTCGGAGGCATACTTGAAGGCAGGTTTCGCGGGCGGGCGGTGGGGTGGATTGGCTTTGATGATCGGCTCTAATTCGGATCGAGGCATGACTTCGGTCGCGGCTTGGAGTTCATGCAGCGGTGTTTGTGGCGCGGTGAGGCTTTGCATCGCGGCCGCCCCCCACATCGTCTCGGTGCTGCGGAAGATGCCTGCGAGCGCGTAGTAATCGCGCGTCGGGATGGGATCAGTTTTGTGATCGTGGCAGCGTGCGCAGCCGACGCTAAGCCCGAGGAGGCCGCTGCCGATGACGTTGATTTGATCGGCGATGACATCCATCTCGAAGTTCTCGTTCATGGCCTTCGCAGGCTTCGCGCCGAGTGCGAGCAGGCCGGTGGCAATGAGCTGGCGATCTCGCTGCGTCGGTGAATCGGCTGGAAGCAGGTCTCCAGCGATCTGCTCAGTGATGAAACGGTCATATGGCAGGTCTTCGTTGAAGGCGCGGATAACATAGTCGCGGTAACGCCATGCATGCGGAAAGCTGGGATTGCGGCTGAGGCCGTCGTTGCCATTTGATTCAGCATAGCGTGCCACATCCAGCCAGTGACGTCCCCATTTTTCTCCGAAGTGGGGAGAGTTGAGAAGCAAATCAACATAGTCAGACGTGTCTGACATGTCAGACGTGTCGGATGGCGGAAGGCCGATGAGATCAAAAGAGAGTCGACGCTTCAAAAGGGCTTTTTCGGCATCGTGTGTAGGTTGGAGGTTTTTTTGCTCCAGTTTGGCCAAAATGAAGGCGTCGAGGCTTTTGCTGGGCCAAGCGCTGTTTTGGACTTTGGGAGGCTTGGGATCAGAAATGGGCTTGAGGGACCACAGCGGCTCCTGCGGGGTCTTTTTGACGGTTTTAGGCAAATCTGCACGCGGATCAGGCGCGCCCATTTTCACCCATTCGACGAAATCATTCACGACATGATCCGGCAGACGCTTCTTGGGTGGCATTTCGAGGCCATCGTAGCGCACGGCCTGCACGATGAGGCTATCGTCCGGCTTCCCGGCGATCAAAGACGGTCCGGATTCACCACCGACGATCATTTCTGAAGGCGCGTCTAGCAGCAGCTTCCCACCGAGCTTTTTTGCCTCCTGGGAATGACATTCGTAACACTGCTTCACCAGCACAGGCCTGATCTTGCTCTCGAAAAAGCTGCGCTGCTCCACCGTCATATCCGCTGCGTTCACACTGAGTCCCACCAGCAGCCAAAAAAGGCTGACGATATGTGGCAACGATGTTGCAGGGGACGAAGACCTGTGCATGAGAGTTGGAACCAACGTTCTAGGAACATGGGTTTCTTGCATCTGGACCAAGATGCGCCCTTGGAAGGCCGCACCATCAAAACACAGCAAACGAGCAGCCCACCCGCCGCGCATTGAAACAGCGTGTTGACATTGATCTGCGCATCCCCTCAAACACTGCCGACGATTCAGGAGAACATGTTCAGCGCGCTATAACCCGTGGCGCGGTAACGGCTGTCGGATACCTGGCAGAGATGGGCATCAGATTGACATCAGAAGATACGGGTATGAAGCCGTAGATCGACAGTCCGGTGATGGCGACCGCATATACCCTGGTGTTTGCCAACAAACATCGCCACTGCCAAGAAGCTCGTGGCCCAGCTCATATCCGTTTTGGCTCATCAGATAGGCGAGTGGATTGAACTGTCTGCGGCTGGAGTGCTGCGGCTTAGTTCTCGCCCTTCACTGGCTTGCCTGCGGACATCCACCACCGCTTCTCATTGAAGTCGGGATTTGGCGTGGGCAGCTTGGCTTTGGTGCGATTGAGCCAGGCTTTGAGGGCGTTGGTGAGGTGGGTGGTCTTTTTTGGCCGGTCGGTGGCGACGTTGCGCGTTTCGTAGGGGTCTTCGCGGAGGTTGAATACCTCGGTGCGCGGACCGACGACGAGTTTACCGTAGGGTTTGTCATCGGGCGTGAAACCGGTGGTGTCGAGGTAGTCGCCGAACCAGTGGATGAGCTTCCAATCGCCCTCGCGAATGACGGCGCAGGGCGTGCGTCCGTAGTTCGTGGTGTAGGTGGGCATGTGCCAGAACAAGGCGGTGCGATGGAGCGTGCCGGTTTGGGTGAGCAGCGGCAGGAGGCTCTCGCCATCTAAAGTGGCTGCTGCTTTAGCCGCATCTGGTTGTTTTGATTCGGCTAAAGCTGAAGCCACTTTGATCTCAGCCACACTCACAAACGTCGGATGAAAATCCACCACATGCACTGGCGCGTCACACTCGCTGCCAGGCTTCACTTTGCCCGGCCAACGCACGATCAGCGGGACGCGGATGCCGCCTTCGTAGGGCGAGCCTTTGCCTTCGCGAAGCGGAGCGTTGTTCGTTACGCGGGAGAGGCCGCCGTTGTCGCTGGTGAAGATGACGAGCGTGTTCTCCGCGAGCCCGAGGGAGTCGAGTTTCGCCAACAAGCGGCCCACTTCGTTGTCGAGATGCTCCAGCATGGCGAGGTAGTTGGCGATGGGGCGCTCGGTGGACTTGCCATCGTCGTCCGCCGACCGTTTGAAGCCGCGAGCGACTTGCTTGGCGATCAAAGCCTCCGGCGCTTCCAGCTTCGTGTGCGGGCTGAAGTGCGACACGAAGGCAAACCAGGGTTTGCTGCGATTCGATTCGATGAAACTGATGATGTCGTCCGTGATGGCGGTGACGGTTTTATCCTCGTGATGCTCGTTGCTGTTTGCTGGGCCTGCGAAGTCGAAGCCGTAGGAGTCAAAATAACCTTCACGCCTCCGCAGGGCTGCCACGGCGTGGTTGTTCGCGATGTGCCATTTGCCGCTGATTCCGGTTGCGTAGCCGGCCTTGCGTAAGGTGGTCGCCAGCGTGGCGGTTTCTGGCCCCAGAGCATCCTTCGCCTCGGCCGAGCGCATTGGCGCAAACGACGGCTCCTTCTCGTTCAGGACTTTGAAGACACCTGTGCGAGCTCCGTATTGCCCGGAGAGAAAAGCCGCACGCGTCGGTGAGCACTGCGCATCGGCATACGCTTGGGTGAAACGCATGCCTTGAGCCGCGAGACGGTCCAAGTTCGGTGTTTGCAGGTCTTTATTGCCGTAGCAACTCAACGCATTCCATCCCATGTCATCGGCCAGAATATGCAGGATGTTCGGCTGTGCCGCGAAGAGCGTGGGGTAGACGGCGAGAAGGAAAAGAAGACGGTAGATCATTGAGGAGTAGCAGAGGATTTCGGAATGCTGACAACAAGCGGACTGATCATTGCCTGCGGACTCGTGACGGCGGTCATCGGTATGGGCTGACCTACTAAATGGAAATAGGCGGTAAGGTCACTCCTTTTGGCAGCGATGTGGATGCGACCCTCGGCGGTGAGTTTCATTTGGATGTCGTTTGCCGCATTGATGATGCCGAATGCGGCGACTCTTTCCGCATCGGCGAGGTGACCGCAGCCGTCAAAGGTTGGAACGGTGGCGAAAACTGCGTCGGGAGCGGTGAGGATGTCCCAGGATGCGTTTCGATGTTCGAGCGTCACGGATTGGCCCGGTTTGCTCATGTTGCCATACAGCCAGCTTCCGGCCCCGAAGTCCCAGAGCAGCGGGGTTTTGGTGAGATTGAAATGCGCATCGACCGTGAGTTCGCGCTCACTCGCGGCGTGTTGGGTGATCTTCACCCAGGACTTGGTGTTCACGTATTCGAGCTGCACGGGGCCGAGGTCTAGTGTGACGTTGAAGGGACCGCGCTTCACGATTTTGACCGTGCCCTGCTGGAGACTGGTGCGGATGCCATCAGAGCCGATGAACTCGTTGTCACCGAATGTGATGGACGCGAGGAGCGGCTTCCCATCACGACGAATGCGATGGCGAATCGCTGCGGAGGTTATGACGAGCTCTTCGGCTGTCTCTGTGATGGACAATCCTGCACGCAGAGATTGCGCGGGTTCCTTCCCAATCTCTGCGCGATACGTCTGCGTCTCCTGCGGTCCCGGACTCGGTGAGAAATCGACATCAAGTCCACGCACACTGCCATCTGGCCACTTCGACATCACGGTGAACTGCGCGGGCACTTCTTGATCATTGGCAGCGAGCAAGCGGACTTTCCGCGTGTCTGTAATCATGCCTTCGGCAGTTTCCAGCGATACGGTTACCGGATACCCAAAGCGCCGCAAACCTGCCGTCTCGCTTACGGTGAATGGGATCGTTTGCGCCATGATGGAGGTGGCGAAGGCGAAGAGAAAAAGCAGCAGGTGTTTCATGGCTCGAAGGTGTTTCTGAACTCACGCAGTTCCTTCTGCAACTCGCCGCTCGGGTCTTGGGCGATGAAATCAAAAGCGCGGCCATCGACCGTGCCAGTGAATACATTTTCGCGCACGACGATGTTCTTCGGCAAAAGCGGATACGTTTTGCTGGCGTAGATGCCCGCAGCGATGCGCTTGTCGCAGTGCTCGAAGCGGTTGCGAGTGATGAGAATATCGTGCGTGCGACCGTAGCCGCTGAGTTGGTCGGTTTCGCCGTAGCTTTCGAGATCGGCGGCCATGAGGGAGATCGGCCAGGAGTAGTAGTCCTTCGGTTTTTTCAGATTGCGGAAGGTGTTGCCGATGAGAACATGGCCGTCGCCTTGCAAACGCACACCGCCGGTGTTTTCGCGGCCCTGGCCGTCGAAGACATTGTCCTGCACAAGCACCCGACGAGCGGTGCGCAGGCAAAGCACGCCTTGGCTGGCGATGAAGCGATTCCCTCGCACGACGATGTCGGAGGCCTTGAGGGTGATAAGTTCGTTTTCGCCATCGCAGCGCTCGAAGGTGTTCCCCTGGATGAGCGAGCCAGTGGCGGCCGCTTTTTCACCGCTCCAGCCGAGTTGTAGGATTTCGTAGCCGTTTTGATCGTCGATCTTCGGGCGGTCGATGAAGCGGTTGTTGAGCACGTGCAGTTGTTGCAGGCCGTCCTTGGGCAGTTCCGCCGCCCCGATCATCTGCCCGATATGTTTGAAGCCGCTGAAGATGCAGTTCGACACCGTATTGCCACGACCGCGCATGCTCATGAGCCAGAGATGAAGTTTGGGCCAGTAGGTAGGGTTCGTGGAGCCGCAGTTCTCGAAGCGCAGTCGGTTGAAGAGACAGTGGTTTGCCGGTTTCTCCACGCCATTGCCCACGCGGAAAAGCACCTCATTGTTCCTTGACACCGTCACGCCCCGAAAAGTCAGATCATGTACGATGAGATGCTCGCCATGAAATGTCACTGCGGATTCACCTGTGAAACTCACGCCGCCCAGCTTGTCTGGCCGGATCAAAATCGGTGCCTCGGCAGTGCCAAGACCTTCAAACGTGAATCGCGCATCCTTCCATGCTCCGTCGGCGGCGAGCACGAGTTGATCGCCCGGCTTGAGCTTCCCGGACAAAGCCCGCACTTCGATGGCAGCGCTAGCCACATGCACCCTACCGCTGCCAAAGTCGCCGGATTCGATCTTGGCGAGCCGTGGGTCAATCGGGCGCTGAAGATCGAGATGGAGCGTTTTCGGCAGTTCGTCCGCGAAGACAAACGCGCTCCAGAGGCAGAGGTAAAGCGTCGCTCTCATGGCTTCACCGCAGCGTTGAGTTTTGCCTTGTTCTTCGCCCACACGGCGCTTGGCAGCGCCTCCCAGATGCGAAGCTTGCGAAAGCTCGCTTCGGTAGCAGCGCCGAGCATGAGGCTGTGTTTGGCGGTGCCGATGAGCGGATTGCTCAGTGTGATGCTTTGACCATCCAGCGTGCCGACGACTTCATTGCCTTGGATCTCCAGCACCACGGTGTGCCAGTCGTTGAGTTTGATTGGTGTGAGCAGTTTCGCGCTGGTGCCTTTCTCGCGTTGTTTCGTGGCGGGATTGATCTTGTCAGCGTCATACGGTGTCAAAAACAGTCCGCCCTGGCCGAGGCTGAGTGAGATGATGTAGTCCTTCGCATCCGTGGTCTTCACAAACAGCGAGCGATACTTCCTTCCATTGTCCGGCACATCGTTCAAGCGCACGTCGCACTGAATGATCACGTCTTGAAAAGCGATGCCAAACGAAGCCGTGGCCGGGTGATTCGCGCCAGGTGTCTCGATGCCTCGGAACTCGCCATTTGCAATCTCCCAGCGACCACCTTTGCCGCCCGTGTTGCTACTGTTGTAGCGCCAGCCGGTGAATCCGCTGGCAAAGCCAACAGGCTTGCCCGTGAACGGAGCTGGTGCTGCTGCAAAGTCTTCACTGGCGAGCAACTTGCCTCGCATGGTCATCAGCGTTGGCGATTCCTCCGCTTTGGCGGCGAGGAAGAGTGTGGTGAGGAGTAGCAGAGCAAGTTTCATGACGATTTCTTCTTCGCTTTCGCCGATGCAGCGGCTTTGGGGTAGCGCACAACTTTGATGTCGTTTTTCTGCGGAGCACCGGGCGTGCTGCGACCGGCGCGGATGAGTTTTTCAAAGCCAGCTTGCATGGCATTGACGCGGTCGGGATGAAGCGGGGCCACGTTCATCGACTCGGCGAGGTCTTCGTCGAGGTTGTAGAGTTCTGGCTCGGCATGGGCGATGTATTTCCACGGGCCATTACGAAAACTCGGTGTGCCACCGCAGGCAGTGTTCACGGCATTGGTGCGGATGGGGCGATCTGCGCCTTTCAGCAACGGCATGAAACTGAAACTGTCTTCGCCAGCATTCTCGGGCAGTTTGAAACCGAGGATCTCGGCCATCGTCGCGATGGTGTCGGCTTGAAGGACGTGTTGTTTGCAAACACTGCCTGCTTTGACGACGCCGGGCCATCTCACGACAAAAGGCACGCGATGCCCGCCTTCATAGACGGAGGTTTTGTAGTCGCGCAGCGGTCCACTGGGGAAGTGGCCCTGCTTTTCCATGTCCTTCACGCCGATGTAGGACGCGCAGCCGTTGTCACTGGTGAAAAGCACGAGGGTGTCGTTTTCGACGCCACCTGCCTTGAGCGCCTCCAGCACGCGACCAAGCACATGATCGGTTTCCATCACCAAATCGGCGTAATCGCTGTTCAGGCTGCTTTTGCCCTTCCACTCGGGATTGACGGCCAGCGGCGTGTGCGGCGAGGTGAGCGGCAGGTAGAGCAAAAAGGGCTTCTTGGCCGCTGACTGCACTTGGATGAACTTTTCAGCGCGATTCGCCAACGCGGGCAAAATGCCCTCCAATTGCCAATCCGGCAACGCAGGGCCTTGCTTGCTGGCTTGGTTCTTCACCAGCTTCGATGCGGGCAGTAACTCACTTGGAATGCCGACGGTGCGATCTCCGTCGATGAAGCAATAGGGCGGCCAGTTCGGCACATCGGTGCCGAAATACTCGTCAAAACCGCGCTCCGTCGGCCCTCCAGCGATGCGCTGTGAAAAGACGGCCTTCCACGTCGCGCGATGCGCATCGGTGATCGTCACCGAGACCTCGCCACCGCCGCCAGCCTTGCCTCCGAACCCAACAAAGTGCGCCTTTTGTTCCGGTGTGATTGGCCAATCGCTGCCGAGATGCCATTTGCCGATGCAAGCCGTGCGATAGCCATGCTGTTGCGCTAGTTTACCAATCGTGAGCCGATCAGCCGAGATCAACGGCTTCCCCCACTCGCCGACGATGCCGCTTTGAAGCGTGGTGCGCCAATGATAGCGCCCCGTGAGCAGCGTGTAGCGCGACGGCGAGCAGCAACCCGAGCTCGAATGCCCGTCCGTGAAGCGCATGCCCTCGGCGGCGAGGCGGTTCATGTTCGGCGTCGGGATCTTGCCACGCTCCGGGTTGTTCGCCTGCATGTCACCATAGCCGAGATCATCTGAGAGGATGATGACAAAGTTTGTCTGCGCTGCAAAAAGAGCAGGGGAGAGGGCCAGGAGAAGAATCAGCTGTTTCACTAGAGAACGAAAACGCAAGGCACTGGTGCCAACTCGCAAAGATTCACTCCAAAATGCCATACCTAATCAGCCACGCGCGCCATTGATCAAGCACTCCTGTCGTTACACTGGCGTAGAATGGGGTGGTGTAAATGTTATGCGATGCCGATCCGCTAAGGTTCAGCGACGTGGCGTCATAGGTCACTCGGTTGTTGATGACGCCTATGTTGGTGAGCAGGGAATGCAGCCGCAGCGAGGTAGCAGGAACAACGATTGTATCCCCTGGTGTGCCAACGACATGAAACATGAGCGTCTTTGCAGTGATACCAATGGATTCCATAATTGTCGGATAGCTGGCTTCAGGTTGGCCATCACGGTCGTCGATGCCAGTGTTTTCAAGGATGCCGCCTTCAGTGAAGCCGAGTGCTTTGAGGTCGCTGCCAAAGACAGATGCGATGCCGATGGAGGCAAAGGAGCCACGACTGTGTCCCCACATGGCTAGGCGGTTCAGATCGACATCGCTGCGTGTGGAGAGTGCGGCTTGGCAGGCACGATTGCGGGCGAGGTTCTCGGGAGAGTAACCCCAGGTTTGCAGATCTTCGGTTTGTCCTGACTGATGCGTGAGATTGGCTCCGATGCAAACGAGGCCCCATGGACTCATCTCATTGGCTCTTGTCCGCGAGAAGCCCGTGGCATTGCCGCCAGTGCCGTGATTGATGATGAGCGCGGGAAACGGACCCGTGCCTGTGGGTTTGATGAAGATGCCAGTGACGGTGTAGTTGGTCAGGGGCTCGTTGTAGGTGAAGCTATTGCCGGAGAAGGCCACTGTGAAGTTGCCCCAGTCGCGGACTCGATAGAAGCGCCTAGCTTCAGTCGAAGGATGCGCGCCAGTTTGCGTGCCATTGTCAGTCCACGTCATGGCCGAGGTCGTTGCGGCGACAGAGCTGTCGGCAAAGGCCCAGTTGATAAGATCGCTACTAAACTCGACTTGATACCATGCGCCGATGGTTGTGGGCCAACTGAGCGTGACGCTGCCATCCAAATTGCGTGCGGTGGTGGCATTGAAGACCGGCGGGCTGGCAGGAGCATTGATGGTGAGTGTGTATGATTGAGTAGCGGTGCCTCCGGTTGCATCAGTGGCCTGCACAGTGATGGTTTGTGAGCCTGTCTGAGTGGATGTGCCGCTGAGCACGCCGCCGCTGCTCAAGGTGACGCCACTGGGCAATGTGCCGCTGATGATGCTCCACGAATAGGGTGCCGTGCCACCCGTGCCACCCGTGGCACTGAGCGTGATGTTGATAGAGGAGCCGTGCGCTGCGGACATCGCAACACCGCCCTGACTGCTGCTAAACATAAGTGGCAACGGCGGGCCTGGCAAAGCGGCGATGAAATCATGCCAGCGCTGGAACTCGGGCGTGTAGTTGGCAAAATCGATGTCGGCCTGATAGTGCTCGTAGTAGCGGCATTGGAAGTCATTGAAGCCATAGTCCATGCCGTCTTCAGGGCTGCCGTTGAGATTGTTGTCCACGGGTTCCGAGGCAAAAGGTCGAGCCCATGAGCCGAGCACTTGATAGCCGATGAAGGTTTGGTTTTGCGAGTTGTAGAGCGGAGCAGTGAAGCTGAGATTGGGCAATCCAATCCACGGGTCGCTATCGGCGCTGGCTCGGTTGGCGGCGAGATTTTCCATCCAGAAACCGACGCGAGGCCGAGTGGTGCCATTTTGCTGAGCAAGGATGGCTTGTCGAAGCGACTCCCACGCGGTGGGGCCGGCGGTGGTGTCGGTGTAAGTCCAGAAGCCAATCATCACAGGCGCAGTTGGAAAGTTGTCAGTCACGTTCGCCAGATGCGTGAGCACGCCGCCCTCGAACAACGTACGTGTGTAGCCTGGGATGTCGCGGATCTGCGACGTCTGCGCACGTATGCCGCTCTTGAGCCCTGGAATCCACATGTCCAGTGCGGCGAGGCGCGGATGATTGCGGAGCGGTACTCCATCAACGACATGGTTGCTGAGAGCCACGAGCAGCAGGCGATAGCGCTCCTGCACGGTGGCATTCCATGGGATGGGCAGTGTGGTGGCTGGAGAGCCAGCGGTGTAAGTGGTGACGCCTGGAAGTGTGTTCAGCCATGACGGGAGGAAGCCGCTAGCGACCATGAGCGAGAGTTTTTGTCCGGCGGGCAGCTTTGCAAAGATATTGTCGATGATGGTGAAATCAAACACGCCATCCGTCGGCTCCAGCGTGGCCCATTCGGTACGCAGCACATAGCCATCCACGAAGGGCCTGTTGCGCACGTTCCCATCGCGCATGGGCACACCGCCAATGCTGGTGCCCGCCACGCTATCGAGCACATAGATGCCGCGTGGTTGTTTGAAACTGTTATTGGCTGAAGCGGTATCGAATACGCTGAAAATGAACTCGCTCTGGGCCGAGGCACCGAGCGAATCTGTGACTCGCAGCTTGATCACCGCGCTGCCTTTTTGCCCCACGACGGGTGTCACCTGTGCATTGCGGCTAGCACCGCCTCCACCGAGAGTGATGCTGGTATTTGGCACGAACTCGGTATTTGAAGAAGAGGCTGTGACGATTAATGAACCCGGCGCTGTCGGCGATGTCCCCGCATCACCGACGGTGAAAGTCATCGCTTCCGGAGTCTGCCCTGGGCTGACGATTTGATAACCCAGCAAGGCTGTAAGCGTGGGTGCGGTATTTGGCGCGGTGACAGTGACTGTGAAGGTGCTGCTGGCAGTTAGGGACTCGCCATCTGTGACAGTGAGTGTGATGATGGACGTGCCTTGTTGCCCAGCAACCGGCACGACCTTGATGGTGCGCTGGGCCGTGGTGCCACCGAGTTGTAGATTCGCCACATTGTTCGGTACCAGCGTGGTATTGCTTGATGTGGCATTGACCACTAGAGAGGTGAAGGTTGTCTCAGCATCTCCCGTGGTGAGGTAAAGCGTGCCAGTGTCTGTGCTCTGCGCGATGACTTGATCAGGCACATCGCTAATCAGCGGGGCAACCGCATGAAGAGCGGTGGCAAAGGCGCACCAGAGGAGTGCGGTGATGAAGTGGATTTTCATGGCGGATGAGTCAGAGCGAAAGGTGTTATTTTGCTTTGGCGAAAGCCTTCGCGTAGAAAGCCCAGTTCCTGTCCCCGAGGCGCTCATAGATCGCCGCGAGGTTGTGGCCGATACCTTCAAAGTGATCGTAGTCGTGCGCGATGCTTAGTGTGCTCATCTTCTCGTGGAGCGTGACGTTTGGCCCGACGAGCGCGCCGACGGCTTGGCGGATAAGCGTGTGGCCTTTGATCTGCGCGACGTTTTTCTCCAAGAGTGCCAGTGGATGCGCGGCGGTGAACAAAGCGTCTTTGCCGTTGAAGATGCGCTGGAAAATCTCGGCATGGCGGTTCTTCATCGTGCTGAGATCCACCACTGCTGCGTCGATCATCGAGATGGACCCAAATAGCTCAGGGTATTTGAATCCGAAGTGTCCGGCACCGTAACCACCCATCGAGAAGCCTTCGATCATCCGGGCCTCGCGTTTAGCAAGGGTTCGATACATCGTATCCACATGTGGGATGAGTTCCTTGATGATGACCGTCTCAATCGGACGCGGTGCATTCAGAGCATCGTTGTAGAAACCATCGACCATGCCGTTTGCGAACACGATTATGACGGGTGGCATTTTCTTCTGCGCGATGGCTGCGGTGAAGTTCTCGCACATTCGCGGAACTCCCCGCTGAGAACCGCCAACGCCATGAAGCCAGAACACGACGGGGAAGTGCTCGTCTTTGTTTTTCTCATAAGCTTCAGGCAAGTAGATGAGATAGCTGACCTTCTCGCCTGCCGCTTTGCTCTCGAATGTGTTGTAATGCAGGTTCGCCCCTATCACCGGAGGCATCTGCCAGGAGGCAGCCGCCCGAGGTCTCCTCTCGGGACTTTGCGCATGGCAGATAGCCACCGATATGAGGCTGGTGGCGATGAAGAGGGCGATGAAATGAGTGAGCTTTTTCATGATGATTCAGCGCTGGATGCGTGTGGTTTTGGAAGACTTTGCAGCGGCTTGCGGCATGGGTTCAGAGTCCTCTCCGAGTCCTTGAATGAGCCGACCCAGCAATTTGCCCAACTGCGTGGCATCGTCCTTGCCCAGCACACGAACGAGCGTGGTGAGATTGCGTTCATGCAGTGCCCGCATCCTCGGCTCAAGGTCACGCCCGCGCTGAGTGAGCCAAACCCGCGTCGCACGTCCGTCTTCAGTGCACTGCTTGCGTTTCACTAAGCGGGCATCCTCCAGCTTCTTGATGAGATGCAGCACGGCCACGTGCGTCACCTTCGATCTCGCCGCCAGTTCGTTAATCGTCCAACCATCGCGATCAAACAGCGCAAACATGATCAACCCCGATCCCGAAGGAGCCGTGCCATCTAGCTCTTCGGCTGCATAGTTTGCATCTAAAGCCGATTTCCAAGCCATCCAGGAACGCAGAATGCGGCGTGGGAGTTCTTCAAGGTTCTCGTCACGGAGATTGAGGGGTGAGGCAGCTTGAGCGCGGGTAGATGAGGACATGTTTGGCATTTATGTAATAGGGTTACATATATCTGCAACATGGGTGATGATAAAAAGTTTCCAAAAAAGTTCTGTGTCCTTTGGCAGTTCAGAGAAAATCACTTCGACTGAAACTGCAAGGGCTTCACGGCGGCCTTCAGATAGGCGTCGTAGCGCAGGCGGAGTTCTTTGACTTTTCCGGGCTGGGTGGCGGCGAGGTCTTGGGTTTCGCTGGGGTCATCGCGGAGGTTAAAGAGTTCGGCCTTGGGGGCGGTGCGCTTCTCTTTCTTCGACTTCTTGCCGCCCTGCTTTCGCTCGCCGGTTTCGAGATCGACGGAGGGCGTGACGCCGTCGTTGCCGTTGAGGATGAGCTTCCAGTCGCCCATGCGGATGGCTCCGTCGTTGGCGGTGATGGCATTGAGCAGGATGTCCTCATGCGGCGAGGGTTTGCCCTCGGTGAGCACGGGCATGATGTCGCGACCATCAAGCGGGAGTTTTTGCTCCAGGTTCCCGCCTGCCGCTTTCACGAAGGTTGGGAAGAGATCAACGATATGCAGTGGCTCAGTGATGACGGTGCCGGGCTGGATGTGACCCGGCCATGCGGCGAGCGCGGGTGAGCGAATGCCGCCTTCGTAGAGCGATGACTTGAAGGCGCGGTAAGGCAGATTGCGCCCCGGCGGCATGCCTCCGTTGTCGCTGGCGAAAACAATGAGCGTGTTGCCGCGGCGACCCGTATCATCCAGCGCGGCGAAGATCCTGCCGCAGCCTTCATCGACGGCTGTCATTGCGGCGGCGAGCGTGGCGCGTTGTTCGTTCATCGCAGGTTGATACGCGGTGATGGCTTCTTTGCTCGGGGCTTGCAGCGGCCCATGCACACCAGTGAAAGGCACGTAAAGGAAGAGCGGTTTATCCTTTGGCTGCTTCTTGATAAGTGCTGCGGCTTCATCGGCCTCAAGTGTGGTGGCATAGCCTTCCTCAACGACGAGTTCGCCATTCCGACGCCAGTCCAGTTCGCCGTTTTTGAAGTAGTTGTGATGCGTGAAGTAGTCGATGCCTTCGAGGTGGCCGAGCGAGTGATCGAAACCGCGTGCATTTGGCCAATAGGCTTTGTCGAAGTGCCCGACGTGCCATTTGCCGCAGATGGCCGTAGTGTAGCCCGCGTCGTGCATCGCATTGGCGATGGTGCGCTCCTCCAGCGGCATGCCGTATTTCGATTGCTGCCGCAGCACGTTCAATTGCATGCCCGAGCGGATCGGATAGCGCCCGGTGAGAAACGCCACCCGCGTCGGTGTGCATACGGGCATCACATAGAAGTGCTCCAGCTTCGCCCCACTCGCCGCGAGCTTGTCGAGGTTTGGCGTCTTGATGTCACTGCCATGCCAGCCTACATCGGCATTACCGAGGTCATCGGCGAGGATGAAGACGATGTCCGGCGGCTGCGCTGCGAAAAGCGTAGGGTTGAGAGCCAAGAGTAGGACGAGTTGGCGAAGAGTAGAAATCACAACCCTTCCAGAAACGTGTGGTTTGTTAGCATCTATCGGCAGCAGATCAATGCTTGCTCTTCGCTTCACCGATCAACGGATACATCACGAGACGAGAACATCCGTGGCATTGAGCATCGCGTCGCTAAGACCTTGTTCGTCATCATCGAGCTTTGCAGTTTTGATTAAAAGGCCGGGGTGTTTCCCCAACCAGGCGGCGATGGTTGCGCCGAGGACCTTTTCACCATGCGCCTCTTTTTGCTGCGGATGCTGTGGTTGGCTTGGCAGCCTGAAGTGGAGCAACCGAAGCGACCAGCAAACAGATGAGGAGGTGAGGGTGAACTTTTCGCGTGCGGCAGACTTTTAGCACATGGCTCTGGGGATGAACACACCCAGCACCAAGATGAGGTTTCACGCAGAAACGATGATTTTTTCAGCTTTTTCTGCGACTTTTAGACTTAGCGGGTAGGCGCAGGTGCTCCATGAGGGCCTTCACTGCTTGGCTCTGGAAGCGATAGGGGTTCCACATCATGGCCACTGTGCGAACGGGCTTTTCACCGCTGAAAGAGCGGTAAACACGTCGGTCGCTGGTATCGGTCTTTCGTGCCATTTCTGGAACGATCGAGACACCGTGGTTCAGGGTGACCAGTTCCTGTAAGGTAGTGAGCTGACTGGTCCGCTCGACGGTGACGGGTTGCACAGATTTCCGGCGGCAAAAGCTGGCGATGTTGTCCGATAGGCAATGCGCCTCGCTGAGCATGACAAAGGGAAATTCTTCCACAGCATCAATAGCGACCGCTTTCGCCGCGGCTAGTGGATGCCCTACGGGAAGCACGAGCAGCAGTTCTTCATCAAAGAGCGCCTCGATTTCCAACTGTTTCGCGAGAATGGGCAGAGCGAGGATGGCCAGATCAATCTCGCCGTGGCTGCAGCGTTTGATCAGGTTCTCCGTCGTATCCTCCTGCACGATGACGGAGATCTCTGGATGGGCTTTGGAAAAGCTGCTCAGGAGGCTGGGCAAAAGGTAGGGGGCGATCGTTGGAATGGCGCCGAGCCGGATACGCCCGCGACGACCAGCTTCTGAAAGCTCGGAAAAAATGTCCTCCATAAGTTTGAGGATCTGCTGGGCACGTTCGAGCAGGAGTTCGCCGTGATCGGTGAGCATCACCTCACGCGGTTTGCGCTCAAAGAGCGGCTGGCCGAGTTGGTCTTCGAGCTTTTGGATGGCCCGGCTCAGTGCGGACTGAGATAAATTCAGCTCCACCGCCGCGCGTGTGAAGTTTTTTGTCCGAGCCAGCGCGACGAATTGTTCGAGTAGGTGGAGATTCAGTTCGTTCTTCATACCAGTATCTAGTCATGCACTGGATGCATCGCAAGCATTCAGATAATGCATTGGATGCAAAGGGCATTATCTGGCAATGCACACTATGGCGAGCCATAAGCCATGGCCCGCCAACCCCCAACAAATCAATCTGACGCCATGAAAACATCGAAACTAAAGGCTCTGCTCACCCCACTGATGCTGAGTCCAGTCGTTTTGGCATCAGCTCTAGACAATCCAACCCAAGCCAAACGAACCCATGAATGACATCAGTAAATGCCCAGTGATGGGCGAAGCAGCCAGCTCTGCCCGTCACACTGTCGCCGGAGCCATGACCAATAGCGATTGGTGGCCCAACCAATTGAACCTCAAAATCCTTCATCAAAACTCGCCGAAGGGGAACCCAATGGGTGAGGATTTTAATTACGCCGATGAGTTCAAGAAGCTTGATCTTGCGGCATTGAAGAAAGACCTGAGCGAGCTCCTGACCACGTCTCAGAAATGGTGGCCAGCCGACTTTGGTCACTACGGCCCCTTCATGATTCGCATGGCCTGGCACAGCGCTGGAACCTACCGCACCAGCGATGGTCGTGGCGGTGCCGGCTACGGCACGCAGCGCTTCGCCCCGCTGAACAGCTGGCCTGACAATGGCAATTTGGATAAAGCGCGTCGCCTGCTCTGGCCCATCAAACAGAAGTATGGCCACAAGATCTCATGGGCTGATTTAATGATCCTCACGGGTAATGTGGCGCTCGAATCCATGGGTTTCAAAACCTTCGGCTTTGCCGGTGGTCGTGCCGATGTCTGGGAGCCGCAGGAAGACATCTACTGGGGACCTGAAAGCACCTGGCTCGGCGACAAACGCTACAAGGACGAGCGCCAGCTGGACAAGCCCCTTGCCGCCGTGCAGATGGGCCTGATCTATGTCAATCCCGAAGGTCCTAACGGCAAACCCGACCCCCTGGCGGCTGCCAAGGACATTCGCGAAACCTTTGCCCGCATGGCCATGAATGACGAGGAAACGGTCGCGCTTATCGCCGGTGGTCATACCTTTGGGAAAGCTCACGGTGCCGGAGATCCGAAGAACGTCGGCCCTGAGCCGGAAGCCGCGCCTTTGGAAGAGATGGGCTTGGGGTGGAAAAACAAGTTCGGTAAAGGCAATGCCGAAGATACCATCACGAGCGGTCTTGAAGGTGCTTGGACAACGACGCCGCGCGCTTGGTCGCACGGTTACTTTACCAACCTCTTTGCTTTTGAGTGGGAGCTGACCAAAAGCCCTGCGGGGGCTCAACAGTGGACGCCTAAGGGCGGTGCGGGTAATGGCCTCGTTCCAGATGCCCACGTCGCAGGGAAAACTCATGCGCCCATCATGTTCACCACGGACATCGCGCTGCGTGAAGACCCGAGCTACCACAAGATCTCGAAGCGTTTTCTGGAAAACCCGGCTGAATTTGCTGAGGCCTTTGCCAAAGCTTGGTTCAAGCTGACTCACCGTGACATGGGCCCTCTTGCCCGCTACCTTGGCCCTGAAGTGCCCCAGGAAGTGCTGATTTGGCAGGACCCGCTGCCAACCGTGAATCATGAAGTGGTGAACGAGCAGGACATCGCCCAACTCAAGGCTAAATTGCTCGACTCAGGTCTCTCGATTTCCGAACTCGTCTCCACCGCTTGGGCTTCCGCCTCGACTTTCCGTGGCAGTGATAAGCGTGGAGGTGCCAACGGTGCCCGCATTCGCCTCGCTCCTCAAAAGGATTGGGAAGTGAACAATCCGCCCCAGCTCGCTAAGGTGCTTGCCGTGATCGAGAAGATCCAAGCGGAGTTCAATACGGAGAAGAAGAAGGTCTCACTCGCGGACTTGATCGTGCTCGGTGGCAGCGCCGCTGTCGAAGCTGCCGCCAAGAAGGCTGGCCAAGAGGTGAAGGTGCCCTTTAGCCCAGGTCGTGTGGACGCCACGCAGGATCAGACCGATGTCGAATCCTTCGCTGTGCTGGAACCCAAGAACGATGGCTTCCGCAACTACCTTGGCCACGAACTCGACCGCCCTGCTCCCGAGAATCTCGTGGATCGTGCGCAACTCCTGACGCTCTCCGTCCCTGAGATGACCGTGCTCATTGGTGGCATGCGAGTGCTCGGCACAAACGTGGGTCATCCTGACCTCGGTGTGCTCACCAAGAATCGTGGCGCTCTCACCAACGACTTCTTCGTGAACTTGCTCAGCATTGACAACGAATGGAAAGTCTCGCCCCGCTGCGCGCACTTCTACGAGGGCACTGACCGCGAAAGCGGCGCGATGACTTGGATGGCGACCTCCGTGGACCTTGTCTTTGGCTCAAACTCTCAGCTCCGTGCCACTGCCGAAGTTTATGGAAGTAGCGATGCTCAAGGAAAGTTTATTTCCGACTTCGTCGCCGCCTGGACCAAGGTCATGAACCTAGATCGCTTTGATCTAGCTAAGTGATCTGAGGAACGAATAACGATCTGCAAACCCATCTCAGCATTGAGTTGCTGGGGTGGGTTTTGTTGTGTTCACTTACCTACGCACCACAGATACTCCTGCCTTGTCGGGCTGGTCTTGGCGGAGCGGAGGTAGATATGGTTGTCGCAGATGGCAGGGGAGCTGAAGCACTCATCGCCGAGTTGGTTTTGGCTGAGTCGGGTGAATTTCTCTGGCGTGGCCTCGAAGACGGAGGTGACGCCGCCCTTGCTGGTGACGTAAATGCGCGAGTCGGCCATGACGGGCGAGCCATAGAATTCGCGATCGACTTTTTCGTTCCAGCGCTCCTCGCCAGTGGCGGATTTCCAGCAGATGGCGCGACCGGCATCACTGACGGCGAAGACATGGCCGTTTTTGACGAGCATGGACGGCACATAGGTCTTCGTGACATTCTCCCATGCGATCTTGCCAGAGCCATCGGCTTCGAGCGCCATGGTGTGATTCTTTGGATAACCGCCGCCGAGGAAGACGCGGCTGCCGTCGGTCACGGCGGTGACGACGGTCTCCTCGGTGCTGCCGTCGATGCTCCAGAGTTTCGTGCCGGTGAGCGGGTCAAAGCTCTCCACCTTGTTGCAGCCTGCAAGCACGGCCTGGACCTTGCCTGCGGCTGTGAGGACGGCGGGAGTGGCATAATTGGCCACCGGCGGGCGATCCTGCTGCCACACGATCTCGCCAGTGAGTTTGTTGAGGCCGGTCATCTTGCCTCCGCCGCGATGATCGGCGGAGACGAGCACCATGTTTTGATAAACGACCGGCGAAGAACCAAAGCCCTGATGCACCTGGAAATCACACACGCGGCGCTGCCAGAGCTGCTTGCCTTTCAAATCGAGCGCTGTGGTGAAGATGGCTCCGTCGTTTAAAAAGTTCACGAACAGCTGCTCACCATCGCTCACGACATCGGAGGATGCCTGCGAGGAGATTTTGTGACCTTTGGTGTTGAGGTTGCCGCGATGCACGACGCTCTGCCAGAGCTGCTTTCCGGTGCTGCGATCAAAGCAGAGTACGAGTTGCTCGTCAGTCTCCACATCCGCCGTGGCAAGCAGCACTCGGTCACCGATGACGATGGGCGAACCATGTCCACGGCCGCGCACCGCAGCCTTCCAGACAAGGTTTTCGCTCTCGTCCCACTTCACCGGCAGTTTTTGGCCCGTTGCGGCATGACCATCACCTGTAGGTCCGCGCCATGCAGGCCAGTCGGCTGCGAAGGTGAAAGTGGCGAATGCGGCTAGGAGAAGAGATGCGAGTTTCATGTCGGGATTGGATAACGAGGCGAAGCTCTTCTTTTTGGCTTCTTTGTTCTGGCCCGCTGGATTTTCTGTAAGGAAGCGCGAGGGCATGACACTCATCTTCCAGCAACACCTTTCATGGCATGACCCCTCACGAACAAGAATCCATCTTTCGCCGCTGGCTGAGCGAGCATCAGGGCCTGCTGCGGCGAGTGGTGAAGTCGTTTGCCGCGAGTGCGGCTGACCAAGAGGATCTACTTCAAGAGATTTTGCTCCAGGCTTGGATATCTCTGCCGAGCTTCCGCGGAGACTCAAAGGAGACGACCTGGCTTTACCGCCTAGCATTCAACACGGCGATGGTGTGGCAGAGGAAGGAGCAGCGCCGCCGCGTGAAGCACGAGGCGTTTTCAAGCCTGATAGGCGAGGAACCTACCTCACCAGATGGAACGGCGGATGCACTAATCGAGCGGCTTTATGAGGCGATCAGGGCACTGCCAAAGCCAGAGGCCTCGCTGGCGCTGATGCTTCTGGACGGGCTGAGCTATCGCGAGATGGGCGAGGTGCTTGGAATCTCGGAAAACCATGTGGCCGTGCGACTTCACCGCATCCGCAAGCAACTGGCTGAACAACTGAAAGGACTCGAATCATGAACTTTGAATCGCTTCAACAACGCTGGCAGCAGCAGGAAACCCGCTCGGAGGTCAAAGTGGATGCCTGCCTCATTTTGCAGGAGGTGCGGCGAAATCATCGCTCGTTTCAGGCGATGATCTTCTGGCGTGATTTTCGTGAGGTCGGGGCTGCCTTGTTCGTCGCCGTCTTTATAATCTTCCACGGGCGTGACTGGACGGACTGGCTGCTGGCCGTGGCGGGGTCAAGTGTAGGCATTTTTCTTCTCAGGGACCATCTGCGGCAGCGGAAGCAGCGCCCGCGTGCGAGCGAAGATCTGAGATTGTATGTACAGCACTCGCTGGACGAAGTGCGTCACCAATCGTGGCTGCTGCGGAATGTGCTGTGGTGGTATCTACTGCCTTTGATGGTTCCGATGCTTATTTCCAACGCAGTGCAGGCGGATACGGTGCGCCAGGGCGTCCGCCAATCGGTGGTCATCGTCGTTATGGCGTGGCTGATCTACAAACTGAACCAGCATGCCGTTCGAAAGCAGCTCGTTCCGCGCGAGCAGGAGCTGGAGAGGCTTCTCGCAGGCATCTCGGAGGATTCGTCGATCAACCCTGCCGTAGGCATTTTGGAGCAGCCGTAAATCCACTCACTTCGCCTTCTCCATCGACTCCGATTCAACGTGTCCTTTAATCAAGGATCAACTTGTCTTGATCCGTCCGCGGTGGATGGACTTATTTGGCACTCATGATCGTGTGGTCACCTCTTCAAAGCGGGCTTCGTAATCTGGGTGATTCGTGCCCATGAGGCGGTCCCAGTAGTTGAAGTAGAGACCATAGTTGCCACGCATCTTTTCGTGATGTTGGACATGATTGGTGGGCGTGTTGATGAACTTGCCAATCCACGTTTTCATTAGCCAGTGAGGGTGGTATTCATAGCCCATATGACCGAGGACATTGAAGGCGATTTGCCAGATCATGAAGATGAAGAAGGCAAATGGGTGCATCGGAAGAGTGAAGACCAAGAGCGGGAAAATCGCTGCCTGCACAGCTGCTTCTAGCGGTGCAAAGGAGTATGCGGCCCAGGGGCTAGGATTGGTGCTTTGATGATGCACGCGATGGAACCAGCGGAATAGCCGCCGATGATGCATGAGCCGATGGGTCCAATAAAAGTAGGCATCGTGAATGAAGATGGCGATGACAATGCTGCTAAAAAACCAGAGCCAACTGTGGGAGCCGATCTTCCAATAAAACTTTTGGCCAGTCATCTTTGAAACAAGGATCGTGCTGGTTCCTACGAGGCTATAAATGACAACGGTGAGCAGCGACCATTTGAGCTCACGCCACACGTCTGCGGACCCTGGATCACGCTGGATGATCTTTCTTCTCCACCAGCGCTTTTTGAAGAACACGTAGGCTAGCAGCCAGGCAATACCTGCAAACAGCGCATAACGCAGCCATTGCTCCACCGCGATGCCGACAAGCATCTCCATTAAATTAGGGAGGTTCGGTTTAGGTTTCATCGAGCACCGGTGATTTCAGAAAGGTAGCCGAAAAAAGCGCGCTTGCGGGCGGAGGAGATACCCCAATTTACAGGCGGCGATTGGTAGCCTTCTTCGAGTGCTTCACCTTTACGACGGAAGTCGAACCAGCCCCAGGAGACATTGTCGGCGATAGCTGCGGCAAAGTTGTTCGTAGATTGATCGAAGTTCTCATGATCGTCTTCATTGAAGAGAATTGGCATTGGCTTGTAGCCAGCCACGGCGCGTGTTTGTTTTATCATCTCGGTAATGCGCACAGGATTTTTGACGCCATTGCCATGGAGCAAAAGGAAGTCGGAGGCACGAACGACATTTTCTTTTGGAATAGCTCCGCCACCATAACTGGTGCCGACAAGTAGGTGTCGGCCATCGCGCTCGGTATTGTGCACGCGTTTGATGAGTTCATGAATGCGGGCTGGCCTTAGAATGTCATGATCGTAGGCTTTGATGTTGGTCTCATTATTCACCTCCACGAGCACGTTTTTCCAGCCGCCAGCGAGGATCCAATTCGTCGCTTCATCCGTGGCATGGATGACTGCCGCTTCGTCCTTGAGACGCTGATCTTGGCCAAAGTAGAAGTAGCCAAGAATGACGGCCATGCCGTTGGCATCAGCGGCATCGAGCACGTGCTTCATGCGCGCGGCAAATTCTGGGCGAAGGCTGCCATCTTCTGAAAAGGCTCCGCTGATCCAGGGCTGTGACTTCGAGTAACCTTCGGGGGAGCCCCCTTGGAAATTGACGGTGATGGCGAGCAGGCCCTGCGACTTCCATTCAGGCATCGCTGCGATGAATTCACTGACGTTGCGCTCGGCATCCCATTTGCCAGTGTCGGGGTAGGCCCAGCGTTTGGCGCTTTCAGGGTTCAGGTCGTCATAGGTCGCCTGCACCATGCGTGAATTGAGCAGCAATCCTTCGATACGGTGGTCTTTCCAAACGCGTCCTTGATAGGTGGGTTTGCCATTGATGTGAAAGTCTTCGCCAACAATGCTCACGATAGTCTGGCCTGAAACAACACCAGAGAATAGGCAGAGAATGCTTACGAGGAGTTTCATGAATGGAGGCAACCTACTGCATGCGATAATAGCTGTCTGGATTGTAGAGCCAATAGGCGTCTAATGGATTGAGGCGTGGCAACAGAGAAATGGGTTTACCACGCTCGTCTTGGGATTCGACGACTTCTGTCGAGGGTGGACCTGGACTGAGTCTGTTTGGGTGGTTGCTGTCTTGTTGAGGTTGGCTGTTTGGATCACGCAAGAGCGCTGTTTCTTCGATGTCCTCAACGATGACATCCACCCATTTGAGCTTTTGGGCATCGTCCGCAAATTCGTTCCAGTCGCCCGTGGAGGATTCGGCATACATGCGCTTGATGAATTCATCCCGCGTGATGCCCATTTTAGTGGCGACAGGGTCGGCGAGGCGTCTCCACCATTCTTCGAGTTCCTGTACATTTTCACGATGCTGGGTGAGATTGCCCATGACGCCGACACTGAGCTGGTGATGCAGGATGATGGCGTTGGGATAGGCGAATGATTTTTTGGACAGGGTGGTGATGCAGGCGGCCATGCTGGCGGCCATGGATTTGACGACGGTATAAACGGGAGCGGTTGAGCCATGCATGGCTTTGAGGATCTTGTAACCAGCCATGACGCTGCCGCCGGGGCAGTCGTCGATCACGATGAAGATGGGGGCTTCGGGGTCACGATTGTTGAAGTAGGAAATACGGTCTGCAATGCCGTCTGCGGTCTTACCAGTGATGATGCCATTCAGGGGAATTGTGCGATCCGAAAGCACCAGCTTTTTGCCAATGAGTGGGTCTTTGGGGTAGGCGGGTGCTTTGCCAACAGCGTAGCTTCTGGACTCACCTTCCTTTTGCTGGAGTTCCATCTGCATGGTCAGAGCAGTGGTCTTACGGCGCACGGCATTCTCTTCTTTGCGCATCGCAAAGCCTTCGGTATCTACTTCGTTTTTAGCGATGGCAAACTCCATCATGAGGCGCTCGTTCTTGCGACGTAGTTCCATCATTTCTGGATCATCTTTGGCTCTGCGCTCGGCTTCGGCTAGATCCAGCTTGGCTTTCATCTCTTCCATCTGAATCTGGATCTCAGCCAGCGCGCGCTTCCTCGGAGCGAGCTTTTCGTCGAGCTTCGATTGATCCAAGGCAATCTGAGCTGCGATTCTTTCACGCTCAGCCGTGAGTTTGGCAGTTTCGTTTTTGATGGCCTCCAGTGGATCCGGTTTGGCGGGTTCCGTGGGCTTTTCGGCTTCTTTGGTTTCCGCTGGTTTCTGGGAAGCGACCTCCGCGGGAGTCAGGCTGGCAAAAAGGAGCGTGGCGAATGCGAAGAGGAAGGCTTTCATGACAGGGGAACTATACACACGAAAAGGCAGGCTTCTTCAAGTTCTGCCTGACTTTCTGCAAGCAGGAGTATCCGATCAATCGATCTACTTCTGGCTGCGAATGGCGCTGACGACAGCCTCAGCCAAGACTTCTGAACCGGCTGGAACAAAGTGGACATTGGCCGGCTGAATTTGCAGCTCTTTCATGCGTGGCTGCACGAGTGTGTAGAGATCGTTGATGGGAATGTTGTTGTCTTTCATCACTCGGGCGGCGGCTTCATTATAAAGCAGGACGTCGGCGTTGTTGCGATAGACCTTCATGGGCTCTGCAGGCACGGGCGTGGTCGCGGCAAAGATGAGTTTGGCTCCTGTGGCTTTCAGTTTGCCGACGATCTCGCGCAGGTTCTTTTCATAAACTTCCACGCTGGCTTGCGGTGGGTCCGTGGCGAGGTTGGAGGTGGTTTTGCCATCGGCTTGCATGTGCTTAAGATCATGCAGGCCCCAGTTGAAATGGATGATGTCCCATTTGCCGCCGTCGATCTGCAGCCAGCGGTCGATGGAGGCCACGCCTGCGGTGGTGCCACTGCAGTTTTCAGGTCTGCCATTTTTTGCCATGGGCCGGAGGACGATCATTTCATCGGCTAACTTTTTTTGAACCAAGGGTGTGTAGCCGATGGAAATGGAATCGCCGAGAATGAGCACGCGCTTTTTGGCTGTGGCATCCGCTGCCGATGAGAGGCTGGCTAGCGCCAGGAGAGAGGCGGTAATGAAAGATAGGCGATTCATGAGGCACTCTCAAACGCTGGCACGGCACCAGACTTTCATTGGTTGCTGTTATCTCAGGGTTTGTTGCTGAAAGTAACAGCATCAGCCGTGACAGTGACTTTCTGAATCGCCTTCAGCGTCGTTCCCACGGGCTCGACTTTGCGATAAGGGGCGACCCAGGGCCAGATCTCCATACCGGTGATGAAGCCTTCGGCGACTTCTTTGCCGGGCACTTTCACGTCCACGACTTTGGCGTCGATACCCTCAGCATGGGTGTAGAGATGAAAGGTGATTTGCCCATTGAGGTAGCGCTTTTTGTTTTCCCAAAACTTCACGTTGTTCATGGGCAGGCTGACCTGTCCACTAACCGTGCTTTTTTGGGGATCAAAGGACTCTAGGCGTACGAGATCGGTGTAGGTCCCGTAGCCTGTATCGGGGGCAATGAGGATCAGGGCATTCAGATCCGAGATGCTGAGCGTCAGTTCGGCAGGCTGTCCTGCTTTGGTTGTGCTCGCGAAGTCAGTGAGCTTCTTTTCTAGAGAAGCTCTCGCCTCAGGCGTCAATTCGACGGCAGGCAGTTTGATCGGAGCTTCACTCGCAAAAGCAGCGATGGCTTTGTCTTGAGAAAAGAGCGAGTAAGCGCTGAAGGCGATGATGCCGCCAAAGGTCAGTGCGGCCAGGGACATGATGGCGCAGCCGTAAAAGGGGCTGAACTCGCCAGTGGGTGTTTTTTGAATGCGGGCCATAGAAGAAGATGCTGCCAACACTAAGGCGCAGCGTTGGCCTGCAATCAAAGGCGAAAGGGCGCATTCCTTAACTCGTCTGTAACACGATCTTGATCTTACCGGCGGTTTTACCGGCGGCATTCAGGCTGTCGGCTAAAGTAGGGCCGATATGGGATGGTGCTGACATGTGGGCAGATGAGGTGCCTTGTTCGGCTTCTAGAGCGGCTTTGAGGGCACCTTCGACCATTTGACCACAATGGATTTTCATCGGCGGCAGTGGACCCAGCGGTGCGCTGAGTTCTTCCGCACTCATGAGCAGAGCTTCTTCTTTGGTCTTTCCGCGGATTAGCTCAGTGGCGAGGCTGGCAACTGCGATGGCTGTCTGGCAGCCAAAGGACTGAAAGCTGGCTTTGTCGATGACTTTTTTGCCATCCTTATCCTTATACTTCAGCCACATGCGCACCATGTCGCCACAGTCAGGAGAGCCGACGGTGCCGACGGCGTCGGCATCGGCCATTTCACCGAGGTTTTGCGGATTGCTCAGCGCTGATTGGAGGTTGCTGTCACTCATAGGACTGAGTTACGCGAGGCGTCCGCAGCAGGCTTTGAATTTTTTGCCGCTTCCGCAAGGGCAGGGGTCATTGCGTCCGACATTGGCCAGGGGTTTCTTTTGTCCCATGGCGCTTGGAAGGATGAGTTTTGGGCCGTCGCTTCCAGGATTGTGGGGCTTGGGCTTTTCAGGCTCGTCACTGGATTTCAGGGGCGGCACGTTATTGGCTGGAGCCTGCTGCATCATGGCAAGTTGAGCCAGGAATTGTTCAAAGGCGGCGAGCTGCTGGGTGCTCTTGAAAAGGTTGCTGAGCACCTCTCCATTGATGTTCCGCATGAGGTCCGCAAAGATGGAGAAAGCCTCTTGTTTGAACTCGATGAGCGGGTCTTTTTGACCGTAACTGCGCAGGCCGATGCCTTCCTTCAGGGCGTCCAAGGCATAGAGATGCTCTTGCCAGAGGCGATCGATGGCGTTGAGCAAGATCATCTTTTCGATCTCCTGAAGCGCCTGCGGATTGGCTCCGCCAACTTTCACGTCGTAAGCCCGTAGGACTTTGTCTTGGATGAAGGTGGACTGCGCAGCGAAGTCGAGCGCCTTGAATTCATCATCAAAGTCCTTTAGACCGATGGGGAAGGTGGTGTTCACCCATTGGATGAGGCTGTCGTAGTCGGGATCGATGTCGCTACCTTTTTCGGAGGGGAGGAATTCGCCAAGGCGCTCTTTCAGACCTTTTTCCACGGCCTCATTGATGAGGATGCGTGGATCATTGCTTTGCAGCACGTCGTTACGCCATTCGTAGATGACTTCACGCTGCTGATTCATGACGTCGTCATATTCCAGCACGCGTTTGCGACCGGTGTAGTTCCGCTGTTCCACACGCTTTTGGGCGGTCTCGACACTGCGATTCAACCATGGATGCTGAAGCTCTTCACCTTCCGCCATGCCGAAGCGTTCCATGATCTTGGTCATGCGCTCAGCAGCACCGAAGTTACGCATGAGATCGTCTTCAAAGCTGAGGAAGAATTTGCTTTCGCCCGGGTCACCCTGACGAGCACAGCGACCACGCAGCTGGCGGTCCACGCGGCGGGATTCATGACGCTCGGTGGCTAGAACCATGAGACCTCCAAGCTCGCCGACACCTTCGCCCAGCTTGATGTCGGTTCCACGACCCGCCATGTTCGTGGCGATGGTCACAGATCCGCGCTGTCCGGCACGGGCGATGATTTCAGCCTCTTGGCGGTGATACTTGGCATTGAGCACAGCGTGCGGGATTTTTTGCAGCTTCAACATGCGGCTGACCGTCTCTGACGCATCCACACTGGCAGTGCCAACGAGAAGCGGCTGGCCCTTGGCGTGGCGCTCGTGAATCATGGCGATCACGGCGTTGTATTTCTCACGGCGCGTTTTGTAGATGCTGTCGTTTTGATCTATGCGCTTCACCTTCTGATTGGTCGGAATGCTTAGCACGTCCAGACCATAGATGTCATGGAACTCGGAAGCGTCGGTTTCAGCCGTACCAGTCATGCCGCCGAGTTTCAGGTAAAGGCGGAAGTAGTTTTGAATGGTGATCGTGGCCAGGGTCTGGGTCTCGGCATCAATCTGCACGCCTTCTTTGGCTTCGACCGCTTGGTGCAATCCATCACTCCAGCGGCGACCGGACATTTTACGGCCTGTTTGAGCATCGACGATGACGACTTTATTTTCTTCCACGACGTACTCGACGTCCTTCTCGTAAAGGCAATAGGCGCGGAGGAGTTGGCTGATTTGGTGGATGCGTTGTCCCTGGTGGGAGAGACGATCTTGCAGCTCGTTTTTCTTGGCGATCTTTTGGGCCTCGGTAGTGCTTTTGTCGCCGTCGATGTCGGAGAAAAGGCTAGCAAGGTCCGGCAGGACGAACGCGTCTGGTTCATCAGGGCTGAGGAAATTACGGCCCATTTCACTGAGGTCGGCGTCGTGGCTGCGCTCTTCGATGAAGTAGTAAAGCTCTTCTTTGAGGGCGAAAAGATCCTTCTTCTGCGTGTCCTCATACATTTTGAGTTCACCTTTTTCCAAGGCACGGCGCAGGTCAGGGTCTTCCATGCAGCGCATGAGTCCGCGATTCTTGGGTTGGCCTAGTTTGACTTGATAAAGCTTACGTCCGGCGGCTTCGAAGTCGCCTTTGGTGGCGTCTTCTTTGGCTTGGGTGACGAGGCTATTGCAAAGCGTGTTTTGGCGGCGGACGAGCTGCTCAACGAGGGGCTTGTAGCGCTCGTATTGATGCGTGCTGTCAGCTCCGGCGACGGGGCCGCTGATGATCAGAGGCGTGCGGGCTTCGTCAATGAGCACGCTGTCCACTTCATCCACGATGGCAAAGTAGTGGCCGCGCTGAACCTGCTGCTCACGGCTGGAGGCCATGCCGTTGTCACGCAGGTAGTCAAAGCCGAACTCGCTGTTCGTTCCAAACGTGATGTCGCACTGATACTGCTCACGACGATAGTGGCTGGGTTGATCGTTTTGAATGCAACCGACGGTGAGGCCGAGAAACTTGTAGAGATAACCCATCCACTCGGAGTCACGGCGGGCGAGGTAATCATTCACCGTGATGACATGCACACCACGTCCGGTGAGAGCATTCAAAGTCACGGGCAGGGTGCCGACGAGGGTTTTTCCTTCACCGGTAGCCATTTCAGCGATCATGCCGCGATGCAGGGCGATACCGCCGATGAGCTGCACGTCGAAGTGAACCATGTTCCATTTCAGGGGCATGTCACAGACATTGAGCTCCTGACCGCAGAGGCGACGCGCGGTGTTTTTCACCACAGCATAGACCTCTGGGAGGATGTCATTGAGCATCTTGGACTCGATGGCAGCAAACTTCGGCTGGATGGCATTCCAGGCATCGCGTGCTTGGTCGATGAAGGCTTTTTTATCGTCCAGACTTTTGCCATTCCAGGCATTGTTGGCCAGGTAAGAATCGTCAAGGCTAGGAAAGTGGGTCTTTAAAGCTGAGAAGTAACCACTGATGCTTGAAAGGCAGGCATCTACCTGTTCTTCCGTCGCAATGCGCAGAGAAACGCCGCCGAGGAACTCGGGCGTATGAAAGGCGCGGAACTGCTCCTTCCACTTCGCACAGCGTTCACGTAGAGCGTCATCCGACTCATTTTGAAGCTGAGCTTCGAGGCGGTTGATCTCGGCTACGACGGGCTGCAAGCGCTTGACGGTGCGCTGGTTTTTAGTGCCGATGATTTTTCTAATGATCCATTCAAACATGATGCAAAGGGGTGCGGGTTAGACCGCGAGGGAACCCAATGTGGGCAGGATAGGAGTTTTGGCAAGGGCAGAGGGATGGTGGGCCTTTTTAGGTCATCAAAAGCAGATCAGTTTTTGACTGTCTTTGAAAAACTGGCAACTTCGCCTCATGAGCATTTTTGAATGGCTTGGGGAGTCATCAAATCCTGGACCCGTTGGCAGAGCTGAGTTTGGCCCAAGGAAACGAGGCGATCAGACTCGTTTCACCGTCTTGCTGCGTGCATTCCTGTCGTTCTTCCTGATTGGGGCGGCCATTTGGCTGCTTGCAGAACCGATGGGTATCAGGGGATTGAGTGCTTATCTTTATCCCAGTCTTGGCTTTTTGGTTTATTGTTTGATAGCCTATTTTGTTCATCCCGAGCCTGATGAATCCAACATGGGCTTGATCGGCGGTTTAATTGATCATCCCTTTCGATACTCAGATGACCACAACCGCTTCCTGCTTTTCCTGATGATATTCTTGATGCCGGGAAGATTCATCTCAGAAGCAGCAGTGGACACCTGCACTTTAATTGGGAATGCCGCGCGTAAAGGCCCCAAAAAAGCTGAGCTTGAATGAGCTAGGGCCTGGAGCGTGCCAATTGACTCTGCCAGAACAGCGGGGTTAGCTCATTTCACCATCACCTTGATGCCGATGTCCTTGTAGCCTGCGATGATGTCTGCGGCAAGCTTGGGATAGGGGCGTTCGTCGATGAGGATGGAGAGGTTTTTAAAGGGCGCGGTGGCTGGGTCTCTATCTGGCGGTGGGAAATCACGAGGGTAGCTAAAGCGTCCACCTTCCATCATTTTGACTCTCGGATCGGCAAAGAAAGCGCGGAGCTCGGCTACTTGGCCATAGACGGCTTCCATGAACTTGATGAAGCGGGTGCCTTTCTTGTCGCCATCGAGGTGGCTGAAATAATAGACGAGAAGCTGGGAACGATGATACATCGCAGCCATTTTTTCTGAAGTTTCGCATTCGGCATCCCATTGATCGCGATTCATGGTGATCATTTTTTCCAGACTGCCGAGATCTGGGATGAAGCCGCGTTGTTGCCATTCATCCACGTCTTGTTTGATGCCGCTTTTATGACCGTCAGCGCGGAAGGTGCCGGATTTATAGGGGAGCATCTCGGTGTACTCGGCGGTGCCTTCGACGACCCATTTGGGTAGGAAGCCGAGGTAATCGTCCATGAGTTGGTGGGTGATTTCATGGATGAGGGTGCCGTTGCTGTAGTTGTCGTCTTTAAAATAGGTCTGTCCGCGCTTTTCCATGCCGAGGCTTTGGAAGGGAATTTTGAAGATTTTGTCGCCACTGCTGTAAACGCCACCCGACATCTCAGGGCCACCTGCGGCGATGTAGTCGTTCCTTGTCTCATAAAGAGCCGCGATAAAACGCGGGCGTCCTTCCGGTGGCTTGCATTGCACGCCCCACGGTAGGGATTCGATGAGGAATTTGGTGGCTTCAAAAGTGCGTGCCACTTCCTTCATCACGCTGCCTGCTAATTTGGCCTGTGAGCTGAATTCAAAGGCCTCCGATTGATAAACATATTTTCGGTCAGCCGCATTTTCTGAGATGGCGGCGATCTCGACAGCCTTTGCGGGCACGATGACATTTTGCGGCCAGGTGCGCTTTTCAAGGGGAATGCGGGCTGCGTCTGGTTTAGTCGCTGTTGCTGCAGTTGGCATTGCGGAAGGGCTGCTGGCCTGAGCTTTGGCAAAAGCCTGATCTTCGGCACTGAGTCGAGCTAGGGGGAAGGGGACAGTTTGGCCTGAGGCAAGTTTTAGAAGCACGCTATCTCCCTGCATCCCTGAATACTCAGCTTCGACCTGACGGCCTGTCGAGTCTGTCCAAGGGCGGGCTTCGGCTAGGGCTGTAAGACTGAGAATCGTTAATCCAAAAAGTGGGGGGATTTTACGCATGACCCTTGGGGTTTATCACGAAGCTTTGTGTGATGGCAAGAACAACGAGCTATTTCTTGAACAATTTACAATCCTGCTGGCACGCTCGTCTCATCTCGCTATCTCGGTGCGCGTATGGCCCCTACACCTCCGCATGTTTTTGAGCAACCTGCTCCCGCTTTCGATGTCGCATCTGTCGAGACACCGGCTTATGTCGTTGACCGTGGTTTATTGAAAAAGAACTTGGAAAAGCTGGCCATGGTTCAGCGTGAGTCTGGGGCAAAGATCTTGCTGGCAATGAAGGGTTTTTCTATGTTTGCCACCTTTGATTTGGTGCGTGAATACCTGCACGGTTGCTGCTCTAGCGGACTGCATGAGGCACTACTTGGGCATGAGGAGTTCCGTAAAGAACTGCACGTTTATGCACCTGCCTTTAAGCAGGCGGAGATGGAGGCGATCATCCCCATCTCTCATCACATCAGTTTTAACTCGCCCACTCAATGGCAGCGCTGGAAGCCCATGCTGGACGCTGCCCGCGCTGCGGGTCTGCATGCCCCCAGTCCCGGTATCCGCGTGAATCCTGAGCATAGTGAGGTGGAGTGCAGTCTCTATGATCCATGCTCCCCCAGCTGTCGACTGGGTACCAGGGCGGATATCTTGGATAAGGAAGATCTCACAGGTCTTGAGGGGCTGCATTTTCATGCCCTCTGTGAGCAGGACAGCGATGTCCTAGAGCGCACACTTGCTGCGGTGGAGATGCGTTTTCCGAAACTGCTGGCCCAGGTGAAATGGGTGAACATGGGTGGTGGTCACCACATCACGCGGAAAGACTACGACGTGGAGCGCCTGATCCGAGTCATTCGCAGCTTCAAAGAACGCTATGATGTGGAGGTCTATCTGGAGCCTGGAGAAGCCGTGGCGCTGAATACTGGCTATCTGATCGCCAGTGTGCTGGACATCGTGCCGACAGACATTCCCACGGCCATCCTCGATACCTCAGCGACAGCGCATATGCCAGATACCTTGGAGATGCCTTACCGTCCTCACATCCTGGGCACGGATAAGCCTGGCGTGCTGCCATACACTTATCGCCTCGGCGGCATGACCTGCCTGGCTGGAGACGTGATTAATGAATACAGTTTCCCTGAGCCCTTGCAGATCGGTCAAAAGCTCGTCTTTACCGACATGGCCCATTACACCATGGTTAAAACCAGCACTTTCAATGGTGTGCCGCATCCCGACATCGATCTCTATGATCCTGAGACCGGCGTTTTGCGAGTGGTGCGGCGCTTTGGTTATCTGGACTTTAAGCAGAAGCTATCCTAGCCTGAATTATTCATGAGCCATCTACTGCAACCACTGAAAAGCCCGAGTCTGCAGCGTTGGGCTTGTTTTGAAAGGCGTCGAGCATCTACAAATGCACTCGGCCTTTTTAAACAGTGCCCGCCTTGCAGGCTCAGGCTTTTGAGCGTTTTCGCAACGATGTTCATGAATAATCTAGGCTAGATCCGTCTTTGACGCATCAGCTTGACCGACTTTAATTTCACTCTCTTTAAGCCACATGCCTGCCTCTGAAACTCTTTCCCAACTCGAAGCACGAGTGCTTTGCCTCGTGCGTGATGAAGTGCTGCAAACGCCGCCTGGATTCACCGTTACTTCGGACCTTTTTGATGCAGGGCTGGACTCAATGGCGATCATGCAGTTGCTGCTACTTTTAGAGGAGCATTACGGCGTGGCGATTCCCGTCGGCAGTGTCTCTCGGGCAAATTTTAAAACAGCCCAGGCCATCGGCGCACTGCTGGTAGCCCAGGGGTATGAGGTCTTGCCGGAAGAGCTGCAGGTGGCGACCGAAATCGCTGAAGTGCCAGCTGCTTCTGTGGCTGAGACGGCTGAGGTGATGGCCCCATCTGCACCAGAACCCATGGCGGCTTTTGATCGCTTACCACTACGGGATTGTGATTTCTTCACCCATGCTTTTGATGAAATGCTACGCAAAGCCGGACAAGGTGGCCACATCGCCCATTCGTTCATCGAACTGGAGCGCACGCCGGATGTGCCGACTTTGCAAAAGCTTCTGACAGAGCTGCCGACCTCCTATCCTTTCCCGATCCTGACGGCGCAGTTAAAGAAGCCTTCATTCTTTTCTCTGCCTATTTGGATGCCTGCGGCCAATCCGAGGCCTCTGGCGCTGCATTTGTGGTCTCAGGCAGGATCTCCTGGTGCTCTTTCAGCTCATGGCGCGGAGAACTTCACCGATCTACAAACGAAGCTGGATGACATCATCAATACTTCCTTGCCACAGCATGAGGATGGCTGGGAGAACGTGCGCTTTGATCTGGTGGAAAAAGAGGATGGCAGCTGCGTCTTTGTCTTCTCCTGGAGTCATCTGATCATGGACGGCATCGGTGCGGAGTTCTTCCTGCTAGAGTTGGATCGACTGATGAGCGGTGGCAAAAGCCTGCCTGTGCCAGCCTTTGATCTCACCGATCTAAATGATCCACGCGGATGGGGAGAGCGCTGGAAGACGGCGAAGGTCATGCCGAACTTTTTTGACAGCGTGATGAAAAAGCCCTTCGAGGCTCTAGGCTCAGCCAAGCTTTCCGAAGGCCGCGCCCACTTCCAAGTCATCACTCTGACCGAAGAGCAGACGCAAGAGGCCGCTCGCCGCAGTGCAGACATCTCAGGGCCGCTGATCAATATGCCCTTTCATCTGGCCTGTGCCATGCGCGCGCATCACGGCGTTTTCCAGCATCGCGGCGTGAAGCCTGAGTCGCTGATGTGCTGCATCCCCATTCAGGTGCGGAAGAAAGGCGTGCGCGGCCCACTTTTCCAGAATCATCTGACCATGTTCTTCTGCAATCTACTGGCAGACGAACTCACCACCCTAGGTGCGGCGGCTCAGTCCCTGCACAATCAACACAATCGTTTTATTAAAGACAAGATCGGTGATGCCTTCCGAGATCTCATGTGGCTGATGCGCCCCATGCCGCCCGGGCTGCACATGACCTTCATTAACTTCCACATGAAGGGGAAATTTAGCTCCTTCTATCATTCCAACACGGGTGTCTTTGCCCCCGAATTGACAAGCTTCGGCGGCGCTACCGTGACGAATGCCTATCATGTCCCCAGCTTCTCCGATCCTCCGGGGACGGGCGTCTTCACCAATGAAAAGAACGGCCGCCTGGTGCTGACGCTGTGCTGGCGCGAGGGCACGCTGAGCGAGTCTGAACGTCAGATCTTCATAGATCAATTGATGGCTGATCTCGGCGTAAACAGCTAGCTGCGCCTAGCCTTTCATGAATAGGTCAGGCTAGAAAAAAGTTAAACAAAACAGACGCGTTCTTGCGCGGGCTTGTCCTGTTGGCTAGTATGAAGGATCATTGCCATGAAGATCCTACAAAAATCACTTCGCGTCGGCATCGTCGGCGCTGGTCCTGCCGGAGCCACTCTTGCTGCTTTGTTGGCTAAAGAAGGGGTGGATGCAGTGTTCTTTGATGATGGCAGGCGCCCTGATATGGTTGTAGGTGAATCGTTGATCCCACGGTTAGTCACCGTTTTTCGGAAGCTCGGCATTGAAGAAGAGGTGGCCAAGCTGGGGACGCATAAGCCTGGTGTGACCTGGATCTTTGATGAAAATGATGCTTTGGAGCTTTCCTTTGAAGCCATGCGTGGCGTGCTGCCGACCTATGCCTACAATGTCCCGCGTCGGCCCTTTGATGATCTGGTGCATGAGACCGCACTTAAAGCAGGCGCACGCTTCATTCCCTGCACCGTGAAGCTGGAAGTCGGCCAGACCGAGCGCGGTGAAAAAGTGCCGCGTCTGGCAGCTGAAACGCTGGCTTTAGTGCCTGACTGGAAAGGTCAGCAGCCGGATCTACTCGTGGATGCCAGTGGTCGCCGCAGGCTCTTTGCCAAACTACTCGGCCTAACCGCCAAGATCGGCAAACGGAAGGACATCTCCCACTTTGCCCACTATGAAAACTGCACCATGCCGACTCCCGCTGGGCAGGCCATCATTACACGTCTAAAACACGGCTGGTCTTGGCGTATCCCTTTGAAGCACGCACTGTCAGTAGGTGTTGTCGTCGATAAAGATTACGCCAAGCAATATGGCAGCAACGCTGAAGAGCAGCTAGAGGCCATGATCGATCAGAATAAGCCGCTGGCAGAAGCCTGCCCAAACCGGAAGCGCATCACGCCAGTGACGACCTATGCCAATTATCAGCTCATCTCCGATCAGGGACATGGCGACGGCTGGGTAGCGGTGGGAGATTCTTTTGGTTTTGTCGATCCGATGCTTTCCCCCGGTCTCTGCATGGCCATGACCTCCGCCGAGCAGCTCGCAGAGGCCATCGTTCAAAATGGTTCCAGCCAGTGGGACAAGGCCTTCAGCAGCTATCTCGACTGGTTCCGCGAGCAGCTCAAAGCCTGGCAGGAACTCGTGGACATCTTTTATGGTGGCCAAATCTTTGCTCTTCAGCGCACCGGCACCGAGATGTCCCGCCGTTTCCCCGGCAAGATCAGTGTCATCATGCAGCGTCACTTTGAGAAGAACATCTCCGGCATGGCCGGCGGTGGTCTCACCACCAATCCCTACAGCCGCAACCTCCTCCGCTTCATGACCCGCTACGGCATCTACGGACACGAGCCCGCGGACTTTGCGGTGGTGTAGTGAGAAATGAATCCCCTACTTTAAATATTCGGTTGCTGCTCGCCGCCTGAAGAGCCCAAGTCTCTGATTGATTATAGCTTGGATGTGGTTTCTTTTTGGGTAACAAGATTTTTCCAAATCCTATTTCTTAGCTTCGCCTCAGTTCACTAAATGGAAGTGAAAGCGGCATCAGGATAAGATCGACATTTCTGTTTCTATGGTAAGAGCAGGTTCAACCACTGGCTAAAGGATAGAATGCCTTTGGTATCGAAATCAAGAATCCGGAGATGCTGATGCGGCCAATAAAGCATTTGGTTTCAAATAGCTGAGCGTGACAGCGTGCCACCTCAGTTTTCAGCATCGTATCAAGACAACTTCGTAACGGCTAAATAAATTTTACATACGCCTTGGAAGAAATGCCTGTTTGAGCACACTATGAGGAATGAGCGATAATACAGCTGCCTCAAAGCAAGACCCCGCCATTCCCCCAAAATATATAATCGTAGCCATAGCGACGGCTTGTATCTGGCTCACGATTTGGGCCTTTTACATTTTCATCGCATCGAAAGACAATGAAAGTGCGTGGATTGCCAAGCTAGGTCAAATTGGAGATGCCTTTGGTCCGCTCACAGCCTTTCTAACCGCTTCTGCACTCTTTACTGCTATCATAGCTACTTTCATTCAGATCCGAGAATTCCGGAGTCAACTCAGGGAAATGCAACTCTCTGCCGAAGAAATGCAAAATCAAACAGCGACCTACAGAGAGCAACTTGCAGAAGCTAGAGTGCAAAGCTCGATTTTAAGGGAACAAATGCACTCAAACAAGGTCGCGAAATTAATCATGCATCTGCCCTATTTTGAAATCACCATACCTAACAGTATTAATCTGAGGATTTGGTCCACTTGTGAAAGTCCGATTTTCCAACTCTCACTTTCAACAACGGTCGATTACATCGAATGGAGTGATTTGCACGACCTGAATATGTATGTCGAAAAGCAAATTCATGGAAATGATGGTTTAAGTGATGTGCAAAGCCACTGTCGCTATAACAAAACGATTCCTCGCTTACACAATAGTTCACTGATTGAATGCAGACTGCCTCCAAAAAGCACGGCATTAATTTTCGAATACACACTCTGTTCAGGGCAAAAATTGAAAGAACACATCGAGCTTAGTTCGGCAGAAATTTATTCAAACAAAACTCAGCAGGTGTATCTGCTTGAAAGCGCTATTCGATCCGAAAACGATGAAGCTTGAATGACTGATCAGATTACTGAATTCAAATCAGCTTGATAGGATGTCGTTCACTTTAACCGCCCGAGCAGATGCCGCTACTGTTTTCCCCGAAGCCACCCGCACGCTCATCACCCTACATCAAACGAGCTTTCCGAAGTTGGCACTGCCCGCAAAAACGAGAGTGAAGACGGCATGGCTGTCGTTGCGGGAGTGAAACTGGCTGCTACATAGAACCGTTGACGCAGGCTGGTATGGCTGTCCTTAGACATGACACGCCGTGACACCGAATCGATAGGCTAGATTCAAATCAATGGAAACCAATGTTTTGAATTTCATTCAGACTGAAGCTAACATAAAATGATTGGCATATTGTTTGCATCTTGTTTGAGTCTTGCAATGCCCGGCCCTTTTACTACGCTGCACCGATGCTTCCGAACACTGACAATTCCAAAGACGGCAACTTTGAGTGCCCAATTATGGCGCGAGAGGAGCAGATCACCCTGATGCGTGAGATTATTGCCTCTATGGTGCCGATCATACCTGGCAGCGTGATGCCCGAAGAAGCTCCGAGAGTGAGCGTTGATGAGATCTACTACATGAGCCGATTTCCCGTGACGCAGCGCTGGTATCAAGCCATCATAGGCACTAATCCGAGTCACTGGAAAAGTGACAAGATTCTCATTACACAGCGCTGGCTTCAGGCCATTCGCGGCAGTAAATGCGAAAATCATCCTGTCGAACTCGTCTCATGGGAAGATGCAACGGCTTTTTGCTCTAAACTCAATGCCTTATGTAAGGAGACGGGTCTCACCGAGCGGATTCCCAAAGGCCTAGAGTTTGCTCTGCCCTGGGTGGCACAGTGGGAGTATGCCTGCCGCGCGGGCTCCCCCAGCCGCTTCGGTCTGATGGCAAACGGGATGGGTGGCAATGCGCATCAGATGGCCTGGTATTGCGGCAACAGCGGCTATAATACCCACGCTGTCGGTCTGAAAGAACCTAACGCCTGGGGCTTACACGACATGCATGGCAATGTCTCCGAATGGTGTGAAGACGGGGGTAATCAGGGCCGGAATCGAAGATATTGCGGTGGCTGCTACAGCGACGACGCGAGTTGCTGCACTGCATCCTCCGGCCACTACGACGAGAAGAACTACCGCCACGTCAGCCTTGGTTTCCGGATCTCACTCAGGAGGCTGTGAGAGGCAGCGATCTGAATCTCTGGTCTTCCACAATTTGAAAACCTGAACACTTTGAATAAGGCTGCTCCATTATGAATCCTTCGCTTTGCGCACGCCCTATGCTATTTCAAAATGAGGATGGCGATTCTGGTCAATTATTCGAGGAACATGCTTTTTGGTCCGCTACAACATTCGTGATTTTGCGTCACAGCTAAGGATAACGTGAGAGACTTCGACGCGTGACAGTATTTGATTTTGTCCGACTTAGAAACGAAAGACCGTATTCCACTCACTCCTGAAACTCCGCGTTCTCAGGGATTCGGCTAAAGGCGATCTTGGTGCCGGAGAAGGTCTTCACCTGATTGGGGACAAAGCCCAGTGCGATGCTGTCCCGACCATAGTCCTGGTTTAATTGATCCATGATCTTGGAGAGCTTTTCACGACGGGTTTGATCGTCTGCCTGCACAGTTTGCAGCTCTGGGAAAAGCTCCAGCTGCTGAGGATCAGCGCAGGATTGCAGTTGATTGAGGGTGACGCTGATTTTCTTCACTCGCTGCCAGCGGATCTGCTCCATGACCTGTGGCCAGAGCTGATCCAGGCATTGCATGAGCGTGTAGGTATCTGAAATGGCCTGGGGTAGCCTTACGTTGGCTTCACCATACTTACGGTCCTCCGTCTGCACCCCGAGGCTGAGACTGCGTGTACGATACTCCGTGCGGCGGAGTCTGCTGGCCGCTTTAGAAAGCAGGCGCTTGGCCACAATCGCTGCCTCTGGTGGCTTGCGGAACTCTGGCGAAAGCACATGGCTGTGACCGATGCTGCTGTGCTGGGTGGCAAAATGACCCAGGTCCTGACCATGGAGCTCCCGCCAGAAACGATCCCCACCCACACCACCCCAGATCTGATGCAGATCCTGTGAGCTAGCCTCCCAGAGCTGCTCCACCGTTTGTATGCCTGCGGCATGAAAACGAGGCTCCATGCGCCGACCGATGCCGCAGAGGTCAGTCAGTTTCCAATGGGAGATTTTTGTCGGCATGTCATGCAGATGCAGCACCGTCAGCCCATTGGGCTTTTGCAGATCACTCGCCAGCTTTGCCAGATACTTGCTCGGCGCGATCCCGATAGAGCAGGTGATGCATTCACCAACGTTCTTCTGCAGTCCCGCTTTGATTCGGCGGGCAAGGTCCAGGGCCACCGACTCTTCCTGATGTCGCTTATCCAGCAGCAGGCCCATTTCATCAATCGAGGCCACCACCTCGATCGGGTAATGATGCTCCACTTCCTCTTTGATCTTATCGTGAAAAGCCACATATCGCGAATGATCAGCCTCCACCAGGATCAGCCCTGGGCACATGCGTTTGGCATCACCTATATTGGTGCCGGTTTTGACTCCGAACTTCTTCGCTTCAAAGCTCGCGGCGATGGCACAGGTCGCATCTGAAATCATCGGCACCACAGCAACAGGCCGCCCTCTCAGTCGTTCATCCATCTGCTGCTCCACGCTGGCAAAGTAGCTGTTCAGATCAAGGAACAACCAACGCAGTGGGGGAGATGAGGCAGAGTGTGGCACAACGCCAAAGCTAGCTGCATTTTAAGTATGTTCAAATGAACGTAATTTAAATTTGAAAGCTAGATCCTAGACGGCCTCTGCGTTCAAAGTGGCCCCATGCGTCTTTTTTCCCTTCTCATCGCCTTTTGCGCCCTCGCACACCTCGCCCTTGCCGCAGATAGCCCGCCAAACGTCGTCATGATCATCTCGGATGACCATTTGTGGAGTGACTACGGTTTCATGGGGCATCCCCACCTTCAGACGCCGAACCTGGATAAGCTGGCCAAAGAAAGCCTCACCTTCACTCGCGGTTATGTGCCCAGCAGCCTCTGCTGCCCCAGCCTTGCCAGCATCATCACCGGCCTCTATCCGCATCAGCATAAAGTCACTAGCAACGACCCCGGCGCGCCTGCTGGCATGAAGCCGAAAGCATTCCAAACCAGCCCGCTCTTTGATGCCGGCCGCGAGATCATGAGCAAGCACCTCGAAGCCGCCGGCACCCTGCCTTCCCGCCTAGCAGCCAAAGGCTATCTCAGCCTGCAAACCGGCAAATGGTGGCAAAAGCACTACTCACGCGGCGGCTTCACCAGCGGCATGACCCAGGGCGGTCGCCATGGCGATACGGGACTCGATATAGGACGTAAAACCATGCAGCCCGTCTACGACTTCATCGGTCAGGCCAAGCAGCAGCAAAAACCCTTCCTCGTCTGGTATGCGCCCATGATGCCGCACGATCCGCACACGCCGCCCAAGCGTCTGCTCGACAAGTACATCGACAAAGCTCCCAGCCTGCACGTCGCCAAATACTGGGCCATGGTCGAGTGGTTTGATGAGACCTGCGGTCAGTTACTGAACCATCTGGATGAACAAGGCCTGCGGGAAAACACCATCGTCGTTTATGTTTCTGACAACGGCTGGATCACCAATCCCCAGACTGCTCGCTATGCCGATAAATCGAAGCAAAGCCAGTATGACGGAGGTCTGCGCAGTCCGATCATGTTCCGCTGGCCTGCCAAAGTGCAGCCCAAGATGTCCGAAGACCTCGCAATCTCACTCGACTTAGCACCCACCATCCTGAAAGCCGCTGGACTCGAACCCACGAAGGACATGCCCGGTCTTAACCTGCTCGACAGCGCCGCCGTCAGTGCCCGCAAGACGTTGTATGGCGAGTGCTTCACCCATAACTTCGTCGATATTCAGGTCCCCTCCACGAGCCTGAAATGGCGCTGGATCATCGACGGCCACAGCAAGCTCATCGTCCCCAACAAAGCCAACCAACCCGACGACATCGTCGAGCTCTACGACCTCAAAGCCGACCCCACCGAGGAAAAGAACCTCGCCAGTGAACAAGCCGCGAAAGTCACCGAATTGACCGCGAAGCTCGATGCCTGGTGGAAGCCGTGAGGGCAGACGAGAATCGTTTGCGGTGGGTTGAACTCGTTGAGTGGCGTAATGGAGAAGCCTCATAGCCACCGCGGCTCACCTCAGTGCCTCGGCAACGCAAGCCTTGCCCCGGGGGCCACTCCCAATAGGCCGTCAGAACCACGAGCCATCATGCCCACAGACATTTTGTATCTGCTGGACTTGCAGCCCATGAGAAAGAGGCCTGATCGGGGATTGAAAAAAAGCCAGACGCGTTCTGGATTGGCTCCTTGTATCACGGCTTGACCTCGTTGATTCAGCACAGCCTGCACAGATGTGGCTGGGGTCTCGCAATGAATTGTTACGAGCTGTCCCAGTCTTAATCCAGGAATCACCTCTCCTCGCAGGCAACGATATTTTGCCCCAGTGATCACCTTCTCGGTTTCTGGGCTTGAGCACTTCATTAGGCCTGTGATATCGCCCATCTCCGAGCCTTCAATGTCTAACCGACCCAAAACGGCACGACCTGAGGCACCGCTAGTCTGGTAAAAGCCTATTTCGCCACGAGGCCCTAAGAATGCACTGAATGTCTGCAATCGGGGGCTTCCCATCTGCAACCAGCCTACCAGATCGCCGCCTTGATTGATCGTGCCAGAAAGAAACCCCTCACCACCATCAGCGAAAAGAGCCGTGTAGTAGCCCGCATGAAGCGCCGAAGGATTCGATCTGGCATTCCATACTCTCCGCCACCCCTCCACGGTGGAGTTCGTGGATAACGTTCCACTGAACAAATTCGTGGTGATGTCAATCAGGCCCGTCAATTCAAGCGAAGGCACGCTGAATGAGAACTCGGCATTCGTGGTCACGAGGTCGGTGACAAATGACTTTCTTGTCTTGCCCGTGGTCAAAGCGCCCGTGATGTGACCCTGGCTGGTGCAGATGAAATCCAGTCTGCCTCGCGTCTCTCCGTCGATAAAAGCCGTGTAACTCCCCACCACCTCAGATGCGATGGGGGCACTATCGTTGTCACTGATGACCAAAGTGAATTCATCTGGATCACCGACAATGAAGGGAATGTATTGAGGGGAAATTTCGATTAAATCGCCTAAATTGAAGGTGATCGGCAGCCAAATCAGCGAGCCGGGCACGCATAGTTCTAGAGTGACTTCTTCCCGACTCTCAATCAGTGAATCATCCACCACTGGTATCACGACTTCCTGCCGGGTAGAGCCTGGGGGAAAGAAAAACATGGCTGGTAATGGCCCCAAATCTCCAGGAACGGTGGCCAGTGGGAACTGCGGGCTGTCGTGATTTTCCACCATGAACGGTACCGCGATGCGTTCCTCGCTGGGCATGGACAACTCGGCGGTCAGCACCACGCTTGGCTGGCCTTCGCTGACCCCTTCACGGCTGCTGGTCAGCCTAACCACTGGCTTGTCATCATCCGTGATCACAATCCGGCACTCATCATTGTTCCCAAGAATGACCGGGAGGTTGGTGGGCTCAATCCAGATGAGCCTGCCGGCAAATTGAAAGTTCCCGGCAAAATCGGGAAAGCATAGCTCGATGGTAGCCTCCTCTCTTGCCTCGGCGATAAAGTCATTGCCAATAGGAATGGCAACCTCCGCACGAGTCGCGCCTGGCGGGAAAAGAAACCCCGTGGGAAGCGTCCCCAAATCTCTCGGCACACTAGCCAGGGCGAACTCTGTCAAACCCGGATTCTCCACCATAAACGGAACTGCGATCTCCGCAGCACTGGCAAAGGACAACTCCGCCACCAGCGTGACAGAAGCCTGACCTTCCGTGACTCGGACGATAGTTTGTCTCAACTGCACCGTCGGCTTCAGGACAATCTGTGCTTCACAATCACTGCAAAGGAGCAAGGCCGCGATAACAACGATGGAGGATGATGCGAAGCGCTTCATAAAAGTAGAGGTGATGAATAGACGGGTTAAGTGATGCCCTATGGGTTAGGACAGACCAGGCTCAATCCATGACACCCGCTCACTACCCTTTGGTGAAAGGGCGATTTCCTGACAAACAATCTTCTCCCGCCTGCCATAGCTCTGGATCATCGACGGCCACAGCAAGCTCATCATCCCCAACAAAACCAACCAGCCCGACGCTGTCACCGAACTCACCGCGAAGCTGGATGCCTGGTGGAAGCCGTGAACCCGCCCACAGGGGATCTCCAATGCCCTCCATGCTCTCAAGAATACAACTGACAACAAGGCTTAGTCGAGCAGGCTAGATCCCATCCATTTCCTGGCGTGATTCTTTCAGCGCAGGGCTCCCTCTAAATGAGGTCCAAAGTACAGCGCCACAGATGAGCGCACCTCCGCAGAGCGTTCGATCGCTTGGTAGCTCATGCAGCATCAGCCAGGCAAAGACAACGCCATACACCGGCTCCATGCCATAGGCCACGCCAACTGACTGAGCGCGCAGATGTCTCAGGCTGGCCACAGCCAGGCCCTGGGCCAGTCCGGTAAAGACCACGCCCAGAAGGATCAGTAAACCCAGATCACGCCCGCCGATAGAGCCCTGCCAACTGAGCGCAAAAGGCAGCGCACAGAGCGCTGCAAAAGCCTGCTGATAAAACGCTACCGTCACCGTGGGATAGACCCGCACATACCAGCGGCTCATAAGCGACAGTAGCGCATACGTGAAAGCTGAAAACACTCCCCATAGCACCCCTTGCGTCAGGTGATTGCTCAGATCCCAGTTCGGCGTCACGAGGATCAGCCCCAGCACCACCAGCACTGCCGTGATCACATCATGTCCCCGCAACCTCTCCCGAAAAATCGCTGGCTCTAGGAAGGTCACAAACAGGGGAAAGGACGAAAAAGCCAGCAGCCCAATGGCCACGGTGGAAACGCGGATCGCCACAAAGAAGGAAAACCAATGCAGCGCCAAGATGGCACCCGAACCAGCCAGCATGAGCAGGTCTTTCCGGCAGCGCACCCGCAGATCGGATTGGATCAGAACCGCCATCACCGCCAGCGCCGAGCTGCCAAACAGCGTCCTGCCACAGGTGATGACCGCAGGACTAGCTTCCACAAATTTAGCAAACAACCCCGCCCCACCCGCCAGCAGCACCGAAAAGTGCAGCTGTATCAGGCTTAGCCGAGTTGTAGAAAAGTTCATGGGCATGGGCGGACACTAGGCTGCCCGCCTGACCTTGGCTAGAGGCGATCTCTGTGGCCTGGCAAAGGACATCTCCGCGACCAGCGTGACAGAAACCTGACCTTTCGTGACTTGGACGGTAGTTTGCCTAAATCCGTAGGTTGGGAATGGTTGGCGCGATGGAGATGTGACCATGCAAGATCCCCTTCGACAGCCTTCCCGACTTTCTTTGAACGTGCGGACCCCGTATGGACTTCGACTCCCCCAATCCAGTCGGGAAGATCGGCGACGGAATATGGGCTATCATCGACATGCTTTCCCGCCGACCATTCCCAACCTACGGTGGATTTAGCCTCGATCCATGCTTTGTCTTTTGAATGAGTTGGTTTATCCCCCAACAGATAGTGTTGCCGCCTGACTTTATAGGATTTGATCCGGTAAGTTCCGTGCCTGATCCAGACTTCAGCCTCTATAACAGACATCTGCCCCATTGGCGTAAAGAAGGTGCTTGTTATGTGCTCACCTTTCGATTGGACGACTCCCTGCCCTCCGATGTCGTCGTGGCGATGCGGCAAGAATCGCTCATGTGGCAGCAAAGGCTCAGCCAAATAGCCGTCCAAAACGATGGCAAGATCCCCATGGATGAGCGCGCTAACTGGGAACTTTTTCAAAAACATCAAATCCGTAAGTTGGATAGCTTACTGGATGAAGGACTTGGCGAATGTGTTCTTCGCGAGCCTGAGTTACGTAAAGTCGTTGTTAACGCACTTCAATACTTTGAGGGGCAACGAGTAGAGATGTTCGCCTATGCCATTATGCCCAATCATGTGCATGTTTTGTGTCGTCCACTTTCGGGGTATTCCTTGGAACAACTTACAGCCTCTTGGAAGCGCTACACGAGTGTCGAGATCCAAGGTCGGCTTAGACGCCGTGGAGCACTTTGGCAGAGTGAATCCTTTGATCGGATCATTCGCGATTCTGAACATTTCGCCCAGGCCGTGCGCTACATCGCGCGGAACCCCGAACAGGCTGGACTAAAGCCCAATGAAGCCACCGTTTGGATTCATCCGCGCATCCATGATACCAATCATCCGTAGGTTGGGAATGATTGGCGCAGTGGAGATGAGACCACGCAAGATCCCCTTCGCCAATCTTCCCGACTTTTTTTGAGGGTGCATATCTCTGCACTTGTGTAGAATAAGAAACGCCTCGGTGTCGCAAGGTGCATCTAGCGAAAGAAACCCATGAATAAATCCAAAACGGCGCGCATTCTGAAGTTCGCGGCAGGTCTTGTTACTCTGCTTGTCTTTGGCTACCTCTCTATTGTGGTGCTCGCGCTCTGGGACTTTCGCCAGCGTCGAGTTACGCTTCAGGCGGAGGGGACCTCGCCGCTCACCGAGTCCCAAGCCATCGAGCTTTCACGAGAGGCATTGAAGCGAGTTGGTGAGGATGCCAAGTTATTGCAGCCTGCATCCTACGGCCACGACAACACAAAGTTCTATGCCCATAATTCCCTCACACCGTTCAGCGGATACGTGCTTTGGCACTCGCTCGGAGGACCTACTCGCTGCACTTTTTCTGTGCAGCTTGAACAGGTTGGAAGTGAGGTCCGCTGTGAAGTCGGAAGGTGCAAATAACCCAATGACCACACCACCTCACGGCTTATCGGTCTCAGCACCGAGATGCCCGTTGCGGAAAAGCCAGGAGGCGGATTGGTAGAGGGAGATGGAGTCTTCGAGCTGGGGCTTCAGGGCTCCGGTCCGATCCAGGGTGATATTGCCGGCTTTGAGATCGACCTTTCCGATGGTGGATTCTTGCTTGGGTTTGAGCATGGCAAAGTTCCCCTGGGTGATGTAGGCGATCTTTTGGTAGTTGGAGACGAAAATGCGCTCTTTGTCCGGGGTGTAGCCGGGGGAGAAGACGTCTTGGCCAAAGTTCCGCGTGGTGTAGCTCCAGTTCATCAGGCCGAGCAGGGTGGGCACCATGTCGATCTGGCTGCACAGGCGGTCATAGGTGCGGGGCTGGATGAGCTGGGGATTCCAAAGGATGCAGGGGATGTGATACTTGGTGACGTCTAGCTCCACTTTGCCTGCGCTGCCGTGGCAGTGATCGGCCACGACGACAAAGATCGTGTTGGCGAACCAGGGCTTGGATTTGGCCTTTTCTAAAAAGTCGCCAATGCACCAGTCGGTGTATTTCACGGCCGCATCACGGTTGCCCTGGGGCAGGTCGATCCGGTTGGCGGGAAAGGTGTAGGGGCGGTGATTGGAGACGGTCATGACATGCATGAAGAAAGGTTTGTTGGCCGCATGATTGGCATCGGCCTCCTGCTCTGCCCAGCGGAAGAGATCTTCATCGGCGACACCCCAGGCATTTTGGAAGGTGATCTCGCTCTTCGGCTTGGTGCCACGGTCGATGACGCGGTAGTTATTGCGGCTGAAGTAGGTGTTCATGTTATCAAACATGGCATCGCCGCCATACAGGTAGCTGGTATCATAACCACGGGCACGGAAGACGGAGCCAGCGGTGAAGAGATTCGTGTTCTTGGGTCGCCAGACGATGGATTGACCTGGGGTGGGCGGCACGCTGAGGGTGAGAGCCTCGAGACCACGGACGGTGCGTGTTCCTGTGGCGTAGAGGTTCGTGAACAGGATGCCTTCATCGGCCAAGCGGTCGAGGTTGGGTGTTAGGTAACCACGGATTTTGAAGTTCACCTTGAAGTGACTCATGAAGGCAGCGCTGAGGCTTTCCACGGAGATAAAAACGACGTTGTGCTTCTTTTCGGGGCCTTCGTGCTTGATGAGGCGGCGCAGGTCGGTCGGGTCATCACTGGCGGGCGGTGTATCACTGAGGGTGAGCAGTTCCTTGGCTCGGGCTAAGGCATGCTTGGTGTCTTGCTTCAGATAAAAGCGCTCGTAGTCGATCTCGCTCTCCCAAAAGGCCGCACAGAAGGCGTAGGGACCATCTTTGGCCAGCTCGCGATTGAATTCATTGGTAAACCGCGGGAGCTGCGTCTGCGAGAAGCCATAGGAAATACCGACGACAATAGCGGCGATCCCGAAGGTGGGAAGGAGGCGCATTTTCCAGCGGCTATCGCCAGCACAGACCCAGTTCACCGCACCGAACTTCCAGGCTGCCCAGACAATGCCTGAGCCTGCATTCGCCAGACCTAAAAAGATCAGTGGCATGGGATAGGATTGCTGGATGTTATCGATCACCTCCTGCGTGAAGACGAGGTAATCGACCGCGATGAAATTAAACCGCACCTGGAACTCATCCCAGAAGAACCACTCGGAGACGCCGATGAAGATGAAGGCCACGGCATAGATGAGTAGCAAGGCCGAGACGATCCAGCGGATGGCTTTACTCTGCCAGAGTGCTACGGGTAAAAGCAGAGTCAGCAGGAACCAGGGCACCACTGCATAGCAGGCAGCAAGGAGGTCAAACCAGAGTCCGATCCCAAAGCTACCCAGTAGCGAAGCATCCCAGGCCACGTCCTGCCGCCCCTGGATGAGTAAGGCTATGCGGGACAGCTGGGCTAACAAAAGAAACATCACGGCGATCAATAATGCTCCACGGGCGATGGCAGATCGAGGGAGCAAACGATGGAGAAAGGACGAGCCTGGAGAAGAAGTGCTGAGCATGTGCGCACCCATCCTGTCACCTGCTTTATGAATGCCGAATGACAGCTCTGTCATATAAATGAAAATACCGTCATCATTGATTCCATGATTTGGCATGATGACAGCACTTTCATTTGTCCTAAGCTCGTTCAGACTCGTCATGCCCTCTGTATGCGACTCTTAATCATCGAAGATGAACCTAAAACTGCTGCCCTCTTGCGTGACGCTCTGACTGAGCAGGAGTTTGAGGTCGTTTGTGCCTATGATGGGGAATCTGGATTAGCCTGTGCCCAGACTCAGACTTGGGATGCCTTGTTGGTGGACATCATGTTGCCAAAGCGGGATGGCCTCAGTGTTGTGCGCACTCTGCGCGCCGCAGGCCAAGTTACGCCAGTCATCATGCTTTCTGCTCGTGGTGATGTAGAGCAGCGAGTAGAAGGCCTGGATGCAGGTGCCGACGATTATTTGCCCAAGCCCTTTGCCATGTCCGAGCTGCTCGCCCGCCTGCGCTCTCTAGTCAGGCGTAATTCACAGGCTAAATCAACCCGCATCACAGTGGCAGATTTGAGCTTTGATACCGCCACGCATGAGACGCGCCGCGCCGGTAAGCGCATAGAACTCTCTAGTCGTGAAACTCGCCTCCTCGAGTGCCTGCTGCGTGCTGAAGGCCGCGTCGTGAGCCGACGCGACATCATCAGCACCGTCTGGGAATATGACTTTGATCCCGGCACTAATTTAGTGGATGTGTATGTCCGCCGTTTACGTGAAAAGATCGACCGTGATCAGACGACCACGCTGATTCAGACGGTACGCGGACTGGGTTACAAGCTCCGCCCTCAACTATGACACTGCGACGCCGCATCTTACTTTACTACCTGTTTACGTTGGCGATCTCTTTTGTGATCATCGGCTTTTGGAGTTGGTTTGAGTTCAATGAACAGCAAGAAGTCATACGTCATGATGGCGTGAAAGCCGCACTCAGAGAGAGCCCCCTTTGGGAAGCTTTTGAAATCATCCTCTTCGGAGGTCTGCCCGCTCTTCTTCTCGGCATCCTTGGCGGCGGTCTGCTGATGCGTCATGCTTTACGCCCTATTGAAACCCTCACGACGGAGTTGGAAAAAACAGACGCATCCAACCTGGCTGAACCCGTGATCCGCAGCGGCAATGGTGACGAACTCGACCGCATGAGCGCCGTCTTCAACTCCATGAAGCAGCGGCTTGGCATCTCCTTTAATCAGGCCCGTGAGTTCACCCTTCATGCCTCTCATGAGCTGAAGACACCTTTGACCATCATGCATGGAACACTCGAGCAAATGCTGGAGGATAAGGAAACACTCGGCGTGCATCGGGATCGAATTGCCTCAATGCTGGAGGAGGTTCAGCGCCTCGCCGCCATCGTCGGACAACTCGCCTTTCTTGCTAAAGCCGATGCTGATCAGCTCACCTTCGCCCATGAGCTGGTGGCGCTGGATCTCTTAGCGCGTGAACTTGAGGAAGACACACAGATGCTCGCCGCAAGTGCCAATATCACCGTGGTAATGACGACATGTGAACCTGTCTTCGTCAGCGGCGACCGGATGCGCCTTCGCCAGCTTCTGCTGAATCTCGCCGACAATGCGGTGAAGTACAATCAAGAAAACGGCAGCATCACCCTCAGCCTGTGCACTCAGGATCAGCAGGCCGCTTTTCAAATCACTAACACAGGACCTGCGCTTGCCCCAGAACTGCGGACTCGTGTCTTTGAGCGTTTCTTCCGTGGCGATGCTGCGCACGCTTCAGTCGTCGAAGGCAGCGGGCTAGGCCTGAGCATCGCAGAATCCATCGCACACGCGCATGGAGGCAGCATCGTCTTTGAGGTCACAACTGATGGCCACACCTGCATCACGCTGCGCCTGCCGACGAATCCCAAATAGTCTTATGGAACGCTGGAAACTCTACGCCTTTTCGGCTGCTCTATTTGCCGGATTAACCTCCGTTGTGGCCAAGGCAGGACTTAAAACACTCAGTGCGGATCTCGGGCTCGCCGTGCGCACGGCTTTTGTCTTTGGGTTCATCCTGCTGAATACCTGGCTTTGGACGGGAATGGGAAAAACGGCATTCGCACTGCAAGCGGCAAGCTGGCGCTCTATCTGGTTACTGGCGTTGTCCGGTCTCACCACCACACTCTCCTGGGTCTGCTACTACCGAGCGATGAAAGAAGGCACGGTGACCTATGTCTCACTCATCGACAAAAGCAGTATCCTCGTGACGCTGGTGCTTTCCGTACTCTTGCTTGGTGAACCGATGACCTGGCGCATCGCAGGCGGCACCACGCTCATTCTCGGCGGACTGCTCGTGCTGGCAGGGGGAAAGTAATGACGGTAATTTCATGGTGCTCCGTGCGTTAGACTGCTATTAAAGATCATAGCTCAAATGAAGTTAAACCCCTTAACAATCCTCGCTCTGCCTCTGCTGCTAAACTGCTGCGTGACCTATCAGGCGCGCCCGATCTCAGCAGAAAAAACCAGTGCAGACTTTGCGGGGCGTTCCTTGAGTGATGCCGGTTTACGCAGCTTTCTCGTCGAACAAAAAGCCGTCAGTGATTCATGGACCGTAGATCGTCTTTCGCTCGCTGCGGCCTATTTTCACCCAGATGTGGCGCTGGCGCGCGCGGAGGCTGAAGAAGCTGCCGCTGCCACCAAAACAGCCAACATGCGGCCCAATCCGGTCTTCACTTTCTCCCCGCAATACGCCAGCTTTCGCGCACCAGCGCCCACGCCTTGGTTTTTCGGTCCTAGTCTCTCCATTCCCATCGAAACTGCTGGAAAACGCTCCAAGCGCACCGAGCAAGCTCTGGCCACGGCTGAGGCTGCAAGGTGGCGTGTGTCGGCACGAGCCTGGGCTGCGCGCTCGCGTGTCCGCAGTGCCATGCTGGAGCTCCACAGCGCCCGCGAGAACATCCGCCTGCTTGAAACGGAACAAAAACTCCACGACGAAGCCATCAAGAAACTCACTGCCCAGATGGACGCGGGAGATGTCTCACCCTTTGAACTCACTCAAGCACGATTGATGCTCAATCGCACGCGTTTGGCCCTGCAAGACGCCCAACGAATCGCCGCAACCGGTGAAGCGAGACTGGCCTCCGCTGTTGGCATTCCATTGCAGGCTTTGAAGAGCGCAAGGCTTGACTTCGCCGCCTTTTATCGTCTGCCAGATCCAGGAAACAGTCGCCGCCGTGCCCTCACCCAACGCGCCGACTTGATGGCCCTGCTCGCCGAATACGCTGCGAGTGAATCCACGCTCAAACTTGAACTTGCCAAGCAATATCCCGACATCAACGCCATGCCCGGTTACGACTACAACTCCGGCCAAAACCGCTGGCAGCTAGGCATCAATCTGCCCATCCCGCTCAATCGCAATCGCGGCCCCATTGCGCAGGCCGAGGCGAAGCGAATCACCGCCGAGAAAAAATTCCTCGCCCAGCAAGCCACGATCCAGGGCGAACTCGACATTGCCCTCGCGGCGTATCAAGCCTCACGTGCCAAAGCCACTACCGCCGCGCAGCTTTCTCAGGAAGCCATCGCTGCCTCCAACACCACCAAAAGCATGGTCGAAGCCGGCCAAGTCTCAGCCCTCGAACTCACTCGCCGCCAAATCGAAACCAGCACTGCCAACGTCTCCCTCCTCGCCGCGCAACTCGAAGCCCAAACCGCCGCCGGTGCCCTCGAAGACGCCATGCAGGCCACCTTGAAGTAACCTCATGAAAAAGCTGCTCCCACTTCTCTTCGCCGCGTCGCTCCACGCCGCCGACTCCGGCGGCTCCGCGCCCGCGACGATCACCAAGGAAGGCGATCTCGTCATCCTGACGCTCAAGCCCGAAGCCGAGCAAAGCCTGCGGCTCAAGACCGTCGCTGTCGAAAAGCGCAGCATTCCAGCCACGCGTTTGTTTTCCGGTGAAGTCGTCACACCGCTCGCAGCAGAAGGGAAAACCATAGCGCCGGTGCTTGGTGGCACTTTGGATGAAGTGCTGCGCCTCGCCGACCTCCAAGTCGTCGCAGATGGTCGCATCCTGCAAGCCCAAGTGCAAATCGACGCTGCCAAGATTGCCGTCGAACGAGCGCAAAAAATGCTGAGCGCTGAAGCTGGTAGTGCACGCAATGTGGATGAAGCCAAGACGGCTCTTCAACTTGCTGAAGCCGTCATGACTACCGCCAAAGCGCAGCGTGATTTACTTGGCGGCACGCTTGGCCAAAATACCCGCAAGTGGGTTCGCGTCAGCATTTACAGCGGCGAGTCTGAGTTACTCGATGCCAAGGCCGAAGCCCTCATTAGCAATCTTACCGTCAAACCAGTCAGCGGACCGCCCACCGCCAACGCTTTGACCAACACCATCGACTGGTATTATGAAGTCCCCACCGACACCAAACTCCGCGCCGGTGAACGCGTCGCCGTCGAAATCCCCACGCTCGAAAGCAATCTCGAAGCCCTCGTCATTCCCTTCAATGCCGTACTCCACGACATCAACGGCGGTCAGTGGATTTATGCACGGACCGCCGAGCACACTTACACACGCAAACGAATCCAGGTCGCCCGCCTTGCTGGCAGCGACGCCGTTTTAGCGACTGGCCCTGCTGTGGGAACAAAGATCGTGACCGACGGCTCTGCGGAACTATTTGGCACAGAATTCATGACTGGGAAATAACGCCATGCTGAACTCCATCGTCTCTTGGGCGCTGAATATGCGCGTGCTTGTGATCGCTGCTGCTGCGGCGCTGCTGGTGATGGGCATTAATGCTACACGTCATGCGCCGCTGGATGTGTTTCCGGAATTCGCACCGCCATTGGTGGAGGTGCAGACGGAGGCACCTGGGCTTTCGACAGAGGAGGTGGATGCACTCGTCACCGTGCCACTGGAGAACTCACTCAACGGGCTGCCATTCCTCAAAACGCTGCGCTCGAAGTCGGTGCTGGGTTTGTCGTCGGTGGTGATGATCTTTGATACGGGCACGGATATCCTCAAAGCGCGGCAGCTCGTGCAGGAACGATTGAACCTTGCACAAAGCCGGCTGCCAGCGGTGGTGAAGCCGCCGGTGTTGATGGCTCCTTATTCGTCGTTGAGCCGTGTTTTAAAAGTGGGCCTCACTTCAAAGACACTCACTCAGATGGAGATGAGCGAACAGGCGCGCTGGACCATGCGCCCGCGCCTCATGTCGGTCAAAGGCGTTGCGAATGTGGCGATCTGGGGCCAGCGGGATAAGCAGTTTCAAGTGCTCGTCGATCCGCAGAAGCTTCGTGCTGCTGGAGTTACGTTGGATGCCGTTACCAAGGCCGCAGGCGATGCGGCTGTGATCAGCGCGGGTGGATTTATCGATACACCGAATCAACGGCTCAGCGTGGCGCAGCTTGCGCTCATCACGACGCCGGAGGATCTAGCGAGGACGGTCGTGGAGTTTCGCAATGGCGCACCGATCCGCCTTGGCGATGTCGCGGAGGTCAAGATCGGGCATCCAGCACCTATCGGAGATGCGGTCATTAATGATGGCGATGGTATCCTGCTCATCGTGGAAAAGCAACCTTGGGGAAATACGCTGGATGTGACGAAGGGTGTCGAGAAAATGCTCGAAGAGCTCAAGCCGGCGCTGCCTGGCATGACGATCGACAGTACTATCTTTCGACCCGCCAGCTTCATCGAAATTTCGATTCATCATCTCACCGAGGCGCTTTGGCTTGGTTGTTTGCTGGTGGTGGTCGTATTGGCGTTGTTCCTTGGTGACTGGCGCACGACGGTCATCAGCATCACCGCGATTCCTCTTTCGCTTGCCATGGCACTGCTGCTACTGGCGTGGACTGGCCAGACGATCAACACCATGATCCTCGCGGGTCTCATCATCGCTCTCGGCGAAGTCGTGGATGATGCGATCATCGACGTGGAGAACATTCTACGTCGTTTGAGACAAAACCCGACGAAATCGCGATTCGCGGTTGTTTTGGAGGCCTCGCTCGAAGTCCGTAGCGCGGTCGTTTATGCCAGCGTGATCATTGTGCTGGTCTTTGTGCCTGTCTTCTTCCTCCCAGGCCTTGCGGGCACGTTTTTCCGGCCTTTGGCGCTGAGTTATATTTTGGCTATCACGGCATCCTTGCTTGTCGCTTTGACCGTGACGCCCGCTTTGAGCCTCATGCTGCTCAAAGTGAAGCCCGGCGTGCATCGCGATGCCTTTTTGGCTCGCGGTATGAAGGCGATCTATCGCAGCGTGCTGCCATTTTTCACCCGCAGTGCCTGGCTGGCCTTGCTGGTGCTCATCGTCGCCTTTGCTGGCACTGGTTGGGTGTGGCACACGCAGATGAAGGAGGAATTTCTACCTAACTTCAAGGAGCGCGATTTCCTCATGCATTGGCTGGAAAAACCGAATACCAGCGTCGAAGCAAGCAAGCGCATCACCGTCGCAGCAGCTACCGATCTGATGAAAGTAAAGGGCGTTCGCAATCAAGGCGCGCACATTGGTCGAGCAGAGGTCGCGGATGAAGTCGTGGGGCCAGACTTCACCGAACTGTGGATCAGCATCGACCCAGGTGCCGATTACGACGCGACGATCAAGAAGGTGCAAGGTGTCGTCGATGGCTATCCGGGCCTCACTCGTGATTTGCTGACGTTTTTGCGCGAGCGCATCAAAGAAGTACTCACCGGAGCCAGTGCCAGCGTCGTGGTGCGCATCTTCGGTCCTGATCTCGACACTTTGAGCACTCATGCCGCCGAGGTCAGTGATGCAGTGAAGGACATCAAAGGCATCAGTGCGCTTAAAGTCGAATCGCTGAGCCTTGTGCCACAAATCACCGTCAAAGTGAAGCCTGAAGCCGCCGCATTGCATGGCCTTACCGCCGGGCAAATCCGACAAGCCGTGACCACGCTCATCAGTGGACGCAAAGTCGGCGAAGTGTATCAAGACCAGCGTGTGCATGACGTCACCGTCTGGAGTGTGCCCAGCGCTCGGGCTGATTTCACAACGCTACGTGAGCTTTTGATCGCAACTCCCAGCGGCGGTCACACGCGCCTCGCGGATGTTGCGGAGGTCGTCATCGTGCCAACGCCAAATGCCATCAAGCGTGAGGGAGCCTCCCGCCGCATCGACGTGACCTGCAACGTCACCGGTCGCGCTCTCGGTGATGTTGTGCCTGAGATCGAAGCAGCCGTTGCCAAGCTCACTTTCAAGCCAGGCCACCATCCCGAAATCCTCGGCGAATGGGCCGAACGACAAGCTGCCCAAAGCCAACTCGGCTTGCTGGCCCTCGGGGCACTCGCAGGCATTCTTGTCTTGCTGCTCGCCGATTTCCAAAGCATCCGGCTGACCCTGCTCGTGGCCCTCACACTCCCCTTTGCGCTCATCGGCGGTGTTTTGGCCGCATGGTTTGGAGGAGGCGTGCTCTCGCTCGGTTCGCTGGTCGGCTTTGTCACTGTGCTCGGCATCGCCGCACGCAACGGCATCTTACTAGTCAGTCACTACCGCCATCTCGAAAAGGAAGAAGGCCACGCCTTCAGTATCGCCATCGTTTTGCAGGGCAGCGAAGAGCGCCTTATCCCCATCGTCATGACCGCCGCCACTGCGGCGCTAGCATTACTACCACTGGTAATGAAAGGAGACGTTCCAGGAAATGAAATCGAACGGCCGATGGCCCTTGTGATTCTTGGAGGACTTGTCACTAGCACGCTTTTGAATTTGTTTCTACTTCCAGCGCTTTATGCACGGTTTGGAAAGCCGCCTCGTTGATTCGCTAGCACTAGCGTTTGGATGACGGTTGGTTATGATGAGCTTTCATGATTCCATCTCGCACAGGCTTGTATTCAGGCATCTTCCGCTCTTTTAACCAGGGCTTGTTGGCGCTTCTCGTGGGATTGATTGTAGGATCAGCGACGGCATTCTTCTTGTGGACACTGGATGAGGTCACGAAGCAGCAATGGGCACACCCTCAGTTATTGTGGCTTTTGCCTGTGGGCGGTTTTGCGGTTGGTTTGATTTATCACTATCAGGGCAAAGGCTCAGACAAAGGTAACAATCTAATTCTTGATGAGATTCACCAATCTGGCGGTGGCGTTCCTTCGCGGATGGCTCCGCTCGTATTGATCGGCACACTCACGACGCACCTTTTTGGGGGATCTGCGGGCCGTGAGGGCACGGCTGTGCAGATGGGTGGGAGTTTAGCCAGCTTTTTGGCGCGTCGATTTAAGCTAGGGCATGATCAGCATCGTCTTATACTGATGTGTGGCATGGCGGCGGGCTTTGGAGCCGTTTTTGGCACACCTTTGACTGGGGCGCTTTTTGCGATGGAGGTGCTGGTGATCGGTTGTTTGAAATACAAGACACTCATTCCTGTGCTAATCGCAAGTCTCGTCGGTGATCTTACCTGCACGGCTTGGGGCATCAGTCACACGGATTACGCTTTGGATACAATGACGCATGCGCCTTTTCAAATTTCACTTCTCGCCAAGGCGGCGCTATCTGGCATTGCTTTTGGTTGGGCTGCACATTTTTTTTCAGAGCTAACTCAAGGCATTCAGCGTCTCATCGCTAAATGGGTAGTCTATGTGCCGCTGCGGCCTGCTATCGGCGGCTGCGTGATTATTATCTTGGTCTATGTGCTCGGCACTCGCGATTACCTTGGACTAGGCGTGGATGTCCCCCCAGGTGGTCAGGTATCTATTGTGGACTCATTCCATGAAGGTGGTGCCACGCCATGGAGTTGGCTTTGGAAGACCTTATTTACAGCCGTAACTTGTGGGACTGGTTTTAAAGGCGGCGAGGTGACGCCTTTATTCTTCATTGGTTCGACCTTGGGCCACACCGTGGGTGTCTTGTTACATGAGCCTGTGGCGCTCTTCGCTGCTTTTGGGTTTATTGCTGTGTTTGCAGGTGCTGCCAATACGCCGATCTCTTGCACTGTGATGGGCATGGAGCTTTTTGGAGCCCAGTCTGGCGTGTACTTCGCCGTCGTTTGCTTTGTTGCCTTTTATTCCAGTGGACACTCGGGTATTTATTTGTCCCAGCGACTGGCTAGGTCTCAATGCACGCTGAGAGAAATGCGTGAGATGAAGTCCAAACGTCAGAACCTATAGCGCTTTGTCGTAGATTTTTTCAAATACAGCGCTTGGACCTTCATTGATTCGATTGGCATCAATAATCGTGATGCCGTCTGGACCGAATCGGGCCGTAACGGTGGCCCCTTTTCCTTCACTCATGTATTTGAAATTCAGATCCCTCACGCGAGCGGCGGCATCGACCAATGCACAAGTGATGCGTGCATCCTCTGCCGTGGGATAGAGATGTGCGACGGACTCCAGTGTGGCCTGTTCAAATTTGATCTGGCAGATGGCGACAAGTCCGACGGTGAGACTATCGACACCATAACCAATGTAGCCTTTGCTGCCATCTGGACGGACAACCTCACGCGTGAAATGGTTATTGCTGGTGCGTGAGCCGCCGCCTTGGTTCCACCAGCGAAAGCCGCGATACTGCTGATCACTCTCCACTTTGCCATCGGCTCCGACGATTTCGTGTCCCTGATTCACAGGGCCTTCGAAGTCGGCTGGAGTCACCCAATTATTATGAAAATTGATGCTCATACCGTTTTCATAATCGACGCGCACTTGTACCGCATCATAGGCATTGATGCCGTCACTAATGAGGCGCTTCTTTTGCCCTACAGCCGTGAGTGAGACGGGCTTGCTGCGGTAGTAGCTCCAAATGAGATCTGTCCAGTGTGGCCCGACATAACTGAAGGGATCACTCGATTCCACCCACTTAAAGGTGCTGGTGCTGACCTCAAGTGGCTCTTCTAAATAAGCTGTGCCATATAAGGGAGTACCGATACGATTCTGGATGTCATCTCGGATACGCAGATGATCAGGGTCATAGCGCTTGTGCATGTCAACGGCGACGACGCAATTTTTAGCGCGAGCGAGTTCGATGATCTCATCGGCCTCATGGATGGTCAGGCACATCGGCTTCTCGGTGAGAACATGTACGCCCTTCGCTAAAGCGGCGAGGATTGGCTGAGTGTGCAGATGATCAGGTGTGGCCACGGCCATGACATCGAGATCGGGAAATTCATGAAGGATGTCTGTCCAGGGTTCATTGCCAAAAAAGATACGCGGAGTATGTCCGGTGAGTTCCTGGAAAGACGCCGCAGCTTTTTCGGCAGACTTTTCAGAGCGAGTAGCCACAGCGACGAGATCAAATTTTACAGGAGCAAGCTCGCGCGAGTGCTCGTCAAGCCCGACACGGGCAAGCTGACCTGCAATGCCGAAGCGCTGCAGGTCCGCGTAGGCTCGGGCGTGGACGTCTCCTCCAAACATACCTGCTCCGACGAGGGCGATCTTGATACTGCGTGATTGTTCCATAAAGACTTTGAGTCAAAGCGGGCATAAGCATGGAAGCAAGGCGACAGGTAAGTACCTGAGTGATGAACTCTGGTTTCAGAATGATATCTTAGGAAAAGAAACGGATCCTTTATTGACGCAAAAGCTGTTCAAAAGAACTTTAATTTTGAGTCTCATTTTCTCATCAATAATAGAAAAAATAGAATTCTATGGTTGATGTAGGTTTCGATTATATGTAATAAAGGGATCTTAATTATCTGTAATTTGGAATCATTCATGCTTTCAAATTAACTATAATCAGTGCTGCTCTCCCGAAAAGCCATGTTTTACACCAGTGCCCATTCACTCACTCAGGCGCCGTGCTTCCCAGATTTGGGCAGCGCGTTTGTGGGGTCATGGAAGGCTGTTCTAGAGGCCTTTCAAGTAGGCGTTTGGCCATGGTTTGGAGCGTCTGATGCGATGGATGATTTAATGCCTTGGGGGCGTGGTTCTCTCACTGAGAGACCTTCTAAAAATGATAGCACCGGTATGGAACCACCCGAAGAACCCACCCAGACACGCAACCTGCCTTTTTATCATTTGCCGGTGCTCCTGCATGAGGTTCTTGAGATGCTGCAGCCAGCTGCCGGCAAGCTTATCTTTGATGGAACACTCGGCGGTGGTGGCCATACGGAAGCCATTCTACAAGCTGGCGCGAGAGTGGTGGCCATGGATCAGGATGACGATGCTTTACGTTATGCTGGTGAGCGTATGAAACCTTATGCGGATCGCTTTTGTGCCTTGAAAGGTAACTTTCGCGACTTTCCCTCAGTTTTGGCAGAAGCTGGTGTGACTGGCTTGGATGGCATGTTAATCGACATTGGAGTCAGCAGTCATCATCTTGATGACGCAGAGCGCGGCTTCTCCTTTGCTAAAGATGGACCTTTGGACATGCGCATGAATACAGGTGCGCCACTGACTGCCGCTGATGTGGTGAATACCTATCCGCAGGAGGAATTAGAGCGCATCTTCTTTGAGTATGGTGAAGAACCGCAGGCTCGCCGAATTGCTCGTGCCATTGTCAATGACCGTGTTCAGCTGCCTTTCACCAGGACTTTGCAACTTGCTGAGATGATTTCTCGTGTCTGTCCTAAGTATAGCAAAAAACACCCAGCTACCTTAGTGTTCCAGGCTTTGCGCTGTGAGGTTAATCAAGAGTATCAGGCTCTGCGTGAGTTTATGGCAGCAGCGCCTCAGTGGCTCAAACCAGGCGGTCGTCTGGTGGTCATCAGCTTTCATTCCATCGAAGACCGCATCGTTAAGCAAGCCTTCCAACACCAAAGTGCTCCTTTCATTGACCGCCCTGAGTGGCCGGAAGCCAAGAGAAATCCTGATTGCACCCTGCGTGTGTTAACCAGGAAACCGCTCGAAGCGACCGAGAACGAACTTGCTCTCAATCCACGAGCTCGGAGCGCGCGGCTGCGTGCTGCAGAGCGTCTAAACTCATGAAACGTAACCAATATCGTAATGCAATCGGGCTGCCTGTTCTCACGGCAGTTCTTATTGTTTGCAGCGCTGTCCTACTGGTGGCGCTGAGCGTAGTGGTGAACAAGAATCGCATTACTGCCCTGGCTGAACAGCAGCGTCAGGTTGAGCAGGAGATGAAGTTATTAAATTTCGAGATTGTCAGTCTGGATCGAAAGATCGACCAACTTCTGGATGGAGCACGTGTGCAGCCGCTTTTGGAGTCGAAAGGCACGTGGCTACAAAAGATCAATCCAGATGCCCAAGTGATCATTCACTTAAAACCCATCCCTGCGGCAAAAACCGTGGCACAAGTGGAGGGTAAATCTCAGCCATGATGCCGACACCTACCCAAGCTCAGATCCGTCGTGATCGACCAGTCTGCCATCGCATGATGGTCGTGACTTGCTTGTTGACGCTAGGTTTTTCAATCGTGGCATGGCGCCTGTATGATCTGCATCTGAAAAGCGGGCCAAAGTTTGCAGAGAAAGCCTCTGAGAAGTTCCGCGAAGAACGTATTCTGCCTGCTCAGCGTGGATCGATCAAGGACCACGGTGGTCGCTATCTTGCCTATGATGAAGAGATTTTTGATCTCAGCACAAATCGCGTCCATCTCAATGAACTGCCAACGATCAAGCCTTGCTTGGCGCGCGTGCGTGGCATGAAGCTCCGTGATATGACTCGTGTCATGGGCGATGCGGAGATTCGCAATGCCTACCACGCACATGTAGCTCAGGCCTTGAGTGCGAAGCTTGGCAGACCTTTGGATGAAGTGATGACTGCCGTGAAATCGAATGAGCAGGTCTTGGTACTTGCCGATAAAATGAATGAAGAACAAGCCAAGGATTGGCGTGAGTATTTGACGAAACAAAACATCAAAGGTGTTTATGTGAAGTCCTCAGTGCGCCGCCACTATCCGACCGAAAATCGTCTAGCCTTGATTGTCGGTGGAGTTGAAAATGGCAAAGGTGGCGTGCGTGGTGTTGAGATGACCTATGAGCAGACACTCGGCGGCATTCCAGGTAGTGTTATTGTCGAGCATGATAAGTATGGCCGAGAAATGCCTATGTATCGTGGAGAGATCAAGGAGCCGATCCATGGTCGTGATATTCAGCTCACCATTGATATGCCTCTGCAGGATGCAGTGGATCAGATTGTGGCAAAGGCAGATGCCCTCTGGAAGCCCAGTAAAATCATGGTGGTCGTCACGGAGGTTAGCACAGGATCGGTATTGGCCATGAGCTACCTTCCAAGCCATGACCGCAATAATCTGGCCGAAACTAATTGGAAGAACTTGGCGATTTATGAGCCGTATGAACCTGGATCGACATTCAAAGTCGTGGCTTTCACTGCGGCCTTGGACCAGCGTAAGATCAGTCCTCAGACGATGATTGATTGTGAATTGGGTGAATACACAGACCCTGTTTTGAAGGCTAAGTTGACCGATCTGAAGACTCTCGGCATGGCTCCGGTCCACGATGTTCTGCGTTATTCCAGCAATATCGGCACCTACAAGATCTTTAAACGTGTCGGCCAAGACAGCTTTTTAGATTACGTGAAACGTTTTGGATTCGGACGCCGCACCGACATTGCCCTCAACGGAGAAAGTCGCGGCTACATCAATGAAAAGGATTGGTCGAACACCACCTTTTCCAGATTCCCGATTGGTTACGAGGTGAATGTTACCCCTATCCAAATGGCAATGGCTTATGGTGCCTTGGCTAATGGCGGGATTCTCATGCGTCCGCGTTTGATTGATCGTATTGTTAGTGATGGCGGTCGAAAGATCGAGATTGCTGCACCTGAAGTCGTTGGCCAAGTATGCTCGGGCAAGACGGCTGAGACCATGCGTGATTTACTCAAAGAAGTCGTTTCTGAAGGCACTGGCAGCCGAGCTCAGCTTGAGGGCATCGAAGTCGCTGGGAAAACAGGCACCTCACGCCGCTATGACCCTGAGTATGTTTATCGAGATGATAAAGGGAAGAAACACAAAGGTGGTTATCCCCCGAATCAATGGATCACTTCATTTGCCGGATATGCTCCTGCCAAAGATCCTAAAATTGCCTGTGTTGTCGTTTTAGATTATCCGAAAGCGGCAGATCCTCAGGCTATTGGTGGCGGTAAAGTAGCCGCTCCTATCTTTGGCGAAATCGTCGCTGAAACTCTCAAACAACTTTCTGTCCGTCCCCAGCGTCCGCTGGCCCTACAAGGAACCCAACAATGACTCTGCGCGAACTTATTCCCCATCTCGACAAGCCCGTGGTAAGCGGCAGCTTGGACACCAATATCAAGAATCTGACTTACGACTCACGAAAGGCGACGAAGGGCACTGCCTTTGTGGCTCTGCGTGGTACTAAATCGGATGGGCATGATTTCATTCCTGCTGCCATTCAGGCGGGTGCTTCGGCGATCATCGCTGAGCAGGCACCGCCAGATGATGTTTCGGTGCCCTGGGTTCATGTGAAGTTTACTCGCGTTGCGCTTGCTCAGGGGGCTGCTGCTCTTGAAGGAAATCCCGCTTCAACTCTAGCCATCGCAGGGGTGACGGGCACGAATGGTAAAACCACGACGGTTTATCTGATGCATCATTTGCTCAATCAGGGGCAAAAGCGTGCCGGCTTGCTAGGTACAGTGACCTATGATTTGGGCGGTGGAAAACAAGTGCCTGCAACGCATACAACACCTGAATCTCTAGAGATTCAGAGTTTGCTAAGCCAGATGCGCGACAACGGCTGTCGAGCCTGCGCGATGGAGGTGAGTTCTCATGCATTGGATCAAGAACGTGTTCACGGATTGCCTTTCGCTGCTGCGGTTTTCACTAATTTGACTCAGGATCATCTCGACTATCATCAGTCGATGGAAGAGTACTTTGCAGCGAAATCACGTCTCTTTGAAATGGTCGCCGCACAGCCAAAAGGCCAGATGATCATTAACAGTGATGACGCGTGGGGGCGTAAGCTCATTCAGCGATTCGATGACACTGGCCGCGTGACCAAATTTGGTTACGGCGTTCACGCCGATTTCCGCGCAGTGAATGTCCGCTATGACTTCACGGGCACAAGTTTTGAGCTTGAAGTCAATGGTCGTGCCTTTCTTGTGCGGTCACCTCTCATTGGCGATTTCAATGTTTACAATGCTCTCGGTGCCTTGGCGGCAGCTCATTCAATGGGCCTGAATTTGCGGGAAAGTGTGACGAATCTGAAGAATGCCCCACAGGTGCCAGGACGCCTTGAACGTGTGACAGAAAATGCGACTCGATTTCAAGTCTTTGTGGATTATGCGCATACGCCTGATGCTTTGGAGAATGTGCTGCGCACCTTAAAAGCTCTGCGTCCTAGCCGCATCATCACGGTCTTTGGCTGTGGCGGTGATCGTGACCGTGCTAAGCGTCCGATTATGGCTGCCGCTGCTGAGGCTGGTAGCGATATCTGCATTGTCACCAGTGACAATCCGCGCAGTGAGTCACCGGAGTCCATCATTGCAGATGCTGTCAAAGGCTTCGCTCGTCCGAAGAATCACGCGTCCATTGTGGATCGCCGCGAAGCGATTCGTGGGGCGCTTGAAAATGCCAAGCAGGGAGACATTGTGCTCATTGCTGGTAAGGGGCATGAAGACTATCAGGAAATCCAAGGCAAGAAGTTTCCCTTTGATGATCGCCGTGTGGTCAGACAACTCATGACTGAAATGTACAGTTCTCGTGATGCAGTCCGTGCTGAACGGGAAGCCGAACGTGAATTCCGTAAAGCCGAAGGAAGGCGGCCTTATGATTCATGAAACCTATTGAGCTTCAAACGCTAGCCAGTTTTGTGGACGGAACACTTTCCTCCACAATCAATCCTCTCGTTTCGCGCGTCACGACTGACTCGCGGAAGGTTGGTCCTGGAGATGTGTTTGTGGTCCTCAAGGGGGATAAATTTGATGCGCATGACTTTATTCCGCAGGTTATTGCTGCTGGTGCATCTGCTGTCGTGGTAAGTCGTGTCGATGCTAACTGGCAGAAGGATAGCTGCGCTTTCTTACAGGCTGAAGACACATTAGTGGCACTCCAGCAAATGGCGCGTGGCTATCGTAGTTGGCATCAGCCGCTGGTGATCGGATTGACTGGCAGCAATGGTAAAACCTCAACCAAGGATTTAACCAATATCATTATGGCGCGGAAGTTCCAGACGCGCGCCACACTTGGTAATTTAAACAATCACATCGGAGTGCCTCTCACGCTGCTTAGCCTTGAAGATGGTGATGAGTGCTCTGTCGTTGAGATGGGCATGAATCACGCAGGAGAGATCAAAGTCTTGGTGGACATTGCTTTACCCGATGCTGCGATTGTCACCAATGTTGGTATGGCGCACATTGAGCATTTAGGATCACAGGATGCGATCGGCTGGGAGAAAGGTACCTTACCAGCGAATGTTCACGGTGAGGGAATCGTTGTCTTAAATGCCAACGATCCATATAGCGATTTGATTGCTCGTCATTGCCAGGCAACTGTCTATCGTGCAGGCACTCAAGTGGGAGATGTTCGCGCCTTTGATCTGCGTGCTTCTTCAGAAGGCACTGCCTTTAAACTCGATTTTGCCGGAGAGATTGTCGAGACGTTCTTGCCTGTCATTGGGGATCATATGGTCGGCAATGCCGCCTTGGCTGCTTGCATGGGCTGGGCTCATGGCATCTCACCGCATGACATCGCTGATGCCTTGCGCTCGGCCAAGCTTACAGGCGGCCGTATGGAGACCAAGACGGTAAGAGGTATTCATTTCATCGATGATTCATACAATGCCAACCCTGATTCCATGAAGGCAGGTCTTAGCGCATTGGCAGCTCTTGGGAATTCTGGCCGAAAGGTTGCCGTGCTCGGGCGAATGGGGGAACTCGGTCCTCATGCTTTGGAAGGACACCGCCAAGTCGGCATTTACGCTGCTTCTCTTGGGGTAAGTGCGGTTTATACAGTGGGTGATGAAGCTGCGTTGATCAGCGATGCTGCTCGTGTGTCTGGACTTACTGAAACACAAAATTTTTCAAACCATGAATCTTGTGCTGCTCATCTGAAAGGTATGCTTCAGGAAGGTGATGCGGTGCTTTTGAAAGGCAGTCGCTCCGCAGGCATGGAAAAGGTCCTCATTCATTTTCAAACATCATGATCTACTGGCTCTACGAACTACGACAATGGCTGGAAGCGCATCACTGGATCAGTGATGACGCTTTTCTCTATAAGTTGCTGAATATTTTTAAGTATCACACTTTCCGTGCGGGTGGTGCGGCGATCACGGCTTTTGCGCTATCTCTGATGTATGGGAATTGGGTGATTCGTAAACTGATCTCACTCAAACTTGGGCAGCCGATTCGTACGGCAGAGGAAGTTGGCAAGCTTTTTGAACTGCAAGGCAAAAAAGTTGGCACCCCAACCATGGGCGGTGTCTTGATTTTATCCACGATTCTCATCTCAACGCTGCTTTGGGCCAAGCTAGATAATATCATGGTCTGGATCATCCTCTTTACGACAGTGGGACTGGGTGGACTGGGGTTTTACGATGACTATTTAAAGGTCAGTAAAAAGAACTCAAAAGGAGCCAGTGCTCGCATTAAGCTGGTGTGGCAGACGGGTGTGGCGGTTGTTGCTGGCCTGCTCTTTGCCTATGCCGTGCCACCCGATGAAGGGGTGACTCTGCGTGCTCTCTATGTGCCCTTTTTCAAAGACGCCTTAATCGCCGACATGGGCATTTTTGCGGTGGCCTTGTTCACGCTGATTATTGTTGGATCATCGAATGCAGTGAATCTCACGGATGGTCTAGATGGTTTGGCGACTGGATGCTCTCTTACCACAGCGATCACGTATGCAGGCTTTGGATACATTTGCGGCAATGCCAACTACTCTGAGTATTTGGGGGTTGCGCATCACAGTTTGGCCAATGAATTGCCGATTGTGGCCATGGCATTGGCTGGTGCATGTCTGGGCTTCCTCTGGTTTAATGCGCATCCGGCAAAGATGTTCATGGGAGATACTGGCTCACTTGCTCTAGGTGGCTGCATTGCTACTCTTGCCATTGGCTGCAAACAAGAGATTGTCTTGGCCCTGGTCGGCGGTGTTTTTGTCATGGAAGCAATGAGTGTCATCATTCAAGTCATCAGCTTCAAGAAGCGGGGTAAGCGCGTTTTCCGGATGGCTCCCATTCACCATCATTTTGAATTGGGTGGTTGGCACGAGAACCAAGTTATCGTCCGCTTTTGGATTCTTTCTCTGCTCTTTGCCATGCTTGGCCTGGCGACTCTGAAACTTCGTTAAACATGTCACGCTTTAAAGGACAACACTTTGCCATTCTCGGTGCTGGTCGCAGCGGGTTGGGTGCTGCAAGATTGGCTCGTCTGCACGGAGCAGAAGTGACCGTTTTTGATGAAGGTGACCCGCAAAGAATTAAAGGTTCCCTCGATAAATTACAGGCTGAATCCTTTCGAGCTGTGAGTGGACAGGAGGCCCGTGATTTGTTGGTGAAATCTGGGGATTTTCAGCGCGTTATTATTAGCCCAGGACTTGATGCTGGGTGGCCGTTGCCAAAAAAATTCACCGATGTCGGTGTGCCGTTAGAGGGTGAGATGGAGTTTGCCTTCAATCTCACTGACTTGCCTATGATCTCGATCACAGGAACGAACGGTAAGAGTACCTGCACGGAACTCATTGCACATATTCTCAATGCCTGTGGGTTAAAGTCTGTGCCTTGTGGCAATCATGGCATGTCTTTGAGCGAAGTTGTTTCGAGTGGTGATTGTTATGATGTCTTGTCTCTCGAGGTGAGTAGTTTCCAGTTGGAAACGATCAAGCATTTCCGCACCAAGGTCAGTCTCTGGCTAAACTTTGCGCCGGATCATTTGGATCGTTATCCTGGCATGGGCGAATACTTTGCCGCCAAGTCACGAATCTTTGAGAACGTGACGGCTGAAGACGTGGCTATTGTGAGGGCAGGAGAGCCTGTTTCTTCAGGGGCAGCCAAGCGATTAACTTTCTCTGCTTATGGTTCCGAGGCAGATGCGGCCTATTCGGCGGGTGAGTTTTTCATCCAGGGTCAGTTGATTGGCGCTACATCGTCATTGCGTCTACGCGGCAAGCATAATATGGAAAACGTCCTGGCCGCTCTGATGGCTTGTAAAGTTTTTGGCCTGACTTATTCAGACATGCTGAAAGCCATAGAAAGCTACGAGCCCCCAGCTCATCGCTGTGAACTGGTACGTGAGTTGAATGAGCGAGAATACATCAATGATTCCAAAGCCACCAATCTGCACGCCCTGGAAGCATGCATCGGCTCTATGGACCGTCCGATCGTTCTGATAGCAGGCGGAAAAGATAAACAGCTCGATTACTCGCCCCTGAGATCTTCTTTGAATGGACAGGTGCGCGCCATGGTTTGTCTGGGAGAGATCCGCCAATCTTTGCACGACATGTTCTCTGATCTCTTGCCCTGCCATGTGGCTACAGATATGGCGGATGCGGTGCGGATTGCGGCCTCCATTTCTCTTCCTGGTGATAGCATCATCCTGAGTCCAGGAACTTCTTCTTTCGATATGTACACGGGCTATGGCCAGCGCGGAGATGCCTTCCGAGTGGCTGTGAACGCCCTTCTTTAAGTCACAAAACAAAAATAAACATCCCATGAAAAAGCCCAATAAAGACAAAATTCTTCTCAATCTGCTTGAAGGTGAAAAGCATAAACACCGTGTCGCGATGGTGAATGAAGAAGCGGCATGGAATCAGCATGAGCCGAATTCAAACATGGCACGCATGTTCGTGGTCATGCTTCTCATTCACGTCGTCGTGATTGGTGGTATCATTGTCTATGACATGATGAATGGAGAAGAGGTGCAGCCTGCGACGGTGATTACTTCTAATTCACCATCGACTCCACTGAGTTCACTGCCTTCGCCCTCAGCCAAGGTTGAGGCTTCTGGCAATCCTATTCCAATCGAAGAGTGCGCTACCTATGAGTGGCGCTCAGGTGACTCGATTGCCAGCGTATCGAAAAAGCTTGGGGTCACTGAGGCTGTGCTGATTAAAATGAACATGTTGGACAAAGGTACTCAGTTGGAGGCCAATTCAATCATTCGTTATCCGAAGCAGCCGGTGGTAAAAGCTGTCGGTATCAGTGTCGCTGGAGCCAATGGTGAGCTCGCTACCTCAGCCCTGCCCGCAGCAAGCATAGCCGCAGCTAAAGATGCCATGCCTCTGGTCGCACCAGGTGAACAATCTTTCTCCTTTCAGCCTACCATTGTCGGCGAACTTGCACCGACGCCAGGTCAGGTTCCCGTGATTCCAATGGTTCAAGACTCACCTCCAAGCGCAGAGACAGTTGCGGCTACTGGTACGCCTGCAGTTGTTGAGACCAAGCAGGAGGAGTTGCCCCCAGTCATTGAAGAGACCGCCCCAGCCCCCAAGGTGGAAAGTCCAAAGGTAGCTGCGGTGAAAACCCCCAAAGTCGAATCACATGATGAAGATGAAGTGCCAAAAGCACTGCCAGTGAAGCGCTATGCGCCACCTGCGGTGAATAAGCCTGCTACCAAGAAGATCGCTGAAGCAGCTCCTATCAAAAAGGAGCCAGCTAAGGCATCTCGTACCTACACGGTGAAATCAGGTGAGACCCTTTACAGCATCGCTACACGCAATGGAGTCAGTGTTAAATCTTTGCAGGCGGCAAATAAAATCGTCAAACCTGAGAGTCTACGCGATGGCTTGAAATTGGTTATTCCAGCTCGTTGATTCATTGGTTCAGCCTTTTATCAAACCATCCCAATCATCATGGCTAAGCGCTCTGTTCTCCTCTTGCTACTTGCGGTGGCATTGCTAGTCGGGCTAGGCATCACGATGCTGGCTAGCACGAGCTTTTTCACGAAAGAGGGTGGTGGAGAAGAGTATGTGACGGTCTGGAAACAAGTGCTCTGGATGGGGGTCGCGTTTGTGGCCTGCATCACGATGGCTTTGATGGATTTTAATCTTTGGTATCGCTGGCGCTGGTATTTGTTTGGTCTGGCAGTCTTTGGGCTTCTACTTTGCTATGAATCACATCTGGCCACCTTGATCGGCTATAAGCCACTGATTGCTGCCAAAGTGAATGGTGCGGCGCGCTGGATCGGTGTCGGTTCCTTTCGCGTGCAGCCTTCCGAGTTTGCCAAGATTATCTTGATCATTGCCATGGCAGGTTGGTTTGCCAAGCATGAGACCTTAGAGGGGACCTTGAAACATGGACTTGTGCTTCCGGGCGCAGTACTCGGTCTGATTGTTGCCATGATTGGTGGAGAGGTAGATCTTGGGAATGCCACCGTTGCTGCATTGGTGGGCGCAGGGATTATGTTCGTGGCAGGCACTCGCTTTCGCTATCTAGCTGTCATTTTTGGCTCTGGCATCGCAGCCTTGGTCATGGGAATATTCTTGGCTCCAAATCGCTTTGAGCGTGTCATGGCCATTACGCATCTAGAAGAGGTCAAAGACGGCATCGGACTTCAGCAGTGGGTTTCCTGGTTGGCTTTTGGCTCAGGCGGTCTGCATGGACGGGGATTGGGAGAGGGGCGCATGAAGCTTTCGTACCTGCCCGAAGCTCATACCGACTTTATCTTTCCCATGGTGGGTGAGGAGCTAGGTCTCTGGGGTGTCTTAGGAACAGTGGCTGCTTTTATTGTGCTGCTTTTTGCTGGTATGTGCATCAGCAGTTACGCACCCAACCGATTCGGGAAGTTGCTAGGTTTCGGATTGACCTTCTTACTTTCTTTGGAAGCGCTCTTGAATATGGGCGTGACCACTGCTCTTTTGCCGAATAAGGGTCTTCCACTCCCCTTCGTTTCGTACGGAGGTTCGAGTCTGTTAGCCGCCATGGTGGCGGTGGGAATCCTGATCAATATCCATCGTCAAGGGGTGCATTTAACCTGGGATCAATTGCCTGTGATCCGGAGAAAGCGCCGCTGGACGCCAGAACTCTAATTTTCGTGAAATCTAAATCTAAAAAATCCATCCATGTTCTGATAGCATGCGGTGGCACAGGGGGGCATCTGTTTCCTGGCATTGCTGTAGCTGAAGTGTTGAAAGCCCAAGGTCATGAAGTGACCATCCTCATCAGTGAAAAGAAGATCGACGCCATAGCTGCCTCTGGGCACAAGGAGTTGAAGTTCGAAAAAATGCCGTTTTTGGCCATGCCAAAACCCTGGTCGCCCAAGATGTTCGGTTTCCTCAGCGGCTTATGGAAAGGCATGAAGCAGTGCCGAAAGATCATTCGCGATAAGAAAGTGGACGTAGTCCTAGGCATGGGTGGATTCACCTCTTTTATTCCGCTCTACTCAGGGCGGAAAGAGAAGTGTCGCACCTTCATTCATGAGAGCAATGCTATCCCAGGCAAGTCGAACAAGCTCAACGCACGCTATGCAGACATCGTTCTTTGTGGATTAGAGGCCTGCAAACCGCACTTCCTAGAGCATCCAGATATCCGCGTGGTTGGCACACCTGTTCGTAACTCGATGCGTGAGAAGGGTGGCGATGATCCGCATGCCTTTTTCAAATTGGATAAAACCAAAAAGACACTTCTGATCATGGGCGGCAGCCAAGGCGCACGGGGAGTTAATCGTGTGGTGGGCATGACCTTGGAGCAGTTTGAAAAAATGGGTATCCAGGTTCTTCACATTGCTGGTCCCACGGACTATGAAGAAGTCATCGATGTTTACGCTAAACACCCGCTTTTGGCTCAGCATGTCGCTGCATTCTGTCATCGTATGGATTTAGCCTATCGTGTGGCTGATTTAGCGATCGCGCGCAGCGGAGCGTCTTCAATGTCAGAACTGGCCTTCTTTGGTGTGCCTAGTCTTTTGGTCCCCTATCCGACCGCAGCAGAAGATCATCAAACTCGGAATGCCGAGATCTTTGACAGCGCGGGTGCTGCCCGTTTGTTGCCTGAAAAGGATCTCAATGCCAATGTGCTCGCTGATGCCGTTAGAGCCATTCTTTATAATCCAGCCACAGGTGAGGCCATGAAGACTGCTGCGAACTCCATGGCCACCCGCGACTCAGCGGAAAAGATTGCTGCGTTAATTGTAGAGCAAGCGAGGATTCCCAAAATGACTGCCTAGTTAGGCTGTCATGGTGCAGACCGGAAAGTCTTGAGTCGCCAGTTCCGCAGCCATATCAGGGCTGGGCTTAAAGGTAGGCTCGCGACTTGGGCGGATATGGGAACGGTCGTTCAGAAAGGTGATGAGGTGCTCTCGCAGTTTATAGTAGCGTGGGTCTTCCATGATCTCTTTGCGGTTACGAGGTCGTTCGAAAGGGATGTTTAAAATATCTCCAACTTCGGCTTCAGGACCGTTGGTCATCATGACGACTCGATCCGATAGGAAGATGGCCTCATCCACATCATGAGTGACCATGAGTGTGGTGATACGATTGCGGCGCCAAAGTTCGAGCAGGACTTCTTGTAGTTCGTAACGGGTCAATGAATCCAGCATGCCGAAGGGTTCATCCAGCAGTAGCATTTTCGGCTGAAGGGCAAAGGCACGAGCAATCCCGACACGTTGTCGCATCCCCTGGGAGAGTTCACTCGGACGCTTATGCATGGCGTCTCCAAGGCCGACGATGGTGAGGTAATACTCAGCCATTTGCCGACGCTCGGTTTTGCTGGCGGTGAAATAAACTTGGTTAACGCCGAGCATGACATTTTCAAAGGCAGTCATCCACGGCAGAAGGCAAGGGGATTGAAAGACGATGCCGCGATCAGGGCCTGGGCCGCTGGCTTCTTTACCTGCAAGGATCATGTTGCCTTGACTCAGATCACTCAAACCAGCGACCATCATAAGGACGGTGCTTTTTCCACAGCCACTGTGACCGATGAGGGTGGCAAACTCACCTTCCTTTAATTTGAGATTGAAGTCTTTGACGATGGTGGTTGGACCTTTTGGGGTGTCGTAGGTCTTCCAGAGCCGATCTAGCTCAAGCATTTTGGGGTTCTTTACACTCATGCTAATACCTCCACTTCTTCACGTTGATTGTCTGTACGGCGTTTGGGGCCGCGTCGATTGATAAACTCCATGTTATGTAAGTTATTGAGATCCTCTGGGAGGATGTCAGGGAGGCTGAGTTTGCGGCTGGACTTCACCTTGTTTTTGCCCTTGGAGTCGAGCAGTGTGGTGATCAGGTGAGCACGCAGTCTTTTGAATTCCGGCTCGTGATTGATGAGCTTACGATCTCGGGGACGTGGGATGTTTACGCTGATGGACTCGCCTAAAGTCGCAGGTGAAGTAGGCAGGAGTGGGATGACGCGATCAGCCACGAGGATGGCTTCATCAGGATCATTGGTGATCCAGATGACGGTGGTTTTATTCTTGAGCCAAATGTCAGCGATCTCGTCCTGAAGCTGTGCGCGGGTGAGTGCATCAAGGGCGCTTAAAGGCTCGTCCATGAGGAGCACTTTCGGCTCTATGGCTAATGTGCGGGCGACGGAGACGCGCTGCCTCATGCCGCCGGAGAGTTCTTTCGGCAGCTTGTTTGCTGCCGGGGTCAACTTAACCATGGCGATGTATTTAGCGACATGGTCGGCGCGCTTTTCTTTGCTCCAATCTTTAAAAACTTCGTCAACTGCGAGTGCGATGTTTTCAGTGACGGTGAGCCAGGGGAGCAGCGAGTAGTTTTGAAAAACAAGGCCGCGGTCTGGACCTGGCTCGGTGATGACTTGGCCTTCAATGCTTGCTGTGCCTGCGTCCGGTTTGACGAGGCCTGAGAGCAGATTGATCAGGGTGCTTTTGCCTGAACCCGAATAACCAACAATCACAACGAACTCACCCCTTTCTACCGTGAGGTTGATGTCTCTGAGGACTTCCGTTCGATTACCTGGACTGCCAAAGCCTTTTGAGGCGTCTTTGATTTCGATGAAGGACATATGCTTCCTTAGATTGATTTAAATCGGCTTTCCAAGAGGCTCATGAGTCGATCCAAGGCCCAGCCAACGAAGCCGATGGTGAGGATGCTGAGGATGATGCTGGTGTAGAGTCCGTTATTGTATTCGTTCCACAGGAAATTGCCGATACCGATTCGACCCGTGAGCATTTCTACGGCGACGATCACCAGCCAGGCAATGCCTAGACTGAGGCGATAGCCGGTGAACATGTAGGGCAGCGTGGCTGGGACGAGGACTTTCCAGAGGGTTTTCCATTTGGAGAGTTTCAAGACTTTGGCGACATTGAGGTAATCCTGAGGCACGGCACGCACGCCGACGGCGGTGTTCAGAACTGTTGGCCACATGGAGCAAACTGCGATGGTGAATAACGCGCCTAGATCATTGGCATGTTTCCCAGCGCCCATGAACAGGACGACGCCAAGAGGCATCCAGGCAAGGGGCGAAACGGGGCGGAGAATCTGAATGATCGGATCAAACATGCGGGTGAAAACTTTAGAGAGCCCGAGCATGAAGCCGATGGGGGTGCCGATGATCAAGGCGATGGAATAACCTTTGGCGACGACGATGAGCGAATACCAAGTGAAGCGTAGAATGCCTTGATCGAGTTCTTCCCGTTTGGCGAAGGGTTGAACGATGTATTTCTTGGTTTTGACCCAAGTTTCATAGGGGCCAGGCAGATCTTGAATGAGTCCCGTCTTGATTTTTTTAGTGAATCCTGACGCCGTTTTCTCTTCACGAACTCCGCCTGCTACGGCAGTCCAGATGAGAAGTACGGCGAAGATGCCAAGCAATGGCAGAATGTATTTGGTAAGGAAGTCGGTGCTGATTTTCACGGCGGCGGCTGTGTTGATACTTGGGCAATTTAAAAGAGGAAGCACGCTGGCCCTTGGGGAGCCTCTGGCCAGCGTGCTACGTGGGGAAAGGATTAGCCTTTGATGTTTTTGATCGCTGCCGAGAGGGCAAACTCTTCTGGCTTGGTCGGATCAAAGATGGCTCCGTCCATGAAGGTGTCGGTGGAGTTGTCGAGCACGCCGCCGGTGTAACCAATTTCCTTCATGGCCTCTTCATAGAGGGTTGTGCCAGCGACTGCTGTGGAGACACCGTCGTAGTCTGGTGCACCTTCGACCAAGCCCCAGCGGCGGAATTGGCTTAGCCACCACTTGACGTACTTCGGCTGCGGATAGTTGCAGTTGCGACCGCTGAAGATCATGTAGTTTTCATCCTTCGTGGTGCGACCGTCACCATAATCGAGTTCACCCATGAGGCGGCTGTAGATGATTTCAGGTGGGCAGTTCACGTAGCTTGGTTTGCTGATGATATCGACTTGTTCCTTGCGGTTGCCAAGATCGTCGAGCCAGAGGCTGGCCTCTTGCAGGGCTTTGAGTGCGGCTTTGACGGTCTTTGGATTTTTCTCGGCAAATTCCTTCGTGAAGGCAAAGACCTTCTCAGGGTGATTTTTCCAGATCTCCTGAGTGGCGACGCTGGTGTAGCCGACGTCATCTGCGATGGCTCGTGCATTCCAGGGTTCGCCGACACAGTAACCGTCCATTTTGCCGACCTTCATGTTGGCCACCATTTGTGGAGGTGGGATGGTAGTGAGGGTGATGTCAGAATCGGGATTGATGCCGCCTGCCGCCAAGTAATAACGAAGCCACATGGCATGAGTGCCTGTCGGGAACGTCATGGCAAAGGTTAGCGGCGTTCCTGCGGCTTTGGCTTCATCAACAAAGGGTTTGAGCGCTTTTGGATCGGTCGCAACTTTGCCTTTGAATTTGTTAGCCAAGGTGATGCCCTGGCCGTTGCGGTTGAGCAACCATGGCACAACCATTTCTTTGACGGCTGCTCCGCCAATTCCCATGGTGGAGGCGATTGGCATGCCGAGGAGCATGTGAGTGGCCTGATTTTCACCTGTCGTGATTTTGTCACGAATGACAGCCCATGAGGCTTCTTTGCTGACGGTGGAATTAATGCCGTATTTTTTAAAGATGCCCTTCTCATGAGCGATGACGATGGGCGAGCAGTCGGTGAGGGCGATGATCCCCATTTTCAGGTCGGCGACTTCGGGTGAATCATCAGCGTAGGCAGAACCGACCCAGCCTTTTGGCAGGCCGCTGAGGAGCGCACCGAGACCGGCGGCGCTAGAACGTTGCAGCAAGCTGCGACGTGAGATGGAATGAGTAGGGGTGTTGGTATTCATGCGATTGCAGGAGTGGTGCGTTTGTTGGGTTTACTCGGTTTTTTAGCGGCGGCTGTTCGGGGAAGGGGCAGTGTGCTGGAGGTCCAGCAGGCGGCGAGTGCGGCAGTGGCTTCGGCTGTTTCAGCCGAAGAAATGAGGCCGTGGGTGATGAACTGATTCAGTAGCCATTGTCCGCGTTGTCTCGTAGGCTCGTTGGCATCTCGTTTCTGAAAGACGTAGAAAGAGGATACGTCTGCTGTTTTGCCCGTCCCTAGGTCCAGGGGACCGACGAGGGAGCGTTTTAAGATGTCTTCACCAACGCCAAAGTAGCCACTGCGGTGGAGGATGTTTGCGACCTGGAGCCGATGGTCAGGTTCATCACAAAAGGCGCAAGCTTCACGTAGGGCGGCGATGATGGCTGCGACTTCATCTGGATGACTGTGAATGAACTTTTCGGTGGTCAGTAAAACTTTCTCTGGATGGCTGGGCGCTAGCTGCTCGCTGGTGGCGGCGATCCAGCCTGTGCCACGGGCAATGGCAGCGCTGTTCCAGGGTTCGCCGACACAGCCGCCGTCGATCAAACCAGCCTCTAGATTACCGACCATCTGGGTCGGTGGCAGGACGACGATGCGGACTTCTTTTTCGACATCAATACCGCCTGCGATGAGCCACTGACGAAGAAGAAAATAATGAGAAGAGAATCGTGAGACGGTACTGAACGTGAAGCGCCGAGTCGGAGTGCTGCGGATGAGTTTGTTTAAGCTGGGGGCATCACGCACGCCACGGTTCCAAAGGTCGCGACTCAGAGTGATGGCATTGCCGTGGAGATTAAAGACGAATGGGGCCACCACCTGGCAAGCTGGGTTACTTAGGCCGAGGCGCATGGCTAACGCCAAACCCGCAATGGCGTGAACTGCATCCAGCTGCCCGTAGAGTAACTTTTCCCTGATGGTGGCCCATCCAACCTCACAACTTAAATCGACCTTGACCCCATGCTTTTTGAACAGATCCAACTCCCGTGCCACGAGTAAGGGTGCGCAGTCAACGAGCGGCTGGAAGCCGATACGAACTGGCTGAACGACGCCGCTTAGGGGGGCTTGAGTGACTGTAGCTGACTTTGGCATGATAAGACTCTTCACAAGCATTCGTGATGCCAGCAGGCCAAATTCTGCTAGAAATGGCGCGCAATGTTTTTCACTTGATGTATGAATACCATTCATGCAGCAAGCACTCGATACCCGACAACTTCGCGCCTTTGTCAGCCTAGCCCGAAATGGCAGCTTCACTCAGGCTGGCCGTGAGCTTTATCTCACGCAGAGCGCCATCAGTCACGCGATTAAGGCTTTGGAAGGAGACTTGGGCTGCCAGCTGTTTCATCGTCAGGGGAAAAGTGTGCATCTGACTCATGCCGGCCGCGAGCTGCTGCCACATGCGGAAACGATCCTGCAAGTCATGGGGCAAGCGCGGGCCACACTTGGCACACTGGATCAGACACCGAGAGGAAAGTTGCGCATCGCCTGCACGACAGCAGCGGCTCAATTCATTTTACCGACTGTGCTGCGCGAGTTTAAGGAGTCCTTCGAGCTCTATGAAATCCAAGTCGTTTGTGGGGAAACGCCTGCTACGATCGAAAGACTAATGGAAGGCGTGGTGGATCTTGCGGTGAGTTTGCGACCGCTGGATGTCTCACGGTTGGATTGCCATCCGATTTTTGATGATGAACTCGAGTTTCTTGTTTCACCTCTTCACCCCTGGGCATCGCGTGCGCCGAAAATTAAAGAGGCCGAAGGGCAGACGTACATTGTGGCTAGTCGAAACAGTCTGAATTTTACGCTGATTCAGGAGTTTTTCTTGAAGCTTGGGGTTCGGCTGAATTCATTCATTGAGCTGGGAAGCTCTGAAGCGACGAAGGAATTGGCGAAATTAGGTATTGGTGTGGCCATCGCCGCACGCTGGATTGCTCGCCAGGAGATCGAGGCCGGGCAGCTGGTGGCCGTGCCGATGCCAAAGACAAAACTGCGGCGTAGTTGGATCGTCTCCACCCTGAAAGGGCGAGTGCTAAATCTCCCAGAGCGCACGTTCATCGGACTCTGTGAGGAAGTTGGGCGTCGCATGAAGTAGGAAAAGGCGGTTAAAAGCGAATTGAGGGTGCGACAGGCATTTTTTCTGAAAAATTGCCTGCTTTGTTTCAAGACACTTCTGGCGCAAGTCGATTAGGTGTGCTAAGCGGTGCAGTTCCCCAGATGCTGTGCGCATGTGGGCCAAGTCGTATGACAGACCTCATTTCACAACTGCCCACTCTCCTCGCTGCCTTTGAATCCCGCCTCCTTAAAGAGGCTGAGCAATTAGTCGCGGATGATGCCGTTCGCGGCCTGGATATTGTCGAAGATGAAGCTTTAGCCGAGGTGCGTATGGATGACTCCAGCGTGAATACTCGCTGGGCTTTTGAAGAAGGGCAATGGCGTGGTGATACAGATAGTGAGGATACGGTGCTGCATCAGCTCGCCTTATGTACGGCCCTTTTGGCCATCCAGCGCCGCGCTGCGCGTGAGCCAACGACCATTCATACCGAGATTTTGGAAGAGCCCTTTCAAGTCGTCGTCGAGCGGCGTCTGGCTCGGCAGCTCACGGCCGATGAAGAGGCTTATCTAGGTAAGCTGGATAAACGTTTCCAGCGTGTGAAGCAAAGTGGACAGATTTTTGATCAGGACATGGTGCGATTGCATCCGAAATGGAGTATCCAGAGTGTGGAGCCGCTGCCGCTATGGCCTGAGGCTCCGCTGACGCTGCGGGAATTCTGGGACTATGTAGCTTTGGCATTGGGGGAAAGATCTCTGACCATCCCCACTTTCCTGCGCGGCATGGTGGACATGGATGCCGTTCGTGAACGCTTGCGCGAATGGCGGCAGGAGCGCACAGTGCCGATGTGGCGCGAGCGTATCCGCCGTGTTGTTCAGGATGAGTCAGGACCGGCCATGCGCCGTCGAAGTGCTGATTTCCGCCTGCTGATCACGCCGGCTGAGGCGCGCCTACAGGTGCATTTTGCTGAGGAGGAGAAATTCCGTCCCGTCGGTAATTCAGAGCTCAATGATCTGGGGGAAGCTCAGGCCCAAGGAGCCTTGTTGATGCCCGCAGAGGCTGAATTGCTGCTGTTATCGGGTCTTTCGCAAATTACCCCAAGTCAGAGTGATGTCTGCCGCTTTGACTTAGAGTCTCACGGTGGTTGGTTGGGATCTCTTTTTGAGCAGCCGGCTCTGGCTTCTCGTCTTGTCACGCTGGACGAGGCACCTTTCCGTCGATCGGATGACACGTTGGTCTGGCAGGGCAAGGAGGATGTGGAGTCCATGCAGCTGCATCTGACTCTGATCACGCCAGATGGCGAAGCAGCACCGTTACCTCTACGGATCATGCATGGAGCCCGCACGCTCTATCTTTCTTCCGATACCCTGTTCGTCGGGCCGCGTTGGTTTCCCGAAGAAACTCGCATGGAGACTCCAGTGACCATTCCGCTGAATGCGCTGGCGACTCAGGATGGTATTGCTTTTTTGGAACGTATTGCGGTGCCATTGCCGGAGACGATCTCAAGTCGCGTGCGGCATGAAGCTCTGAATGTAGAACTGCGTGCTAACTGCCTGCCGCGCATCGGAAATTCAGGCGCTGAGTTCACCATTTTCAAAGCCGAAGCAACTGGCGCAGATGGTCGCGTGCGTGAGAAATTAGGCCCGAGTGGCTGGGAGCCCGTGCGTCACCCGGATGATGCAACTAATACTGACATCATTTGCCGTGACCGCGGTGCCTTGGCTCTTACCGATAAAGCACTGGATGAATTGCGTCCCGTCTGGGACATTGAGCAGCAAGGCTATCGCGTGCGATTGACGAAGAATTTCCCAGATCAGTTCAATGCCTGGGCCAATTCTCTGCCAGAGCGCGTCACCATGACTACGGATGCACGTTTACAGACGATCTTGGCTGATCCCTTGATCGCCCGTGTCAGAATTGAGGCCTCACAGACTGCTACGATCGACTGGTTTGATCTGAAGATGATCTTTGAGATCGAAGGTGCTGACTTGAAGCCTGCGGATATTCGCAAGCTCGTCGCTGCTAAAGGCGGTTTTGTGCAGCTAGCCGATGGCACTTGGCGTCGTGTGAAGCTGGAATTGACCGAAGAGCAGCAAATCCTCATGGATCAGCTCGGCATTGATCTGGATGAGCATGGGGACGAGATGCACCGCCTGCATTGGCGTCAGCTTACTGGACAGGCAGGTAAGGAGATCATCAATCCTCGTGCGTGGCAAAACATCACGCAACGCATGGAAGAAGCTCGCCTGGATGAGCGGCCTGCCGTGCCTGAGACGCTGGGCGTGACTTTGCGTCCCTACCAGGAGGAGGGCTTCCATTTCTTGGCTTATTTAAGCGTGAACAAATTCGGTGGTATCCTCGCCGATGACATGGGTCTTGGTAAAACCATTCAGAGCATCACTTGGATTCTGTGGTTGCGCACCCGCTACCGACAGGCCTGGCCATGCTTGGTTGTTTGCCCGAAGTCAGTTTTGGATGTTTGGGCGACTGAGTTCGGCAAAGCAGCCCCAACCCTGCGAGTGCAGGTATTACGCGACAAAGAAGAGCTGGATCTAGCGAGACTGCAAAAAGACTATGACGTGCTGGTCATGAACTACGCCCAGATGCGTGGCTGTGCCGAGGTCTTAGATGCGATGAAATGGCTGGCCGTTATCCTGGATGAAGGTCAACACATCAAGAACCCAGACTCCAAAGCAGCCAAGGCAGCCCGCCAACTGAAATCCGAGAATCGTCTCGTGCTCACGGGAACGCCGTTGGAAAATCGGTTGTTGGACCTCTGGAGTCTCATGACCTTTGCTACGCCTGGAGCGCTCGGAGATCGGGCTTACTTCACGCGTAATTTTGACCGCCGCAAAGACGGTCAGGCCAGTGACCGTCTCGGTGCACGCCTACGCCCCTTCATGCTGCGCCGAACGAAGTCCCAAGTGGCCAAAGACCTGCCTTCCCGCAGTGAAGAGGCCATGGTGTGTGAAATGAATGAGACTCAGGCCAAGCTTTATCGCGAAGAACTCGCCCGCGCTCAGCAGATGGTGCTTACCGCCAGCGGCTTTGAGGTGCTCACACGGAAACGTTTTGCCATCCTTCAAGCGCTCACCCGCCTGCGCCAGATCTGCTGTCACCCGAATCTCATCGATAAAACCAGTGGCAAGGATCACGACAGCGCCAAGCTCACCGCCACCTTGGAATTGATTGAGGAACTCCATGCTGGTGGGCACAAAGTGCTGCTGTTCTCTCAATTCGTGACCATGCTCGATATCATCCGTGATAAATTAATCGAGATGAGCATCCCTTATTATTGGCTCACTGGTAGCACGAATAATCGCTCTGAAGTCGTGGATCAGTTCCAGAAGGATACCGACCCCTGTGTCTTCCTGCTTTCCCTGAAAGCGGGCGGTAGCGGTCTGAATCTAACCGCCGCTAGCTACGTCATCCTCTACGATCCATGGTGGAATCCAGCCGTGGAAGCTCAGGCCATTGATCGTGCCCATCGTATCGGTCAGACCCAGCCCGTCATGGCTTACCGGATGATCACCAAGGACACGATCGAAGAAAAAATCATGCTGCTTCAGCAAAAGAAACAGCTCATGTCTGCGAACATTCTTGGCGAGGGTGGCTTTGCCAGAACGTTGGAGAAGACAGACTTCGAGTTCCTCTTTGGTTTAGAAGCCGAAGAAAAACAGCGTCAGGAAGACTAAACGATGACAGAGGTTAGGGTTGATAAAGCAGCATCATTTTAGAAACCGTCGCCGATACGATTCGGCGGCAGTTTCGTGGCACAGTTCCTCCTTCATTTGAGGGTGCGCCCGAAGCCTCAACATGAATGGGAGCCATTGGCCTTAAAACGGGAATAGCTGACCGCCGATTTACATGCGTCATTGATTCCACAAGGCTTAGCGCAACTCAACGATCTTCCATTCCTGTTTTTAGGATTTGATGCCGCAATGAGTCATAACGAAGACCGTACACGGTTATGAAAACATGTCCACTAGGCTGCGTTTAGGGTTAGATATTTGCCTGGACTGGGATTGCCATGCTGCGCGAACTGAGTTGACTTCAATGGGGCGTCAGCAAGCGTGAGCGGTACAAGTCATAAGATATACTTTCGTAGCGATCATACCCATCATCAATAAGTAGTGGGTGTCCTCCGCCGAGTTCATGTGGGAGGTGCGCCAAAGAATTCGCGTGGGAACCAATGGGGGGAATGGAGATCGGGTGGTAACCTGCCGCATAGCTATGTTGCCCATCGAAATAGTGAGCAGGCTACGGCATCGAATTTTCACGCGTTGAAACATTCTGTGCAGCTGGATATTTGGCTTTAGAGCTTTCAAGCCTCCCTATGCCAGCAAGCCCTAGAAGGTTGATCAGGTGTCTGCGCAAAATAGGGTGATTGCCATTACTTTCACTCACTAACCACAATCCAATAGGCTGGCTGAATTGTTTAAATGATTACAAAAGGAGTGACCTATGGGTTAACTCAAAAATACGTGGTTTGCCAAAAATCAACACTTTGGGTTACCACATGGTAATTGATGCGTGAAACTAAATTTATGAGATTAATTATAACGCAAACTATGATTACCATCGATAAACCTACCGCGCTTCATAATCTCATGACAGTTAAGGAGACCTCAGAGTTATTGCGCATTCCCATCCCCACGGTGTATTATCACATCAGAAAAGGAAGCATTCCAACCATTCGAATTGGCGGCCGGTGGCGCATTCTTAGAGATCGGTTGAATTCCGAATTCTTGAAAATCATTCCAGAGGATCATTTCGAGGTCAAACAGACAGACGATGAGAATGCATTCATCAATGCGATGGCTGACAAAGTTATCCAAGCCTTAAAATTTAAGGCCTTGCATAGTTTTTGATCAGTCGGAGCCTTTAAGGCAATGAAGTCTTTGTTCTCACAGGGCAAGACGGTTATAGCGTCTATCTCCTAACGTCCGCGTAACAAAATCTTTCTGAAGTCAGCTGGGCGACCGCTTAGGACAGTATGTGTGATAACTCAGTTTTATTTTTTGAAGGTTTGACTCAAACAAAGTGGTTAATAGTTGTACAGTTCGTTTATTGTCATGATGGCAATGATATCGCTAGGGTATTCTGTAAAAGTACTGACAATTGACAGGTGGTCATGGTGAAAATAATGATCTAAATTGCCCTCATTCTCCTAAACGCCACTTTAACGGATTCGCCGCCAAAAATACCCAGTAAGGACTAACTATGAATTTAATTCGAAATTCGGCATCTAAGCCCAGCCAGAATTCCCCGCGACTGACCGCGTTAGTTGAAGACGATCCTGTTTACCGTGCTTACATGACAAGCTTGATCAATTCAGCACCCAATGTGGAGCTGGTTCATGCTTGGGATAGTGCTGAGGCCTTGCTTGCCGATACAAGTTTTTTTCGGGTTGAACTTCTCTTTATTGACCTGGAGCTACCAGGCATGTCTGGACTGGAATTGATCTCACGCTTGAACAAGCTGAAAGATCCTCCGAGTTGTGTGGTGCTTACCTCTTCGCTTAAACCTGAGGACATTATGTCTGCTATTCGTGGTGGTGCATCAGGCTACCTGGTGAAGAGTTCGGATCCGCAAACTTTCTTGGAGAGCCTTAAACAGGTGATGCTGGACGGTGTCACCCTGAGCCCGCTGATTGCGCGCTTATTGATTGATGAATTTCGTGGTTTACCCGCTCAACCTGTAGGTCGGCAACTGCAACTGGAAGCGCTCACACCTCGTGAACGCCAAGTGCTTGACAGCATGGCCAGATATGGAAGCGCCAAGGGCATGGGGGAGGCACTGGGCCTCAGTCATGAAACTGTGCGTGTTCATATGAAAAAAATCTATCAGAAGTTACACGTGAAGTCGAAGTCCGAAGCACTGGCGGTGCTGGCGCAGGAAAGTCAAAAGTGATTCACCCTGCAGCCATGCTTCGCTGAAGCTGCGTCACGGAATGTTGAAGATGATGACTGAATTCTTCAAGCATACTTGGAGGAACACACTTGTCCTTCAGGATGGAGGTCTCCACTGCCACACTGGAGTCAACGAGTGCACGTAAGCCAAAAATGGAGCTGGCTCCACGTAAGGCATGCACTTCCTTACGTGCCGCATCTGTCTCATCGCGCTTCAGCGCGGTTATGAGCCGTAAATGCCTTGCAGGTGCCTCCTCTAGCCAGATGTCTGCCAGAGCACGGGCTTCCGCCGCGCCGATCTGTTTTGTCAGCATGGCCAGAGGATCTTCCACGGGCGTCGTCGTCTTTCCGACACTCGCATCCTCTGTGTCTGACTTCTTTGCGATCTCCGCCAGCAGACGCTCGAGCATTTGGGCACCAAAGGGCTTGGAGAGATGCTCGTCCATGCCTGAGGCCAAACAGCGCTCTCTTGCTTCAGGCAGTGCGCTAGCTGTCATCGCGAATATTTTGCAGCGTTTCCGCCCTTGTTGCTTGCCATAACGCTTCTCCCACTGCCGTATTTTCATTGTGGCCATATGACCATCCATGACTGGCATCTGGCAGTCCATCAGCACGGCGTCAAAAGTTTGCTTTTTGAAAGCAGCCACGGCCTCCTTGCCATTCTCGGCCACCACCACTTTGCAGCCGAGTTCATCCAGCAGTAGGCAGGCTAAGCGCGCATTGATGCGGTTGTCTTCGGCGACAAGCACATTGAGGCCCAGTGACAGCCGGCGGGGTGAGTCTGTGGTATCTTCTGCAAGTGCCGTATTGAGCCAGACCGCCTTTCTCAGGGCGCGGCGGTGTAGAGGTAGCGTGACTGTTGGTCTCTCCGCGAGGGGAATGCCCTCGGCATGGACTCCTGATCCGATCAGAACGACCTGTTTTAAATCCCAGGGTGCCTCTTTGGATTCCGGCGCGTCCATTTTCCCTATCAAGGGTATCCAAGAAGAATCAGCGACCAACACATCATTGGACGCACGGCTTTTGGCCAGAAATTTGGCAATTTGCGGACGCTTCAATTCTTGGAAACTTATGCCAGGAGCAGCTAGCGCGGTGCGGATGCTTTCCCTCATGCGTGGGGAACCGTGAGCGATCCAGACCTGTTGCTGCGTTGATGGCCGTCTTGGCTGCTGATCAGGCGCGGCCCGAAGGGGCACGCGGAACCAGAACTGCGAGCCGTGTCCGGCCGTACTCTCGACTCCAATGGTCCCGCCCATGGCGTGTGCCAGTTTTTTGCAAATGGCCAGTCCAAGACCCGTGCCGCCAAAGCGGCGTGACTGGGAGCTGTCCACTTGACTGAAAGGTTGGAACAAGCGGTCATGCGCCGCTTCTGGCAGGCCGATGCCTGTGTCTTCGACTCGAAACTCGATTTCCCCGCCTACCACGGACACGCGCAGAGTGACATATCCCTTGTCTGTAAATTTGACCGCGTTGCCAACTAAGTTGAGCAAGACTTGGCGCAGGCGTCCCGCGTCTCCTTGGATCACCTCCGGCAGTTCGGGCGCAAGGATGGCGGTCAGTTCCAGCCCTTTTGAGGAGGCTTCGTGGTGGAGTAGATCTGCCACGCCTTCGATCACTTCGTCCAGCACCACAGGCTGCTCACAGAGTTCGATCTGGCCAGCCTCGATCTTTGCAAAGTTGAGGATGTCATCAATGATATTGATCAGCGCACTGCCGCTCTGAAGAACGGCATCCACCATCTCTGTCTGTCGTGCATCCAGGCGACTCATCTTCAGAAGTCCGGTCATGCCGATAACCCCGTTCATTGGAGTGCGGATTTCATGGCTCATCATCGCCAAGAAGTCACTCTTGGCACTATTAGCGGCCTCCGCTTTATCACGTGCAGCACGCAGCTCTTCCTCGATCTGGCTGCGGCGTTCATTTTCGCGCCTAGCCACGATCATGCTATTCACAGCAGCTAGGAATGGATCCAGCTCGCGGAGTCCGTTGTTATCATATCCATCGGGGCAGTTGGCCAGACCGATGAGCCCCACCATTTCCAACCCGTTGTACACTGGCAGGCCTAAGTAGGAGTGAATCGGGGGATGCCCGGCTGGCAGTTCGTGGCGGCGCCGATCGTTTACGGCAGCATTGGCGATCACCACATCCCTCGTCACCAGGGCTTGTCCAAAAAGTGAATTCAGATTGCGAAACTCAAGTCCTTGTAACGCTGTTGGCTGCATTTTTTCCCGAATTTCGTCACTCCATGCGGTCTCTGTGATGGAATAAGAGCGGAGAAAAGGCTGGCCCTGCGGGTCCATTAAAACTTCGGCGATAAAGCCAAAGCCACTGTGGGTGTGCCGCACGACGACGTCTAGCAGCTCGCTAAATACAGGTCCCACTTCTGTGGTGCCGATGAAGTGTTCCTGTGCAGCGCGGATGCCATTGAGCAGTTCTCCACGCCGTTTTGATGCCTCTTCGGACTGTTTGCGGATGTGGATGTCCATCTGCGTGCCGATCATTCGCTCAGGTTTGTCGTCCTTGGTGCGGGAGACGATGCGCCCCACGTCCTGTACCCACTTCCACGAGCCATCTTTGCAGCGCAGGCGATGCTCGCAGATGTAGTCGGGCGTTTCGCCACTGAGGCACTTGTTCATCGCCTCCATCACGAATGGGAGATCGTCTGGATGAACATGTGAGGCCCAGCTATCCACGTGCTGCGGCCAATCACCTGGCTCGTATCCGAGCATTTGCTGCAAGCGATCGGTGTAGAGAACATGGCCGCTGATGATGTTCCAGTCCCAGACACCCAGGCCGTTGTTTTGCAGGGCAAAGTGCCAGCGTTCTTCGGTTTTCTGCAAAGTATGCTGGGCCTCCACCAGCTCTGTGATGTCCAGCACCGTGCCGAGGATCTCGCGCACTTTTCCGCTAGCATCATGGCTCGCTTCCGCACTGCTGCGGAGGTGGCGCATCTCACCGTTCGGGCGGGTGATGCGGTACGTGATCGTCATTGGTTCTCCGGTTTTCCCCACGGAGTCAATGAATTGCATCACTTTATCAAAGTCGTCTGGGTGGGTGGCGCGGCGGCATAATTCCATGTTCGCCTCCACATTGCCGGGCTCGTAGCCATAGATGCGGTATTTCTCATCGGACCAATGCAAGGATCCGGTGGCTAAATCGAGGCTCCAGTTGCCAAGATGCGAAATACGCTGAGCCTGCTTGTAGGCGTCCTCAGTTTGGACTTTGTCCGTTACATCCTGCATCGTGCCAACTAGGCGGCAGGGCACATTGTCTGCATCTAATTCGGCTGTCGCCAGAGTATGCACGTGGCGGATCTCACCGCTCGGTCTGGTCACACGATAGCTCACCTCCTGGCTCTCTGCGGTCTGAGCCACTGACTCCAATACCTTCAAAAAGCGCGGCAGATCCTCCGCAATCACACAGGACCTCACGTGTTCCAGCGTTGGTTCAAAGCTCTGTGGCGCAAAGCCGTAGATACGGTATTTCTCATCTGACCAAGAGAGGGCGTTGGTGCGCAGATCCCATTCCCAAGTGCCTAGGTGGGCCAGCCGCTGGCCTTCGTTCATGGCGCGTTCGCTTTTGCGCAGTTCCTCTTCCGCCTCCAGGCGCTTGAGCATGAGACCCAGCTGGCGTCCGATGTAGTTGAGCGCCCCGAGAAGGTCTGGATCAGGAGCATCCAGCTGAAAGCTCATAAACTCCAGCACGCCACGAACCTGGCCGTCCACATGCACTGGCAGGGCTGCCGCGGCCGCGATTCCGCACTCAGTGGCGGCGGCACGGCGGGGGCAATTGTCGTCCTTACTCAGATCGGTAATCCAATGACTCGTGCGGGTCTCCCAGACTCTGCCGGGCAGCCCCAATCCTAGAGTAAAGCTGAGCTCTTGGGAAGCCTGAACGAACGGCTGCACTTGCGCCCCATCGGATTGCCATTGGTGGGCTATTTCCAGCACCTCCTGGCTGCTGCTCGGGACCCACCAGGAAGCAAAGGTTGCGTTCAACTGCTCGGCTAAAGCCGTAAGCATTTTGGGAATCAAGGCGTCCGATTTCACCCCGCTGGTAATCACCTTGGCTGCGGCTGTCTCTAGTTGGCGGCGTATTTCATTACGCTTCACGCCTGAAACATCGGCCTGGACCGCCATGAAATGTGTCGTTTTGCCGTGGGCGTCCTTGATTGGCTGAACCTCGATGTTCACCCAATACGAACTACCGTCCTTCCGGTAGTTTAGGATTTCTGTGTAAAATCCTTCACCAGCAATGAGTTTGTTCCCCATTTCTTCGGCGACTTGCGGGTTCGTGAGGGGGCCTTGTAAAAACGATCCAGGCTTCAGCCCACACACCTCATGGAGCATCCAGCCCGTCATGCGTTCAAAGGCTTCATTGACCCATTCAATGTGGCCGGCATGGTCAGCTAGGATCACGGCATTATCTGTGCGTTCCGCTACCATTGCCAGTTTGCGCGACTCGGCTTCCTTTTCGATCAGTCTCGATTGGCTGATCTTCAGACGATCGTTGATCATCTTTAACTCTTTGTTGGCGATGCGGTACACCTGCGTCACCTGGAGTAAATCTTGAGTCGAATCGTGCGGAGCAAAATCAGCAAGAGACATGTTCAGGCGATCCAGTTCATCTGGGGTCTCCAGCCAAGGAGAGCCCAGAAAAACGTCCATGGCCATCTCTGATAAATGCATCACCTGGCCGCGCATCAGCATTCCTGTTTCATGATGTTTCAGCAGTAGCAGCTTGCCGTGGTGTCTGCGGATCCACTCCGTACTCAGCACGCCCTTCGGTCTCTCCAGATTGAAGACTTGGTCAACTCGCGTGCCCACCATGACATCCGTCGCGGTACGCGCTAGCGAAGGACCAACACGTAGAATCTCCATGCTGTCGTCCCATGCAAAAAGAAACGGGAAAGCTTCTTCTACCTGCAACCACGGCATGTGTGGCATTTTATCGGTGATCATGCTGTTTTGACTTCGCTCCAGGCAACGTGAAAGACATCGTGATCGGCACCTTCATCCACCTTTTCTTCATGCTTAATGCTCACACTGACTTCATACATTTCCCCCAGACCTTCGAGCAGGCCAATCATAAAGGCCGAAAGTCCACGGCGATGGCTGTGGTAGTGGAGCCGCAGATCCGTCTCCCTCACTTCAGTACATTCAAACGTCGGCGGCTTGAGTGCTGGAAACATCATCACGACTCGCGTGTGAAAGTTGGGCAGATTGATCAAGAATTCTCCAAGCGTACGTCCGCCGTTTTTCATCAGATGGCCATAGTTTTTGAGCGCCGTGTCTAGGACCCACCAGCGACCGAAGAGCTTAAGAATATCGCCAGCAGGCTGATCAAGCACTTCAGAGGCCGCGCCCACTAGCCTGTACGTTAACTCGTCTGGGTAGGACTCGTTGGAAATGAAGATTTCATCTTCGACGCCTGCTTTGGATTTGACCCGCAGCCAAGTTTCTTCGCCGTGATTTGTCACAATCAGATCCATGATTGCGCTGTTGACCATTCCGTACATGAGATGAAAAAGGGCTTATTGTTGTAGTTGAGCAGTTGAGGCTAGGGTTAACCCAAGCTAAATGCCTAACTCCCTGACGGGTAATCATTTTTTGGGTTAACCCAATTAGATTATTGTGGTAACAAGCCTTTAATAATAGGCGGCAAAGGTAAAGAGGGCATTTGTGTTAAGCGTCAGATTGCCATGAATGGCGGCAGAATCAGGGTCATCTGAAGTGGACTTGAAAACGTAAACCGAAAACATGTCAGATTCATTGAGTAACCAATTCAAAAGCTCGGAGTTAAGCGATTTCCAACACAACTTGGCCATTTCCATTGCCGCTGACCGCAGGGCTCTGCTAGAGCATCGGCTTTATGGTCAGTTGCAAACACTGGAGAACCTCACGGCCTTCATGGAGCACCATGCGTTTGCGGTTTGGGATTTCATGTCGCTGCTGAAGGCGCTGCAAGCGCGCCTCACCTGTGTCGATGTGCCATGGCGTCCCGTTGGAAATGCCCAAGTGCGTCGGCTGGTCAATGAGATCGTCCTTGGCGAAGAGAGTGATGTCTTGCCTGCCGGTGGTGCCGCGAGTCATTTCGAACTTTATTTGCAGGCCATGCAGGAGGCAGGTGCTGATACAAGTCAGATGAACCAGTTCATTCAGCAGCTGGAATCTGGTAAGACCGTGGCGGAGTCTCTCGAACAGGCCTCTGTATCGCCTGCGGTGGCGGCCTTTGTTCGACAAACGTTTGCAGTCATTGGACGTGGACGTCCGCATGAAATTGCGGCTGCTTTCACCTACGGGCGTGAGGATTTGATTCCCGAAATGTTCACCCAGCTCGTGCATGGCCTGGATCGACAATTTCCCGGTAAGGTCGCCACCTTGCGCTACTACTTAGAACGCCATATCGCTCTAGATGGCGACGAACACGGAGAAATGGGTCGGCAAATGGTGGCGCTGCTTTGTGATGGCGACGCTAGCCGCCAACAGGAGGCTACGCAGGCTGCTGTGGATGCCCTGAGGTCGCGCATTAGGCTCTGGGATGGCATCGCGCAGGCCCTGGAGACAGCGAAGTAACGGAAGCTCTGTTTGAAGCAGGATCGGTTTACGGCCGCAACTCTAAGCTGATCGCGCCGATTTTAGTTCGAAGAAAGTGAATCAAGCAAGGTTTGCCCATAGCGGGTGGGCTTCATGAACTCTTTTAAGACCGCTAGGCCAGCCTCAAACTGAGTGTTAAACTCTTGCAAAGCGTCACCGAGATTCAGCTCTGGAAATTGAGCCTGCAGCCGCGCATGTACCCGCTTGTTGCGTGAGAGTACAAAGGTGGCATGCAGCACCTGAAACATCGGACGCGGATCGGGTCGGATGGGCGAGCGATTGATTTCATTGGGATTCTGCAACAAAGGATCAAAAGCCATCAGGGCATTCAGATGCAAATGGGAGCACTCATGCACCAGGTGCTCCAGGAACCAAGCCAAGGCATTTTCATGACCTGGGGCTTTTAGCCAGATGGCTCCAAAGGCTTTGGGCGTGCTCAAGCCTTCAATGCCGCGTCCGTCGAACAGTTTGACGATCCCAACATGAGTTTGAATTTCAGCGTGCATTTCCTCATCCACTTGTCGGATGAGATCCAGTGCTTGGATCAAAGCTTCTTGATAAGGACTCAGATCCTCTTCCAGAAGCGGAAAAACCTCCAAGCCTGCCACTCCCGCGACCTGAGTGTTTCTGATTTCTCGGAGCAGGGGAGCCTCCCAGTCTTGGGTCGCCACAGATTCTAAGAGGCAGCCTTCAGAATACCACTGTTCCGGCTTGTCATGGATCCATGCTTGGAGAGTGTCATAGACTCCATAGCCATCTTCATGGGTCATGGCATCCATCAGCGCAGCAAGACGTGCCACCATGCGTGGAGACAGCCGCCTTTCCAGATCCAGTTGCTCGACACGTTTCAACAATCCGAGAAGGTCTCGACCCACTCCTTCGGCAGCGGCCGCAAGCGCCATTGTTGACTGCGTTTGCCAGAACCGCCGCCAAATCTTGGCCAAGGCAGCCGCCACACTGGCAGAGGGCTCCCATGTAAACCAATGATCACCCAGTCCCGCAGCGGACATGGATGGATCACCAGGTGCGGAAATCATCGAAACAGGAGGGTAGCTGGAAACCATGCTCATCGCTTAAATCTAGAATGGGGGACGTTTATTTTTGGCCTGGCTTGCAATCAGTCTGATGAAAGCGCAGGTCTAGCGAGCATCGTTGGGGGAGTGTGTCTTTCGGCTTGACCGATTCAGACCACCGCATGGGTGCTTTGACCACCTTCTTTGACAAAGCGGCCCACTGCACCCTCACGTGAATTAACGTGCAGTTTCTGGTAGATTTTTTTCAAGTGGGCCCTCACCGTTTCGTAGCTCAGCGCGAGATCATGGCCGATTTCTTTGGGGGTCTTTCCAGACGCTTGGTTTTGGAGGATTTCCAATTCCCGTTTGGTCAAGACTTTGAGGCTCGGTTTCTTCACATCAACGGATGAGACATTGCGGAACTCCTCCATCAAAAAACGTGCGACCAGAGGACTGAGCGCTGATCCATCGTTAGCGACAGCGCGAATGCCCTCCAGCAGTTCATTCGGGGTGGCGTCTTTCATCAAGTAGCCTGAGGCTCCTTGGCGCAGACAATCGTGCATGTCCTGGGGATCACACGAAGCCGTGAGAACGACGCAGGTAAGATAAGGCCTAAACAGTTTCAATCGGCGTATCAGGGATGCCCCACTTTCCTTTGGCAGATCCAGGTCTACCAGCATGATATCTGCAGGGACCTCTCTTCCTTCATTCCAAAATTCTTCTGCACTGCCCCAATGCCCGACAAGTTCAAGTTCCTCTTGCCGACTGATCATCTCCACAAGCAGCATTCGGGTGAATCGTTCATCCTCGATAACACCGATTTTAACGATTTTTTTGGGTAGTTCTTCTGTCATTATCTGATAATTCCTACAATTGGCTAACCTGCTTAGATGTCTGATCCACAGTCACCTGACACGGAGTGTACACTGTGAGCATGATTTTGACTGGAACATGCATAACAGAGGGTATGAGTGAAACTGATACGGCCTACACGCCTGATGTATTCGTCCCAACGTACCCAGACTCCAGATTCATTCTTTAAATATTCGCAAATGGCACAAACGTCAATGCGCCCTTCCTGAAGTGGCGTATTAAAAATGGAGTTGTGCTCGGCTGCCGCGTTCTGCGATGCATTTTTGGCCCCAGTGTATTCTGGATAGTGAAGAAAAGCACAGTGGCTGCAGATCGTATGACTCAGGCTCGCGCCGAGATGGCGCACTAAAAGCTCGTTCCAACGCATCCATTCGCCATTGGAGTAATGGATATTATCACAAACCAAGCAGGTTTTCAGTCCTGAATGTTCGATAAATCGGGTGAAATAGGAGGAGTGCCTCTGATAAAAGTCCAGGGCTACGCCGATGTCGTTGAGGATGTCTTGCAGCAAACTCACGGGTTTATGGCCGAATTGCCGCTCGGCCGGAAGGATCACGATGAGACGAGCATGGGTGCACTTACCGTTCTCTGATTGATGGATGAGGGTGCTGACCGACAGGCAGAAAACGGGACTCATGCCAATGGTTTTGAGGATGTACGCCGTCTTTCCAGGGCAGAAAGGTTCATGGATGAACCGATCAATGATATCCTCTGCCAGGGCTTTGGCGATACGATAGCAGCTTTTGTACTGCGGTTTGCCTCCATCGACCTGCGTCATCAAGACAGAACCTAGCGCCTGGGTCACATCACACCCCTTACGTAGGAGATGCTGAATGCTCCATTGGGAGGTATGCAGTGTTTCAGTCGTTGGTTGTTGTGAAGGCTTTGGGAGGGAAGCCGACATCATTTGTGCTCCAAAAGGCATTTGTTTCAGGGCGGTTTGGCATCCTTGAGAGTCGGATGCGAAAGTTGTTGGTAAGGTCAAATCACCAAGTTCAGTGATTAAGAAGCTGTCTAGTTATTTAGGGGGGTATTTTCCGGCTAGGTGATTTAAATTAGGATGAATCTCTTTAGTTATTCAAAATGATATTTTAGAGTTAAGCTACTCACAAAATGAGGTAGCCCAAAGAACTAGCGGCCTTGCCGTGGAAACATCCGGTACAGATGCTCGTGGCGTTCCCGGAGCTTCATCAGCACTTCGGCCTTGGATTGACTTGCTTCTTCGGGGCTGACCTCCGACTGGGCACCTGTCATCGAGTCAGGCTGTCCTGGCTTGGTCAGACTGTTATCAAACGTGGCATTTGCGCTAAGGATCACGCCAGGCCTCAGCCTAGCTGCACGTGAATCCACGGTGGTTGGAGCTTGCACAGCGGTCACAGCTGGCTGGTTTGGATCAGGGGAAAGCACCTGAGTGGGCGCTGCGTCCGCGTCAGTCTGCTGCTTGATCCAAGCTTCTTGTCCGTTGAGCTGAACCAGCACGCGGGCTTCGAGAAGGCTATTCTCGTTTTCAATTTCGATGAACTGCATCACCCCAGCCTCTGGCGGCTCGTTTTGCTTCAAGATGAAGGATTCTTCCGTATCCGTCCGGGAAAGGTAAACCGTACGCTGCCCATCCAATTCGGACCAGCCGGAAAAGACCAGTGTTGCCGCCCATTCGGCGTTTTCAACAGGCGCTGCCTCTACTTTGACCTCGTGCGTGGTAAACAGAGAGTTTTTCCACAGGGGCTGATAAATTGTCAGTGGTTTGAAGCTGACAGGGGGCTTCTCGGGCTCCTTGGCAGTCAATAAGCCAGCGGTCAGAGTGGCTAGTAGGGAAATGGAAAATCGGGAGATCATACTTAAAGGCGAAGGTAAGGTGTCGGGCAGGCGGGGAAGCACGATTTAGAAGGTGCGCCCTCGTTTGCCTGAAGTGACGATGGTCACAGGGCTTGGAAGGAAGTCCACCATCAAACTGGGAGGCATGCCAGAGGCAGCACCTCCCAGAGTGAAGGAGACGGGGCTCGGATTAGCGCAGAGCTGGGGTGACCCAGTAAGCGTCACGAGTTTGGTAGCCGATGTTTTGGGCATTGTTGCCTGTCTTGGCAGCCGTGTTGGTGCGGGCTGGGCCGTAGATCA
>JAIXZA010000087.1 GCA_027489965.1 Verrucomicrobiaceae bacterium
ATCGGTGAATGAAGCAGGGCGTACCCAGTCAACGGAGGGATCTACATCATCGACAAAAGCACCATTCGTTCTGAGCTGCTGGGACATGAGATAACCTTTGTTGCTGTAAAGATTGGTAAAGAATGACACCTGACCGGCGGCCCCCACGGCACTGGAGGCCGTAAATGATGTGCCATCCGAGAGCTTGCCAGAAATGGTGTTTAAACCAGCATTGGAGGTCACAATGGAAAAGTGACCATTGCCTCCCACTGAGCCACCTAACTTGCCATTGAATGTGCCAAGAAACGGACTGTCCGCAGGAAGAACATTCTTTGTGTTGAAGGGAGTACGGTAGGCAACGCCAGCGGCATTTTCTCCACTTTCTTCAAACATGAGGGAAATGGGCATCTGTAAATCAACCACCGTTTGAGTGCTAATCGATTCTGGCGATGAAACTTCGCCATTGATAACTTGACCGATTTTGTAGAGATAAATGTAAAACTGCGTGCCAAGCCAGCTACCAGTAAAAGATGTGGCTGTTGAGGTGTTATCCAAACGATAACTCCCACTGATAGCACCGGTATCAGTCACATTAAACGTCAAGTACCCACGCCGAAGACTATCTGTTTCACTCAATAATAACGTATCCCAGCGGCCAACCAACTGTGGTGGCAGTTTGCGTGTCAGCACGACTTCCATATATTTATAATTGCCGCTTTTATCTTCGACGAGGATACTGCGGGTGGCTCGTCCGTAAGGCAGATCTGTGAAGGATAAGCTCCAATTCTTATCTGTGGCACCATACCACGTCAGCGGTGCCCCCTGGGGCGGCCCCTTAATGGTCTGTGTTATGAGCGCCGGGCGCGGCTCTTCTAATGATGTAACCTCATTGAAGACATACGGTTCACCGACAAAGGCGATGTCATAAGCATCTGTCACCTTACCCGTTACGGTGATGGCACCAGTCGCATCCGTGATTCCGCCGTTGGGAACTGTGACGGTAAGAGTTGGAATAACTGTATCAATGGCTCCAGTGAGAGTGATCGTGTTCAGATTGTAAGTTTGGCCACTGATCACTTTGGCTGCGACCGCTCGTGTTCCCTTGATGTAACATGGCCGCACGAAATCGTAACCATCATTTTCCAAAGTCTTGCTACTCTTAAAATCTCCAAACTCAAGAGTGATGGGTAATTGATCAAGAATCGTACTCGTTGTGCCTACTGTCTGCGCGATTTGAAGCAAACTCTTAGCTAGTGGACTCCCATTGTCCGTTTGATCTGTTAAGGAACGTAGAACCGTGAAGGTCACTTTGGTCGAAGTCCAGGCAACTTTAAGACCATTGGAACCAATCGGTTTATTGGTTGCTGGATTCAAATTGGCCGGGATGAATATGGCTCTCTTATTCAAGTTAGTCGCAATGTTTGGATCTGATCCCAGAGAGCCCTCATAGCTGTAACCTCCGATTTGCAGCTTAATCGTGGTGCCGTCAGTGATCGTCGAGAGATCAATCGGGATGATTTCAGGCACCATAAATTCTTCACCATCGAAGCCATACTCTCCCAGCGCCATTGAGATAGATATGCTCGTCGTGCCAGCTGTAACGATCTGACCTGCAACGACGGTCTGTGTGACTTTATCAGAAACGGCGCATGAGAGGATCTTTCCAGGCTGCGGCAGAGCTGCGACACTGTTTCCGGCCATGCCCATAATGGCAGCTAGAATCGGGAGTGTGACCCGCAAACGCGAGCCTAGGGCTGATAAGGAGTGATGTTTGAGTTTCACGTTTTGTTCGGGGAGGGATTGATGTTGAATTTACTAACTTGCGGTTAATCGAGTAGTACACGGCCACTCAAAATGGGAGCTGAAGCAGAGTTGGGGGAAAGCCCGTTCAGGACAAAGTATCCAAAGCCCAAGGCACGGTGGCTGAGCATGATGCCGGAGAAACTGACAGGACGCTTCACGACTAAACCGGAGACGGTGTCGGTCAGCGTAAAGCTGCCGGTAAAAAGACCCGTGGTGGCCGAAATCTTCATCGTCACAGCGCAGGGATTACCGCCAGTGATGGTTTTAAAGGATGTCGTGTTGGTTTTATTGATTCGAAAGACTTGATCCAAGTCGCTGAATTGCGCAGCAGACTCGATACCACCTTTCGTGAAGGTGACGTCTGCATTGTCAGGCGCATCTGGTAGCTCCATGACGACCGGCATGAGGGTGGTTGGCTTCACCCAAGGGGCACCGTCCACATCACGGCGCAGGAGCGGAATGCCATTGCGGTAAGTCCGGTCCGCCGAGCTTGCTGGGCCATTCTTGATCTGCTCTACCCAGCCAGAGACGCGATTGGCTGCTAGATCTGCACCCAGGCTCACCTTTGGCAGGCCTGTGATACTTCCAGTTTTGCTGGTGTAGAGAATGACAAACTGGGGGAGTGAACCATCAGGCCAGAGTGTGCCTGAAAAAGTATAGCTCATTCCATCTGCCGTGCGCCCCGTGCCACTGACCACGCCGCTTTTGGAGATCGTCATCTGCTGCCAGCCAGAGCCGAGCGGCTGGGCGGTATCATTCATTGAGGCCAGAGGCAGCTCGACCACTGAATTATACGCAGCGGCATAGGCTGTGGCACTGGTAGATGTCCAGATATGCCTGCGGGCCTCGCCTGTTGCAGAAGCACTGCCATTGCTCAAAGTCGCGCTGACAGAGTTCAGGCTACCAGTGAAGGTAAGCGTCAGGTTTAAAGGCGGCAAAGGTGCCGTGCGAGGGATGGGGACAACAGCACTCGGAGCCGCAGATAGAGGCGCATCGAGCCGTCCTTTGATGGCATAGGTGAGCAACCCGTTCTTAACAGACCCCGTGAAGCTCCCCGTAGATCCGACCGTCACCGTGAACCAGCCACCCAAATTGCTGTTAAGATCATTCTGACGTGGTAGCAGACCACTAAAGACGCCCGCGACACCATCTGGCAGAGCCGTGATGTTCAAAGTAAATTCCTTGATGGCTCCTGTGCCTGCCACATTTTTGGCAGAGACTTTGATCTTCGGCTGCCCTACCGCGTTTGGAATGCCAGTGATAAGACCTGTCGTGGTATTCACGATCAATCCAGATGGCAGCCCACTAACAATGAATCCCGTCGGGGCCTCGGAAGCCGTAAGCTGCCAGGAAAAGGAGCGGCTAACCGCAGCAGCTGGCACAGCTAAGTCGTCAACCACGGGCTTCAGAACGACTCCAACACTGCAAGTGCTACTCACAGCTACATATGGCGAGGCGAGATTCACAGGATTCGCCATCTTCAGTTCACAGGTGTAGTCTCCGGCTTGATCCAGAGTGATACCCGCAATGCTCAGAGCGGCAGTTCCACTACCTTTGGTGATGATCTTGCCCAGTGTGCCATCTGCAATAGGTGCGCCCCCCTTGTGCCAGCGATAGCTGATCGTGCTGGGTGCCTGCGCCAGCACAGAAAGCTTCAGTGTACCACCTTCAGCCACGTTTAAGGAGGGTGCCAAGTTAGCTAGGACGCCTATTAGCGCATCATTACTGGTCGCCGTGCCAACACTGTTTTTTGCAGTCACATCATAAAGCCCCGCTTGGGTCACTGCGGTGATGGGTAGCGACAGCGATGCGAGCGTGGCCCTAGTTATACTTTTCGCGTTTTGCCTCCACTGATACACAGCACTGGTATCATCTGTAGAGGCACTTAACTGAAGCGTCTGCCCTACACGATACCAGCCCGATCCACTGACTGGATGTTGGGTGAAAGTGGGTGCAGCTGGAACCGACTCTGGGCCGATGAAGGTGACGACCAGAGACCGCCACGCATTTTCATTAAGTTCGCCCAAAGCTAAATGATACACAGTGCCTGATACAGCAGTAAATTGGACTTGATTAGCACCCCCAGGAATCAAGGGCACTGCAGTGAGAGCGCCCAATGAGTTGCCTGTCAAAACATCCCCACTCAACCCACTCAATGACGTGCCAGTAAAGTCCACAAACGCCTGCCCTGAGGCGTTAGCAGTCCAGCTGAACCACACTGTTCGGTAACCGGTGTCCGGCTCTTGGGCCTCTCTGGTCGCACCAAGTGTGTAACCAATGGCGCTGACATTGCGCCCAGTCAGCTGCACACGATTAGCAAAAGCATCATTCTGCATCGTTGCGGGAACAGGCGTATAGAGTGCATTCATCGGAGTGTTCTTGTTTAATGAAACACCCAAAACCAAACTCCCACTACTACTGCTAAATGATGAGGTTGTGCCGAATGCGATCAAGTATTCTGCGCCAGCAGTAACAGGAAGTGATGTGGCCGCACCATCAAATGAGGCGCTGTATGTTACCGCTTTTAACTCACTTAAACTTGGTCCCAAGTAAACTGAGATCACAGGATATGTAATGTCAGAGCCCGCAGTGGTGATGTTCAAAATGCCATTCGCAGAGGGGCGATATACCCACCAAAATGTTTGTAGGCCAGCCAAGCTAGGTTCGCCTGTTTCAGTCGTGGCACTGGCGTTGTAGGCGATGGCTCCCACTGTATCGCCAGTAAGTGTAACACGCTGAGCATAGCTATCATTGGCCATCGTTGCTGGTGGTGTCAGGAGACTAGATACATCTGTCTGCGTACTGAGAGAAAGATTCAAAACGGCAGTTCCATATTCGGAGCTAGATGTTGTGCCGTAGCTTATCATATAGTCCACGCCGCCAGTAACAGGAAAAGACACCGAGGCACCGCTCAAGGTACCATGCGCCCTCACTATTCTGAGATTATTGATAGTTGATCCCAGATAGGCGGCGATTTTTGGGTAATCATGATCGCTATTCGTGCTGCTAATCGTGAGTCGGCCATTCTGCGAGGGGCGGTACTGCCACCAAAGAGTTCTATAGCCCGAAGATGACGGTTCACCTGCTTCATTTGTTGCTGAACCGGTATAGCCGAGCGCTGCTACAACATTCCCCGATAGAGTAATCCGCTGTGCAAATGAGTCATTTGCAATAGTGGCGGCATGAGCAATTGGTAAGGTGCCAATAACGCTACCACGATTCAAAGACAACCCAAGTAAGACAGAACCAGTTCTCGCAAGTCCCGTGGAAGAACTACCAGTTCGGATAAAATATGTCGTGCCTGCTGAAACTGCTGGGCTGAGAGAGGGTGTACTACTTCCACTAGTATTAGTTCCGGCGATGAAACCTGTTGTATTTCCACTTCCATCAGAAAGAAAGACATCAATTTTAAGATAGGTCGCCGCGCTTCCAACACAATCGAGTAGCAACCTACCATTTGCCGGAGCAGTCCAACGCCACCACAGAGTCCTTTCTGCTGACTCACCAGTTTCTTTTGTTGCCTCCACGTTAGAGGTAGTCACAGAAGCAGTGTCACCTGTGAGCACCTGAGCATTGGCTTTGTTATCATTGCTCGGCGGTGCAGCCAGCAGGCAGGTAGCAGAGCAGAGAAAGGCAAAAAGGGAGAGTTTGTAAGATGTCATTAGTGGAAGAAAGGATGAGGAAGCTGGGATTTCCGAATTTTTCGCGCTATTGTCGGTAAATAGGCATCGTTGGCTTTTTCGGATGGCGGGCTAAGGGGACGTCATGGATGACTACCAGATCGGAGGGGTGCTGGTGACAGTTTTAGTGTGAATATTCCGAGACAAAAAAGCGTGGCAGGCCTAGGCGACTTTCGGCCTGCCACGCTCGGAGCTCATCACGCGGAGCGATGATGGCTACTTTAGGTCACCACCACACTCACCACCTCACTCGGCTGGCCTTCACCGGCGTCGTTTACGCCGGTGACGGTGATTTGCAGGGTGGCTGTGGCGGGCAGGGCTTCGGCTGTGTGTTGGGTGCCTTGGGTATTGATGATTTTCACCGGTGCGGCATCCGTGCCGATGATTTGTTTGTAATAATTAAAACTGTTGGCGCGGCGGGCACCGTCGATCTGGATGAGGACGCGGCCACCGCCGAGGGGAGTGACGTGCACGTTGGCGGGCTGGCCAGGCGTGGCGGGATCGGCGGGGCGGTTCAGGCCAAAGTCGTACCATTTGGGATCTTCGTCGTCGAGGCACTGCTCTAGCTCGTTGATGGTGCCACGGAAGCGCTCGCGGAAGGCAGTCTTGGCCTTATCTCGGTCGATGAGTTTTTCCTTGGTGGTTCTCAACGCATTACCCACGCCTTTACGGGCGTCTGAGATGGCCGCGCGTAGAGCCGTGGCGATGGCGGCGGTGACATCTAGTGGGGCGTTTTCTTTACCCGGATTGGCGGTGAAGTAGGCAGCTAAGCCATTCAATAAGGTGAAGCGCTTGTCCTGCGTGGTAGGCACACCCACGGTCTGATCAGGCAGACCAGTGGCGGTCCAGGCATCACTCCAGCCATTCCCCAGGCTGATGCTGAGCACCTTAATGGCCCGGGCGATGAAGCCTTTGCCATTGCTGTCTGCGGTACGCAGGGCGCTGTAGGCTGCGGGCTCAGCCCCCTCTGCGGCAACCAGGGCGTTTTGCTGAGTGATAAGGGCATCCAAGTCCGCTCGGAAGTCCACGGGGTCATTCTTTTTGACTTTGCAGGAGACAGCATGCTGGAGCAGTCCGTCGTAGAGGTCTTCACCAGCGGCGATGAGTTCACCAATGGGATCTGGAGTTGGGTTTGAGGCCATATACTTGCGATGTTTACGGGTGGATTTAGCGGGGGGAATAGGTGCTGGCGGCGGTGGTGGCGGCGTGTAGCCGGGATCGCCTTCTTCGAGGATGCCGTCCCAGGTGACGTTTGGATTTGGGCTGTCCCAAGTGAAGGCGTTTCCTGTCCAGGGGTCGATATCTGTGCTGTCCCAGTAGAGCGGTTTCATGGTGTGGCGTGGGTTTGGCAGCTGGCAGGCTTTGCTGCGTCTGCCAGTCTAACAGGCGCGAAAACGACCGCTGTTTTACCAGCTGCCCGTGTGGCAGGCGTGGAAATGGCTGACTCAGAGGCGGCTGCCAGCTGTGGGATATGCCTACGGTCTGTCGCAGACTAGTCTGCCAGCCTGACAGGCGTGAAGCCGCCGGACTTAGAGCCGGCTGCCCGTGTGGCAGAGCTGCTGCTGAGCGGACGTGGAGCCGACTGCCACTGGCAGGCGTGAATATGACCGCCGTGCCAGCGGCTGCCAGTCTGGCAACTGGCAATACGTCAGTCATTGCCCTGCCTCCTATACGTGGACCTTTGACAAAACATGCCGACAAAACATCCACAGCACGCGGACGGGCTAGGCAAACGCTGACTTGACAAGTTAACGCAGCATCTTTTGAGCCCTGAGCCCTGAGCCCTGAGCCCTGAGCCCTGAGCCCTGAGCCCTACAAGCTGCATAAGTAAAGCCTTAGATGACATAAGGCCGATGATGATGGCTTTAGCAGCAAAGACAAGTTTGATTTTGGTCTATTTAAAGGCAGCGCTGAAGGAAACCGAACCCCTGCCCCTCAGTTTTTAGCTGCGTGCTGTGAAAGATATCCATTTAACCAGCTTTTCGGCGACTCTCGTGGTCCATTAACTTCTTTGGCAACTTTTTCTTAACTTAGTCGTTACAGGGCATTCTTCATGATCAACGCCACAGAACACAATACCAGCCATACATGGAAAGGCTTGGCCTTACCCCTTTGTTGTATGCTAAGACAGGTCGTGAATGCAGATTTGATTCTCGCGGTTGCCTGAATACACTCAGCCTATGACCATTGCATCGAACCCGCCTATCGAGATACCTCTGGAAAGCATGTCTGGATCACAGAAATGGGAGCTTTTCCAGACCCTCTGGGAGCAATTAAGTGCGAGCCAAGATCAAGCTGAAAACTCACCAGAATGGCATGGCGAAGTTATCCGAGAACGACTGGATCGAGAAGCGCGAGGAGAGGCCGTCTGGCGTGACGTGGATGAGTCGTTTGATCGAATCCGCCACCAAGTCGCTCATGGTCGTTAAGATCGAGAATTCTGCCGAACTGGACTTGCTCGAATCCTATTGGTTTTATGAAGACCAAGAGATCGGAGCTGGAGACTACTTTTTGAAAATGATAAGGCATGAAATCCTCGAACTCGCCCGGACAGGCGGCGTTCATCGGAAAAGAAATGGCCTTCATTTCTGTCCCTCACCACGCTTCCCTTACGGCTTTTATTATCGTGTTGATGGCGAGATCGTGAAGGTCTTCGCCGTTCTCGACTGCCGCCGCAGTCCGCGCTGGATCAGGCACCAACTCAAAGTCCGCTCATAGTCCCCTCAACATGCCTACCTTCGCCTACACTGCTCTCAATGCCTCGGGTCAAACTGTCACAGGCAGTTTGGCTGTTGGATCAAAGGCCGAGGTCTTCCGCAAACTGGAATCTCAGGCGCTGACTCCGGTCAAAGTGGCGGAAGAGGCGAAAAGCGCCAAAGCAGGCGCGGCAGCAGCGTCCAAGATGGAAGATAATCTACCGACCAAACTGAGCCGCAATCAGATTATCTTATTCACTGAAGAGCTGGCTGATATGCTGGATGGTGGGTTACAAATCGACCAAGCACTGCGAGTGATCATGGAACGCCAGGAAGATGTGGCCCTGAGAAAAGTCTCCGGCATCATGCGGGATCAATTGCGTGAAGGCAGCAGTGTCTCCAAGGCTCTCAAAAAGGCATCTCCAAGCTTTGACGAACTTTACTGCAACCTCGTAGCAGCGGGCGAGGTCAGTGGATCACTCGCCCCGATTCTACGACGACTGGCACAGAATTTACTCGTCATGGCAGAGCTCCAGTCAAAGGTCACACAAGCGATGATTTATCCGGCTTTCCTTATTGGGGCCTGCACCGTACTGATGGTCGTTTTCATGACGGTCATGGTGCCGCAGATCACGGATCTGCTGGATAAGAGTGGTCAAAAGCTGCCCTTCGCCACGCAGATGCTGATCAGCTTCAATTCTTTCCTAGCCTCTTACTGGTGGGTCCTGCTTTCCATCATCACGATCATCGCGCTGTCCTTTAAAGCCTTCATCGCTACGCCCAAAGGTCTGATGTGGTGGCATGAGACAAAACTGAATCTGCCCCTTTTCGGCCCAGTCATCGCGACTCGATTTTATGCTCAGTTCAGTCACAGCATGGGCAGCCTCGTCGGCAATGGTGTGCCACTCATGAACAGCATCCGATTGGTCTCCAAGATCTCGGCCAATGTCTATATCCAGTCGCTGCTCGCCAAAGTCACGAACCTCGTGGCTGAAGGCGGCGCACTTTCCAGCTCGTTGAAAAAGGTCGGACATTTTCCCATGATGTTGGTGGACATGATCGCCGTGGGCGAGCAGACCGGCCAGCTCAATCAGTCACTCGAAAAAAGCGCTGTCCGCTATGATAAAGAACTCGATAAGCGTATCAAGCGCATGACAGCCCTGATCTCGCCTGTGATCATTCTTTTTATGGCCGTGATTGTCGGTGTCGTCGCCTACTCCATCATCTCTGCCGTCTTCCAGTCCGTGAACGGCATCCGCAGTCGCGTTTAAATTCACCCCTCATTCCTTGCAACATTGCTTTCGGAATCTTGTTAATCCTGCAATCCTGTTAATCCTGTAAAAAAGCCATGAATACCCAAAAGCCCCACCTCCGCCTACGATCCTCAGCCTTCACGCTCATCGAGATCGTCATCGTGCTGACCATCATCTCCATCTTAGCCGCAGGCTCCATTTACATGCTAAAGGGCAACGTTGATGTCGCCAAAGAAACACGGGTGGATGGAGACCTACAGAACATCATGACTCAGATGCAGCTCTATGAAGCCCGCAACATGCGAGCACCGACCACAGAGCAAGGCATCAAAGCCCTCGTCGAAAAACCCACCACGGAACCGCTCCCTGAAAAATGGACAGCCCTGCTGGAATCTGTGCCTAAAGACCCATGGGGTCAGGAATACAAATATCGTTATCCTGCACAAAAATCCAAGAAGCCCTATGATGTCTGGTCCATTGGCAAAGACGGCGCTGACGGCACCGAAGACGACATCGGCAACTGGCCTGCGAATACGGCGGCGAAATGATTCATGAAACCCGAAGGCTCAATGACGAATGACCAAGCAAGGTCTGCCCGTAGCCGTCGGGCTTCAGGTTTCGTCATTCCTTCGTCATTGAGCCCGCTTCGCCGACACGCTGGATTCACTCTTGTCGAAATCGTCATCTCCCTGACCATCATCATCGTCATCGCCGCAGGGGCTGTACCGATGTTTCGAGGGCTGCGAGAAGAGCAGTTGGCCCGCGAACCCATCATTGAGCTGGTCAGACTGGCCAAGGAAACCCGCATCCGAGCCATGCGGGAGAAGCGTCCCTATCAGGTGGCTTTTTATCAGGGAGGCTTTGTGGCTTCCCGTTACTTCAGTCCTTACTTTCAGCTCTCTGAGTTGACCACCTTTCTCTCAGAAGAAGAGACGGGCTCACGCCGCCTGAATCCCAATGCGGATGATAGCGACTCTGATCTGGATGCAGGCGCTGGAGAGACTCCCAAGACGTCGCTCCCCATGGCTCCAGCGGGACCCAAATTAGACGACAACTGGGAGCAGCACTATGATCTACCTCAGGATGTGCAGTACACCCTGAAGTTCTGGAGTGATACCGCCGAAACCCCTATCACAGGGGAAGTCGTCAAACTCTGGGTCTTTCAACCCACGGGCATCAGCGTTCCGCTAAAACTTCATCTGGATCGCCAAAGCGCGACCTTTGACGTAGAATTCGGAGCCCTGACAGCAGACATCACGCGGGAGGTCATTGATCTTAAATGAAACAGATCTCACAGAGGCCCGCACCGCATGGCTACATCCTTCTGGAACTGATCATCGCCCTTTCGATCTTTTCCATCGGTGTGCTTGGTCTTGCGCGCACGCTGAACAGCTCCATGGAAGTGGCCAATATCCTGAACAAGGACCAGCGCGTGCGTATCGGCATGAGATCATTTTTGGAAGAGATCCGACGGAAGCCCCTGAATGAGATGCGCGTCAGCATCACAGATGCCGCCACAGGTGTGACCTACAGCAGCACAGCAGAGCCAGTGTCTCTGACCATGACCAATGGCAATACGATGACTGACCTCTATAACCTCAAAATCGTGGCCACCTACAGCGCCGGAAACGAACAACGGGAGGAAAGCGTGGACGTTTATGTTTACAAACCTGCCACCAACTGAAGCAAAACTCTGCGCTAGGCAAAGCCGCAGTGTCCGTGCGTTTACGCTCATGGAGGTCGTGATTGCACTAACGATCCTAGGCATGATCACAGGCACTCTATTTTCCATCATTCAAGGAAGTGTCAAAGGTGCAGCCCAGATCGAGCAGATTCAGCGTGAGAATGATGCCATCAATCGCTTCCTGGATCTATGCCGCAAGACCTTTACCACTCTGCCCAGCACAGCTACGCTTGAGCTAACCTTACTCGACCCCAACTCACCAGCCTCAGGCCAGGAACTGACGATCAGCGGATCACCCAACTGCTTTGGCTTTGGCATCAATCCCATCAGCTACAAGGACACGATTCTGGGCCTGCGCCCCGATCCGAATGGAGCCACCGATACTAACAATGCATTGGTCTCCTATCTCTGCCTTTCACGCGAAGATCTCATTCCCCAGACAGACTCCAATGGCATGGCGCTACGCCAAGAAACCACGGGCCTAACCGCGCCCGATGATCAGGGACGCTACTGGATGCCTCTGCTACCCGATGTGGTGAATTTAAAATGGCGCTTCTTCAAAGATGCCGACGATACATGGCTCGAAGAATGGAGCGACGACGCCTGGCCTGACCTGATCGAAGTCCAGCTCGTCATGCGCGACCGCACCACGCCCCTGCGCATGGTTTACAGTGTGCCGACCATCCTGCTCGTCAAAGGCAACGGAACGACCACTGCGAATACCTCTAGCTCACAAGGTGGAAACAATAATGGCAGTGGTGGTCAAGGGGGCGGTGGTGGTGGCGGCGGAGGAGGACAAGGTGGTGGACGAGGTCAAGGTGGCGGTCAGGACGGTGGACGACCTGGTGGCGGCCCTAGCCCAGGCGGAAATCCCGGCCCTAGCAGTGGTCCTAACCCAACTCCTGGCGCTCGTTAGCGCACGTTCCTATGACTCTCTTTTCCTTCCAAGACTCGAATAGGTCCTACATATCTTATAAGACCTATTTTCCCCTTTTCAATAAAACGCCCGCCCGATCAAAGCACGGTTCAGCATTAATGATCATGATTTGGGCGCTACTGCTCATGTCTGTCACAGTCATGGGTGTAGTGGAGTACATCCGCTACAGCGCTGAAGAAGCAGCCTTGGCTTCGGCAGAGTTCAGAGCGCTACATTTGGCAGAAAGCGGGCTAGCTGTCGGCCTACACCCAGATACACGACGTGGAGATAAGGTCCTCAAACAAAAGATCGGCACTGACAGTGGCTTTGATGTTGTCATTAATTATGAAGGTGCACGCATTCCCATCAATCTCATCACTGACGACCGCCTAAGTTCTGCGGTCACACAACTTTTTGAACGTTGGGGCCTGAATAGTGATGAAGCCGCTGTGGCTAGCGAATCTCTAGGCGATTGGGTAGATCGTGATGAAGAAGTGCGCAGCAATGGCGCCGAAAAAGCCTTTTACGAAGGCCTCGGCGTCATGGATCTACCACGAAATACCGGTTTTATCAGTGTGGATGAAATGCTACTCGTCCGAGGCATGGGCGTCGTGGACCGCTTAAAGCCTGACTGGCGGGAATTTTTCTCCGTGTATGGTGATGGTACCATCGACCTGCGCACCGCCTTTAAAGAAACTCTGATTGCTATTAGTGGTGCCTCTGAGAGCGATGTCGAAAACTACATCAAACGCCGTGACGGTGCCGATGGCATCCCTGGCACGGAAGATGACCAACGTATCTCCGATGGCGAAGCTTACCGCCTGCTCAACCTCACGGGTGACCGCGCCAAAGCCATGCAGGGTATTCTCACCAGTGACGATGACCTGCGCCGAATCACTAGCACTGGCTATGTGGGTGAAAAACGCGCACAAATCATTGTCGTAGCTCGAAGAGGAGAAGATCGCTCTTTGACCTATCTGGCACGTATGGAAGAGTGACCGGCTCGAACCTTCCAACGGATACAAGTCCATTAGCGGGACGCCCGTGCTCCATCACTCAATACTTCTTACTTCTCCACTCCCCACATGATCTCCTGGTTCGCCCGAAATCACGTCGCTGCCAATCTTCTCATGCTGGCAGTGATGACAGCAGGTGCCTACACTCTTTATCAGGACAAAATCCCGCTGGAAGTGTTTCAGGACATGCCTTCACGCTTTGTCTCGATCAACGTGCCCTACCCTGCCTCATCCCCTGAGGAGACGGAAGAGACGATCGTTTTAAAGATCGAAGAAGCCATCCAGCAGGTCGGCGGAATCAAGCACGTCAACAGCACCGCAGGCAGCAGTGGAGGCAGTGTTTTCATCGAGGTGAACGAAGACGACGATCCAAGGCGTGTGCTGGAGGACGTCAAAATCAGGTTGGACTCCATCCCCAATTTTCCTGCCCTGGCAGAGAAACCGATCATCCAGCTAGACGACAGCTTTCACTCGGTAATCACGGTCATTCTTAGCGCTGATATGGCCGAGCGTGACCTGAAGCGTCTGGGGGAACAAACACGCGATGAACTCGCCTCGCTCCCAGGCATTTCCCATGCCGACATCACGGGCGTGAGGAAAGAAGAAATCGCCATCGAAATCCCTGAAGAAACATTGCGAAAATATGGCCTGAGCCTCGAGACGATCAGCAAAGCCATCCGTGAAAACGCCATCGACATGCCAGCAGGCGTCGTGCAGACCGAGGCCGGGGACGTCTCCCTGCGCACGCGCGGCCGAGCCTACACGGGTGAAGACTATGCCCGTATCCCCATGGTTACCCGCGCCGATGGCACGAAAGTCACGCTAGGTGAAGTGGCCAAAATCGTTGACGGCTTTAATGAAAATCCACTCATCACCCGACTCAATGGCCACCGCTGCGTGATGATCAGTGTCATGCGGGAAGGAAAACAAAACGCCATCACCATCGGCAATCGCGTGAAGGACTACATCAGCGAGACGAATAAAAAGCTGCCAGGCGGTGTGCACCTCGACTACTGGAATGATCGCTCAAAAATCGTCAAAGGCCGCATCGACCTGCTCATGCAAAATGCCCAGAGCTGCCTGATTCTGGTCTTTATCTGTGTAGGCCTTTTTCTGCGATTAGAGGCCGTCATCTGGGTCGGTATTGGCATGGTCATGAGCTTCATGGGAGCCATCGCCCTCATGCCTTACCTCGATATTTCCATCAATCTGTCCTCACTCATGGGATTCATTCTTGTTTTGGGCATCGTGGTGGATGACGCCATCGTCATCAGCGAGCACTGTGACCACCTGCGGCGCATCACCGGCATGTCAGCCCTTGAGGCTGCCATTGCAGGCACTCAACGCATGGCCGTACCCATCACATTTGGCGTGCTGACGACCGTTATCGCCTTCCTACCGATGGCCTTGGATTCATCCGACTGGGGATCCATGTTTAAACCCATCGCGCTCATCTTCATCGCGGTGATGCTGATTGCCCTGCTTGAGACAAAACTCATCCTGCCAAGTCATCTTGCCCATCCCTTTTTAGGCCGTGCAGGAGATTTATTGGAGCCCATCCACCGCCGATCGGATGCTGCCTTGCAATGGTTTGTCCGGACGATTTATGCACCAGCTATTCGGATCAGCGTGAAGCATTCTTATGCCGTTTTAGCTCTCTTATTTGGTGGACTGATTATCATCATTGGTATGTTTGCAGGTGGCCGCATCGCAACGACCTACTTCCCTAGAGTGGCCAGCGAGCGCATCGATTGTCGACTTTCGATGCTGGATGGTACACCTGTCGAGATCACGGAGGCACAAATCCAGCGCATCTATGACATCGCTCTACAAATGCAAAAAGAGTACGTCGGCCCAGATGGACAAAGTGTGGTGAAACATATCGTCTCAACAGTTGGCACGACACTTTCCAGCCGTGGGTCACCCTCCAGCAGCGGCGGTCATATCGGCGGTGTAACGATGGAAACTTTTGGCCCTGAAGAGCGCACTCGAGATGCGAATACGGTCGAGATGGCCAATGACTGGCGTAAGCGCATTGGAAGCATTGTCGGAGCCGAGGAACTGACCTTCCGCGCCGAAATCATGCGTGGAGGCGACCCGATCGACATTCAACTCACCGGCACCGATCCGAAAGAGCTGCTTACCATGTCTGAAAAGATCAAAGAGAAGCTTTCCACCTATCCTGCCCTGTTCGACATCAATGACTCACTCGACAGTGGCCGAAATGAGATCCAGCTCACGCTCAAACCCGAGGCACAACAACTTGGTGTCACCGTTAGTGATTTAGCGCGGCAAGTACGCCAGGCTTTTTATGGAGATGAAGTGCAGCGTATTCAACGCGGACGCAATGAAGTCAAAGTCATGCTCCGAATGCCCCGCGATGATCGGAAAAATCTGGCCACTTTGGACACGATGCGTGTCCGCACCGCAGGTGGACTTGAGGTTCCTTTCAATCGAGTGGCCGAGGCCAAAGTGGCCAAAAGCTTCACCAGCATCAAGCGCGTGGATCGTCGCCGAGCCCTGAACATTTCTGCCGATGCCGACAAAGGCACAACCGATATCGCCGCCATGCGGATCGAGCTAACTAGGTTCCTGGATGAACTGCTGGCTAATCATGGCCATATCCGCTGGAGCTTTGAGGGGGAAGCACGTAATCAGCGTGAAAGTCAGAGCAAAATGTGGATTTCATTCATTATTGTCATCGCCGCCATGTACGGGCTGATGGCCATTCCTTTCAAAAGCTACACTCAGCCGCTGATCGTACTCCTCGTCGTGCCCTTTGGGGTAGTCGGCGCTGTGATCGGTCACCTTTTCCACGGCCTCCCCGTCAGCATCATGAGCGCCTTTGGTATTCTCGGTGTCTGTGGAGTGGTCGTGAATGACACCCTTGTCCTGGTCGATGAAATCAACGACCTCAAGGCCGGAGGCATGAGCCTGAGAGAGGCCGTTCAACAAGGCGGCAAATTACGCTTTCGCGCCATTTTCCTCACTCAGATCACCACTTTCTTTGGACTGGTTCCATTGATTTTTGATGGCACTTGGCTGGCCAAGTTGTTCCCCTTCTTCTTCAGCAGCGGCGCTCAAAGCACCCATGCACAATTTTTGACCCCGGTTTCAGTCGCTATGGGCTATGGCAGCCTGTTTGCTACGATTATCACCCTCTTTTTAGTGCCTCTCTGCTATGTGGCGGTGGACGATCTCGGAAGCATCATCAAGGCACTCTTTGCTAAACCACAACCTTCGTCTGCCAAGCTCCCCTAGCCGCGCACTAGCCTGCGACAGGCTCTTGCCACAGCCTGCCTTCTGCTCTTTCATGTTATCCCCATCTCATGACCAGCATCGGCCCCAAGCGCATCGTCCTCAAATTCGGCTCAGGCATCCTTACCAAGCTCGACACCCCAGAGCCTGATCCCGTTCAGCTGCGGAAGCTTGTGGAGGCCGTCGCTCTTTTGAAAAAAGACGGCCACAGTGTCGTTGTCGTCAGTAGTGGTGCTGTGGCCTCAGGCCTGAAGCCACTGGAGATGAAATCCCGCCCGTCAGACATGACGACGCTCCAAGCCCTGGCTGCCGTTGGTCAAACTCACCTCATGCACGCCTATGAAAACCTTTTGCGTGATCACAGCCTGCACGTTGCGCAGCTCCTTGTCACGCATGAAGACTTGGCTCAGATCGACCGTGCCAATCGGGTGAAAGCCACTCTGGAACGACTGCTGCAGTTTCCTCAAATCGTCCCCGTGATTAATGAAAACGACAGCGTCGCCATCGAAGAGCTGCGCTTTGGCGACAACGACAAACTCTCCTCCAAAATCGCCTGCCTTTGGAAAGCTGACCTGCTCATCCTACTGACCAGCGCCCCTGGCCTGCTACGTGATGTTCAGAAACCTGAGGAAGGCCCCATTCCAGTCGTGGAGGATGTGGACGTCGTGATTCATCACGCTCAAGAGGAAAAGACCGCCCTTGGCACCGGCGGCATGATCTCCAAACTCCGCGCCGTGCAGGATGCCGTGCGTGGTGGAGTCGAATGCATCATCGCCAGCGGCCGCCAAGCCGAGCAACTCCCCACTGTGGTCAATGGCGGAGGCATCTGCACGCGATTCCTCAAGCAGTCATGAAAGTCCTGCTGCTGCTTTTTGCCTTCACCGCAGCCCTGACCGCCACGGAGACACTGCATGTCTTCACTTGGGCCGATTATGTCAGCCCCGAGTGCATTGAGTCTTTTGAGGCAAAGCACGACTGCCGCGTGGTGATCGATACCTTTGATTCCAATGAATCGCTGTATGCCAAACTCAAAGCTGGCGCCAGTGGCTACGATGTGCTGTTTCCGACAGCCTACATGATCCAG
>JAIXZA010000069.1 GCA_027489965.1 Verrucomicrobiaceae bacterium
CTTTCCAGCAGGCTTATTGGTTGGACGTGTGAAGCGGTACGAAAACAAAGACATCACCGCCGATGCCGTGGTTGAACCAGCTGTCGATTTTTCGATTTTAGAGCACGTGTTTGTCCTCGAAGTCCCCGTCGAAGACAGTCCGCCCAAGAAATGACTGACCTTTAAGTTTCATGATTTTCTATCCGGTCACCATCCTGCTACTGTTGCTCACTTTTGTGGTTCAGGAGTTCATTCCTGGATTGTCCATGGCTCATTACGCCACACTTCTTTTGCCGCCTGTCTTTTTCTTTGCTTCAGCCGTAGCTGTCCCCTTCCCGATGATGCTCTTCATGGCTTTCATCACAGGCTTTATGTGGGACGCGCGCTATCTACCTGGCGCGTCTAACACCATCAAAAGCGCTTCAGACAGCCTCATCTCAGGGTCTCTCGCAGCACCAGAGCTCATGTCTGTAGGTGGATTTGGATTCGGTGTCTCGATCATCCTCTTTGCTTTTTTGGGAACCTTTCTCCAAGGCGTAAGGCCCTTGTTCAAACGCGGCAGACTCGAGCTTCCAGTGCTGCTGGTAGGCGTCACGACCTTTCTTTGGCTGCTTTTAGAATACCTGATGATGACCTTCTTGCGTGGCAGCCTGCATTTCCCTGCGGCCATCTGGTCAAAAATGGTCACGGATACTCTTTTAGCCATGTTAGCATCTCCTTTGCTTTTTCTTTTGCTGTATTCCTTAGCTGGACTGTCTAGATATGAAATTAAATATGATGGACTGAGGTACTCTTTCGATGGTCGTTAAATATCGCTTCCGACTCTACCTATTGACCCTCGCCATTTTGTGCGGGTTTGGGGTTCTCGTGTACCGACTATGGTGGCTTCAGATTGAGCACCACCAAGAATTCGTCAATAAAGTGCCGGAAGCTAAGCGCGAGCGCGCTCGTATCCCCGGCGTTCGTGGCGAGATTAAAGATCGCAACGGTATCGTTCTAGCCACGAATAAAGCTACCTTTGAAGTTCGCGTGAACTTGCGTGAAGTGCATGATGAATATGCACGTCAATGCCGAATCAAGAAGGTCAATATCCCAACGGTAGGATTTGAGTTCAAGGATCGTGGCATCATCCGTCAGAAGGAAGAACCTGACATTGTCACGATGTTTAGGGAACTCATCGAAAACCGGCTGGCTGAGATGAACTTAGCAGGTGCCGATCAAGATGAGCAGGATCTACGAGTGCATTACCGCAGCTTTGGTGGCGTCATCCCTTACGTCTACAGAGATAACCTTACCTTTTCTGAATTCAGCCGGTTTGCCGAGCATAATCTCTCTCTGCCGGGCGTGACCGTGGCAGAGCGTGGAAGCCGCGTCTATCCCTTTGGCGCGCTTGCCTGCCATATGCTGGGTTATGTCCGTCTTCCAGATGATCAGCGAGTCTCTGCTGAAGAACGCAAGGGCTGGGACTATTACATGCCGGACGATTTTGGTGGTGCCGGCGTGGAGAAAAGCTTCGACTCCTACCTGAAAGGCCGCCCTGGAGTCCGCACCATGCAGAAAAATGAACGTGGGCGAATCGTTGGTGAAATCAAAGGCAGCTATGAGGCACCACGCAAAGGCAACGATGTCTATCTGACCCTCGATGCACGCATCCAATTCATCGCTGAAAAAGCGCTTCGAGATGGCAACATTGGCCGTGGCTCAGTCGTGGTCATCAATCCCCAGAGTGGCGAGGTCTTGGCCATGGCCACAGTACCCAACTACGACCCGAACCGATTCATTCCAAGCATCACCCAAAAAGACTGGGATGCGCTCAACGATAACCCCGTATTCCCCATGCTGAATCGAGCCATTCGTGGTTTCGCACCGGGATCGACTTACAAGGTACCTATTGCTCTAGCTGGCTGCGTCGCCAAGATTCAAAACAATCGCTACAACTGCAGCGGCAGTGTCACCTACGGCACCAATGCCATGCAATGCTGGATTCAACGCCAAAGTGGAGGATCACACGGATCATTGGGACTCAGCGATGCACTGATGCGCTCCTGCAACTGCTTCTTTTATCAATACGGCAATGCGGCAGGCATCGAAAACATTACGAAGGTTGGAAAAATGTTAGCCTTGGGCGAACGCACAGGCATCGAACTCGACGAAGAAGACACGGGCATCCTGCCAAACCCTGAGTGGTTAAGAGTGCACAGTCCACAAGAACGCTGGAGCTCTGGTTACACAGCCAATACGTCCATTGGCCAAGGCTCTGTTTTAGCTTCACCGTTACAAATGGCCTCTGTCACTGGTGCTGTCGCTTCAGGAAAAGCCTACAAGCCGCACCTCCTCTATAAAGTCATGGATGGCTCAGAAACAGTGGAGCCACACAAGCCACAACTTCGCGCCGATTTGAATGAGCACTTCTCAGACAAAGAACTGGAAGTCGTGCGCAAAGGCATGTGGAAAGTCGTCAACGACGCCAGTGGCACAGCCAAAGCCGCGCGAATTCCAGGGGTTGAAGTCGCAGGAAAAACTGGAACAGCTCAGAACTGGAGAAGAGATGATCGCGGTAATCGACTCGAAGATAACCACACCCTTTTCATCAGCTTCGCTCCGTACGTGAATGCCAAGTATGCAGTCTGTATCCTAGTGCAGGGCGGTAAGTCCGGCGGCGGCTGCGCAGCCCCTGTCGCCCACCGCGTCCTTGAGCAATCCTTAGCCTTAGACAATGGCTACAATCCAAAGATCGAAGCCCTTGCCGAAGTAACCGGCAACTTTAACAAGATCGAGTCCGTCAGCTATGCTGATTCCGGCATTCCAGCATTAGCTGCTGTTGATGAAGACGGCGACACAGGCACCGACGCACCAGAGCGCGAGGCATCCGACGCCGCCCCGCGTGTCCGCATCGCCGCACCCAATATTCGTAAACAGTCTGACTCCAACCGTGAGACCCCGACGAGCACGCCCCGACGGGCGGGCATCTTCAGTCGTGGAGCTAGCTCTAGCGAATCACCCCAACCTTCAGGAACATCCAACGGTGGTTTTTTCCGCAGGTTATTCCGCGCGCCGCAATAGCGGCAAAACAACTTCCTAACCAAACAACTATAACTTTATGGCCCTCGGCATCGTTCAAAGAATCAAAGAATTCATCACTGGCAAAAAAGATCTAAAAACCGGCACACGTCTCGTCATCAACTGCGAAAGGCTGGAAAATCGCGTGGCACTGCTCGATAACGGAGCACTCGAAGAGTATACCATCGAGCGCGTCGGCACGAGTACCATCGTCGGCTCCATTTTCAAAGGCCGCGTCAAAAACATCGAACAAGGACTCAAGGCCATGTTCATCGACGTAGGCCTAGATAAAAATGCCTTCCTGCACTTTTGGGATGCCATTCCTGAAGCCCTATCCAATCAAGGCATGGAAGAAGTCACCCGCGGCGGTGCCCCGAAAAAGCAGAAGCGCATTAAGGCTGAAGACATCCCTAGTCTCTACCCCGTAGGTTCTGAGATTATGGTTCAGGTCACAAAAGGCCCCATCGGCAATAAAGGTCCACGAGTCACCACGAACATCTCTCTGGCCGGCCGACTGCTCGTCCTCATGCCCCAGAATGATCAATTTGGTATCTCCCGCAAAGTCGAAGACCCCAAAGAGCGCGCGCGCCTTCGCAAGATCATCGAAAAGGTTAATCTCCCAGAAGGCATGGGCCTCATCATGCGCACCGAAGCCTCAGGCAAACGTGCCCGCCACATCATTCGTGATCTCAGCCTGCTCATCGAACAGTGGAATGACATCGTCACCAAACGTGATGGCCATAAAGCCCCCGTCTGCTGCTTTGAAGAGCCAGAACTCATTGAGCGCACTGTCCGTGACTTCCTCACCGAAGAGATCGACGAAGTCGCCTGCGATGACCGTGAAACCGTCGAGCGTATGCAAAAGATGGCTGCTCAAATTTCCCGCCGCGCCAAGAGCCGCATCACTTTTTATCAAGGCCAAGTCGCCCTCTTTGAACATTACGGCATTCAGAAGCAAATCGACAACGCCTTCTACCGCCAAGTTTGGCTACCCTGCGGAGGCTACATCGTGATTGATCAAACCGAAGCGCTCGTCTCCATCGACGTCAACACCGGCAGAAACAAAGGCTCCAAAGACCTCGACCGAGTCATCGTCGAGACCAATCTCGAAGCCGCTCAAGAAGTCGCACGTCAGCTCCGTCTCCGTAACATGGGTGGACTCATCGTCGTGGACTTTATCGACATGAAACACCGCCGCGATCAGCAGGCTGTGTCTAAAGCTATGCAGGAGCACCTCAAGCGTGACAAGGCCAAAACTCAGGTCCTCCCCATCAGCCAATTTGGCCTCATGGAAATGACTCGTCAGCGCCTCCATGAAAGCCTGAGCAGCGCCCTCTATGAGCCCTGCCCATACTGCAAAGGCAACGGCCAAGTGAAAACCACCATGACCATGAGCGTCGAGCTTCAGCGCACCCTGAGCGCCATTCTTGGCCGTGGCAAACCGGAACAGAAGTCCCTCGTTGTTGTCGTTCATCCAGAAGTGATGCAACGCCTTAAAACTGAAGATGGCGAACTCCTGGTCGAACTCGAACGCAAGTATGAGGCGCGCCTCACCTTCCGCAGTGATCCAAACCTGCATCGCGAAGAAATTAAAATCACAAGCACTCAAACTGGCGAAGAAGTCCGAGCTTAGTTCTTTAACCAGTGTTTTTCACAGGACGATTTTCCGCCCAAATTGAACAAACACCCAGTTATCGCTTGTCCCAACTCCTGACATGAATCCCAATTCTTCACGTAATCGTCTTCTTCTCATTGCAGGCAGTCTCCTCTTAATCGTTGCGCTCTTTTTTGGTTGGCAATGGGCTGGCCAAGACAGCGCTAAACCAGCCCCCAAAAAGCCGGCACCAGCAGTCTCCAAGACTGAGCCCATCAAATCAGCCGAGGCCCCATCACAAACGCCAACTCCAGCCATGCCAGCTGGGGGAGAAAAGCTGACAACCGTGGAAGAGGGCGACCTCATGATTGATGAGATTCTGCGGTCCAATAAGGAGATCCCTGCGATGGCGAGAGATCTCCATAATCTGGTGAAAAAGCTCAACAGCGAGGCCCAAGTCAATGCCAGCCGCCACTTAGTCAACCTGACCAGCGACGAAGACTACGGATTAATCGCAGGCTATCTCGTCGATGCCAAAATGAATCCTGATGTCATTGAGGTTCTCTTTTCTGATCTCATGAATCGGAAGCGCGAACTGCAGCTCCCTCTCTTTATGAACATCCTCAAAAATCCACAGCACCCCCAAAATGAGCAGGTGCGCAATGTGATGACCATTCTTGCAGGACAAGATTATGCTCAGGACTTTGCAGCATGGGATAAATGGTCCAATGAGGAGATCAGGAAGGCCCAAACTGGCGAATAATCCCCGTTTACCGATCCTTGAGGCGACCAATCGGCAGATTATTTTAAAATAATGATCTGCAAGATTCGCGTGATTGAATTGAAATACCATGTATTTTTATGGTCACTATGATTCAATCTTGAAAATAGACTGCTAAAGCAATCATTACGAGTGCGCAGACTTATTCAGATTGATTCAATGATCATCCAAAATTAATATTTCACCTCTCACGCTGCAGTTGCCACCACATGCCCTATCTGGCTTTTAATCTCAACGACGGAAATGAATTCGTCTTCGACATTCTCGAAGACCGTCTTTCCATAGGTCGTGATGCCAAGAATGACATCGTCATCGACAACAGCTACATCTCTGGCTTCCACGCAGAAATGACCAAACAGGCAGATGGTGCCTACGAATTGGTCGATCTAAAATCCTCTAATGGCACCTTCGTTAATGGCCAACGAATCGAGCGATCAAAAATCAAAGGTGGAGATAAAATCCGCTTTGGTCAGTTAGACTCCCGCTTTCGTGAACGCGCCCCCAAGGGAACGGCACCTTCTGTCGAAGTAAAACCTGGAACAGGAGGCAAAGGATTAGCCCCTAAATCAGATGGGCGCAGCGGCAACACCGACTCAATCCCTGCCCGTGATGCACCAGCTGCCGATGAAACTGGCCCCATCCAACCGACCCGTGCGCCCCTGGTTCGAAACGAGATAGGTGCAGCGACGATGGCCCCCTCAGCTGTAAGCCTGCCAATACAGCGCCCAGAAGTCATCGACCCGACGCTTAAAAAACAAGCGGACGAACTGAAAGAAGAGCTAACCAAGCTCAAACTGGAGCGTGATTTACTGCGAACAGAGAACGAAAAAGAAGCTCGGCGCCGAGATGAAATCCGTGCTTTAGAGAAGGCGCTGGAAACACGCCAAACCGAGGCCAAGGCAGCTGAGGAAAACCTAGCAAAGCTCAAAGCTGATTTAGCCAATGCTCAGACAGAGACCGAAAAACTGGCCATCAAGCGCCGTGAAGCGGCTAATCTTGATAGCCAACTGGAATCGAATCGGACCGAACTGAGCAAGGTACAGGCTGACATCAGCATGGCAACAAGTGGGCTCCAAGCTCTGCATCGTGATGCCGAAAAAGCTCAAAAAGATCGCCAAGAAGCTGCCGCGAAGTTCGAAGAGTTAAAGTCACAGCTTCTAGAGTCAGAAACTCGGGCCAAAGAACTGACTGCCCAAACACAAAACTTCACGGAGCTTTCTCTTCAATTCAGTCAGCTTCAAGCCAACGCAGCCAAAAGCGAGACCACACTCAAGACGCTGGAAGAACTCATCGGCACGAAAAAAGCCGAGTTAACCAAGATTGAATCCAGTCTTACTGGCGCTCAAAAAGCCGTTCAAGCAACCCAATCTGAAGCACAAAACGGAGTCGCTGAATTATCAAAAGAAAAAGCACAACTGGAAGAGCAAGTCAGCACCCTGCGTGCTCAGCTTAGCGATGGAGAAAAGAATCTCTCTGCGGTCAAGAACCAGCATGGCATGATCGAACTGGCCTTGACGGCTTTGCTTGCCAAACAGCAATCCGCCGAATCAACGGTTTCATCGCTAAACTCGCAGACGGAAAACACCCAGAAATCTCATCAGGTAGCCCTTGCGGAGACTCAGTCGCTCGAGCTCAAACTAGCAGAACTCAGGGCACAGATAGCCGCAGCTAAGGATGAGCAGATCAAGCTCAGCACAAATGCGAGCACTGAAACGAAAGCCTTAGAGCAGGCACTTCAAAGCAAGAGGACAGAACTCACTCAACTCGAGACTGAGATCAAGACACTTGCGACACAAGAAGCAGCAATCCAAGCGCGAGTCGGTAACCTCTCAACGACCGAAGCTCAGCTCAGCAAAACGGGACAAGACCTGCAGAAGCTGGAATCCCAAAAAGCCGAATTGCAGTTAGCCGTCTCAGGCCTTGAAGAGACCCACTCTAAAGCCAATGCAGCGTATCTGGCACTCACCTCTCAAATTCAGAGCCGTGAAGCAGAGATTCCGAAACTGGAGACCCAGGTCACTGAACTGCAAAAGAGCGCCGAGCGTTTGACATCGATTCAGGCTTCAGTGGCCGAAACCGAAGGCGAACTCAAAGTCCTCAGCAGTAAGAAATCCGAGCTTGAAGCCTCTGTCTCTAAGCAGCAAAACGAACTCAGTGCGCTACTGCAACAAAGCAAGCTTGCCACCGGAGAACTCGAAGCAAAATCCAAGCACCTAGACGAAGCGATCCAGACCAAAACCATGGCTCTCGAAAGCCTGGAAAAAGAGTTGTCTCAATTGCAGGCTAAGTCCGCTGATCTTACCCACAAGCTTGATGACTTAGCAGGAACAGACGCCAAACTGGGCAACGCCAATGAAACCTTAAAAGCGGTTGAGTCCCACAAAGCCGAACTCACTACCGCAATTCAGGACATGTCGGCTCAGCGTGATACGCTCACTCGTGACCTTTTAGCAGCGACAGAACAGGGGCGCGCTCAGCATACACTCACGCAGACTCTTAGCAGCCGCCGCGAAGTTCTCGAAAAAGAAATCCTCACCACTGAAGAGCAAAAAGACACCCTTTCGACTGAACTCGGAAAAATGCGTGAAAGCCTGCGCAGCACGGAATTGTCCTTGGAGATCAAGCAGAAGGACCTCTCCGAAGCAGACACCAAGGCCAAGCAAGCCAAAGAACAGACAGAAGAGGCAAACCGTCATCACGAACGTTTGCAATCTGAGATGGAAAAACTGCGTGAAAAACTCACCAGTGGCCAAACAGAGCTAGCAGCCATCCAAGCAGAGGCCGAGAGCAAACGTCTTGCTGCTGAAAGCTCCGCAGCCAGCCATGAGCAGCACAGTACGCGTCTCGTTGATTTACAGGCCAAAATTGGCGGGCTTGAAACCCTCTTAACCACACTCGCCGCCACACACTTAGCCAGCCAGAATGAGCTCACTGGCCTGAAAACCCAGCATCGTGAGGCCACCGATCTACTCACGACTCGTCAGCAAGACATTGCGGCATCCGAAGCGCGCCTTGCTGAATTGCGTCATCTAACGGCGACCTTTGACGCCCGCGTCATCGAGCTCTCTTCCACAGAGAAGAAACTCGGAGAAGCCAAGGCTGCTCTCATCGCCGCAAATCAAGAGTTTGAGAAAGCAAAGGCAGAGTCCCAACGACTCAGTGATGAGCGTTCTGATCATGAAAAACGTCTTCCGGCATTACGCGAAGAAACAGACAGATTGCAGTCTGACCTAGCCGACAAGCTGAAAACAGTCGCCACTACAGAAGTGCGTATCACCGGACTGACACAGCAAGTGAAAGACCTGGAAACAAAGCTCGTCGAGTTAAACAACGCTCAAGCGACTCTGGAAAAAACCAAGCTTGAAGTCACTCAACTTGAAACTGAGAAAGAGACCATCAATGCCTTTGTCGCCACTCTTCTGGCCCAACGCGAAGCACATGAAACCATCCTCCCAGGATTAAAAGCAGACGTTGAAGTGCTCAGAACAGAAGTTCGCACCCTGGCTCAGGACAAACAAACCATGGCTGCGGCTCTCGAGAAAGCCCAAGTTGACCGCCGAGCAGCCTCCGAACAGGCCGAGTCTCTGCGCATTGAAGCCGTCAATCTAGACAAGCTGCTGAACGATAAACGGAACAATCTCGAAGCTGAAACCAAGAGCAAGTTGGCCGAGGCCAACAGCGCCGAAGCCAAACTCCGCGAAGTCACCGCTAAAGTCACTGCGGCTGAAAAGCGTGCCTTGGAACTCGCTACCGTTGAAAAACAATTGGCCGCTGCCACACAAGCCTGCAAAGACAGTGAAAAGCTGCGCCAGACCGAAGAAAAAACTGCATCAGAACTAAAATCTCAACAAGAGATGTTACGCAAAGATCTGGCCGTTATCGAGCTAACGATCAAAGATACCCATCTTCAAATAACAGAGCTCAGCAAGAAACTAAAATCTGAGGAAGAACGCCACGCAGACGCCCTCAGCCGAACCGAGAAAGCCAATCAAGCCCTGCATACCGTCGAAACCAAACGCCAGGAAGCTGAAGCGGCTGCGCTAAAAGCCCGCGAAGAAGAGAAAAACCTGCGCAAAGGCATCCCTGCACTGAATACCGAAATGGCAGGTATCCAGGCCATGCTAGCGACGCTTAGCCGAGAGCGAGATGAAGCCTCTCAATACGTGACACGTCTCAACGTCACTACGGACAGCTCCAACAAAAAATTAGCTGAACTCCAACAGCAGATCTCTCAGCTCGAAGAAGCTCATCGTCTGCGTGAACAACGTCTGATTAAAGCACAAGCGGAAGTGGACGCCGAAAATGCCCGGCTTAAAGCCGTGCAGGAACAATCACGTGCAGCTGAAACCGCGCTTCAGGAGATTGAGCGTGAAGTCAAAGAAGCACGGCCAAAAGCCGAAGCTGCCCGCAATCAAGTCAGCAATCTGGAAGGTGTGCTTACGGAGCGCCTGGATCGCGTACAAACGCTCAAACAAGAAGAGGATCGTCTCGGCAAAGAACTCGCAGCGCGCCAAGAGGCACTTCAAAAAGCCGACACGGCCTTGCTTGAAGCGCGCGAACAAATCTCAACCGAGCAGAAACGTGTGGTCGAATTCACTCATGTCGGCGATCAAGTACTGACCCTTGGCGCAGCTCTTGCCAGCCTAACGACACGCCAAACCGAGACAAATAACTCCCTGCGCGACGCGGCTGAGCGTGAACTCGCCCTGCAAGTGAAGATCAATTCTCTCCAGGAAAGCTTTAACCGAGACTCAGCACGTGCTGAAGCTGCCAAGAAAGAGCGCTTGGAAATGGAAACTGCGCTTGCTGAGATGACTGACAAATCACAGAAACAATCCGCTAGCCTCACAGCTCTCGAATCCGAACAGCGCAAGCGCCTGGCAGAAATTGAAAAATCGTTGCATGATCAGATCACTCAGACTGAGCGTGTAAAAAGTGAACTTTCAGGCCTGCAAGATCGGCGCGCCGAATTTGCCCAAGCAGAAGCTCAACTCCGCCACTGGCAGGAGATCGAAGCACGCCTGCGTGGACAGCTCCTGGAGCTTGAAGAGAAACATGAGATCATGCGTCGTGGATTGCCTACCGATGAAGGCACCGTGATCATGTTTGCCAATGACCTCATCAAGCGCATCGACCTCATTGATGCCCTGAGCGCCCGTTACAGCGGTCACAATGGAGGTGATGTTGTCGCCCAACTCGGCACACTGCGTGCTTCTTTTGAAGATATCCTTCTTCAACATGGCGTCAGTGAGTTTGACATTGCCGCCGGAACGGAAGTGGATACGCAGTTGCGCAAGCGAATCGCCGTCGTGGACAGCCTTCCTGGAAAAGAGAAGCCACGAGTCGTTGAAACTTGTCGATCCGGCTTTATGTATTCCCGAGAGGAGGGCCAAGAGGTCATCCTACGAAAAGTAGAGGTCCGCACCTCCAGTCAATAGTAACCTTCAATTAAAGATCTCACCCTCACTCAAACAACTCTTATGGCTGAATATGTTGGCATCGATCTTGGCACCACGCTCTCCGGGCTGGCCTATTTGAAACCTGATGGAAATCCTGAGATTGTCCCAAATTCGGATGGCGAGAGGCTCACACCGTCCGTCGTCTTTTTTGAAGCGCATGAAGATGTCAAGTTGGTTGGCAGCGCTGCCCGTGACGGTGGCGAGCCAGACCGCACCGTGTTTCAAATCAAACGCTACATGGACGATCCCGAGCACCTCGTGGAGATCGATGGTAAAAAATGGACCCCCGCAGAAATCTCCGCGCTGATCCTTTCCAAGCTGAAACGTGACTGCTCCAAAATCATCGGAGAAATCAAAGAAGTCGTCATCACCGTTCCCGCTAACTTCAATGAGCTGGCCCGTAAGAGCACCATCGCAGCTGCTGAAATGGCCGATTTAAAGGTGAAGCGTCTGGTCAACGAGCCTACCGCTGCCGCTGTCTATTATGCCCACAGCCAAGGCGTGCAGGGCCGCATCCTCGTCTATGACCTCGGTGGTGGCACACTGGACGTGACGATTCTCAATGTCGAAGGCGACAATATCCGCATTCTCACCAGCGAAGGCGCGCGTCACCTCGGTGGCAGCAACTTTGATGAAATGCTGCTGGAAGCCTACGCTGAGCAATACAGCAAGCAGACCGGTGCCAAACTCTTCACCGATGAGCGTCACCGCCGCCGCGTCCTCCAGACCACCGAAGACGCTAAAAAGATGCTCTCCAAGCTTCAGCGTGTGAATGACACCGTGGCCAATGATAAAAATGATGGCATCGCCCGCATTGATCTGACTCGTGAAAGCTTTGAAAAACTCATCCGTCAAATGCTCACCCGCACCGTCATGCTGGTGGAGCAGGCACTGGATTCCGCCAAGCTAAAAACCAGCGAGATCGACCACGTCGTGCTCGTCGGCGGCTCCACTCGTATCCCAAAGGTGAAGACCGTTCTGGAAAAGCTCTTTGGTAAAGTTCCCAAATCCTGCGGCAATGTCGATGAATGTGTGGCCCTCGGCGCTGCCATCTTTGCCAAACGATCTGCCCGCATTCAGGAAGTCTGCAATGCCAGCTATGGCACGGTAGCCATGGTTTACAATGCTAGGACTGGGGAAGAGAAGCTCATGAATTCCGTCGTGATCCCGAAAAACACGCCGATCCCCTGCTCCCGCACTCAGATTTATCAAACCAGCGAGGATAACGAGCGCGTCATTGAGGTGGACATCACCCAGGGCGAAGATGAAGACGCCAAGTTTGTCGATGTGATCGGCCGTATCACCCTGGAAGTGCCACCTAACCGCCCGAAAGGTTGTGAGATCGCCGTGACATTCAGCTACGATGAGAACCAGCGCGTTCGCGCCCTAGTCGTAGACAAACAATCCGGCCGCAGTCGTGAAGTCGCTGTCAGCTACAAAGGCGCAGGTGTCCTCTCAGAAGATGATCTCAAACGCAAAAGTGCTCACCTCAGAACCATGAGAATCGAGTAGTTTCTATCGCTTCCATTGTATCCCAACTTCAACTCACAGCACCTATGTTCAAAAAGATCCTCCAATCCCTCTCGAAGTCACAGACTGCCAAGACCGAGGCTCCGAAACAAGCGGCAGTGACAGCCCCAACGAAGGCAGCTCAAGCCACCAGTGGTGTTCTGAATCAAATTGCTAAACCAGCGACAACGCCAGACAAACCCAAAACTCCTGAAGAGCTCTGTGAAATCACGCCGAAGATGTCCAAAGATCAGATTCAGGCTCAGCTAAAACTGCTTTATCGCCGATACAATCGTAGCGCCTCCAGCTTGGATTCCAAGATCCGCAGTGAAGCCGATCAGATGTTGACGGCGATCGTGACTGTTCGCGAAAAAAACTTTGGGGAAATCTGAATAAGATCAGATCTAAACTGGAATTTGATGAGCATCAGCGGCAAAGCTGAGACGTAACTCTCATCTCTTGAACTCGCTTTCCCACACCCACGCCGCCCTCATCATCATTGGACACGGATCGACCGTGAACCCAGATTCCAGCGCCCCAACGCATCTTCATGCCGATGCCATCCGTCAGCGTGGCCTTTTTCGTGAAGTCGCCTGCTGTTTCTGGAAAGAAGAGCCCACCATGCGGGAGGTCTATGAAAGCATCGACAGCGATGTCATTTACATTGTCCCCAATTTCATCAGTGAAGGCTACTTTTGCCAGCAAGTGCTACCACGAGAGTTACGCCTGACTGGCCCAACCACTGAGCGTGATGGCAAAACAATCCACTACTGCGACCCTGTAGGCATTCACCCCAACATGACCCGCCTGCTCTTGCAGAGAGCCGATGAAGTGGCCAACGGCGTGCCGCGCTCCGAGACCAGCCTGATCATCGTCGGTCACGGCACCAACCTGAACGACAACTCAACCAAGGCGATCCAGGACCAGGTGAAATTCATTCGCGAAGGCGGCTACGGCTTTGCTGAAGTGATCGACACCTACATGGAAGAGGCGCCTTTTGTGGCCGACTGGCACACGCTGACCGCGGCTCCAAACGTCGTCGTCGTACCCTTTTTCATCGCTGATGGTTTGCATAGCTTTCAGGACATCCCCGTTCTTTTAGGCATGGAAAAAGAAGTGGGCAAGGCCTTAAGCCAGATGGAGGTCTTCCGCAGTAATCCGATCGAACTGCATGGTCGCCATCTCTACTACAGCAGCGCCATCGGCACCGAGCGATTGATGGCCGACGTCATCTTAGATCAGGTGAATGATTTCGACCAAAAATGGTCCATTCAGCAGGCAGCCAATAGCCCCGTTAAAGATGAACTCAAGCAGGCACTCGCCGCCTGGCTAGATGCTGGGAAAAACGTGATCGGTCAGGTGCGCATTTTAGGTTCTGCCAAATCAGGATTCAGCCTCCGCCATTTAGACGACCAAAATACTCCCGAAGAAACCCTGCAAAAACACAGCCAGCCGGAATCAGCGCGCGAGATCGCTCGCAATGATGTTGCCGGAGAATTCCGCGCCATCAAAACAGCCCCCACTTTGAAGAGCGGTTGGCAGCTTGATCTAGCAGACTTGAGCGAGCTGCAGTTAGCCTTGGAATTCTTTTATCCCGCCGCTGTCGGCATGGCGATGGCTCAGGAAAAAGGCACCCTGCAACCCGTTCCTCTGCGTGACCTACTAGGACGGCAAACAGGCATGTATCGTTTTGCCAACGGCATCACCGATCCGCAAGCCAGCGAGATCATCGGCAAATGCTGTGCCACCGCCACCCACTGCCTTCGCCGCATCGTTTATCCTCTCGATGCAGTTCAACTCCTCAGTGGCCCCGCCGCATCCAAGCTCGGACATGAGGCAGGTCAGGTCTCAGGCCAGGAAAACTCCATTCCCCTGCTCTGCATGGAAGCCTGCAACCACATCGTCTCCGTCGCCCGCAAGGTCGCCCGCGAAAACTTTGAAAAGAAAGCCGCCGAACCGGCCTAACAGGCCCGTGTCGACAGGCCACTGAAAAATAGCAGATCGAAGATAGCGGTCAGAAAGACATGATTTACAGGTCAGAACCCATTCTTGTTCATCCTGTTTTCCTGTGATTAGAAACTCGAATCACGAACAGTCTCATATCATCCTTGGCGTGCAGAACAGCGCGTAACTTTGAGGCAAGTGATTCGGGAGGGTCAATCGATTTTGCTGGAATTTGAGTACCTAGGTGCCTCTGTGTTTATTTTAGCGTAGTGACAGCACATCCCAGAGGGCCAAAGGTGAGAAGAAAGTTCAACGAGAATAATCAGCACTCCATCCCCCACCCTTTCCTGAGGCGGCACAATACCTCATATTATTCTTAAGTGCGACAGAAATAAAGCTTGTGACATCCTCTAAAGATTGAGTAACTTTGGCCGATTCTTAGAATAAGGCAGTCCATCCTTAATTCATCATTTGTTATGAAAGTCTCATCCATTTTATTTTATCGAGCTTTGATCTGCCTTTTTCCGGTTTGGATGGCCTTGGGTTTGGTGAGTGTTCAGGCTCAAAACATCATTACCATTGATGGGAAAAAGGCTTCCTCTAGGGGTATCTTGGCGAAACTGAAAAACACGAATAATCGTTTAGAATCTGCTGCGCTGAATCAGACGATGGCCCAGAAATCATTGCGCCCAAAGGCATTGAGTCAACAGGGGGGCGTGCGAGGCTTGATGCATTTGGAAAAGGTGGGCTCTAAGACTCAAGTTGGAGCCCTCAGCAGCCAAGAGGCGAAGAGCTTGGTCAAGGAGCTGATGGCCACGGGTCTTTATGACTATGTGGAGCCGGACTGGATCGTGACGACTCAGCAAGTGCCAACGGACACTGCTTTTACTAACGGAGCACTCTGGGGGCTGCGGAATACGGGTCAAAATAGCGGTACAATGGATGTGGATGTGAATGCAGTGCCTGCATGGGCTTTGACCCGAGGATCACCGAATGTGATCGTAGGGGTAATTGATTCTGGCATCCGCTACACCCACCAAGATTTGGCGGCCAATATGTGGCGTAATTCGAGGGAAATTGCAGGCAATAATATGGATGATGATGCCAATAGCTATGTCGATGATATACACGGGATCAACGGCATCACCAATAGCGGTGATCCGATGGACGATAACAATCATGGAACACACTGCGCCGGCACCATTGCAGCTACTGCAAACAACGCTGGGCAGCATGTGGGCGTGGCATATAACGTGCGCCTGATGGGGCTGAAATTTCTAAGTGCATCAGGCTCCGGTGCCACTTCAGATGCGATCAAATGCATCAATTATGGTGTGGCAAATGGGGCGACCATTTTGAGCAATAGCTGGGGGGGTGGAGGATACAGTCAGTCCCTGAATGATGCCATTGCCGCAGCAAGCCAAGCTGGGGTGCTTTTCATCGCAGCGGCAGGAAATTCGGCCACGAATAATGATTCAACCCCCCATTATCCGTCCAATTATGATACGGCCAACATGGTCTCAGTAGCGGCCATTACACGCACGGGAGCACTGGCAAGCTTCTCTTGTTTTGGGCGCACCACAGTGGATATCGCGGCGCCTGGGGTGGAGATCCTTTCCTGCACCGCCACATCTGATACCAGCTATGCTTCCTTTCAGGGTACGAGTATGGCCACTCCGCATGTTGCTGGGGTAGCTGCGCTGGTGAAAAGTCTTCACCCAGCAGCGAGTATGATCGAGGTGAAAAACCGTCTACTCGTCGCAGCCCGCCCCTTGGCTTCACTGCAAGGGCGGATTCTTACTGGCGGTATGGTGGATGCCAATGCAGCACTGACGGTGGCCGCTGATGGCGTTTTAGAGCTGCGTGCATCGGCTCAGTCTGCACAACTGAATGCTGGGTCGAATGCGGCTATTTACATCATGGTTTCTGACCTGCTGCCCGTTACAGGTGCAACGGTCAGTGGTACTCTTGGCGCTGGAGCTGTCGTTCCTTTTTTAGACAATGGTGTGTTGCCTGATGTCTCGGCGAATGATGGGACCTACTCGGCTAATTTCAGCGTGCCCCAAGCGCTAGGCACGGTGAACCTGAGTGTCCAGGCGAGTGCGCCCTCAATGACGGCTGCTTCGGCAACCTTTCCCTTCACCATCATCACCCCGCCAGTGAATGATTTGTTTGCAAACCGAGTGGTGCTTGCAGCTGGCACCACGCAAACCAGGGGAAGTAACCGCCTAGCTGGGAGTGAAGTCGGTGAGCGCAGAAATCCCAGTACTGCAGGTGGCGTGACTGTTTGGTGGGAATGGGAGGCCGGAAGCAGTGGTAGCTTCACGATAACAACTTCCGGCAGTAGTTTTGATACAACCATGGCTATCTATTCTGGCACGGCTAATCTCACAGGCATGAACTTGGTAGGCTCAAATGATGACTCGTCTGGCCTGACGAGTTCTGTGACCTTCAATGCGGTGACCGGTCAGCGCTTCTTCATCCAAGTTGACGGTTATTCGGGTGATGTCGGAGACATCGTATTGAACTATCCTGCGCCTGTCAGCGCGAATTCGCCACCTGTGATTGCCATCCAGCCGGTAGGCGCGCAGATGATTGTTGGTGATCCATTAAGCCTGATGGTGTTGGCAAATGGAAGCGTGCCGCTGACGTACCAGTGGTTTTTTGAAAATGCCCCGATCTCGAATGCCCGATCAGCTCTTTACACACTGCCTGCGGTTCAAAAAGTGAACGAGGGTAACTACTCTGTGGTAATCACCAACCCATTTGGCAGCATCACCAGCTCTGTGGTTTTTGTCGGGGTAGATCCTATTTCTATACGTCCGAGTAACGATGCCTTTGCCACGGCTGAAGTTCTGCCAGGTGCAACGGGCCGCGTGAATGGGACGAACCTGCGGGCATCTGCTGAAAGCGGTGAGCCAAATCATGCGTCAGCATCCACCCCGATCGAGTCTGTTTGGTTCCGCTGGACTGCGCCTTCGGATGGTGTGATCTCCTTCAACACCTATGGCAGCTCTTTAGATACGACCCTAGCTGCCTACACTGGCACATCCGTGGGTGCATTGACGGCGCGCACCTCAAACAATGACACGGGCGGAGTGCAGAGCTTCATCAGCACTCCCGTCGTCTCGGGGCAACAGCTCTCCATCGCTGTGGATGGTGCAGGGACTCTGGAAGGTATCTTTTCACTCAATTATTATTTCCAGCCCACGGTGCCCGGTCTGATCAATGATTCTTTTGCCAATCGAAGCATCGTGCCAGGAGTCTCTGCGACGGTGACAGGGAGTAATATCTCAGCCACGGAGGAGCCAGGAGAGCCCATTCACAGTCCGTTGGCAGCACCGACTGCATCTGTCTGGTGGGAATGGACGGCACCTACCAATGGCGTCGTGGTGGTGGATACTTTTGGCAGTGATTTTGATAGCGTATTGGCCGTCTATACCGGCTCAGACTTGAATGCATTGACTCTGGTAACGAGTAACGATGATGCAGGCAGCACTGCACAGAGCCGTACCACTTGGAACTGTGTAGCCGGTCTTTCTTACCTGATCGCGGTGGATGGCCGTGGCAGCGCGCAGGGGACCATCAAATTAAATCTTTCAGCAGGCATCTTTGCGCCAGAAATAGCGGTATCCCAGCCTGAGACTGGGAATCTGGTCGATGGGGTGTCACAGGTGAATTTTGGCGGAGTGACCCTGGGGCTGAATCGCACTCTCGCTTTCACCATCACCAATTCAGGCGGGGCCGATTTGAACGGCTTGGGTATTGTGGTCGATGGGAATTCAATCAGTGATTTTAGCCAACCTGGACTCTCGGCGACGACGCTCCCCGCTGGCCAGTCCACGAGTTTTTTGCTACAGTTTTCCCCCCAATCATTGGGGCAAAAATCCATCACTCTACGCCTGACAAGCAATGATGGAAATGAGAGTCCTTTTGACATCAGCATCGTCGGCTCAGGCTTGCCTGCGATGCCTGAAATCAGCATGGAGACAGCCGAGGGCAATGTGCTCGCCGCTGGAGCGTCCTCAGTTTTCTTTGGCTCCGTGGCGCGCGGGCTTTCTCGATCACAGACCTTTGTGATCCGAAATTTAGGGCAAGCGCCTTTATCCAATATTGCCACCTCACTTAGTGGGCTGCAAGCCGGTGACTACAGTTTCCTCACGCTTCCGCCAGCTGTTCTTCCAGCAGGCGCCAGCGCTTCTTTTGTGATTAGCTTTTTTCCACCTGCGATTGGCAACCGCAGTGCGGTGCTGAGCATCGTGAGCGATGATGCGGATGAGAGTTCATTCCTCATTAACCTCAATGGGCGCGCATCCAACCCAGCGCCAAACTTGGGCTTCCAGATCCGTGAACTAAAAACCACAAATGCCCAAGTTATCGATCATTTCGGCCTCACTGGAGATGATCGAGGCGGCATCGCGCTTTCAAGTACGCGAGTCTTCGTGACTGGGGATTCTGCGACGGCAGGCTATAACTTGGCGGATCTCAGCGATGGAGCCTCCATTGGCCGTGTGGCAAATGGGCTATGTACTGATCTGGCCACCAACCAAGCCTACGTGTTGGCGGCAAATGGTACGGAAACCAGTTCTGCTGGCACAGTCAATCAGCTCATCCCGATTCATGCGACGACAGGAGCGCGCACGACTCCCATCATCAATTTGGGGCAAGCCGTCGTCATGGGCTCAGGCAGCGGTATCTTCAGTGGTTATGGCCGAGTGGTGTTGCATACAGGCACAGACGTTTTTGAGGTGCGGGTGCCCAGCGGGGAGGTGATCCCCCAAGGAAGCATGCGGAGGCCGACCTGGAATTCCTCTGAAAACTGGGCGGTTTGGGGAGTTGCTGAGGATTTTGGCGGTTACCTTTACCTAGCCTATGCCACAGGTGCCACGATCACTCGGGCACGAGTTCCAGATGGCGTTACCTCGGTCATCTCCACCTTCACTAACCTGGCCGACATGGCGAACTGGTTGTCCTCTCCCACGAATAATCGTTGGTACTTTCATCATGAAAATACTAGCCAGTTTAGGAGCGGTGACGAGACTCTCGGTTTCGCCGATGCAAGTTATGAGATAGGGCCACCGGCAGCAGCTCCAGAGATCACCAACTCTGGCACTGCTTTGGCATTCGTGGGAGGAGCATTTTTTTATCAAATCACAGCTACGAATCAGCCAACGAGCTTTTCTGCCACGAGTTTGCCACCAGGGTTGGTAGTGAATCCTGCGAATGGTTCCATCATCGGCATTCCGACGGCTGTGGATGTTTATGACTGCACTTTGAGAGCAACAAACGAAGTCGGTTCAGACAGTCAGATCATCCGAATCACCACACGCATGCCACTGCCTTCTTTGAGTGATGATTTTGATCCAGGTATTGATGGAAATCTCTGGGCTGAGTTTGGTGGCACTGTGACTGCAAACACCCTAGGCCAGCAGGCAGGCGCAGGCTCCACGGGAAACAGCCTCTATTTCACAGGAGAGGGAAGCCGCTTTGCATCGACTTACCCGATAGATACGCGGACTCTGACAGCGGTTTCGTTCAAAGTTGCGCTAGCCAACGGCCCGTCAGGAAATTGGGAGTCTGTGGATACAGGTGAGGAGCCTATGCTGGAGTATGCACTCGATGGCAGGAACTTTACTCGTCTTGGTGGCCCGTATTATAATCGTGCCTGGCGTACTTATGTGGTGGCTATCCCAGCGGCGGCACGCTCAGTGGCGACGAGTTTCCGCTGGCGGCAGCTGAGTGCTTCCGGGGCGACCTTTGATCAGTGGGCCCTGGAAGATGTGGTCATTGGTTCGAGTATTGCACTGGCTGCAGAGATTTCTGTGGATTCACCTCTGGGTACAGAAATGGTTTCAGGGGTTTCTACAGTGAGCTATGGCGGCGTGGGCGTGACCTTGACCTCTAGCCGCAGTTTCACGGTGCGTAATGATGGCGGAGCAGAACTCAATAATTTGAATGTGATGGTGACCGGTGCCGATGCGAATGAGTTCCGAGTTCAGTCTCCGTCGGCCGCTTCTATTCCATCTGGTGCAACGTCATCCTTTAATCTCATTTTTGCACCCACCAGTCCTGGCCTAAAGCAGGCGAATCTGCGCATCACCAGCAATGACGCTGATGAATCTATTTTTCAGTTAGTCGTGACTGGCTCAGGATTGGTCTTAGCTCCCGATATAGCCGTTGAGCAGCCGTCGGGTTCGGGTCTTGTGGATGGAGTCTCTACCGTGAACTTTGGGAACACTCTAGCCACGCAAGCTGTGCAACGAACGTTTACCATTCGTAACACAGGTGTCGATCAACTTGGTGGCATCGCTCTCAACATCCTGGGCCAGGATGCCGATTTATTTACAGTGGTCTCCAGCCCCAGCTCAACAGTCTCTGCGGGTGGCTCAACAAGTTTTACGGTGAGATACCTGCCAACGATTCAAGGTCAGCAGTTCGCCGTCTTACTGATCACGAGTAATGATCTAGATGAAAACCCCTTTGAAATCACCTTGGCTGGCACAGCAGATGCGCCGCTGGCTTATTATTCTATTTTTGCCAATCAGGCTTATGTTTCGACCGCTTCTGGCAGCACGTATGCTCGAATGGTTCAGCTCCTGCAAGAAGCTGGGAATGCCGTGGTCGATTTTACAGGTACCACATCTACAGATTGGGATGCTGCATTCAACGCTGATGCGGTGCTCATACCGCCGCTCGAAGGCTTGCCCATTCCGATGGATCAGGACTCGGCGGATCTCATCCGACAACGCACGGCTCAGGGGAAAGGTCTCATCGTGGTGGGCAAGAATTCGAGCTACCTTTCCTCAGATGCAGCCTTTCTTAACAGCACGTTTAGTTGGTCACTGATTCAAGGAAGTTATTATTATTCGAATTTTCTAGACCTGCGCATGCCAACAAATCGGTTCCCACAATCACCGAATGTGATTTCGCCAAGGAGTTCCAGCGCCCAAAAGTTCAAAGATGCCTCACTGCCGATCGGAGCCCAGCGCATTTATGCAAATGATGTGACAACGATGTCCTTTTATAAAGGCTCAATCGCTTACACAGCGGATGAAAGCACCCTCGGGACTAGCGAATTTGATGCCTTTTTTAGAAATCTCTGCCCCTTCATCTTGCGCAACGGAAGTATTGCAGACATGCGGGTGCAGACTCCAGATGCAACGATGCAAACTGACACTGGAGCAGAGATGGATCTGGGGGCGACGGCTGTGGGGGCGACGACCACTTATGGGCTAAACATAACGAACACCGGTTCTCAACCACTGACGGGTCTCCAGGCCTCATTCTCTGGCTTGAATGCCTCTGATTTCTCCCTGGCAGCCGCGCTTCCAGCCCAGTTGGCTGAGGGGGGGAAATACACGGTCAATGTGCGGATGAGACCTTCCGCATCAGGCATGAGAACTGCAAAGCTGACATTGACCAGCAATGCCTACTACTCGCCAGTTTTCGAGGTTCAACTCAGCGGCGCAGGAGCACTCGGCGCACCTGAGTTTTCTGTACCATCTTCTTCCTTTGATGGATCAGAGACGCTCACCAAAGCGCCCCTCTTTTTCGCGTCGAATTACTCATCTGTGTCCTCCAGAGCTGTAACGATTTATAATCTGGGCACCGCCCCACTTGGCATCAAGTCCGTTGAGATTACAGGTCGATTTGCAGGCGATTTCATTCTAAGAGACCGCAGCCCTTTAAGCCTGCAGATTCCAGTGGGTGGAATGATGTCTATCCCCGTCACTTACCGTGGCTCCTTTTTTGAGCCAGCCGTGGCTCAGATGAGGATTCTAACCAATGACACATCAGAGAGCATCTTCGATTTAATGCTGATCAATGGGGATCAAAACTTTCCGTCAATCTTTGTTAGTAACGATACAGATAATCGCTACCACTATGAAACCAGCAATCTCAGTTTTGGCACTTTAACTTTGGGCTTATCCACGGTGAAAAGATTCACGATTGGGAATAATGGTGGGTTTAATCTGACCGGTATTAGCCTAACTAAATCAGGGCCACACGCGGCGGATTACATTGTCTCTGCGCCACCAACCAGTTCATTGATACTAGGTGCCAGCCAGAGCTTCACGGTGACATTTAATCCAAAAAATGGCGGATTCCGAAATGCCACATTAAGACTCACGAGTAACTCGGTCTTTGATAACCCGCTAATCATCAATCTTTCTGCTTATGTGGACGCCGCTGAGATTCAGGTAGCAGATGCAGTGCAGACAAATAACATTTATGTGGATGGTAAGAGTCAGCTGCCTTTTGGACTCAATCTAAGGAGTGGCCAGTCGGTGACACGCGGACTCATGGTCTCTAATCAAGGCACCCGCCCAATGACTATCGGTGAGACCGTGATTGATGGGCCAAATGCAGCTGCTTTCAGCATCACTCAGTTTGATACAGAGGTGCTGAACCCATCTGCTTTTTCACCTTTAGGACTGCGCTTTCAGGGCAGCCTGCCAGGCACTTACAATGCCACGCTGCACATCGTGAGTAGTGATGTGGATGAGTCCCCCTTTGATCTCAAGTTAACGGCTCATGTGGCCGAGCCTGATATTGGTTTAGAGTTATCTCCAAAGCGTACTTTGACTTCCAACTTGGATATGGTGGAGTTTGCCGATGTGAAGGCACCCACGCTGGTGAGCCGTAAAATCACGATTCGCAATCTTGGCAACGCAGTGCTGAATTTAAACTCTGCGACGATTACCGGCCTGGGCTCGGGCAGCTTTGCATTGAGGGATTTCTCTCCTATCGCCATCCCACCAAAGGGTAGCACAGCGGTCTATCTGGACTATTCAGCCACCGCTCAGCGGAATTTGGCAGCTAGTTTCAGAGTCATGAGTAATGACCCTGATGAGGCGGTCTTTCATCTAGATCTCCTCGGCATTGGCCACCAGGAATATGCCCCACAAGTGCTTGGAGTGGTGCAAGATCAGATCACTTATGCAGGCCAGCCTGTAAGTTTTATGAGCCAGTTCGAAGGCTATCAAAGCAACGTTTACCAGTGGTTCAAAGGGCCAACGCCAGTCAAACGTATCCCCCGATCAAACACGCGCATGCTGACCCTACCTGCGGCGAAGTTGGATGATGGAAGGTTTCACTATTATGTCACCGCCGTGAATCCAGGGGGACAGGCGCAGACGGCACCAGCAGTGCTAACTGTGGTGGAGCGAAAGTCCACGATCACCAGCTTACCAGAGGGGGCAGAGGTCAGCTTTGGCGTGAATGCCACAAGCAGTGCTCCGCTTTCTTATGTCTGGTTTAAAGCTGGCGTGCCCCTGAATGCGGACACTCGTTTCACTGGCCTCGATGGGCCGGTGCTAAAGATATCCAATTTGGAGCTAGCAGATGCCGGCATCTACAGCTGTGAGGTGACAGGTACCGCTGGCGCTTTATTTTCGGGTCAGTCCAATTTAGGCGTCTATAATACTGGCCCAGAAATCATGGGTGATCCGCTCATCCTCCCGAGCACTGGATTAGCTCAAGAGTACAGCTATCAAGTGCCCCTCAACCCAGCCAGAGGTGTCGCTGTTTCATACACGGCAAAAGGTCTGCCACGGGGGCTAACGCTGAACGCTCAGACGGGTATCATTTCTGGCAGGGCGACGCAGATCAGCCCAGCCGGTGGCCGCTTAAAATTCAGTCTCACAGCGACGAATACTTTTGACTCAAGCACCGTGCAGGCAGAGTTAGAGGTCACTGGATTACCTGCTGGCGTGGCTCGGGATTATTCAAGCATGATCGCCCGAGGCTCAGTGAATGGTGAGCTAGGCGGGCGTGCAGATTTCACCATCTCAAACATCGGCAGACTCACGGGCAAACTACGTTTAGGAAAAACCACCCTCACTTTACCATCCAGTCTGATTACCTGTCTGACTCAAAGCCAGGAGATCAAGATCGCCGTGACGATTCCACGCCCTGGTCTTTCAGCCCTAAAGTTGGACATGACACTCAGTTACAGTCCAGAAATGCAGTTCATCTCGGGTGGCATCACTGGGCAAAATGTGGTGGATTGTCCAGTCACCTCATGTTGGCCGCGCCTCATTGGCAATCTCTCTGAAACTTCCGTTTACTCAGGTTATCACACCTTTTCGATGAGTATTCCTACGCCGCTGATCGGCGCAGAGTCCATACCTCAGGGCCAGGGATATGCTTCCTTTACCGTCCCCCCCAAAGGCGGTGCATTCTCCTTTGTGGGGCGTCTGCCAGATGGGGATGCTTTTACAGCGGCTTCACTCTTGGCCGTGGGCGGAAACTGCACGGTTTATGCCATGCTGCCGAGTGCGGGCAGTTTGCATGGAGAGATTCTTTTACCCGCGCCAACACAGACCCTGCTTCAGGGAGACCTTACTTGGTCAAGACCTGCCTCTCTCAAAGGCAATTACATGGACGGACTCGGCCCTCTGAGCATGGGACTCATGGGTGGGCGCTTCACAGCAACGAGTCGCACACAGATTGTTCTTGGAAAGACTCTGCCAGCCACTCCTGGCAATGCCCGCTTGGCTTTCTTTCATGCGGGGCTTCTGGGACCGCCGACCGTAGTGGATCGCCTCTTAGATCTAACGCCAGGCACTAAGCTCAGCTTCCCAGGCGTGGGCATCACCAACACCACTTTTACAGTCAACGCCATTACGGGTGTCTTTGGCGGTAAATTCAATTTCAATGAACCGCATCCTTACATTCCTGGTGCAGCCCGCATCCTGCGCTCTGCCACCTATCAGGGGTTGATCATTCCGAGTGGCACACGACAGTTAGGACGCGGTTACTTCATGCTTCAGCAGTTGCCAAAACCCATCTTTCCACAGCCGCGAGTGCAGCCTTCACTATCAGGCTCAGTTCTTTTTGAGTGAAGCGTCCGGCGTCCTGACCACGAAAAGGGAGTATCCGTCAAACCTAGCACCGTTGGAAGGTCGTAGTGTGTAAAGGTCGTAGCAGCCAAGCTACGGCACTTATGCTTACAGCTGATTCAACACCACCACTCAAACGCGACGTTCTCGGA
>JAIXZA010000125.1 GCA_027489965.1 Verrucomicrobiaceae bacterium
GCACTCCTTTGCGAATTGAGCAACGAATGGCTCACCGGAAAAATCTACCTCAACATGAACTCCATAGAGCCACCCTGCGCCTAGCCGAAACTTTTACAGAATAAAAATTGCGCGGCCATGCAGCGCAGCGATAGTGTCTAAAATTCTTTGAAACGAAAGATCAAAAGAACTGATGCCTTGCCTAGACGAGAGGATATTTGGCGTCAGTGCAGCTCCCGAGAATTCAGAAGACTGGCCTCATGCGGGTTTCTTGCCTCGAATGAGGTGCATCCGCAATCCAAGATCACCAACTCCGATCGCTGAGAGGGCTTTGTCAGACTTTTGCACCCTGACCCCGTTTCTTGACCTCGTTTCTTTGCTCTCGATCTCGGCCATCACCGAGTTAATTACGCAGTGGACTCCGGTGCCTCGTGTATCAAAACCTCGAATCCTGACGTCACTTGAATCACTCGGCGTTCAGGAAAAAGCATGGCTGTCAATGGACCACCAAGCACGCCGCAGCCCGTGTCCAAGCACACCACATTCTTGCTGATGAAGGGTTTACGTGAACGCTGAAGATAATGGCCACACACAACAGTTTTTCCGTGTGCTGGCGGTTCTGAAAAAAGTCGCTGATGACTCTGGCGCGCCATCGATTTTTCGGAACGATCTAAAGGCTGGTCTGGATCGTAACCGCAGTGTGAGAAAAGGTGATTCTCCGTCTCAAGATAGATCTTAGATCCTTCGAGAAACGCGATGTGTTTGGGTGGAACAGCCTTTGCCAGAGCCTTGCGAACATCGCCCTCAACCTCACCGCAATATGCCCTAATCGTGGCCGTCCCTCCAATCTCGGCATATTTGACGAAGCTCCCTCCCTCCAAAAACGACATGAGCTCACATTCATGGTTTCCTCTGAGGAAGGTTGCTGATTGATTTGAATCGCGAAAGTCAATCAACAGTTCTAGAACGGTTTTCGAATCGGGCCCGACATCAACATAGTCTCCGAGAAAAACAGCCCTCCGACCGGTGAACAGGTTAGATTGACCGAGCAGTATTCGAAGCTGTTCGGCGCACCCGTGAATGTCACTGATAACAATATAGGAAATCACTTTATTGGGGGGAACGTCAGCACATCATAGCTCAATTCTAAGCTATCCCTGCCAAGCAAACGGAGACCGAAGGCTAGCATCAATGGATTACTCCCTCCTGAGTTGGTTATTAGAGCTTCGGCGGTGCCGGACTTGTTATGTATTTTGGTGCACAGAAGCGATTCAATCATACTTCGCGCCTGAACAAACAAATCATATGCTGGCCGCAGGCTGTGTTTCAGTTCAAGGGTGGTTGAAAAATCTTGCCTCGCGACTTTCGATTTCAGGGCATCCAAAGAGAAAACTGGAGTTCCAGCCTCGGCGAACTGAGCATAATAGAAGCTGCGAATTATATACAACGAGAGTTCGTTGTATGGCCTCCATCGTTGGGTGTATTCAGTCTTTGATACATCCAATAAATCCGCAATCTGCCGCAATGATTGTCGAAATGGCTCATATGTCGATGGTTGCCGATAAGATGCTAGGCAACTTGCCAATTTTTGCAGAGGGTCACGAACAATAAGACCTTCTAATCGCAGGTGGAGGACAAACAAGCTCCCTCGCTCGGCCATCAATCGTAGAGTTGCTTCATCATAAACAGAAACATTCATCCGGTTATGACGATAGGGTCGGCTTCGGCGATCCGTGAGTTCTAGAACATCGATGTCAGAAAACTCAGTGTCGTCCCCTCGAGCTTTACTGCCAAAAATAATTATCGATGAGTTTTGGCGCTTCACAGCGTGAAAAACGTCGCGCTTCAAATGCTCGGGGATTCGAGACGATTGCGGCACGGTTTTCATCGCATAACCCTTCGCGTTATCACGGGTATGATCAGGGAATACCAATATAAACCAATGGCCATGTTTGACATCCAAAGGAGCTGCATTCTGAGGGATGCACACTTGTCGAAATGAGCTGTATAGCCAGCAACCAATGTGAGGTTGGTTGCCTCAGTAAGTGCAGCAACGGCCCTTTTCCAGCCTTGATACTGATGTGGCACTTGCCACATCCAATAGAGAACTGCGAATGCTAACACTGTAGCTGCAAAGAAGACCGAAGGACGGACCAAGCTCCTTCCCCAGTTGGTTAGCCAACCGGATGTTAAGGTGATGAGCTTTTCGAATCTAAATGGCAGCGTCCGAAGCCAAAACCATTTGATAGGTTTTCCGGTCGTATCGTCGAAACGACGGCGTTCAATCTGGTGATCAAGATCACAGCGAACAAGTTGCTCATAAGCCCGAAAATAATAGTCTATATTTGCCTCGTTTCGATTGGCTCCGAAAACAACTTTGCTGATATTGGCGCGAGTGCCAACAAAGCGACTTGTTTGAAATAGCTTCGAATCCGCATCGACGTGTTCTAAGTTCGTTTCGAGGTTAGTGATGAACTTGCCAGCATTTATCGCGGTCTCTTCCATGCGAAAAAGCTCTGCTGAGGCGGAGTTTTGTTTAAAAGTGCAGGAGTCAACGAAGTTGCAGTCATCAAAAATGACGTTCGAAAAATCGCATTGCTCAAATGTGCAGTGGCTGAACTTCACATTTTTCCACACACTTCCAGCAAATCGGCACAGTTTGAAACTCCAATTCGATATTTGGGCGTCGGTGACAGTGAGAGCAAAGTCACACCTTTGAAAAAGGAGCGATGGATCCTTTACGCGCCACTTAAGTTTCAGAGGTTTCTGAGGATCTGGGATAACTTTGCGGTCAGAGAAGCCGCTGCTACCACTCAGTTGAGTCAAATACGCATTCTCCGATGGGCCATCCCACTTTGGATCATATGTCATTTCCCAATAATTTCCGCGTGGCATGGCAAATGTTTTTCAGTGTGGGGTTGTCTGGAGTAGAGACTAAGGCCTCATCGTTTTAAGCTTCAAGCCATCTTATAGACTTCGGCTTCGCTTTCGACGAACTCCTTCGACTTTTCTTCCATGCCTTTGGCGAGGGCTTCCTCCTCGGAGATCGCCTGTTCGGCGGCGTATTTGCGGACGTCTTCGGTGATGTTGACGGCATTGCCTCCACTCGGCACTGCCGCCCTGCGGGCAAACGCGTAGCGTTTGTCTGTCTCGCCTGCGATCCCTCGGCTCGGCTCATGTCGCAGCATGCGCATCATGCTTGTTTGTAGAGTTCGGCGCCGGTTTGAACGAATTCTGTGGATTTATCGGCCATGCCTTTTTCAATTGCTTCGGCTTCGGTGACGCCGTGCTCTTCTGCGTAGCGCCGAACATCCTCGCTGATGCGCATTGAACAGAAGTGGGGGCCGCACATGGAGCAGAAGTGGGCGGATTTGGCGCCTTCCTGGGGGAGCGTTTCGTCGTGGTATTCGCGGGCGGTGATGGGGTCGAGGGAGAGGTTGAATTGATCTTCCCACCTGAACTCAAACCTTGCCTTCGAGAGTGCGTTGTCGCGGTATTGGGCGCCGGGGTGGCCTTTGGCGAGGTCTGCGGCGTGGGCGGCGAGTTTGTAGGTGATGACGC
>JAIXZA010000094.1 GCA_027489965.1 Verrucomicrobiaceae bacterium
GCACCAGCGGGCTGCAAAACCGCCCAGATGGCCGCCTCTATGCATGTAACAACAAAGAGCAAAGCATCATTGCCATCACCCTGAAGGGTGAGGTTGAAGTTCTGCTCACCAATGTGAAATGCAATGACCTCGTCGTCAGTAAGAAGGGCCACTTGTACTTTACAGAAACACCGACTCAGACCATCCACCTCATCACCGCAGATAAAAAACACATCGTCGCCGATCAGGGCCACATCCTGAAACCCAACGGCATCACCCTCTCCTCCGATGAACGCACCCTCGTCGCCTCCGAGCATGGCGGAAAGTACGTCTGGGCCTGGCAAATCCTTGATGATGGAACACTTACCGCAGGTGCCCCCTTCATGACCATGTGGTTGCCTGTCGGCAAAGAAACCGCCTCTGGCGATGGAGCCACCACTGAGTCTAAAGGCCGCTACTTTGTCACCACCGAGCTCGGCATCCAAGTCTTCGACACCGCAGGCCGCCTAGCCGGGATCATCTCCAAACCAGATCCTCTGGGAAAAGTCGTCAGTTGCGAGTTCGCCGGAAAGGCCCACGACCTGCTCTTCGTCGCCGCAGGCGACAAGATCTTCAGCCGCAAGCTCAAGGTCACTGGCTACTTTCACTGACAGCTAAGTCGGTCTCTAACAGATGGGGCAATTGATCCATTTATTTGGGTTCGAATTAAGTTTTTTGCTAAGGTTACAAAAAAATTGATTGAATTTCATTCGCCGATTGGGTAAAACCTATAGAGTATGAGTCTGAAATTCACAGCCGTAACCAAGCCAAGCTTCCAGGTTAGCTGTTTTACGACTAGTGTTAATGACTCACTCAAGTCAGTCGAGTTAGGAGACAGTCTTCCGCAAAAGGGACAGCATTATCTGCGCTCGGATTCGGTGTTTATCGGCTACAGAGGCGGTTTAGTTGGCCGTGGAGTAAACCTTTTCCATGGCGAAAAAAACCTTTTCGTTAGGTGGGAAACCTTTTCCGTTTCAGATCAAAGTCAGTCCGCTGCGGATCAAATTTTATCTGTCACGGATCAAACTTACTCCGCCATGGACTTAACCTTTTCCAGCGCGGACCAAACCTTTTCGTCCGACGGAAAACCTTTTCCGTCGCAGATCAAACGAAGTCAGTCATGGACAAAAGTCATTCGTTGCCGGACAAAACTCTGTCAGGGCGGGACAAAACTAAGTGCGCTTCAAACCAAACCTTTTCCGTCACGGATCAAACTTAGTCCGTGTCGGACCAAACCTTCTCAGCGCCCGTCCAATAGCGCTTCGTTACATTTAAACCTTTCAGAATCAGGCGTTTTAATCTTCCTTTCCGTAGGCGCATCTCGCCAGAGTGCGGTCTGGGGCGGCTCCTTTCTTTCAAACCCCCACGTTCCGGTGAGCGCGCCTTCTTCCACGACTTTCACGCTCACGGGAGCGTGCCAACAAACCAGACAACCAAACAACCATAACCATGGCTAAAATACCCGTCACCTGGAATGGCACAGACGCTCAGGGCAAGCCATTGCGCTGGGACAGCGGCCTAACCTGGAATGGATTTTTACCGTCAACACCAACTAAACCTATGTTCCAGCTCCGCGTCCTCCTCGGCTTTGCAGCAGGGCAAACGCATGAAATGAATAACTGGGTATGGTAAATACTCGATGAACAAATCACTGTACAAATTACCATAACCACTGATGAGGGTATGGATGGAAGCCACCCTTATCACCACTGAATCCCTCGACCCTCAAGTCAGAGCCGACCTGCAAGAGGTCCTTCGGCTCAAAGAACTCTTCGCCACGCTGCCTGATCCCCGTGTGATCGGACGCGTGTTGCACTCCTTGCCAGAGGTGTTGCTCGTCGCGCTCTGTGCCATGATCTGCGATTGCGAGGACTTCACGGACATGGGCCACTTCGCCCAGTCGCAGCTCTCCTGGCTGCGGCAGTTCATCCCGCTGCGCAACGGTGCACCTTCGCACGATGTCTTTCGCAATGTCTTCCTTTCTCTGAGGCCTGACGACTTGCTCGAAATCATGGAACTCTGGGTCGGCGATCTGGCGGGTAAACAGGTCACCATCGACGGCAAAGTCAGCCGGGGAGCCAAGGACACTACCACGGGAAAAAGCGCGCTACATATCCTGCGCGCCTGGGTCAGCGAAGCGAGCTTGAGCGTCGGTCACGAAGCCTGCGCTGAGAAGAGCAACGAACTGGAAGCTCTGCCGCGACTCCTTGCCAAACTCCAGCTCCACGGAGCCATTGTCACCATCGACGCCATGGGCGGCCATCCCGACATCGCCCACCTCATCCAAGACGCTGGGGCCGACTACATCCTCGCGCTCAAAGGCAACGAAAAGGAAGCGCACCAAGCCGTCGCCACGCACTTCGAGAGCCTGCGTCCCACGCCGGAGGCCGCAGCCGCAGGCGAACAAGGCTGGGCGGATGGGTGCGAAGTGAGCACCACCCGAGAGCAAAACCGAGGCCGCTATGAGCAGCGCGAAGTCATCGTGCTACGCGATTTAGGCTGGTGGCCCAAATCCTGGAGATGGGCCGGGTTGCAAAGCGTCATCTGCGTGCGGCGAGAGACGATGCGCCAGCGGCACACCACGGAGAACCCTGCGATAGAAACCCACTATTACCTCAGCAGTAGCCGGGCGGATGCCGCCGAGCTCGGGCGGCTCATCCGCAACCATTGGTCTGTGGAGAATCAATGCCATCACCTGCTGGATGTGACCTATCACGAAGACCACTGCCAAGTGCGCGACAAAGCCGCCGCGCACAACCTCACGCTGATGCGCGAGCTATCGACCAAAGTGCTCAAGAGCAGCCCGGTCAAAGGCTCCATCCGCAGCAAGCGCAAGCGCTGCTGCCTCGACCCCGCCTTCAGGACCGAAGCCACCCAACACATTTTCCATGGTTTTGGTGCGTAAGCCCTGGCTTTGCAGCCGCCTCCGATCACTCGTTGGAAGAAACCGCCTCTTCGGTGCTTTCCAAGCTTTACGACAATACTGCTTTTGCCAATCCACCAGTTGCCAAGGTGGATCTCCAGGCGGCTTTGACAGCTTTCAGTCTCTCCATCGCCGCATCTCTGCGCGGTGGGCCTGTCGAGACGGCGGACAAGAACAACAAGCGTGAGGCTCTCGTCTCTCTGCTGCGCCAGTTGGCAGGTTTTGTGCAGGATCGTCATGGCAATGACCTTGCGACACTGCTGAGCAGTGGTTTTGAGGCCGTCAGCACCAATCGTGCTTCGACTCAGTTAGAGCAGCCGACGATCAAAGACATCCTCAATGGCATGTCGGGTCAGCTCATCGTGCGTGTGGGTCCGGTGGCCAATGCCAAGTGCTATGAAGTGCGTTACGCCCTCATTGCTCCCGGCGGTTCCCTCGGCCCCTGGCAGACGGGAGGCCTGCACACCAGCTCGCGCTCCATGCCGATTGGGAACCTGACTCCCGGCGGCAACTACCAGTTCCAAGTCCGCGCCATCGGCGGCAGCGCCGGCTATAGCGACTGGTCCGATCCCGTCAGTCACATGAGCCTTTAAAACGCTGCCTGTTCAATCACTTTCCTGCCACTTACGCTATCCATCTCTAAACTTATGAAAATGTCCATTTTGTCTTTCCCTTTGTTTGGAGGTGGCCTGCACCACTTGGTTCAGATCTGTGCGTTTGTTGCAGGATTGTGTTTGATTCAAAGTGCTTGGGGTCAGCAGCCGACAGTGTATGAAGCTGTCCAATGGACGCGCGGTGTCCTTGGCACAGCTAATCTTACGACTGGAGCCAATGGCGCACTGACCAAGACTGCTGGTGGCTCGACGACGTGGAATGCTGGGGCTATCTCGACTCAGCGTATGCTAGGGGATGGTAGTATCAAGTTCCAAGGTAATGCTGGCGGCCAAAGTGCTTTTATCGTGGGATTCAATTTGGTCGATAAAAATGAGCTAAGCACAGACATGGATCATGCCATTTATCTGAGAGCGGATAACCTTGCTCAGGTTTACCACGGTGCCACAGCCGGAGTTTCTCTGGGAGCGTTTACTTCATCGACAGTATTCACCATCGCGAGAGTTGGTTCGACGGTGCTTTTCTATAAAGACTCGGCCCTCATGCACACTTCCACGACGGCGAGTGCGGGTATTATGATGGTGGATTGTTCTTTTGTAAAATCAGGGCCTTTAGGTAGTCAACTGACCTCCTGCCAGATTGCCACAGGTGATCTTGATAACGACGGCATGGCAGACAACTGGGAGGAGGATCAGCTGCCACCGCTGCATTCATGGACCGATGTCACGAATTTTCTTCCTGGTAATGATGCGGATCTGGATGGTGTCAGCAATCTACTAGAGTTCCAGACGAGAACTATGGCCACAGATAGTCTGAGTCGGAGTGTTCCCATTAATTGGCTGCGGGCCACTAATTCTCAGCTCAATACAGATCTCACGTCCAATTCTGGCGGTATCAAAAAGACCACTCCAGGCACTGTAGAAAAATTTGATGCGCGGGCGTTTGCTTCACAGATGATCGTGGGGGACGGCCAGATAATGTTTAAGGTCACACCTGGAACACTTATGACGGCTGGATTCAACACCTCTAACGTTATGCCTACTGCTACAAGTGTGACGACAGATTTGGAGTGGTCCATTTTAGCCAATGCAAATGGGACATTTGCGATCAATCCTAACACCACGGACATTTCATTGGCAGATCCTCTAGGCACCTACACGGCTGATACCGTTTTCTGCATTCAGAGAGCAGCAGGACAGATGCGCTTTATGAAAGACGGTGTGGTGATCCACACTGCCGCATTGGCAAGCGTTGGCCCACTCTATCCCAATGTTTGGCTTAGCTCTCCGACGGCTGAGCTGACTTTGGCTCACATCGATACGGGGGACATGGATGCTGATGGGCTACCAGACGTCTGGGAGCGCCAATTTCTGAAGGCAGACAGCGGCTGGAATGATTTGCTTGCCTTTGCACCATTAGGCAATGCTGATGCGACGGTTGTCATCAATGGACAAACAGTAAGCTCTGGTGACACTGTCATTAACTTGGATGAATGGATAGATGGCACCTCACCGAGTGATTCATTAAGTAAATCTGAATCGGTCGTTTGGCGTTCAGATCTTGTGAATGCTACGGCAACGTCTGGTAGCATTCTCGGGGGATTAAAAAAGACTTCAACCACGGCAGGTTATAATGCCCGTGCGCTTGGAACACAGGCCATTTTGGAAGATGGCTTGGTGGTCTTTCAGGTTTCAGGGAATGGCATTATGACCTTGGGATTGAATGCTTCGAATGCGATGCCGTTGGCTACAAATGGCACTCCTAATACAGCAATCCTAACCCCTGATTTGGAATGGGCCTTCACCACGACAGCGACTGGAACCTATACCGTGAAGCCAAATGCAGCGGTAGTCACGCCCACTGCGGCACTCAATACCTATGATGCCAGTACACGTTTTATGATTCAGCGTGTTGGCGGTGTTGTGCGTTTTTTCAGAAACGGTGCGTTGGTGCATACGGCTGCAGCAAAAAGCACAGGAACGCTTTATGTGAATGTCTGGCTTTCCACCCCAGCCCAGGAGGTCACGTTGGCCCGAGTTTATACGGGGGATGTGGACAATGACCTAATGCCAGACGCCTGGGAGCTTTCCTATTTGGCCAATAATGCGGGGTTTGCCGAGTTGGATGCCTTCAAAGCATCTGGTGCAGGAGTGGCTTCTGACCCTGATGGCGACGGGGTGCAAAATCTGGATGAATATTACGACGGCACCAATCCTCTCTTACCTCAGCTGAAATCTCCCGTTGTTCTTTGGAAGACGAACCCAAGCAACTATTTCACGCTCACGGGGACGTGGGGAGCGGTGAAGAAAACGTCAACGGTAGTCGGCTGGAATGCGGATGCGGTTGCTTCAAGCATGGATGCAGCAAACCTGCTAGTCCCTTTTGCCATCGGTCAGACAGCACGTTTAACGTTTACAGCAACTCCAGGCAGCACGCTTGCCATGGGCTTTACAGCCGTTGATAACAACCGAGCACAAACAGATCTGGAGTACATGATTCAACTCGTTCCTGCTACGACCACCGTGCCCGCACAGGCTGGCGTTTGGGAGGGAACAGGCTTGACTACGGCACCTGTATCTAAATTTGCTCTGGGTGCTTTTGATGCCAATACCCGCTTTTCTATCAGACGTGTGGCGCGGCAGATTGATTACCTGAAAGATAGCCAGGTTTTATATTCCAGCGTTACTCCTGTGACCGCCAATCTAATGGTCGATAGTTCCTTCAATACGACTAACAGTGAGATTACCTCTGCCCGACTTTATACGGGAGATGTTGATGAAGATGGCCTGCCCGATGAGTGGGAAATTTATCACTGGAGACGCAGTTCACCGTCTGTTCCCGCAACCTTTACTTTCAATGATCTGAGGGATCTTGTCCGTCCTCAGTGGGATATTGACAATGACGGGTCAACCAATTTTCAAGAGTTCTGTGCAGATACGGACCCTGTGTCTAGTGTCAGTCGTTTGCAGAGTGTTACATGGCTATCTCCCGTTGGTGTGACAGCGGATACAATGGTGGGGAATCAAGGAGCTTTGTCCAAAAATCAAGGGGTAGCCGCCGCTTACAATGCAGGTGCCGTTAGCGAGAAGGCCTTGGTTTCGGATGGCTCTTTCATCTTCTCAGCTAGCCCCACAGGAACTGTCGCCATCGGACTTACTGCCTCCAACCTCAATGCTAGTAATTTAGACATCGAGTATTCTCTTGTCCTTTCATCGACGGCTAACGCCAGTGTCTATGAAGGCAACGGGTCATCTACTTCAGTTTTAAAGGCCGACTTGGGTTCTTATACGGCATCCACCATTTTCACCATTCGCCGTTTAGGCAGCACCATTGAATATCTCAAAAACGGTGTGTTGGCTTACACATCGACGGTAGCTGTGTCTGTGCCTCTCTTTGCCGATTGTTCGATCAATACTGCAAATCACTCTATTTCGATGGCGCGGATGTGTGATCGAGTGCAAGACAATGACAATGATGGGTTACCCGATGAGTGGGAGGCTGTTCAATTAGGTCTGGGTATCAGCCTTGAATCTCTCAATGAGTTTGAGCCACTGGGAGATGATGACAATGACGATGTTAAAAATGTGGACGAATACCTAAACGGCACCTCTGCTGCCTTAGCCGATACGGATGGCGATGGCATGAGCGATCGCTGGGAACTCGATTGGGGCCTAGCTGCTACGGATGCTTCCAATAAGTATACTGACTTAGATTCTGACGGCCTGAGCAACCTCGCTGAATTCCAAGCCGGCACCAATCCTTTTGATCCAGATAGCGATGATGATGA
>JAIXZA010000062.1 GCA_027489965.1 Verrucomicrobiaceae bacterium
CAGCCTCAAACTAGACGCGTCGGACTCGTGGAAGACGATCGGGTGATACGCACCTTTCTCACTGCACTGCTACAAAATCAGGCTGGGGTGGAGTCTGTGAAGACTTGGGAGTCAGCGGAGGATTTTGCAGCCAGTTCTTTGGCACGACAGGACCTAGACCTTCTGTTGGTGGATTTGAATCTACCTGGTGAGAGTGGCATTTCAGTGATTCAAAAAATGCAGCAAAAGCAGCCTGAGTTACCTTGCATTGTGCTGACTTCCTCCAGCGATCCCCAGGATGTTTTTGATGCGATGCGGAGCGGTGCATCTGGATATTTAGTCAAGGATTCGAATCCGGATGAACTGCTCAGCAGTATTCGAATGGCCATCCATGATGGTGTCGTCTTGAGCCCGGTTATCGCCAAACTTCTTGTGAATGAATTTCTGAGCAAGGGGAAAGCCGCTCCAATCGACTCTGCTTACATTCCAGGTGGGGTGAAAAGCCTAACCAATCGCGAGATTGAAGTGCTTAAAATGATTTCAATGTATGGTTCAGCCAAGGCGACGGGGGAAGCACTGGGATTGAGCCATGAAACCATCCGTGTCCACATGAAAAGGATTTACCAAAAACTTCACGTTAGATCAAAGACTCAAGCGGTGGCCGTCTGGCATCAAGAGAACTCCAAGAGTGTTTGAGAAAAGCCATTCTACGGCCTTAAGCCTTGGGTGCCGAAACATAGAGGGCTTTATTCATCGACTGACTCCGGGGAAGTTACTCCCACTTCCATACTCAGCGCAGCGGAATTCGGTGCTATCCATGAAACTCGACTGCGACTTGCTGGAAGCTCACCTTGGCGGCGTTGAGCTTGTTTTGAAAGGCATTGAGCATTTAGCGTAAAACAGGAATGGCTGACCGCCGATTTCCATCCGTCCTTGATTCCACAAGGCTTTTTGTGCCTTTTGCAACCTCACGGATCGGTTTATCGACCAGTGTCTTGCTGGCTTTCTTCGATAGAAGGGCTTCGTCTTCGATGATTTTGCAGCACTCCGTGATGCCAAGAAGGCCAAAGATGGAACAACTACCCATGGCTTGGTTGTTTTTCAGCCCGGTGCTTCTCTTGTGCGAATCGTGACAGTATGTCGTGCAGGGAGGATACGTCGAAGGGCTTGGCAAGATAGTCGTCCATGCCTGCTTCTAGGCAGCGCATGCGGTCCCCAGGCATTGCGCTGGCCGTCATGGCGATGATTTTACAGGTGGATTGTGCAGCGCCAGATTGAATTTCAAGTTCACGGATTCGGCGGGCAGCTTCATAGCCGTCCATGACTGGCATTTGGCAGTCCATGAGAATGGTGTCGTAAGCGTGCTCTTGATGCATTTGGATAGCTTGTTTGCCATTGGCTGCGATGTCAGTATCACAGCCCATCATCTGCAGCAGCAAGACAGCGAGTCTGGCGTTTACTTGATTATTCTCAGCCACGAGCACCCTCAGTCCGAGATGTCGGCTGAAGTCTTGAAGCTGTTGAAGCGATTTACGGATCGCATTCCGCTGCAACGGACGTGAGAGCTGGTTCCAGTCGTCAGGAATCCTGATGCCTTCGGGGGCTGCCCGGGTCAGTACGATTCTTGGCACGTTTGAAGAGACTTGTTTCCGCCATTTATCAAGAGCTCTAACTAAAGTAGTGTTCAGCCAGGAACCATCAATGATGAGAACATTAGGTGGCGGGCCCTTTTTGCGCAGGTCAGCTCGCAGCTCGGCGACGCTCGTGATCTGCCGCAAAGTTATCTCAGGGCTTTGCATAGCCGACAGAATCGATTCGCGAACATTTTCAGAGTCGTCGGCAACCCAAAAGGCAAGTGAGCAGGATCTTGGCTGCCAGTTCGCAGTCTGCGTCACCGAACTGATCGAAAATGGGATGCGGAACCAAAAGCGTGAGCTTATGCCAGGCTTGGTCGCCCCTTCGATTTCATCGTTCTTGATAGCAACGAGTGCGAACGGAAAGCGTTCTGCTAGCTGAGGCCATGGTGAATCGTATGCATTCATGACTTGGATTCAAGGGGTGCTTCAAGCCTTCCAACTCATCTGAAAGACATCATGATCCGCTCCGTCGTCCTGCCGTTGCTCATGGCAAATGGTGACCGGTGTCGCAAACATTTCCCCGAGGCCGTCCAGAAGACCAATGACAAATGCTGACAGGCCACGCCGATGGCTTCGATAGTGCAGACGCAAAGAATCCTTTTCGATGTCAGAGCACTCAAACTCCGGCGGTCTCAATGCCGGCATCATCACGATGCGTGTATGAAAGTTTGGCAAATTCGCCAGAAATTCTCCGAGCGACTTACCTCCAGCCTTCATGAGGTGCCCGTAACCCTCTTGGGTTGTCTTCAGGATCCACCAGCGACCAAATTCATTCAGCACCACTTCAGCTGGCACGGCCAGAACCGCCGATGCTGCAGCCACCAGTCGAAAAGTGAGCTCGTCTGGGTAGGTTTCGCTAGAGATGAACATTTCCTCTTCCACCCCTGCTTGCTGCCGGATATTCTCCCAAACCCCTGCACCATGATTTGTGACGATCAAATCTTGGACTGCTTTGTTGACCATTCCGTACATGAGTTTTGTTGAATTTGGGTTAGACGATTTAGGTTACCTCAACTTCCTCCATAACCACTGTTAGATAACTGGTTTTATGGGTTAACCCAAAGCTCCTCCGGGAAGTCGTTTTCAAAGACAATGCGTTAAACTTTATGGAGCTATCAAGTTGCTCACTACGGCCGCTATTGTTCGACGTAAGCCGGTTCGGTGCGGGTGTCATCGTAGTAGCGGTAGACCGGACAGGTGGAGCCGGATATTGGCGGCACCAGCCACGACCAGCCGCTGGGCACGTTACGGCCACATTGAATCGTAGCAGTTGCAGAATGAGGCTGCCTGAGAAATGAATGAAGATTCGGCGCTTGAACCAGTCTTTACGAGGTGAACTCCACGATCAATAAATGAAAGTCTTGAGAGCTGTATTCGTTTGCTCTTGCTAATGCCAAAGTGATTCCCAATCGCAATGCATTGAAAGGGCCCCTAAAAAAGGGCAGTGGTGAATGAGTGTGATTCAATTCTTATCAGTAAGGACCGTCAGTGCAGCTCAAGGATAAGACAGTTACGTTATCCCATATTACTAGACCCACCCAACAAAATGTTCGTCACCATACTACAAAACATAGACGGCGAAATCGATACCTTTGGAAGCAGCGGAGTGATGGGGTGTTGGAGTCTTGGAAAAAGCTTCTGAAACTCCACCGCTCCACCGCTCCACCGCTCCACCGCTCCACAGTTGCTAACGAAAGCAGCGAGCGTCCATGCCCTTCCGCTTTACCCTTTTCATCAGCATCATCCAACTGCTGCTATCACTTCCACCTTTTGCGGAGGCGCAGGATCTTCATTTCAAGCCGAAGAGCCATCTGCTCGGTGATGTGCATCCGGCATTTCATGAGGGGGAATGTTTCCTCTATTACCTCAAGCCCGGCAAATATGACGCCATGCTTGTGAGATCGCGTGACTGGCTGCATTGGACGGAGACGCCCATCACGCATGACGTGGTGAAGGCCGATGACTGGATGTCGCCCTACTTTGTGCTTGGCGTGTTTCATGATCCGACGGCGAAGCTCTTTCGTAGCTTTTATGGTCATGTGCAGGGCCGCATGGTTAGCTCTGTGAGTCGGGATCTGTTGCATTGGTCATGCGCGCCAAAGGGATTTCATATTCCAGCCGACGACTACTATGAGCGCCGCCGTGATCCCTTCGTCTTCTGGATTCCAGAGATGAAACAATACGGCTGCGTCATGACCACCTGGATGAAAGGCCGCCCGAAGGAAACCGGTGGAGCTGTCAGTCTCGCCACATCAGTGGACCTGCAGCAGTGGCAAGACCACGGCCCTATCCTTGATCCTAGAACCTTTGGCGAACCCGAGTGTCCGCAGATGTTCCAGCTCGGCGGACGTTGGCACTTGCTCGTTAGTATCTACGATCGTGCGGTAGGCCGACCCACCTATTGGACCAGTGCCTCACCACTCGGACCATGGAAAAATGAACCCGAAGGCTATCTCGACGGTAAAGACCTCTGTGCTGCTCAGGTCGCCCTGGATGGCGGCACACCCGTGCTCTTTGGCTGGATACCCCACGACCCCGCACGACCTGGAAAGCAAACTTGGGGTGGACATTTGGCACTGCCACGCGAAGTGCGTCTGCTCTCAGATGGCAAACTCGGCACGCGTCTGCCAGCGAAGCTCAGCCAAGCTTTCGAACACCTGCCCTGGCAGCACGAAATCATTCCCGCAAAAAGCTGGATAGCCGATTTAAAGATTACACTGCCAGAGGCAAAAAGCGAAGTCCGCATCAGCCTTGTTCCATTGGGTGAAGTCGTCGTAACACGTAATCAATTGAGCGTCCTCGACTCCTCTGGCGTGTCATGGAGTTCGTTGCCAATCGCACTGCCCATGCCCAGCCACATCACTGCTCGTGTTTTCATTGACGGCAATATAGTGGAAGTGTTTCTGGACGATCGCTACACCCTAGCAGCACGCCTTCCTGAGGTCTCATGGCCCGTGACTCTTGCGTTGCCAAAGACCAACGCAGCTCTAACGCGATTCTGTGAATGGCATCATGTCCGCTGATTCTACTCCGAATGCTAAACCACGATGGCACCCGTCGCGTGATGCAAATCCTCACTGGCCAGCCCAGCATCCAGAGATCTACACCGCTGCTTAAGGGCAAAATCGGCGCGGGCTATGACTGCTTCCACGGCCTCTGCCTTGAGACCAAGCATCACTCCGATTCCGTTCATCACGCCAAGTTCCCAACGACCATTTTCCGTCCCGGCGAGACATGTCGCAGTGTCAGTGTGCATCAGTTTAGCAAACAGTGATCTCTCGGTTTGGCCGAAAGAACCCGAAAAACTACCTCGTTTAGTCACTGGTATGACCTCCTACCACAAACCTCTTCCATGAATCAAATCGATCTCCAAAACCGCATCGCTATCGTCACCGGCGGTGCTCGGGGCATTGGCCGCGCAATTGCCGAACGCATCCTTGCCTCGGGAGCCCGCGTCTCACTTTGGGACGTGGATGCAGCGGCGCTCGCGCAGGCTTCGTCCGAGATGGGCACGCCGGACACGGTGCACACTGCGACCGTCGATCTCGCGGACCTTGCCTCCGTCCAGGCCGCTACCGAAGCCACCGTTGCTGCGTTTGGAAAGATCGACATCCTCGTAAACAATGCTGGCATCACGGGTGGCAATGCGAAGACCTGGGAACTCGACCCCGCCGACTGGCGGCGCGTGATGGAGATCAATCTCAACGGACTCTTTTACTGCTGTCACAGCGTGGTGCCGCATCTCATCACCAACGGCTATGGACGCATCGTGAACATCGCCTCCATCGCAGGCAAGGAAGGCAATCCCAATGCCGCCCACTACAGCGCCTCCAAGGCTGCTGTCATTGCCTTGACCAAATCACTCGGTAAGGAACTGGCCGCGGCGAACATCACCGTCAACGCGGTTACGCCTGCCGTCATCGCCACGGACATCCTCCAGCAGATGCAGCAGTCGCACATCGACTACATGCTCTCGAAGATCCCGATGGGACGCTTTGGCAAAAAGGAAGAGGCCGCGGCCCTCGTGGCCTGGCTTTGCTCCGAAGACTGTTCCTTCACCACCGCCGCCGTCTTCGACCTCTCTGGCGGCCGCGCGACGTATTGATGGAGGGACGGAGTAATGGAGTAATGGAGTGATGATTCGATATGAACACTGAACGACGAAATAAGAACCGCGGATACCAGCAGTTGCTGGTTTGGCAGGATGCTATTGAGTTGTATGGACTCGTTTTTCAGTCGGTTCGCGGTTGGCCGTTTGAGCAAAAGAAGCTGGCCTCACAATCCATTGCCTCCGCTGACTCAGTGCATCGCAACATCGCTGAAGGTTACTGTCGGAGAACGGTTCGTGAGTATCTCCA
>JAIXZA010000161.1 GCA_027489965.1 Verrucomicrobiaceae bacterium
AAAGGGGCCATTGAAAACACCATCGTTCCCCGTTGGACCGATGAGCTGCCATGTCACCAGTGGGTGCCACCGCTGAGCACCGGCAGGGAGCCGACCGAGTTCAATGGCGTGGGAATCGGCAAAGTCTTCCACGGCGTCGCACCCGAGTGGAATCTTGATGTGCGCCGCAAGGATATCCCCCAGATCCCCGAAACCGAGTGGAGCAAGTATCCCGTGCAGTATTACTGCATGCACGCTGGCGAGGAAATCATGCCGATTCTCCCCTCGAAAATGGGGCTGAATACGCATCTCTGGCGCTGGTGCGGCCTTGGCCCAGGCGTGAACCCAGTTGAATATACTCTGCCACAGTTCCGCTTCCGCATTGGTCAGCCTGCCATGGTTCGTATCAAGAACAATCTGCCGGAAGAAACTGGCGTCCACATGCACGGCGGCCACTGGCCCAGCCACTCGGATGGTCACGCCTCTTTCTTCATCCTGCCGGGTGAAGAGCGTGACTACTACTACCCGAATGTGCTTCCACGCACCGACAAAGGCGTCGCTGATGTGTCAGAAAGTCCATCCAGCATGTGGTTCCATGACCACGCCCAGGACATGACCGCCATTCACGTAGCTCGTGGCATGGTCGGCACCTGCAAAGGCTTTGATGATCTTGAACTTGCCCTCATCACCCGTGGCGTACTGCCAGGGATTCGGGGCAAGTCCGATGTGGGTCCGGAATACCACAATCCTTACGATGAGTTTCTCTCCTTCACCGACCGCGTCTTCACGCAAACAGGCGAGGCCTGGTATGACTCGAACAGCCACAACGGTTACATCGGCAACATCGAAACGGTCAATGGCAAGGCCTATCCAAAGATGACGGTTGAAGCGCGCAAATACCGCTTCCGTCTGCATGGAGCCTCCACCGCCCGCTGGCGCCGTATCCGTGTGGCTGATGCCACAGGAGCCACCATCAACTTCCTGCACATCGGTCATGATGCCTGGCTTTTCGACAGAGCGCAGACCAGCCAGAGCGTGTTGGTCTCTCCTGGAGCACGTGCCGACATCATCATCGACTTCTCCAAGTTCCAGCCGGGCACCCAGCTCTTCCTCGAAAACATCCTCGAACAGGATGCCGGTGTAGGACCTCGCGGCACGCTGGAATCAGAGAACGGAAACGTCGTAAGCGGTCAGCCTTCCTACTCCCATCAACTCATGCGTTTTGACGTGGTAGCCAGAAACCTCGCCTACCCAGATGCAGCCATCGTCGCCAATACGGCGCTGCGTCCGCACGTGAAGATCCAGGACTCGGAAATCGCGGCCCGCCGCACCTTTAAGTTTGAGCGCAAGAACGGCGCTTGGGCCATGAATGGTGGCTTCTATGACAAGACGGTCGCCAATGCCTGCCCGACACTGGGATCCGCTGAAGAGTGGACTCTCACCAACAGCTCCGGCGGTTGGTGGCATCCGATCCACATTCACTTGGAGTCCCATCAGCAGGTGATGAACCTCACCACAGGGAAGGTTCCGCCTTATTGGGATACCCAGAAGCAGGATGTCACGAAGCTGGGCCCGAATTCAAGCATCACCGTCCGCATGAAGTTCCGCACCTTCAAAGGCCCGTTTGTCTTCCACTGCCATAACAATGAGCATGAAGACTTCGAGATGATGAACCAGTTCGATCCGCGTGCCGTGGGCAGTCTCACGCCACAGCCGCCGCAGCAGTTCTTCCCATAATATTGGCAACTGCCGCCTCACCCACTTCGCAGTGAGCCAGCCTCCCTGCGAAGTACCCCAAAATGACCGACATCACCGGTCATAATCAGAGTCCTTGTCTTTTTTCCCAACCTTTAATCCGCCTTTTTTCATGAACTCATCCTCCAACGAAAAATCATCCCCTACCGAATCTAGCCGCCGTTCCTTCATCAAGACCGCATCAGCGGCTGCAGGTGCCAGTGTTTTTAACATCGGCAGTTCCGCACAGGCTAACATACCACTTCCGATTCCCGGCAGTAATTTCAAAGGTGCGATTGAAAACACGGCCGTTCCGCGTTGGCAGGATGAGTTGCCAAGTTTCAACCAAATGACTCCACTGAGCACAGGCAGCGAGCCTGCTCAGTATGGTGGCGTCGGTGTTGGTAAAGTCTTCCACGGAGTCGCTCCTGAATACTTTGATCATCCAGCCTCCTGGGATCGGATGCCCACTCAGTTTTTCCACATGCGGGCTCAGGCAGCCTTTTCCGAAATGCTGCCCAAGTCGATGGGCTTAAAGACGCCCGTATGGACCTACCGTGGCGTGACTCCCAACGGTGCTGAGATCATTGCACCGCAGTTCCGCTTCCGCATTGGACAGCCAGCCGTGGTACGCTTTGAAAACACGCTGCCTGAGGAATTGAGCGTTCACATGCATGGCGGTCACTGGCCGAGTCACTCGGACGGACACCCTTCCTTCTTCACTCTTCCTGGAGAGAAGCGGGATTACTACTATCCGAATCCTCTGCCGTTGATCCCTGGCACCAATGAGCCGGACATTTCGGAAGCGCCGTCCACCCTGTGGTTCCACGACCATGCCGCTGACATGACGGCGATGCATGTGAACCGCGGCCTCGCAGGCAGCGCCAAATCCTTTGATGACCTGGAGCTCAGCTTGATCCGTGAAGGCATTCTCCCTGGCATTCGCGGCGTGTCAGATGTCGGCCCCGCCTATGACAATCCCTATGACATGTATCTCACCGTCGGGGACCGAGTCTTCACCCAACAAGGGGCCATCTGGTATGACTCCAACAACCACAATGGTTATATCGGCAATGTCGAATTGGTCAATGGCAAGGCCTACCCACGTCTGAAAGTGGAAGCCCGCAAGTATCGCTTTCGACTCAGCGGCGGCTCCAGCGCCCGCCACCGCCGCTACCGCCTGAGCAACAACGCTAGCTTCCTACGCATCGGCAATGACTCCGTCATGTTCCCACGGCCACAGCGCACGCAATCCGTCTTGATGTCGCCCGGCAAACGTGCCGACATCATCGTTGACTTCTCAAAGTTCCGCCCAGGCACCAAACTGTACCTCGAGAATATCTTGGAACAAAAAGGCGGACGTGGCCCCGAAGGCAAACTGGAAGATTCTGATGGTATCACCGTCACCGGCACGCCTGAGTTCATCCACCAACTCCTACAGTTTGAAGTGGTGGCGGCCAATCCAGCGTACCCAGACGCCTCCATCACCGACACCACGGCTCTGCGTCCTCACCGCAAGATCCTGGAGAGCCAAGTTACTGCCCGCAGAACATTCGAGTTTCAGCGCAAGAACGGCCACTGGGCCATCAATGGCGGCTTCTATGACAAGGCCATCGCCAATGCCTGCCCTACCCTTGGTTCGGTGGAAGAATGGACACTCACCAACGGCTCAGGTGGCTGGTGGCACCCCATCCACATGCACTTGGAGCATCACCAGACGGTCAGGAATCTGCGAACAGGCAAGGAGCCTCTGTATCACAACTCCTTCAATCAGGACACACAGATGCTCGGGCCCAACGACTCTGTCTTGGTCCGCATGTGCTTCCGCACCTTCAAAGGGCCCTTCGCCTTCCACTGCCATACCAACGAGCACGAGGACCTGGAGATGATGTTCCAGTTCGATCCACGCGCCGTCGGCAGTATGAGCGCGCAGCCTGTGCAGCAGTTCTTCCCGTAAATTTCACCCATCTATCTATCCGGCCTAATGCCTTCCCATTTCCATTCTCTCTTTAGACGTCTCCAGCTCCTCGTCTGCCTGGCGGCCTTGACGGTTGCCCTGCAGAGTAAGTCCAAAGCTGAACCTTTGACAGATGCAGATGCAGAGCTTCAAAACGCCTCCATGCGACTCATGCGCCGTAGCTACGGCGACAAGCTGCCCGACATCCCCGTGATTGATCATCGCGGCAATCACTACCGCCTGTTCTCCGACCTGATCAAAGACAAGGCGGTGGTCATCAGCTTCTTCTACACCAACTGTGAAGATGCCTGTCCGGTGACCAACGGTAAACTGATGCAGATGCGCAAGGAATTGAAGAAGACCTTTGGTCGCAGCATTCAGATCCTCTCCATCTCCGTGGACGGTGACCATGACACCCCAGAAAAGGTGGCACGCTATGCCCGCGCTCAAGGGATCGAGTCCTCTGACCCTGACATGCCAGAGTGGAAGTTCCTGACGGGATCGTCCGCCGAGATCTTCAAGGTGCGCGAGACGATCGGTCTAATCTCGAACGATGTGACCCGTCCTCTCGACATCAAACCGAGCGCGCATGGCACGGTGCTTGTTGTTGGCAACCAGTCCACGGGACGCTGGACGTTGCTTTCTTCAACCGGCCCCATGCAACAAAACATGGAGCGCCTCAAACGCATCGCAGGCTGGACCCAGGAAGTACGCTATGAAGACCATCGCAGGTCCGTGATGGAGGCTTGGAAGCTCAATTCTGGACATCAGCCGCAGGCAACAGCCCCTGCACCAGCTAACGTTTCAAATTCTGCTGCCGCGATCCCCGTGCTCGGCAAGGTAAAAACCGACCTGCAAGGTATCGAGCGTCAGGGCCGCGACATTCGTCTCTCGGACCTGAAAGGCAAAGTTACCGTTCTGAGTCATCTCTACACCGTTTGCCCACATGGTTCCAAGGCTGTTATCGACGCCATGCGCGGACTGAATGAAGAGTTTGGAGCACGCCCTGATTTCCATCAGATGTCGATGAGCGCCGCCTCAGAGCGCGAGACACCTGCATTCTTCCGCAATTATGCTGAAGCGGTCGGCATCGGTGAAAAAGCATCTTGGTGGTTTGTGACCTTGGCACGTCCGCAGCTTGACGCCTTTACCACACAGCAGCTCGGCTTGAAGCCTGCCAAGCTCATCCCCGAAGAGGAACGCCTGAATGCCTTGGATGTCTATGAAAACGATCTCCGCCTCGTGCTGCTTGATCAGCATGGCCAGGTGAGAGGGCGCTACGCCGTCTTCAATACCGATCCTGACCTTGGAGCCTTAGCCGTGGAGAAGCTTCGGCAGGATGTCCACCAGCTTCTGAACAACCCAGCTTCCGCCGCTCAAAGCCCTATCAACACTGCCTCGATCCGCCCATGAAAAAACACCTCCTTACTTTAACGACAACGATGGGCCTTCTTCTGGGCCAGTCCAAAGCTGCTGATGCGACTTTCTGTTACCAAGGCGAAGTGGCGGGTGTGGTTTGCAATGCTTGCGCCGGCAACGTCAAAGATGCCCTGCTGAAGCTAGAAGGCGTCAAAGATGTGAAGATCACGCTCAACAAAGAAGGTGGCAATCCACGCCTGACCATCCTTTCCAATTCCCCAGCTCTCACGCGTGCAGTCGCCGTGAAAGCCCTCGGCAAAGCTGCAGGACATTACGACATCCGCAGCCTGGAAAAGACTTCCTCACGCTGAACCGACAACCCACTCACAAAACTCCTTCAATCCTCTCACTCTTATGCAAACGACATCCAAACTCTTCTTCTCCCTGATGCTCCTATCAACGGCGCTCTTGGCAGCAACCTCAGCCTCAGCCCAGACGAACCTCGGCTGGCACACCTTTGATTATGGTGTCACCGCACCGTTGAGCCCGACCGTCACCATCTTTGATGGCGCGTTGGACATCAGCAGCCGAGTCGGCATCACCAACACCTATGGCGACGTGGGTTCAGCCTTGATCGGAACCTCCGCCAACGTGGAATACCTCCATGATGACAACTGGCTTGTGGGTGGCATTGCCACTTCCGCACTCGGCATCCGCGGTGATCTCGGATCTGCCAGCGAACTCGTCTTCGATTTCCATGGCAGCGCTCGTCTGGACAGTCTGGCGATAACCATCAGCGGACTCAGCTTTGGCACCTCCGCTTACCTTCAAGGTTTTAACCAGAGTGGTGACGATCCCTTGCTGTGGCTTAATACCAACCACGGTATCTTCAGCATCACCGAGCAGGAAATAGCCAGCGCCACCAGTTTCTTCTTGGACGGCACCATCGCAGGCGCGGAGAACGGCTACGTGGACTTTGCCTACTTCACCTCGAAAATGGGCTTCGACACCAACGTGTCCAGTTTTGGTCTGCGTGAGACGCGTGGAAACGTCTGGGTCAAAGACGTCTACGTCGGAGACTTTACCGCCTCACCGGTTCCAGAGCCAGGCTCTGCCCTGCTGATGCTTAGCAGCGCTCTCCTGATCCTACGCCGCCGCCGTCCTCAAACCTCTTCCTCCCTTTCATCACAACTGGCTGTTGGGTGAACCCATGCGGCAGGGGCAGTGCCCCTCGTGATGACCTGCCTCTGCCGCAATCCACTCTTCGCTTCTCTCTTCTTCTATGAAAACGATTCTTTTCTCCCTACTGAGCTCACTGCTGCTGGTTGTCACCGCCCAGGCTCAGTTTCCCGTGCCTATCCTTACCGTCGTGGAGGGTCCGGTGAAAGGCATCTCACGCAATCCTGATGGAACCCTGCTGCTGACTGTCATGGGGGTCCCTGTGATTGTGAATTCCAGCACTCGTGTTCACAGCCCGTCTTCTTTTCTGACGTTTAACCAGTTGCTCAACAACACCAAACTGCCGGGACGCCTTCAGCGCGGTTTCTTGAATGGCACGGCGATCGCGACCGGAACTCAAGACGCGCAGGGCGTCATGACCGCCGTGAACCTTTCCCTCACACCGGCAGAAAATGTCGTCGTCGGTATGATCACCAAAAACTCAGGGGGTTTGCTGGAGATGAATCAGATGCCGGTGAAGTTCTGCAACGATGCGCGCATGCCTGGACGTGGTGCCATGAACTCCTTCGCCATTCCGATCGATCTACCTTCGGTGATCGTGGGCACCACAGCCTCACTTGAGGGCTACTATGACGACGCAGGCGCCTTTCAGTCGATCAATCTCTACATCGACACCTTTGCCCCGCCGCTGAGCAAGGCTCCTCAAGTTTCCTTCATGGTACTGCGTGCCACGGAGCAAATCGGTAAGGGCGACACCGTCGAGGCTCTTGGCGGAGTGACCTTCTTCCATGCAGGAGCAGCCAACACTCAAACCATTAACCTTTACCGTGTGGATGGCAAAGCCGTCAGCCTGATCGGCAGCGGTGTGGCCACCCGTGACAACGCTTTCACCGACTACGGTCTGTTCCGCATCAAAGTCACCACGGCGGTATCCTCTGATCCTGTTCTGAGCAAAGCCCCCTCCATCTTGCGCGCCGTGAACATCAGCCCTGGTGCAGCCATGGCCAGCACTGAAGACCTCGTGGACATCCGTTAATCACTCCCCTTTTATGAATTCCTTCTACCGCTTCCTTTTCACCACCCTGCTTCTGATCATCAGCGCTGTCTGCACCACCGTGCAGGCTGACCTGGGTGGCTTTGAAGCGACAGATGGTTACCATATCAGCCTTAACGGAGGCGTGGCTTCTAGCCAGGCTTTGATCGATGCCGGTGAGTTCACCCTCAATGGTTACCTTCCCACGGCAGAGTATTACAATGTGTCTCTGGCTGCAGTGGCACCCGACTTCCGCTTCGGCCCTGATGTGAGCCGCTACAAT
>JAIXZA010000010.1 GCA_027489965.1 Verrucomicrobiaceae bacterium
GATGGCTTCTTTTTTGAAGTAGTCGCCGAAGGACCAGTTCCCGAGCATCTCGAAGAAGGTGTGGTGGTAGGTGTCGAGGCCCACGTCTTCGAGGTCGTTGTGCTTGCCGCCAGCGCGGATGCACTTCTGCGTGTCGGCGGCACGGGTGGGCAGGCCTTTGGCTAAAACGCCAGGCCAGGTGTCCACATCCGCGCTGCGCTCGCCGAGGAAGATGGGGACGAACTGGTTCATGCCCGCATTGGTGAAGATGCGTGCGCCGTCGCGGCTGGTGTAGCCCACGTTGTCACTGGGAACGATGGTGTGCTGCTTCGACTTGAAAAAATCGAGGAAGGTCTGACGGATCTGAGCGGCGGTAGGAACCATGGGGAAAGGCTGAAGGATGAAGACTGAAGGATGAAATGAGGCCGCGCACTATGAGCGGAGGATGCCAGTGGTAAAGTCCTCAGTGCAACTAGCTGCGTTCGTGAGTGCAGAGTCGGGCTTGAAGGGGAACGGCGGGATTCTAATGTTACTCAGACTAGGCGCTGTGTGCCACTATGGCCTTCGGCAAGACCAGCTGGCACTTGGCCAACGATTCGTGGGATGAGGCCGATATTGGTGAAGGCTTCGTTTAAAAAACGGAGAGTCACCCCAGAGCCGGGCTCGATCTCAAAATAGACCAAGTCGTGATGTGTATCGACCTTATAATGAATGGCTGGCATGAGATCCATCTGGCTATGGAACTCCATGAGAGCAGACTCAGAACGCAGGCCTTTGGCATAAACTTCGAGTTCGATCATGGTGGGTGATTTACAGATGACACTGTTTTACTCGGAACAGTGGGCCCACGACGAGCAAAAAATGCGGCTTATTCTCGGGCACGCTGATTGAAGCTGGCGACGACGCGCTGGGCTTCCCTTTTGACGGCCTTTTCTTTGAGATCTTCCCGCTGATCTCCCTTGGTCTTGCCTTTGCCGACGCCGATCTCCATTTTGACCTTACCGTTTTTCCAGTAAGCCTGGAGCACGGGCAAAGAATTGCCTTTTTGCTGGGTGAGAACGAAGAGTTTCAGGATTTCCCGCTTGTGTAAAAGCAGCCGACGGGTGCGGCGTGGCTCGTGCTGGGACCAGCCATTGGCCTTTTCATAGGTCTGGATGTCCATGTTATAGAGCCAGATTTGGCCCCGTTCGACTCGGGCAAAGGCGTCGCTGATATTCAGCTTGCCGAGGCGGATGGATTTAACCTCACTGCCTCTGAGTTCGACGCCAGCTTCATATCGCTCAAGGATATGGTAATCCCTGAGAGCTTTGCGATTGGTGGCGATTTCGTCGGACATGCGGCGGCGGTGTTGCTGCCGCCCTGTGAACGCTGATTAAGCGTCCGTCGGGAATTCGGCTTTGATCTTGCCCTGGATGATTTCCATGAGAGCGATGTCTGCCTCACGCATACCATGACGACGCTCGACGAGAGGAGCACGTCCGCTGGTGAGTTGTTTGACGCGCTTGGAGACCATGTTGATCAGGACGGGCGTGTCTTTAACGACCAGGGCAGCTTGTTCAACGAGTTCGGCTTTCATCGGGGTAGGGCAAATGGATCACTCCGACTGAGTCGGGTAAGGGGGGTGGATTGTAATAGGTGATTGCTATCTGGCAAGGGGGAATTTCATTTCTGATCTTCCTGCACACTCAAAGCTGGCTCAGGACATCCCGCTCATGCAGATCTGATGGGCTGAGGTTTTCAGGGTCGATTGAGTGGTAGATCCGCAGGGCCAAGTCTGGCTGGCGGGCTTGTAAATGAGCCTGGATGAGGCGGCGTTGGGCTGGCATATCTCCTGGGAATTTACGCAAATAGGACTGCCATAAGGCCGTCGTGCTGCCGGGCTTGGCCACAGCTTCTGCTAAAGTTGCCGCAAAGTGCAGGGACTGATCTTTTGGAGCGGTGCGCAGGGCTTCGGCGACGACACGAAGGGTTAACGGGGAAGTCTGGGCTAGATCTAAAAGAACAGGCCGCAGCGCTGCGTGAGCGAGGGCAAGAGTGAGAAAGCGTTCGGCTTGCGGGACTTGTTTAGCAGGTTCCGCTAAAGCACAAAGTCTCACGAGGGCGCATCGTTCACCCGTTGCCGCTAATCGCAGATAAGCGTCAAAGGCATTGGCTGGCGGCAGTTCATGCTCAGCAATGGCTGCGTAGGCGGTGAGCCAGTGCAGATAATCGGGATCAATGGCTGCTTGGTTGAGCAAGTCTTTCGGCTCGGTTTGATGCTCAGGAAAATTAGCAAGTTGGCGTTCCAGCCAAGGGAGAACTTTGCTGAGCTGTTCTGCGGCACGTGCGCTGACAAGAGCGCGATCAAGATCAGGATTGGGAAGTGGGCCAGTGGGTGGAGCGTCTTTGAGATAACGAAGTTGCAGTTCCAAAGAGTCGTCTGCGCGTTTTAAGCGATGCAAGAGGTTCATCTGTAGCTCACGAGCTTCCATCAAATGACTTGTGGCCTTGTGGTCTGGATACGCACTGATCCAATGATTGATGGCGTGTAATGCGGCTAAATGTTGCCCCTGACTCTGAGCCGCTTGAGTGTAGTTCGTGAGTGTCTGCCAGGTTGCATTGGGTAGCTCTGAAGCGCGTAATAAAATGGGTAAAGCAGTGACGATGTCACCGTCTTTTTGGGCGCGGGCAGCCAGTACCTGATAGGTGTAAAGTTTGGTTTGATTATCAAATCGGTCTCCAGCAGCCGTCATCATCGGGAAGCTTAGGCTGGGTGCGCCGAGGTCTGGCTGACCGAGCCACGCCAACAGAAGAGAGTCACGCAGAGAGCCTGAGTTTCTCAGCATTGGCGTATCCTGCACGGTGAGTTCACGCAGTTGCTGGAGGGGTGGGCGGGAAAGCCACACATCAATGAGTGCCAGGGTTTCATCAGAAACTGCGGCGACGCTCATCAAAATGGGTTGCACCACGGATGGCGGAGCTTTCACCAGATAGCGACTTAGCTTCTCTAATCTCGGGATACGTTGCGTATCCATGACGGGTTCTGGCGCTGGGCGGAGCCGCCAGGCCCAGACACCAGCCAGGACGAGATAAAGTAGAAGAAGACGCATGATTGAGGGCTGTGGGAAATGGGTAAATGAGTGGACGGTTTAGCGCATCGCAGATTGATGCGCGGGTAGAATGCGAAGCTGAACGGTGGCCTGCCCCGGAACAATGAAGTCGATACGTCCACGGGTATCTGCCATGAGGTAATCAGGCTTTCCGTTGGCGATCATTTGGATGATGCTTCCTGGAAGGATTCCATCAAAGCTGAGCTCGACTGGACGGCTGTTGGAGACTTGAAGGAGAGCACGGCTACTCGCGGCCTCCAGATAGCGGATGCTGGAGCTGGAGCTGGTGAGGCGTAAGTGATCTATGGCGGGTTTCTCCCGCATAACCAATTCTGTACGGCGCTGGCCCAGTGTATGAATGTAGATCTGATCTCCCTGTTGCATGTAACCTGACACGCCTGTGCAAAGAGAGAGGTCGGGCACCCCCGCATTGGCGGGAAGGCGCAAGGTGCGGGCCTGACCCGCATTGACGATGATCCAGCTCTTTGAGCTGGTCTGAAAAATTCGTGTGCGGGCAGCATCTCTAGCAAGACTTGCGTAGTTACCCACGGTGATGGCTTGCAGAGGTTGAGACGCACACCAGTCTAAGACGCGCTCTACTTGTTTGAGGGAAGCTTCCGTTTTGACATCAGTGAAATTCAGGGTGACCTGAACAGGGCTAAGCCATCGGTCTTGCCCCTGCTTCTGGGCTTCTGCAATGAAAGCAGCAGCATCCAGATTGTCTCCCGAGCGGGATGACTTTAACAGTGTTTGAAAAGTGTTTTCGTGTCCCCATGTCCTCGGTGCAAGGGCTGGACTGCGACCTGCCATGATGGACTGCTCAAGCAGTTCCGCATTCTCCACTCCCATACTCCTGGAAAATGCCACGGCTTCTGGGGTGGGTATAGCACCTTTAGGCCAGCTCATGACCGCGAGGCGATCTGTGCGGTCAAGGAATTCCCGATGAATGTAGGCCAGCGAGCCCATGATCTCTCGCTCAAAACCTTTTTTCTCACTGGGTGCCGAAGCATTCAGAAGGCCAGACAAAGAGGGCGAGGCCTGCCAGTTTTCTGGTCGGCTGTAGCTATTGGAGGCGCTTTCCACTTCCGCTAGATTGAGCATCGTGCGTGCAGCCTCCTTCAGACGCAGGGCCTCACGTGGTTCATGGCCAGGGGTTCTGCCTCGCAGATCGCCCTCACAGAGAGCGATCGTGAAGGGCAATGCATAGCGCTTTAAAATGCGGTCTGTCATCGCTTCAGCTGCGATTGGCATTTCTGGCAGGCTGGTATTGTCAGCGAAACCTTCTGAAGAAATTTGGCTCACCAGCAGGCGTCGGCCATCAAGGCTCGTGGTATCCGCTACAGGAGCCGTGGCATGAGAGGAGAGCCAACTTTCTAGAAACGTCAGCGGATTGACCTGGGGGCCGGCCTCAGCGGCAAGGGGGTCTAGCCAGACACCTCCCCACTTGCTCAGAAAAACCTGATCGTGGGTGCTACCACTGTCTGCACCATTGTGCACAGACACTAGCACTTGAGCGTCAGCAGATGCTTGTAAGTCACGCAGATCATCGATTCGGGCACTGAGGTTGCCTTGATCCATGAGGAAGACCCTGTCGGCATAGCGGATGGCGGCGTTTTCTACCAGTTTGGTTTTTTGGCCTGTACCACGCAGCCCTAGCGCTGGTAAGACCTTTAAAATATCGGCCTCTTTCTGCCAAGGCATGCCAGTCAGTAGCAGCGGCACCTTTTGTCCCACCAAAGTCACCACCATTGCTGCCAGATTCTTTTGCCGATCTTCTGTCAGCTTTAAGCTCTGATCTAAGATGACACCACTGACTCCAATATGAGCTGGGAGCAGATCTTGTGAGGTCGCTAAACCTGCATCTTGATAGATCATCTCATAGCCGAGCCATTCCAGGGAACCGTGGAGGACTTTCGCGGTGAAGCTCTCCCGTGCAGCGCCCGAATGCAGAACTAGGATTCGACGAGTGATCTCTTGGAGCGGGCCTAGATTCACGCCGTCCAGAGCAGGTGTCGTGAAAAAGGGGATCCCGCCCATCTCACGGAGCTGGCTCGTGCGCAGGGCGATTTCGCTAAGATTTTCAGGATCGGCAAAAGCCACAACATAGGGCTGCACACCAAGACGATTGGCACCGCGCACGCGGCGGGCTGTGCGCTCGATTTCACCCTCTTCGGTTGCTTCGATCAAGAGGATACCATCCAATGAGCGGCGGCCTTCACTGAGAAGGTCAAAGCCATTTTCAATGAAGAGTAATTTGTCTGGATAGGCTGATTTCAGAAGCTCTAAAACGTGAAGAACCGCCGCACGCTCAGCATCATGACTGATGGTGTTTAATTCAGTCAAGACAACGCCATCAAAACCACGCTCTGCTGCCTCTTCGACCAATTCGTGAATCACCACCGAGGGCCAGCGTGGGTGCGTCGCGTCCAAGCGCGACATGCCTTTGATACTGCCATCCAGAAGTGGCACACCCAGACTTTGTGCCCGCAAAGCAACAGCGGAATTCGTTGGCACCTCAAAGATCGGAACGCGTGCCAGGCACTTATTGCCAAGGGCATGGGCTGCTTCGAGATCCACAGCAGCATCGATACGTAAGACACAGAGGTCAAAGGCGCTCAGTCCCCAGACCGCGGGTTTGGCTGAGAGGTCCACCAAGAGGCGCGTTTGGGGGGCCGAATGCACTCGCTGCGTGGTCATCGCTCCCAGGATGCTGATTAAAAAGCAGATCCGACGGAGGGAGGCGAGAGTCGATGAAGTGATCATGTATCAAAAATGAGAACATGTGCATTCTAGCGTCTCGATTTATAATAGCAATAATTTAAGAGGCTGGTTACAATAATCTTAACTCTGTCACCAAATGCCTTTTTGGGGGTATTTGCCAAGCGTTCAAATGTCCTTTCATAAGTTGTAATGATCTCATTTTGGTCAGTTTATAAAAATGCTCCTGATGTAAAAAGGAGTTACAAATTTCTGACTTTGCTGCAACGCAGAGCAGGTGCGGGGCGTCTGTAAAATTGGCTAAATTACAACATCGACACTTGCCGCAAGAGGACCGTCAAGGTATTAGGATTTTATGAAGCGCTTTCTCATTCCTCTTCTAGCCACTTTTGCGGTGATCTTTGGGACTGACATGGTCATTCATGGCATGATTCTGAAGCCGGATTATGAAGCGTCCAAAGGACTCTGGCGCTCCGATGCCGAGATGCAGCAGTGCATGGGATCGATGATGTTAGGGCAGTTCATGCTGGCCCTGGGAATGGTGCTCTTTTGGCTGCGTGGCTCTGTAGAAAAGGCCAATTGGCAATCTGCCTTCACCTTTGGATTAACGGCAGGCTTGCTGGGGTTGGCTTACATCCCGATCATTTATGCGGTGCAACCGTTGCCTAGCACACTCTGTGTGAAATGGGTGGTGTTTGGCCTATTTCAGACCTTGGTGACATCGATTGTACTCTTTTTGGTGACCCGCTCAAAGAAAGCGTAGTTTCCAAAGCCTCAATCTTCAGGCTTTGAGCCAACGGCGCCAGTGTGGCAGCAACCAAAGGACGATGAGTAGGATCCAGATGGTGCCGACACAGCAGGCTAGGCCAAGGCTGGAGATGCCGCGATTCCCGGCAAAGAAGAGGCTGGAGAAGCCGATCACTGTCGTCATGCCAGAAAAGAATACGGCTCGTCCAGTCGTCGCCTGTACTTGACGGATGTCATTGTCGGTGCGCTTCAGGGCGAGCAGGAGATGAATGCCATAATCAATGCCAGTGCCCAACAGCAGTGGGATGGCCGCCAAACTGGCAAGGTTCCAGCCGATACCGAGGGCACTCATTGTGGCGGCCAAGGCACCGAGGCCGCCACCTAACAGCATGATCGAAAGCAGCAGGTCTTTGACATTTCTAAACGTCATCAACAAGGTTAGCGCCAGAACCAGGCAGATCGGAATCAATTGCCGATTTAAATCCCGCTGAACCAAAGAGGAGAGAGCGCCACCAAGGGTTTCCCAGCCCGCCACCCAGGCACCTGTTTCAGGGCTGAGGATGGCTTGAAGCTCGGTCAACTTCGCACGGTCGGGCAGTCCCGGTTTGCCAGGAATATTCACGGAGGCCAGCACCACGCCTTCTCCTTCCGGCATGCCTGCTGATTGAGCCCGCTCGCCGGTAGCAATCAGGCGGCTGAGGATGGGCATGGCGGCGGCGTTTGATTCATTCTGGGGCCAGGTCGAGCGCCCGTCTTTCCAAACGGTTGTCAGCCCGCGAAGCAGCGCTGTGGAGGAATCGGTAAAACCTGCGGTATCGGCGGCTTTTTCAAAACGGGGCTGCTCCTGAATGAGCCAATCCAGAATCTCCCGATTCGCCAACTGTGCCGCTGGTGATCCGACGAGCATCGTCGGTAAAGCATGGCGTACGACGGTGCCAGCTTTGACTGCGGCGTCCAGCTTCACGGCAAGGGTTTCGGTGCGCTTTTGCAGCTCGGCCACGGGACCTGTGATCAGCACTGGCAGACTGGCTTCATCATCCCGGCCCATGCGCTCCTGCATCCATTGGAATGTGTCCATGGATTCACTTTGGGTCGGGCGCAGAGCTTCCGCGCTCGTTTGAAAAGTAGGCAGGCCCTTGGTTGTGAAAATGGCTGTCATGCTGCCAAAAAGAAGCACGGTGCCGATCACGGCGGCGCGATTTTGCACAGGCTTTGCGGCGACTGTGATGACCGAGTCAGCGGGTTGTTTTCCCGCAGCAAGAGCCGGTGCGAAGGTGAGCATGACACCGAGTCCGACCAGCACGCCAAGCGCCACCAGTAAGCCAAGCTCCGCCAAGCCGGGCAATCCACTGAAGAGAAGAGACAGGAACACCGTGGCCGTCGTACAGGCTCCAGCGATGATGCCTGGAGCTGCCATTTTGCGCAGACCCTTGGCATCCTCTTGCGGATGCTGCCGAGCCTCCTGGATGATGAGCACCGCATAGTCCACGATGATGCCGAGCACGATGGCGGCAAAGCCTAGGGACATGATGCTGAGTTTTCCGACCAAGAGCCCGCCGACTCCGAGCGTCATGACCATGCTGAGCATTAACAGGCCCTGAATCCACATCAGCGGCTTCAGCCGCCGGAACATAAGCCAAAACAGAATCGCGATCAGTACTTCCGTGAGCCCAATTGTGCTCGACATGTCCTTTTCGATGCCCGCGCCGATTTCTGCCTGGAAGGCTGGCTCACCCGTGTAGCGCACCGTCGGCATGGGTTGGCCTGCTAGCTTGACGTGCAGTCGTGCCGCTACTTCCGCTTTGATTTTCTCCAGCCAAGCTGCGGCTGATTTGTAATTGCCCACGCTTTCGGAAGGCGTGACCAGCAACATGCGAAAGGCCCCGTCCTCAGAGACGAGTCCAAACAAAGAGCCTTCCAGCGCACTGGCGGCCGAGGTGTCAAGACAGTCTAAAAGACCCAGAGGGTCATAGGAAGCGCGTTGTACTTTTTCTGCATCCAGTGCCGTTGTGACCGCCTGAAGAGATTTCTGAAATTGAGCTTCGGCGCCTGCACCTTCAAGACGTGTTTTAAGGGCTCGCAGCTTGGCTGGATCTGCATTTTGTAGAGACCAAGCCAGCAATGCGGCGCCGGACTGGGCCTGCTGGGACATGGGTTGTGCCCAGCGCACTTCTTTGACCAGATCCGTGCGCTTTTGGAGGCCTTCAGCTAAGGCCGTCATGGCCTCTTCTGCACTGAAATCATCGGCTGCTTGTAGAGCGATGACCAAATCGCTCCCACCTGCAAAGCCATCCCGCAAAAGCTTCAGCGCGCGGACCTCTGGTAGGCCTGACGGCAGAGTCGCTAAGATATCTGTCTCCAGACGCAAGCGCACCCAGCCGAAGATCACGAGTGGCAGGACGATCAGTGCAACGAGCCAAGATTTTTTCATGTCAAACGGGGATACAAAGTCAGAACCTCATCCGTGGCGAAGATCAGAGCAATAGGCAAGCCTTAACCTAGAAACAGGAATGTGCGACACTATGCGCCTCTGGGTAAAACCTCAACCACGTCAGCCAGCACGCGGCCACTGCCATGGCGCAGTTCATTGCAGCGGCCAAAGAGAATCTGACCAGTGGTAGCTCCCAGCAGCTCGGCGAGACGGGTATCCACAGCGATTCGGAAGTAACCGCGTGGGTGGCTGCTGTGGGGCACCTGATACTTTTCAAGAATGGCTCCAAAAGGCACGAGTCCTTCGAGAACGAGTTGTTGAGCCTCTTCTGGTAATAGATCGAGATGAATGCCGATGGCTCCAAATTCGATCGGTTTCCCATCGCTTCGGCGGTGCAGCACGCTGGCACGAACAAGGTAGTTGCCGATACGAGCGCGTGCAGCCACGTCGAGATCAATTTCGCTGGCATGAAACTCGCGCAGATGCGGTGTCATATCACGATCGTGCACCAGGAGATGCCGCTCCTGATCAGCAAGGGCGTCCGGTTCGACAAAGGTCACCCGTGGCCGCGTACTGCCGATGCCATAAAAGAAAATCAACGGTGCGAGGATGTCCTCGTCTTGCCTCGGTGCGTGATGAGTCGCCTGAGTCATGGATTCTTGAATTCAAGGCTTCCGCTCAGGTGTAGCGGGCATATTGGCGGTGCTGTGGCAGGAAGAAGTCATGCAGCAGACGATCCACCTGCAGCAAACCATTCCGCGTGAGCGTGATGTCTTGATCCGTGAGTGTGGCAAAGCCTTGTTTGGCCAGAGACTCGAGCTGCGGGGCAAAGAACTGTCGGGGGCTCTGATTGAACTTGTTTTGGTAGTATTCAAAAGCGCTGTGCCCAAGCTTCAACTTCAGGATGAACTCGCGCACGAATCGTTCTTCGGCATTGGTTTGATAGGCACGGAAGATCGGCATTTGGCCGGCATCCAGCGCCTGCATGTAAGGGCCCACGTCGGCCTGATTTTGGTAATGAACACCGCCGAGATGGCCAAAGGAGGCCACGCCACAGCTTAGTAAATCGGCACCTTCCCAAAGGGCATCCCGATACACAAACTTGATGCGTTCAGGATCTTTCACCACGGTGTAGGCACTGGTCACCGTGTAGCCCGCTTTGACAAATTCATCAAACGCATAGCTCACCCAATCCCGCTTCGTCTGCCAGTCGGCTACGGGAGCAGTCACCTTGCCTTCAGCCTTCATCTGCTGATACATGGTGGTATTGTAAGGCACCTCCATTTGGTAGATGGTCACGGCGTCTGGCCCGAGCTGCACGGCTTTAGCCACCGTATCTTTCCAGTTGGCCTCAGTCTCATTCATCATGCCTGCGATGAGGTCGATATTGATGTGCTCAAACCCAAGTGTGCGGGCAAAGCGATAGGCTTTATCAATCTCGCCACTGCGGTGGGCGCGACCATTGGTTTCGAGAATATGATCGTCAAAATTCTCGACGCCAAGGCTCAGGCGCGTGACGCCGATTTCGCGGATACCGGTGAGCTTGGTTTCGCTCAGCGTTCCTGGTTCAGCCTCAAAGGCAACTTCCGCTGCGCCATCCCAGCTGACCAGATCCTTCATGCGATTCGTCAGATCTTTCAGCTGTGGCACACTCAGGTAACTGGGAGTTCCGCCTCCGAAGTAAACGAAGTGTGCCTTGCGACCTGCCAGATAGGGTTGTTTGGCAAAGCGCTCCATCTCACGCATGCCGGCGTCGATGTAGGCCTTCACTTCCTGGGCATTCTTATCGGTGTAAACCTTGAAGTAGCAGAAGTGGCAGCGTTTCCGGCAAAAAGGGATGTGGAAATACACGCCGAGTGGCACGTTCTCGGGTGCGGGCGTTTGCAGCATGGCCTCCACCACGGGGACTTGATCGGGTTTCCAAAAAGAGAACGGCGGGTAGTTGGAAACAAAGTAGTTTCCGGCCTCGGTCTGATCGACCTTCTTTTCGGCGGCGGTTGGGGGGACTTCCAAAGGGGTGGACATGGCTAAGAGTGCAACGTGCCCGACAGCCTAGTCATGCATTTAAAAACTGTCAGCAAGGAAAGTGAGAATGAATTCAGCCGAGTTCAGGTCGGAGTCGGTCAACTTTTCTATCACCTGTCTCAGATTCGCGGGCCTTGGCGAGAAGACCTCGGTTTTAAGTTGATTGTCAACGGGACGCTTGGCATTAGATGATGTGAGCTTTGATCTGCGTCAGCGGGACGAGCCACTCTGTGATGCCATGATGCTGAAAAAGTGAACAAGTTGACTCCAGTTTCATGAGGATAAGCGCTAGCGCTTGATCTCGATCACTTTTGCCACCTCCAAGTTTCCGCTACGCATCGGCAGGCGTAGATGCGCCAGCGTGTAGTCCACCATCGCTCGGCGCACGCGTAGGGTCAGGCGGCCGCCCTCCATGCCGTAATCCGCCGCGATGGTCTCCCGCTGCTCTGCCGAGAGCTTCGGATGCGGAGCAAAGGTCAGCTCCTCCCAGGTGTCCCAATCCACATCAGTCTCCGGCAGCACCGCCTTCTCCGTCGGCCATTCCGCCTCCAGGATGCGGCTGAGCACGAAGTCCGCCCAGTGCTCCCCGCTCTCGCTCCAGCAGCGCACATGCCAGCGGTAGCCATCGTGCCCCAGCGCGTGTGGCATGATCCAGCGCCAGGCCACCGGCTTCCCGCTCATGGTCTGGTACTTCACCCGCAGCCGCAGCCCATGCAGTACAGCTTGAAAAACCGCCCGCAAGACCGCCGCTGTGGCCGTCCGCTTCGGCAAAGTCACCCACGCAACCGGCCCCGGATTCCCCGCCGCCTCGGTTGGAGTGAGTGTTTTCCACGGTGCAGGGCCTAGACCCAGAAAGAGCGCCACAGCCTCCTCCAGCGAGGGCTCATGCAGTACGCAGCTCATGTCAGGAGCGCCCTCGTAGCGTTTGCGGTTCAGGTTGTAGATCAAGGCTTTGGGGCTCAGCTCCTGAAACTTTTGCAAGTCCGATGTCGCCTGGGCCGATGACAGCCCAAAGGCTGTCATGAGGTCCTGCCGATTCACCGAGCCGCGCCAAAACGCCGACTTCTCGACGAAGCGAAGCCGCTCCATCGCCGCCCATTGATTTTCATTGGTAGCATTACCCATCGTTAAAAACGTTTGATCTGTTTATGTATTGCGTCCATAGCATCACGACGCACCGCCGAGCAAACACCACAAACCAAGTCCCTCAAGCCACCTTTTTCCAATGACCACCCTGCACACGCTCTATCAAAGGCATCATGCGCAGATGATCGCCGTGCGTGAGCGGTTTCCAGATGAGGAGCTTTACGGCCCCCTGCTCTGCGCCCCGACCACCTACTTTGATCAGCCGAGCCGACTGCTCGTCATCGGCCAGGAAACCAACGGCTGGGCCTGCAATCCTCGTGACCTCGACGGCCAGCTCGCTGCCTATCGTGATTTCAATGTGGGTGAAAACTGGCGCATGTCACCCTTCTGGCAGCTCACCCGCAAGATTGAAGCCCTGCTGGGCATCGCCCCCTGCTCCTGCGCTTGGACCAATCTCAACCGCTACGACCAAGATCACCGACCACCGAAAGGCGCAGTGCTCACGGAGATCTCCACGCTCGACTTCCTCGTGCGAGAAGAGATCACCGCCTTGCGCCCCGACGTGTGCATCTTCTTCACCAATCGAAAGCACGACTCCCGCCTCCGCGCGATCTATAACGGATTGGTCTTCCAGAACATCCCCGGCCTGCCGCCCAGCCATTTCAGTCGCCTGATCCATCCCGACCTGCCCGCCCTCACCATTCGCACGCCACACCCGAAATCAGTACGGCTCAGAAAGCTTGAGCCAGTATTGCTGGAAGCCTTACGCCTGAGCTTTCATCATCAGCATGTCGGGCTATCGCTAGGAACAGAAGACTGAACTATTTTGGCTCTGACAAAGTAGCTAAATCACCACCCAAACGAATGCTCGGCAAATACATCTACCACTGCGAAGACTCTCTGACGGCCGCTGTCTTCAGCCACCTGCTCCATTTACCCGTGGAAGTGTTTTGGACTCTTCTTCGAAGCGCATGTTACAGTTCTGGACTGCCAGCATCCGTGAGTGAACCTGAAACTGTTCAGTTCTTACCTTCATGGGATCCGACTGGCACTCAGAATGAAGCTCGAGTGATCCCAGATCTGTTCATCAGGTTTCCTGAGCTTGACCTCATCATAGAGGCCAAACGGTGGGACATTCCGATGCAGGACCCAGAGCAATGGAAGAGGGAACTCATCGCCTATCACAACGTATATGGTAAGGACGACCGCCTTGTCGCACTATTAGCTCTTGGTGGACTACACTCTCACGAAAGCGAGAAACTAGATGTTCCCGGACACGACTGTAAAGTTCACAAATGTAGTTGGAACGACCTGCTTAACACATGTCAAAAAAAGATCGACGAGCTTGAGCGTCCTTTGCCGACTTCAAGTCATGTGTCAGCTCAAGTGAGAATCCTGAAACACTTGGTGGAGTTGTTTGGGTGGCATGATTTCAGGGTGATCCATTGGTTCGATCCTGAGGCATTTAAACCGTACCTCCTGCCAAACTCAACCGAAGGGCATCAAAGCCTATTAAATAAGCTCCGTGAACAAATACACTGACCTATGAACGAACTGACGAAAAACTCCCTCGACCAAGTGCTCCTGGATACCCGCAAGGCCTACCGACTTCTTCATGCTTACCAACGCTGGATCATAGATGCAGTGACGTATCTTGGATCTCAGTTTGATCTGGAGTACAATGGAGGAGCCACCAGATTCTCCTGCAACAACATTCACTCCAACAGCAAGAATGCTTCCTTTTCGTCTTGGGATTGGTTGCCCTTTTTAATCTTTGAATTTCACTACCTCAAAAAATTGGAGTGCGGAGGCACCTTCAGCCTCTCATGTTTTATCTTGAGTGACACAGGTTACTTCGAGGGAGGAAATGAACATGACGACAAAGAGTCAGTATCAGATTTTGCCAGTGTGGCTGATTCTTCCAGCAAAGCGGCCTTTATACTTCGCCATGGGCATTATGAACCTGAATGGCAGTTCTTGAATGACAAAGAAGACGTGCAAAAACTCTTGGCTAACAACTCGTTGCCTGAAGCTCTGAAACAGCGAGGTTTTGTCGCCAAGTGTTATGATCTAGCTTCTTTCGAAAATGAGTCATCCATCAACAAAATCAGGGACGAGCTTCTTGAGCTAGCGAAGGAAAATAAACTTCCTCTTTCGCTCAAAAGACTAGACCAAGAGGACACCAAATAGGCACTCCAGATGCAGCTCAGACTCATGCCCATTCGCTGCGGCCAGATCGCTGCGGTGAAACTGTAGGCTTCGGCAAAATGAAGAGCAACAACGGCCAGCGTCCGCAAACTCTCAAATGAACAAGAATTGTCCATGAAGCCCACCATCACAGTAGCCGTATGTCATGTCGGTGGGTCCCTATCCTGTGCTGCCGTCGCAAATGAAGAGGATGGATCACTAGCTGTGCTTGGAGATGCAAGCATCAAGCTTGAATCAGGCTCATCCATGTCGGATGCCGTCAATCGGCTGCTCGTCAATGCTGAGCACCAGACGGAGGTCATGATCCGCGAAGTCATTTTCCAAGGCTGCGGGGAAAGCTCACGCGCTATCGAAAAAGCGATGATCGAGCTGCCGCTGCACGTCATTCCTACCAGTCATCAAGCGGTAGATGCCATCGGACTGGCTCTGTGGTGGGCTGGGTCTAGCAGTGCAAGCTAAGCCCTTCATCATGCTCTTGCCCCAAAAGTGGGCTTTCCCAATTTCTCACTCCATGAACATCATCATCTTCGACCTCGAAACCACGGGCCTGTCGCCTTACTCGAATGAGATCATCCAGATCGCGGCGGTGAAGGTGCGGGCGGGGGGCTGGGATGAGGGGGAGCATTTTGACACCTTTGTGCGGCCTCGGCAGCGGGTGCCGGGCTTCATCACGGGGCTGACGGGGATCACGCAGGCGCAAGTGGCGCAGGCTCCTTCACCAGGGGAGGCGCTGATGAGTTTCTCCCGCTTTGTGGGCACGGAGGAGGCGATGCTGATCGCGCACAATGGGCCGAACTTTGACATGCGCTTCATCGCGGAGAACTGCACCCGCCATGGGCTGCCGGTGCGGGAGACGGCGATGCTGGATTCGCGGGCGTTTTCCCGGAAGATCTGGGGCTGGCGCGGTGGTCATGGCCTGGACCCGATCCTGCATCGGCTTGGCCTATCCACCGCAGGTGTGAAACGCCACGATGCACGAGGAGATGTGCAACTGCTGGCCCAGGCGGTGCGCAAGATGTGGGGGCAGCTCGTGCCGGATTTCCAGAGCTGTCCGGTGGCGACGAAGACCGGAGTGATCCCAGCACTGAACCCATGAATGTCGTCGTGATTATGGTGCCAACCACGGGCTTCTCCGTGGCGGAGGATGATGTCTTCTATGTGGGTGCGCGGCGCATGTGCATGGAGACGGGGAATCTGCTGGCAGCGATGGGCACGTTTGTCAGGCCGGACCGGAGAAGACCGGAGGAGTTCAGAGAGTTGGGCGTCTTTGAAAAGGTGACGGACGAAGAACTGCTGGAACTGCCGACGGTGGTGGAGGCTCTGCGGGAGCTGTCACAGTTTGTCGGTGAGGATGTCGTGGTGGCTCATCGCGGTCCCATGGACGAGCTGCCGGTCATCCGTGAAAAGTGCGCGCAACATGGACTGGTGACACGTCCGATCAGGGTGCTGGATTCGTGTGACATGGCGCGACGGCTTTTAGGCGACAGTGTCAGCATGTCGATGCGTGAGCTGGCGGTAAAGTTCCGACTCATCCCGAAAGGAGCAAGGGTGATCGGCCCCGTGCCAAATCTAAAACTGCTGGGAGAGATCGTGCAACGGCTATGGCCGCTGCTACCCATGGAGCATGGCCTTTATTCTGTGCCGTATGGGACCGGCGTGCTGCCAGCCATCGAGCCATCATGAACATAGTTGTCTTTGATCTGGAAACCAATGGAGCAGGGGTCTCTCCGAATACGGAGTCGATCATCGCCATCTCTGCCGTCAAGATGGTGGCAGGATGTCTGACCGTGACGGAGACTTTCAACACGCTGATTTTGAGCCTGCCGACCGTTCCCGGCTGGGTGGACCTGAAACAACTGCGTGAGGCTCCATCACTGAAAGAGGCGCTATTGAACTTCTCCCGATTTGTTGGAGATGCGCTGCTCATCGCTGAACGCTGCCCATCTGAAAAAATGCCCTTTCTTCATGAAGCATCCCAAAGCCGAGGCCTGCCAATGCGTGAAATACGGGTGATGGACTCTGGCGATCTGGCGCGGAAGCTTTGGGGCGACCCATGCCTGAACAGCCTCTACAGCATCGAGAAAAAGCTCCGCCTTAGTGAGCCGCCTACGAGGCTCTCCCGACTCGCGATCCGCACTCATAGACTCGGCGAGGCCGTGCAGCTCATGTGGCGCGATTTGTCACCTGATTTTACGCAAAGCCCGGTCAACACCTGCACGGGATACCTTCCCGATCTTTGGTGAAACGTGGTCATCCTTCACTTCAGCTTTGTTCACTCCGAGTTCTTGCCACGCTCCATCTTGCCTGCCATACTGCGATAATGGCCCTCCTTGAAGTTCGAAATCTCACCAAACGCTGGCGTAATGACCGCTTAGCTTTGGATGATGTGAGCTTTGATCTGCGTCAGGGGGAGATCCTCGGTTTGTTGGGTCATAATGGGGCAGGGAAGAGCACTGTTCTGGGCATCACGCTCGGCATGGTGCGACCTGATGGTGGAGAGGTGCGTATCTGCGGTGATTCGGTTCAGCAGCACCGGGCGCGGGCGCTGAGCCATGTCGGGGCCATTTATGAGGCAGCTCATTTTTATGATTACCTCACGGGCTGGCAAAATCTCCGCGTTCTCTGTTCTCTGTCCGGCTGGTGGGATGAAACAGAGGCACGCCGCATCTTGAAACTGGTGAATTTGGGGGAGCGAGCGAATCATAAAACCAAGACTTACAGCCATGGCATGAGACAGCGGCTAGCGCTGGCTCAGGCTCTGTTGCCGATGCCGAAATGCTTGCTGCTCGATGAACCCACCGATGGTCTCGATCCTGAGGGCATTCGTGAGTTTCGTGAATTCGTCATGAAATTGCGCGCCGAGTTTGGCATGACCATTTTGATCAATTCCCATTTGCTTGGTGAAGTCGAGCTGATGTGTGATCGCTGCGTCATCCTCAAACAAGGTCGAAAAATGTATGAAGGACCGGTGCCATCCCAGGAGAAAAGCCAGTCGGCCTTCATCCTGCAAACGCGAGATGTCGTCAAAGCCCGCGAGGTGATTTCTGCTGCGGCTGCTACGATGGACTCTGTGACAAGCAAAGTTGAACTGCCTACGCATACCCTTGGACATGAAATGTTGAAGTTGTTGGTGGAGTCGGGAGTGCGAGTGGACTCCTGGCAGCCGTATCAACCCACGCTGGAAGAATTTTATCGTCAGCAGACCGGTCTATGAGTCTCTTTTTTCAGCAATGGCAGGGGGAACTGCTCAAACTCTTCGCACGTCGGCGCACTTACATTGGTTTTGTTGCCTTTCTGGCCCTGGAGATCGCTATCCTGATCATCTTTCGTCTGAAAGGGGTCGAGCGAGTTTTTGAGCGCATGATTGCCCGGCAGGGCATGGCTTTTGAACAATACTACTCCGCCCTCACCCTGGCTTTCATGATCCTGGGCATTTCGGTGGTCTTGCTGGGTGCTATTTATTTAGCTCTCGTCGCTGGGGATATTGTCGCCAAGGAAGGTGAAGATGGTCACTATCGGCTGCTGTTAGTGCGGCCGATCAGTCGTTCACGCCTGCTATTGATCAAGTATCTGACCTGCATGGGTTACACTTTTGTGTTGATCCAATTCATCACGTGGTCGGCGTTTGGGCTTGGCCTCGCGCTGAAAGGTTGGGGGGGTGGTTTTTTCGTGATGGCCCCTGAAATTGGACTGTTGTCCTTTTATGACTGGGACTTTGGGTTGCAGCGCTTTGCCCTGGCGTCTCTTTTCCTTTCATGCAGCATGATGACGATCAGTAGCATCGCCTTTTTATTCTCCTGTTTGCCCATTAAACCGGCTGCGGCCACGATTGGCGCGCTTTCCTACTTCATCATTGATCGTATTTTAAAAGAGACGGGCTTCATGGAGAGCTACGATCATCTGCTGCTCACGAAGCACATTGTCAGTTGGACCCGGCTACTCGTGGAAGACATTCCTTGGCCAATCATCATCCGTGATTACACAGCCCTGGCTGCGGTCTGTCTGACGTGTCTCATCCTGGGCATTGCCATTTTTGAATCGCGCGACCTCAAATCATGACCTTAATCGAAACTGTTCAAGACCTTCGCGCCTGGAGAAAAAGTGCCGGCCATCTCGTTTTTGTGCCAACCATGGGCGCTTTGCATGAGGGGCACGCAACCCTTGTTCGGGAAGCTCGTCAGCTGGCTGGACCGCAGTCGAAAGTCGCCGCCAGCATTTTTGTCAACCCGTTGCAGTTCGGACCTAACGAGGACTTTGATCGTTATCCACGCACCTTAGAAAAGGATCTTTCCATGTGTGCAGAGGCCGGTGCCGACATGGTCTTTGCCCCGAGTGTGCAGGAGGTCTATCACGCGAACCGCAGCATTCAAATTCGTGAGAGTCGTCTCTCCAATGTTCTCTGCGGCGCTAGTCGGCCTGGCCACTTCGACGGCGTCTGCACCGTGGTGGCAAAGCTCTTCAATCTGTTACAGCCGGATGAGGCTGTCTTTGGTAAAAAAGATTATCAGCAGCTCGCCATCATTCGCCGCCTCGTGCGTGATCTAGACATTCCTGTGATCGTTCATGGGATTGAAACCGTGCGTGAGTCCGACGGTTTAGCCATGAGTTCGAGGAATCGTTACCTCAGCGCTGCTGAGCGTGCTCAGGCCCCAGCTCTACGTCTAGCTTTGACACAAGCTCGTGCGGCATGGCTGAGCGGTGTTACAGGCTCTCAGAAACTCATCGAGCTGATCCGAAACGTATTGGCCAATGAGGCCAGTCTTGGCCGTCCTGACTACATCAGCTTGGTGGATCAAGAGACCCTACAACCGCAACAAATAGCGCATGAGCACAGCCTCATCGCTCTGGCTGTTTTCTTTGATCAAGCCAGACTGATCGACAATATCGAGCTCTCTCATTAAAATTCACCCGCCACCACGTGGGGAATCAGGCAGCCACTTCGAGGACTTGCTGAAGCTTCAGACGCTGCTCCTCGAACTCTTCTTCCGTCATCTTGCGCGGCACAACCATCGTCGGTTCAAAGATCATCGTCACCTTTGAGAAAGGCAGCGGTAGCATGAACTCGTCCCACGTCTTAAACCGCAGTGCATGGCTGTAAAGAACGCGCACTGGCACAATGGTGCCGCCAGTAAGTTGACCCAGTTTAATGATGCCCGGCTGCAGTTGGTATTTGGGTCCACGTGGCCCATCGGGCGTGATGCCGACATCACGACCTTCTTTGACCTTATCAGCCATCATGATCAGCGCGCTCAGGCCCTTCATCGGCTTTGAGCTGGATCCGCGTGCGGCTTCAAAACCAAAGGTAGCGCATACATCGGCAATGATCTGGCCATCGCCACTGGGACTGCTTAAAATGGCGCCTGGGATGTGGGCAAACCACTGATCATGGATGTAGGGGATCACAAACATCCGATTATGCCAAAACGCCCAAATCCAGCCCGGGCGCGCGTGATTAAAAGCCCCTGCATGATCTTGTACCTCAAAACGCAGCGTCGCCCCAATCACGCGCATGATGAGTGCGATGACTTTGCCGATGTTTTTAATCCGAATCTTTGCCATGGAGCCCGATTCATAGCGGCGGGCTACGATGGGCGCAAGCCTGCGCAGACGATCACTTGCTCACTGCCGCGTTCTGGTTCAAACATGGGGCCGTTATGCCCCCGCCCAAGAAAACCTCCGCTCCCACCTCCAGCCAGGTCCATGTCGTCCTCGGCACGGATGATGCACGGGTCAAAGAGGCTGCCATGCGCATCGTCCAGCGCATCACGCCCCCAGAAGCAGGGGACTTTGCCAATGAGATCATTGAGGGCCAGGCGGACAATGCTGAGCATGCTGGGCAAATTTGCTCCAATGTGATTCAGGCCCTGCAAACGATGCCCTTTTTCGGCGGGGCTAAGATTGTCTGGTTAAAAGCCGCTAACTTTCTGGGGGATAGCCAGACGGGTAAGGCCCAGGCTGCTGTGCAAGGCTTTGAAAACATCCTGGATGTCCTGGAATCCGGCTTGGGAGCTGAGGTACAGTTTGTTCTCAGCACCAACGTGATCGATAAACGCCGCAGTTCCTACAAGCGCTTATCAAAGCTGGCTAACTTCGAGATCTTTGATAAGCCCGACACCAGCAAAGCAGGCTGGGAAGGTGCCGTCATGGCCCAGGCCACGGCGAAAGCACGCGAGCTTGGCCTTAGCTTTGAGACTGGCGCTTTAGACCTGCTTGTGCAAATGGCCGGCGACGATACCCGCCAACTGGAAAATGAGATCGAAAAGATCGACCTCTATCTCGGAGAGCGTCGCCGCTGTGGCATCAATACTGTGCGTGGTCTTGTCTCCATGAGTCGCGCTGGCGTCATTTGGGAGATCGGCAATGCCATTGGCACACGTGATCTCCAGCGAGCTTTAGAGTTGCTGAGTGTGCTCATGTATCAGGGGCAAAACGCCATCGGCATTCTTCTCGGCGCCATCGTGCCGCGAGTTCGCAGCCTGCTCATCGTGAAAGAGCTGGCCAGCAAACACCGCGTCAGCAGCAGCAGCTACAGCAGTTTTAATCTGAGCCTGGATAACCTGCCGCCCAGCGCTACCTCCCACTTACCACGTAAAAAAGACGGCACCGGTTTCAATGCCTATCCGCTGTTCCTCGCTCTGGGTGAAGCAGGTCGCTTCACGCTGGATGAACTGCACGACAGCCTTGCGGCCTGTCTTCAGGCCAATTCAAAGCTCGTCACTTCTCAGCTCGATTCCAAAGTCGTGCTGGAGCGGCTCCTCGTCGGCATGCTCTGTCCGCGCAAGCGCAAGGCCTGAGTGGATCCATCCCTATGAGTGATAGCGCCACCCATCCTGTGACCGTGCGGCGCATTCGTCTGCCTGACGACGTGACGATGTTGACCGATGTCACTGCCAGTGAAGAGCCGCTGGAAATCCGTGTCGAAGGCCGCAGCGTCGCCGTCGTCATGCGCACGCCTGGCCATGATGAGGAGCTCGTTGCGGGCTTTCTGGTCAGTGAAGGCATCATCAAAACCGCCCGCGACATTTTAGAAATCAGCCAATGCCCCAGCACAGGCAATGTTCATGGCAACGTCGTCGATGTCCTGCTTGGTGCCGTCGTGGTGAATTGGGATCATCTGACCCGCCATGTCTTCAGCGCCTCCAGTTGCGGTATCTGTGGGAAGACGAGCATAGAGAGTGTGTTCATGAGCTTTCCACCCGTGACATCGGAATGCTTGGTGAGTGCGGAGCTACTGACCACGCTGCCGGCCAAGCTCCGCGCTGCTCAGGAAACCTTCTCCCAAACCGGCGGTCTGCACGCCAGCGCCATCTTTGATGAACAGGGAGAAATGCTCGTCCTGCGAGAGGATGTGGGCCGTCACAATGCGTTGGACAAAGTTCTTGGTCACGGATTGAGAGCAGGCTTGCTTCCTTACAGCCGACACATCCTGCTGGTCAGTGGCCGTGTCTCCTTTGAGCTCATGCAAAAAGCGCTGGCCGCAGGTGTTCCCATCGTTGCGGCCATTTCAGCCCCTAGCAGCCTCGCGGTTCAGTTCGCTGAAAGTAGCGGTCAGACTTTGGTGGGTTTTTTGCGTGGTCAGACGATGAATGTCTACACGCATCCTGAGCGCGTGAGCCTGAGTCTATCTTGAACCGTGCTGCGAAATGCTGGATTGCCAGTGTCGGAGTCTTGTGGCCCATCGCAGTGTCCCTGCCCTAATGCTTAACTGCATTGAAGTTAGCGGCGGATTCGCTCAAACTCGACGATGCGCACTTCCTTGACCGGACCGTCATACCAGAACCAGATCGTCCAGCCATTGAAGCGGCGCAGTAAGATGGGTCGTCCGACACTGTCATGATGGCTGGTTTCTGCCACAGCGGGTGCCTCGTCGGCCATAAGCTGAAAAATCCTAAAGAGCCGCTCTCGTTGTCTGCATGGCAGACGCATGAAGGCGTCTAGCACTTCATCTTCAACGACGAAACGGAAGCTCATACACCGACGGCTTTTAAAGCCTGATGAACAGCCATAAGCTGAGCTGCGGAAAACTTGCGTCCACGATCCATGGACCTCATTCGGCGTTCAATGCGCGCTCGGCGTGCCTCATCGGAGGACTCATCTTTCTTGGCGATGTAGTCAGCCAGCTCAATTCGCTCAGCAACATTGAGCTGATTGACTTCTTTTTTAAGAGCGCTGATGGACATAGGAAAAACTAACCGTTCCTGCCAAAGCGTCAAAGCGATTTTGGCGCAGTTGATGAGGGAAAGCCCAGCCTCTACTTTAGCTACTATGAGTGGTCCTTAGCATTGGTCGGTTGCTATGCGCGGTCAGACGATCAATGTCTACACGCATCCTGAGTGCGTGACTTGTACTTTAGACGCTTCAGTCCACAAAGAGGAACTCATTGGAGTTGAGCAAAGCCAGACAGTAATCGGCTAGGGCAGCATTCAAACTGCCGGTTAGCTTGGTCTGCTGCTCCATGAAAGTAGAACCTGCGGTGATCTCGATTTCCGTGGGTATTCGGGAAAGGCAGAGACGTGTGGCGGCGGTCATCAGCGCAGGAATGTCTGAGCCATGCGTTTGAGTGAGGCTCTTGGCTAGCTTCGCTGCCGTGTCATGGGCAAATTCGGAGTTGAGCAATGCGAGCGCTTGTGGGGCCGTGGTGGATTCATTTCGGCGTGCGCAACTGATCTGCGCATCCGGCCGATCAAAGAGATCAAAGAGTGGGTGACGGACGTTACGGCGGGCAAAGATGTAGATGCTGCGGCGGGTGTGCTCGCTGATATCTGGGGTGACTTTGTACTGATCTTTGAGAAGGGTATCACGGATCTCCTTTGGCATGGGTAATCGAACGCTTGGGCCACCGGTTTTGAGATTCAGCTGACCTGAAACCGCCAGCATGGCATCACGTAGCATCTCGCCTGTGAGCCGGCGTTGCGGAAGCTTGGCCTGCCGATAGGTCGGTGATAGGACGATGAGTTGATGAAGCTTTTTGAGGCTCCATCCCGTCTTCGGAAGTTGAGTGGCGAGCCAGTCGAGCAATGCAGGATTTGTGGGAGCTTCTCCCTGATGTCCTAGATCCCCAGGCACTGCGGAGAGAGGTTTTCCCAGATGCTGCTGCCAGATCCGGTTCACCATGGCACGCAGAAAGAGTGCGTTATCTTCATTGGCGAGCCACCGGGCAAAAGCAGCCCGATTAGGTTGAGCCGTGCTGCCAAAGAGACGCGGTATGGCCGCTTGGATCTCAGGGCCAGGGCGCTTGAAGTCACCGCGAATGAAGACCGTGCTGGCGGGTACGCCTTCGGTGAAAACACGCACGCTGGGGCCCAGAGGCTTGCGTTCTTTGGGCAGGACAGTGTTATCAAAAAAGGCGCGCAGGCGATAAAAGTCGGCCTGACTGATGGGATCATACGGATGATCATGACACTGCGCGCAGCCGATCGTGAGCCCCAGTCCGACACTGCCGACGGTGGTGGTGATGTCATTCAACAGAACGTGCCGACGCTCGGATTGGTTATTCAGATCGGGCATGTCCGGCACGGCAAACAAAAACCCTGTGGCCGCCTCATGAGCCTTTGAAAGCTGATCGCCGGCGATCTGAAATTGTACGAATTGATCAAAGGGCATATCGTCATTCAGCGCTTGGATGACCCAGTCGCGATACTGCCAGGCGCGGCTGCGTTCGGTGTCGTACTCATAGCCATCTGTTTCGGCAAAACGGGCTAGATCGAGCCACCACTGCGCCCAGTGTTCGCCATAGCGTGGGGAACTCAGGAGTCGATCTACCAGCGCTGCATAGCTGGTCTCTGTGAGCTCCGTCAGCGTGTTCGGATCAGGCGGCAGACCCGTGAGGTCAAAGGTCACTCGGCGGATGATCGTGGCCGCATCCGCAGGAGCTGACTCCGGTGGTAAAAGTTCTTCGAGACCTGTCTCGACATCAGCTTTTGCCAGCGGCTGAAAGGCCCAGTGCTCGCGGTCTTTCGCCGTGATGGGTGGCTCGTTTTTGACGGGATCCGACGAGGCGTGAATGGCGACGGCATGAGCTTCCACTGCGCAGATCAGCACGACGAGACAGGTCAAGAGGCTACACAAGCCTTGCACTCTTGGGGGCTCGGTCTTGCTCATGCCAGGATGCCTTTTACCACGCGGCATTCGTCCACGCCGGTGAGTTTTTGATCCAGCCCATTCAGCCGGAACGTGAGCCGCTCATGGTCCAGCCCAAGTAGATGTAGGATTGTGGCATGGAGATCATGCACATGAACTTTATCCTGCGTCGCACGCAGTCCAAAGGCATCGGTGGCTCCATGGACATGGCCATGCTTCACACCCGCACCAAAGAGCACTGTGGTGAAGCCCCAGGGATTGTGATCACGCCCGACACCCTTTTCACTCATGGGCATCCGGCCAAATTCGCCACCCCAGATCACGAGGGTTTCCTCCAGCAGGCCGCGCTGCTTCAAATCACGAAGCAGTCCTGCTACGGGGATGTCGGTGCGGGCACAGTAGTCGCTGTGGTTTTTGAGGACGTTTTCGTGCGCATCCCAACCATTGGTATCGCCGGAGTAAACCTGCACAAAACGCACACCGCGCTCGATCATGCGCCTGGCTAGCAGGCAGCGTGTGCCAAACTCCTTTGTCTTCGGCTGATCGATCCCATAGAGATGTTTGGTGGCCTCTGATTCACCACTGATGTTCACCGCTTCTGGTGCCGCACTCTGCATGCGGAAAGCCAGCTCGTAGGCACGAATGCGGGCGTCCAGAACAGGATCGCCCCCATGGCGGGCGAGGTGGCCTGCATTCATTTGTTGGATGAGATTCAGCGTGGCGCGTTGACGGGCACTGCTCTGCGGACTTTGCAGATCCAGGATGGGATGTTGGCCTGCACGCATGGTGGTGCCTTGATAAGTCGCCGGTAAATAGCCGCTACCCCAGGCCGCCGGACCGCCCTTCAGACCACCACTGGGATCAGGCATCACGACAAAGGCAGGCATGTCGGCATTCTCTGTGCCGAGTCCATACGATACCCAGCTGCCCAGGCTTGGCTTGCCCATTTGGATGGAGCCTGTGTTCATCTGATACACCGATTGCGGATGGTTGACGCTGTCGCCATGGCAACTGCGGATCACACACATTTCATCGGCCAGTTCGGCCATGTGAGGTAGGAAATCGCTGATCTCAATGCCGCTCTGACCCTGTTTCCGGAAAGGTTTGACGGGCGCGAGCAGCGGATTTTGCGCCACTTTCCGACGTGTCTCCACCGCTCCGTAACTGTCAGGCAAAGGCTGGCCCGCATAGCGGATAAGGTCGGGTTTTGGATCAAAGAGATCGAGATGACTTGGCCCGCCATGCATGAACAGCCAGATCACGCGCTTGGCCTTTGCTGGGAAATGGCTGCGGACATCGGCCCCTAAACCGTCCGTTTGCAACAGGTGGGAGGCGGCGATGCTGGACAAACCAACGCCCGCGCTGCCGATAAAACGGCGGCGAGAAAAGGTAGGTGAAGTGTCCATGGCGTAGAAACGGCAGCAATCGAACAGATCGTTCAGTCATTCCCCAGGGCTTGTGCATGAAATGAGGCTTTAATCCTAGAAGCTGGTCTTTGTTACAGGATTAACAAGATTGTCAGGATGAACAGGATTTTTCAGACCTGTTAATCCTGTCTTTTTGTTAATCCTGTAACATCTGATGCCCTATTTTTGGTGCGTAAGCCATGGTCATTCCCAAATCAGACCGCACGCTCTCCTTGCTACCACGCCCTGCCGCGCTAGTCTCCATGCTCCATTTTCCATCATGAGCGCCGAGACCCCAGCCAAGAAGAACTACAAAGACACCGTCCGCCTGCCGAAGACCGACTTCCCCATGAAGGCGGATCTCGTCACTCGCGAGCCCCAGCGCCTGGCCAAATGGGAAGCGGGTGGCCTTTATCAGCGCATCATGAAGCAGGCTGCCGGACGCCCGAAGTTCGTCCTGCATGACGGCCCGCCTTTCGCCAATGGCGACGTCCACATGGGCACCGCGCTGAACAAAGTGCTGAAGGATCTCATCGTGAAGTCCAAGACCATGGCCGGCTTCCACGCCCCTTACATCCCCGGCTGGGATTGCCACGGCCTGCCCATCGAGTTCAAAGTCGTCAAGGAAGCCAAGGACCTCGCCCCTGCTGAAGTCCGCACGCGTTCGGAGGCTTATGCCCGCAAGTTCATCGACATCCAGCGCCAGTCCTTCAAGCGCCTCGGCGTTTTCGGTGACTGGGAGAACCCCTATCTCACGCTCGCGCCGACCTATGAGGCCGACATCATGCGCACCTTTGCCAAGTTCCTGGAAAAAGGCCTCGTCTATCGTGCCAAGCGCCCCGTGCTCTGGAGCTACGGGGCCCAGACCGCCCTCGCGGAAGCCGAGGTGGAGTACAAAGAAAAGACCTCCCCTGCGATCTATGTGAAGTTTGCTCTGCCTGATGGCAATAACCTCGTCATCTGGACCACCACACCATGGACCCTGCCTGCCAACCTGGGCATCGCTCTGCATCCTGACTTTGACTACACCGCCGCCACCTTCACCCATGAAGATGGCCGCAGTGAAAAGCTCATCCTCGCGAACTCCCGCATCGAGGCCTTCAGCGCCAGCACCGGCTTCAAGCTAGATGCCGCTCAGCCGACCACGAAGCTCAAAGGCAAAGATCTCCTAGGAAGCGAAGCCCAGCATCCCTTCCTGCCGCGCACCTCGAAGATCATCAACGCTCTCTTTGTCACTGACGATGCCGGCACCGGCGCTGTCCACATGGCCCCAGGCCACGGCGCGGACGACTACATCGCTGGCAAAGAAAACGGCCTCGACATCCTGTCTCCTGTCGATGACGCGGGCTGCTTCACCGCCGAGTGCGGTTTGCCCGAGTTCGTCGGCCAGCACGTCTTCAAGAGCAACGAAGGCATCATCGCCATCCTCGAGGGCAAAGGCGCGCTCCTGGGCAACGAAAAATACGTCCATCAGTATCCGCATTGCTGGCGCTCCAAGACCCCCATCATCTTCCGCGCTGTGCCGCAGTTCTTCATCCGCATCGCTGCCTTCCGCGACGAAGCTCTGAAGGCCATCGACACCGTGAACTGGCTGCCCGCTTGGGGCCGCAACCGCATCTACGGCACCGTCGAAAGCCGTCCCGACTGGTGCATCTCCCGCCAGCGCACCTGGGGCGTCCCGCTGCCTATTTTCTACGATGCCGAAGGCCAGGCCATCATGGATCACAGCATCTCCCTGAAGGTCGCCGACGCTGTCGAGACGCACGGCACCAACCTCTGGTTTGAAAAAGACGACGCCTTCTGGAGCGACCTCGTCGGCCTGCCTGAGGGCAGCAAGCGCTGCAAAGACACGCTCGACGTCTGGATCGACTCCGGTTCCTCCTCCGTCGCCGTCTTGGATCGCCACCCCGAGCTGTATTGCCCCGCCGATGTCTATATCGAGGGCACCGACCAGCATCGCGGCTGGTTCCAGAGCAGCCTCATGGTCAGCGTCGCCGTCCGCGGCATCGCCCCCTACAAGACCGTCATCACCAACGGTTTCGTCGTCGATACCAGCGGCAAAAAGATCAGCAAAAGCGATCAGGGCACCGACAAAGCCGCCAAGCCCATGACCGCCGACCACTACTACAACAAGTACGGTGGCGACATGGTCCGCCTCTGGGCCGCCAGCGTCGATTATCAAAACGACGTCCCCTTCAGCGAAGAACTCTTCCAGCAAACCGGAGAGAGCTACCGCCGCATTCGCAACACCTTCCGCGTGTTGCTGGGCAATCTTCACGATGAAGTTCGTAGTTCGGGCTTTAGCCCGTCAGAAGCGCCTGCCTATACTCTCATCGATCGCTGGATCCTCGAGCGCCTCCACAGCGTCCTCACCGACTGCCTTGCCGGATACGCCGCCTATGACTTCCGCAAAGTCGTCACCACCATCACCCAGTTCGTCTCAGGTGACCTCTCCGCCCTCTACATCGACATCACAAAGGACCGGATGTACTGCGATGCCGCCGACAGCCCCCGCCGTCGCGCCACCCAGGCCACCATCCGCGAGATCACCGAGACACTCACCAAGCTCCTCGCCCCCATCCTCGCCTACACCGCTGACGAAACCTGGGAGTTCCTTGGCCACTCTGACAGTGTCCATTTGGAAGCCTTCCCGCAGGCGAATTCACTCTTTGCCAACTCCGAGGCCACCGCCGCCGTCGAAGAGCTGCTGAAAGCCCGTGCCGTCATCCAGCAGGCCATCGAAGCAGCCCGCCAGGCCAAAAAGATCGGCTCCAACCTCGAAGCCACCGTCAAACTCACCCTCCCCGAGGCCGGCTTCACCAACCCCGTCTTCCAGGATCTGCCCACCCTCCAAGAATTCTTCATCCTCAGCGACCTCCACATCACCCGAGGCTCAGAACTCGCAGCAAGTGTCGAAGTCTGCACCAACCCCAAATGCGAACGCTGCTGGAAGCTTCTGCCGGATGTTGGCACCATCGAAGCCCACCCAACGCTCTGCGGACGGTGCGCTGAGGCGGTGGGATAAAACCTGCCCTATGGAAAGCAACACAATAGTCCCTTTAGATCAGAAAATCCTTCAGGCGAAGCTGGTGGATGGTATTCGGACCATTGAACTCAACAGCTTTGAGGAGTTTTTCCAGTACACCGTAAAGACAGGCAAACCACTTCATGGAGGCCTTGAATTGTTGTGGAGAGGGCAAGCTCAGTCCAAGTGGGAAGTATTATCTAGTTTGGCTCGAACTGGTCAGCCATTGAACAGCCATTTGGAAACCTTTAGAGCGGCTGTTGCGCGTGTGGCGCAACTTGATTTTGACTTGGACGACTCCAACCCGAAGCATAAAGAGAATAAACTTCATCTTTGGTCACTTGGACAGCATCATGGCCTCAAGACACCTTTGATCGACTGGTCTGTATATCCCTTTGTAGCATTGTTTTTTGCATTCGAGTCTGCGGATGAAGCGACCGATTTTCGTAGCGTCTTTTGTCTGAATTGGTCCACAGTTCAGTTTTTGAATTTTCATATTACTGAAACTAACGGCATGGCACCGTTTCGGAAGCAGCTCGAAAATCCGCCCTATTCGAGAGAATTTCAAAATTACCTGGCTCGGCGTTTTAATGCACGTGAGATTGACCCGCTTATGGAAAGCTCTCAGATCCCCAAAACTGCGCGTGAACGAATGCTAACTCGGGAGTTTGCCCATTTGAAAGAGCTACAAATGAATCTTCATCGGTCCAAGGCAGCAGAGAACAAGCGAATTCGTGCGCAGGGTGGCTGGCATGTTTACACGCCAAATGATGTGTCCGTTGAAAACTGGATACGCGAAAATCGGGGCGAAGAAAAACTGGTAATGACAAAGCTCCTTATACCCAACTCGGAACGTCAGCAGATACTCAACTCATTGAACCAGATGAACATTAATTATGTGTCGTTGTTTCCCGATTTGGAAGGAGCAGCTAAACATTCCAACCTAAGTTTGATGGAATCTGGCTGGTCCGGATTTCGTGATTATTGATGAAAAAGAAGAAGCTGCATTGTTTGTGAGTGGATCAGGCGAAAAGCGTCTGGCCTTCTATCGAGGTTTTGGAAAATCCAGACATAGGATGCCTCAGGGGGTTTGACACGCTTCTTACTTTATGAGAGAGCACAGGTCTGTGAAGTTTCTACAGTACCTTTTCTCTTACGTGCCCCCTGAATCTCTTCCGGAGGTCCCAGAAGAAGAGCCGACTGATCCCGCTGAAGGGCGCGTGTTGACAGATACATTTCGCGCAGCCAGACGAAATCTTATTGTCATATGCGCATTATGCATTGCATGGGCTTCAGCACAAATCTCTGTCGGAAGTCCCAGCATTAGCCTTGCGGGACTCTCTCTGGACCTGAGTAATGCTACGGTTCCATTAGTACTAACTCTATCCCTAGCCTACTTGACCTTTCAATGGGGCCTTGAATTTGCAATGATGTCCCGAAAAGTTCGGAGATGGCGTCTCGCACACTTGGATTTTCGGATAGTTTCACGCATCGTGCGGTTTGCATTGTTGGCGATTGCGGCGGGTGTCATGCAGAGGTCCTTAGCTACAATAACTTATCTTGTATGTGGCCTGTTTGTGTTGGCCTTGATCTCCGGTTTATTCAGTATCGTGCTAATCTTCGTTTTTATGCCGCTGCGTATGTGGGCACGATCAAAGGCAAATCGGCCATCCGCAGCAAATGCCGCGTTTGAAGCAGTTACCTGGGCAGCTTTCTTCTCGGTAATCTTGATTGTTGCAGGGGTCATAGCCGCTGGTGTTGCGGCATATCGCTACGAACCGCTAAGAAACATCATCTGGGATACGCCACCCAATCCGCTAGCGTTTGGAGCCTTTATTTTTGCCTTAGTTGCCACATTGTTGAGTGAATGGCTTTTAACTCCCTTATTTGCCAAGCTTTTTGCCCAACGCCCCGACTACCATACACGCAGAGGAGAAGATGGACGAGTCGTATACACTTTCAAGAATGACCCTCAAGAGCCGCTACTTTAGCAGACCAAGAGTTTGTTCTTCTATTGCGGTTTGCGCAGCAATACAGACAGCGATTGCCGTGCGGTCTTAGTAGAAGGGGTGAGATAAAGTGTCGGTTCCTTTATTGCGCATTCCAGTCATTTTATTGACAGTATCTTTTATAGAAGCCAATAATATGCTTTGCCAACTGCGACAACGTTGTCGCGGATGCGGTTTCCAGGCGGATTAACTGGTTTGGTAACGTTGTCGGCGTCTTTCAGGCGTCCTGAACATCGAAGACTATCTTGGATTGTGGGAGAAACTTCGACGTCTTTCACCGATGCTAGAATTTATATTCTAGGTGGCAGAATATATTATCAAATATTTATCAAATAATGGGCGAAAGTACATTAAATGAGCAGATAAAATCGAAAGTGATAAAGCATTCTCAAAAGTGATTAACAGAATTGTTTATTTATCTAAAAATGGTGGAGTGCTGGAGAATGTGGCGGGGTAGTGTAGTAAACAGGGACTTGTAGTCTTTCAGGGCCTCGAAATCGCCGGAGTCTATGCCGATGCTGGTGGGCCTATTTAGCTGCATGCAGTAACATGAGGTCCTCCAACTCTTATCAAAAGAGAGCGTTGTGAAAACTTTGGTGACGTGAAAAAGTCCTAGATCACTTTTAAAAGTGGCGGCGTCTCTGGCGGTCCAAAGGCTTTGCATTAGCGATTTTTGGATTTCAGGACGCCGGTGTGAAAACTAATTAAGTGCGTCATCAAAATTTTATTGACTTGCGACAACTGATAAGCTTGGATTACGCGACATCATAAAACAAATTCGAACATCACAATGTCCAAGCCTGTTCATTCCAAAGCTGAGTCCTGCGAGATTGAACTCTTAAGGGTTATCCGTGACGGGGTATTTCAATACCGCTCCGAGAGGGACGGAAAGGAGATCGAGTCCATGATTACAAGCATCAGGACGGACGGTCAGTTGCAGCCGGTCATCGTGCGCGCTGTCGAAGAGGGGAGCTACCAGCTAATCAGTGGTTACCGCCGCACAGCGGCGATGCTGGCCTTGGGGATGAAGACGGTCAGAGCGGTGGTCTGGTCAGAGATGTCGGACGAGCAGGCGATGCGGGTGGCCATTGCTGAGAACACAGTCCGAGAGAGCCTCTCGGAATGGGACAAAGTCAAAACCGCCAGAAAACTTCGTGAATCGGGCGTTGAAAAGCAAAAGCTGGCAGAGGCGTTCAACGTCTCGGTTCGCACTTGTGAGCGCTGGATCGTCGTGTCGAAGGCTCCGGCCGAGTTTCAAAGGGCTCTGGCGGATGACAAGACTACTATCCAGGCCGTCTACACAGCCCTTCAGCAAAAGCTGAGCCTTGACCAGTTGCTGGGAGGCGAGGGGCGGGGACGCTCAGTGCGAGCCCTCCAAGAAATCAGCCGAAGTAAGGGCAATCCTACCAAGAGCAAGACGTTGCTAAGAACCGGCCGCGACGGCTCTATTGTTTTTTCACTTAGGCTGATGCCTGATGACGGTAACATAGCACCATTGAAGAAGGAGGTCAATAAACTGCTGGCCAAGCTGCAGCAGATCGAAATGCAACGATCCAAATAACCACACCAATCAACCCAAAACCACCGGCTCTCAACGGCTGGGAAAAAGGGGGAGGCAGCGGAGTCGAGTCCGCTGCCTCCCAATCGACAGTCTGAAAACCTGATCACATAAGCTAATATGAAACAAGAAAGCCAAGACCATCTGCCACAGCCTAATGCGCCTGGGGCCTCAATCAACAGCATTCATGTTCCCTCGGCTCTCGCCGAGGGAACCCACACTGGCCGCCGTTACTCTCACGAGGACACTGCGGGGAACCTTCGTTTTGATGTGGTTCACCCTCAAAGCGATAACTTGAAGATTCAGGTGCCGAGGGCTGACAAGGCGATGCTCTCTCGTCAGATCCACCTGGAGGCGAACAGTACCCTGGAGGAACTGGAGTCCAACGCCTTTTTCAAAAGGGGACTCGGCAGCGATCTGCGGATTCGCGCACTGACTGAATCAGTCAGGGCCGCGATCACGGCGGCGCTGACTTTCCTCCACAGAGACCTTCCGCGAGACAGGCAGCTGAGCATATTCGTGCTCTGCTCTCTCACTGCGGAGGTTGATGTCTCCGTCAGAGAGTTGGCCACAGGTCTGCGCATGGACGAGATTACCCTTGCGTTTCTTGATAGGTTGAAGCGGGATAAGAAAACCGGAGGTCATTACATAAGGCAGATTGTAGATGACTATCTTGCCCAGGCAACGGCCTTCCTTCTAGGTGGAGTTGCCGAGCATCCGCCGAGACAGTAACTCATGAACAGCCAGAGTGCCCTTGGTGCTATATGCAGCGCCAAGGGCGGTGAATGTGGCATCCAAAAAGAAAACAGAAATGCCAGAAAAATGTCTGTCCCGAATGGTGAAAAGTGAGACAAAGTATCTCTTCCTCTATTGCGGTTTGCGCAGCAAGACAGACAGCCAAAGGTTGCCCGCAGGGAAACAAAGCGCATCAATGGTGGCAGGAGACTGTCTTTGATTCTTCTGCCAATAAGGTTTGGGTAAATCAAAAAACTGAGGCCGCGAGGTATAGCATCTAAAGACTTCGAAGGTCATTTCCGCCCTGGAAGTTGGCATCTATAGACATTTATGGTCACTTCCACCGTGGAAGTTGGCATCTATAGAGATTTATGGTCGTTTCCGCGGTGGAAGCTGGCATCTATAGACATTGATGGTCGTTTCCTCCATGGAAGTTGGCATCTACAGAGATTTATGGTCGTTTCCGCCATGGAAGCTGGCATCTATAGACATTGATGGTCGTTTCCGCCACGGAAGCTGGCATCTATAGACATTGATGGTCGTTTCCACCATGGAAGTTGGCATCTATAGAGATTTATGGTCGTTTCCGCCGTGGGAAGTTGGCATCTATAGAGATTGATGATCGTTTCCGCCAGGGAAGCTGGCATCTATAGAGATTTATGGTCGTTTCCACCGTGGAAGTTGGCATCTATAGAGATTTATGGTCATTTCCGCCGTGGAAGTTGGCATCTATAGAGATTTATGATCGTTTCCGCCCTGGAAGCTGGCATCTATAGACATTTAGGGTCGTTTCCGCTGTGGAAGTTGGCATCTATAGAGATTTATGGTCATTTCCACCGTGGAAGCTGGCATTTAAAGACATTGATGGTCGTTTCCGCTGTGGAAGTTGGTATGGAAAGGCTTCGAAGGTCATTTCCGCCATGGCGTGCCATTTGTGTCTTTTCCTTATATCGCTTAGACATCCAGTGAGTCTGTCCGTGACATCTCCAGTATCCTACCAAATGTCCTCTCCATGCCGCGCCCGGAGCGTTCTTACATCGCTGAGCGTCTGCTGGTGAGCCTGGAAGATGACGGAGAGATGCCGCCGCGATGGCGCGCGGAAATGGAAGCAATAGTGTAGCGGCGCCAGCTAGTATTGGCATAAAGTGTCTTTCCCTCCATTGCGGTTTTCTTTGCTGCGGCAAAAGCAGTAACTCACAGCTTTGTTTGAGTCCATTATTCGACGCACAAATGCGGATGGTGCCGAAGCGGGCTGCTATTAGGGGAGTAACTCAGTCCATAGCCCTTGCCTCTGAGCGCTCTCTTTTCTCACGGGTAGCTTGGAGTAAAGAGCGTGTCTTCGCTATGCCAGTAGATGTTAAGGTGTAACGTTTTTGTGATTGCTGACTCTCCCCCTCTTTGGATGCGATATCTGCCCAGCCTTTTTGGACTAGCGCTGTCATTGCCGCAGTCACGTTGCCAATCTCGTTGCTGGTTTCTTTTAGAAACTCCGTCACTTGGCGTCCTGTAAATTCTTTCAATTCATACAGATCGCAGATAGCATAAGCAGCTAAGATCACCTTGTCAGAGGTTGCGAGCGCAGGCTCGTCAAGAAGGACATTTCTTGCTGTCTCGTAGGTCGGTGGGGGGCAGGATCGCGCGCTTCCGCCAGACTCCCGGATTTGAATGCTACGAGTAATAGCATCACGAGTGCTGGCATCCACACCCATCAACGCTGCTTCTACTACCCACCTGCGCTCGCTAGATGAGAGCATTTGAATCATTTGTAGAGCGTTCAGGCTCTGTTGTGTCATGCCGGGATTCATCTTTTGGGCACTTTCATCTTAGAGAGCGATAGTCGATGTCTTGTACTTGGGTGATCGCAAGGTGAGGAATATGGCCAATTACCAGCCACTCCTCATCGTTTGTGGCCATCAGCAACGCTTCTTGTGCTCTCGAGAACATTTCTCCCTTCCACACACCGTTCGCAATCAACCAGTCAATGATAAAGGAACAAGGGTTCACAAGTTCGACCGCTGAAGGGAGCTCAATTTCATATACCGCTCCATAATCGACAGCAAATCGGGCGGCGATTCGAGCACTAGCACTCACCGAAATGAATGGTGTTTCTCGTGTATCATCAAGAATATGCTCAATAATAGACTCAATTGTCACAGGCCTTCCAAGATTGTGGGCAGTGAACCCTACGGCCTTCCGATGGCCTGAATTAGACCCTGCGTTACCCAAATATTCTCCTCGATAAAAGCGCATGACGGAAAGAACGGAATAATATCTAGCCCAGGTGTCTTTTCAAGATCTTTTCAAAAACATTTAATCATATCAGGGCTCTGCCCTGTTAAAATTTAACGATTACCTCCGAACTTGATCGAAAATGACTAATTCATTTAAAAAATATGAATGACTTTGCTTGATAATTGCTAAAACTTAACAATATTTAACTTTAATTAACTACTTTTGGCACTAGATTGAAATATGAAATCCCATATCACCATCAACCTCGCCGATATTGAGATCGGCGGGTCGACTGGCGAGCATCCTACTGTGGCAGTGGTGCCGCTCGAAATCGACAATCCCATTGTCCTGCTCTGCACGAGCTCGGACCCAAGTGGCTCTCCGTTCGACCTACGAAAAGGCATGTTATTTAGAGACGGTCACACCTTTCAGAAATCGGTCTTGCGCCAACTGTCGCTCTTTATACAGAAGCGTAGGAGCGAGTCTCTTAAAATGGAGACTGCAAGTGAAATCGAGGCGAAGCTTCAGAAACGGATCATTGCAGCAGCATATGCTTAACGATGAAGAAATGAACTGTCTCTTCCTCAATCGAGGCTTCGCACAGTCATTGAATGAGCGGCGATAGGCTTTCGAGAGTCTTGCGCCGCACAGCAGGGTTCCAAAGAAGAGCGCCTCATCTTCGACCAAAGAGTCGATGATTTCAGGAAAGCGGGGTGCAGAGACGAAGTGTTTGTCCCTCTATCGAGGTCTGGCATAATTAGAAGGCCGTGCTTCCCACTGGCCGAGTCAAAGGGCGAACCACAGCGCGAGATGCAGAGCGCCGATGTAGAGCACCCAGACATGCATGCGGCCGTACATGAGTCCACCGCTTGTTTCGCTCGGTGTGTCGCTACAGCGGCCAAACCATTCATCCTGTTTTTTCCAGAGGAGAACGCCTGCGGGGATCAGAACGAGCAGGCCGATCACACCGACGGTTCTCATGACTAATTGGCCTTCGGGTGTCATTTTGGCCAGGAGGAGGAAGCATTGAATCAGATTCATATCCGCCATGTTCGCTTCAGCACGTGGTGCAGCCAGATACAGATGGTCAAATACGTGACCAGTACAGATCTAACTCAAAAAGGCTTTACTCAGCCAGCCGTTTGGCTAGATCGCCGAGAGTCTTGATGGCCCCAGCGATGCGAGCTGACCAGTGTTCGCCGCACGAGATGCGGATGCAGTTGGTGAAGCGTTGATCGAGAGAAAACATGTGACCGGGAGCGATGCTGATGCCGCGTGCCAGCGCCCGTTCATAAAGTTGCAAAGCATCCACCTTGAGCGGCATGGTGACCCAGAGCAGGAAACCGCCCTGCGGTGAAGTGACGGTTGTGCCCTCAGGAAACGCCGCGAGGATGGCGCGCCGTGCTTGCATCACATTGTTCTTGTAGATCGAGCGCGCCCCCCTCAGCCAGTGGTCGTAGCCACCCTCGGCCAGGAAGCCTGCAATGGCGAGTTCCGGTAGAGTCGCCGTCGCCAGCGTATGAGTCAGCTTGGCCGTTCGAACCTGGTGGAAAAAGCGTCCTGGAGTGACCCAGCCAACTCGATATCCAGGGGCCAGAGTCTTTGAAAAGGAACTGCAAAACAAGACGATGCCCGAGTCATCATAGGATTTGCAGGTTCGGGATCGCTTGGCCCCGAAAGGCAGTTCGCCAAAGACGTCGTCCTCGATCAGCGGGATCTCGTGCTTTTTGCAAAGGCTCACGAGCTGCTGTTTGGCATCCTCAGGCATCGTGGCTCCGAGAGGATTGCTGAAGGCTGGAAGCACGATGCAGGCGGCCACGCGCTGATGCTTCAATGCACTCTTCAACACATCCAGCCTCATGCCGTGCTGAGGATCGGTGGGGATCTCCAGCACACGCAGGGCGAGCGCCTCAAGGACATGCAGCAGGCCAAAGTAGGTGGGGGTCTCCACGACCACCACATCGCCGGGTTGAGTGACAGCACGCAGGCAGAGCATCAGCGCCTCGGTGGCTCCGCAGGTGGTGATGATCTCTGCTGGTGAGACGACTGCGCCGCCCTTGAGCATGCGCTTGCTGATCTGCCGCCTCAGCGTTTCAGAACCCGGTGGCAGATCATACATGACACCACGTGATCCCGCGTGGCGCGCTTTTTCAGCGAGCATGCGGTTTAGCTTCACTGTCGGCAGGATGTCCGCGCTCGGCACCGCACCCCCAAGAGCGATCAAGTTCGCCGATGCCACGGCATCAAACAGGCTGGCGTGCAGATTGCCGAGACTGCCCGACATGGGAACACGCGGCGGGTGGGGGCGCAGGTCTAGGTCTGTCTTGGGGGACGGATGTTTGACAAAAAATCCAGACTTGGGCTGCGGCTCCACCAGACCTCGTGATTCGAGTTCCACGAAAGCCTGGACAGCCGTGCTCATGCTGACGTGATGCTGATCACAGACAGCGCGCAAAGAGGGCGTGCGTTCGCCAGGACGCAGCACACCATCACTGATCAACTTCGCGACTGCGTTGGCGATTTGGATGTAGAGCGGCAGTCGAGCCATGGCAGCGACAAAGAGGGCAGGAAGCGATGCCTGACAAACGGCAAGACTATCAAACTATGGGCGATGGGAGACAAAGTGCCTGTCCCTCCATGGCGGTGCACATTCTCAAATGAAGAGGCTCCGGAGTCGTCTTGGCAACCGCACAGCTCGCAGTGTTTTTTGAGCATTAGGAGCGTCTTTTTTGAGTTTTCAAGGCTCATATGGAAGTCAAATAAACCTTGCAATACATTGTTTTTAATGATTTTATAAATGTGATTGTAAAATATGCGATTGAATCCATGAAATTCGATGTCAGAATCATGGGGAACTTTAGCCTGCCATGATCACCCACATCCAGCGCCATCTTGCCGACCGCATCCGTGATGTCGCAAAGCACTATCCGGTGATCTTGCTCACGGGCGCACGGCAGACTGGAAAGACCACGCTGCTACGCGATCTCTTCCCAGATGCGCCATTTCACACGCTGGATCTTCCGTCTGTGGCGCATGAAGCGGAACACAATGGCACGGCCTTTCTCGACTCCCTCGCGACTCACCCTGTGGTGATCCTCGATGAAGTGCAGTATGCTCCTGCTCTCTTTCGCTCGATCAAGGCAGCCGTGGATGCGGATCGCCATCGCATGGGGCGCTTTTTGATGACCGGCTCCCAGAAGTTCGCGCTCATGCAAAGCGTGTCCGAAAGCCTCGCAGGCCGCTGTGCGATCATCGAAGTGGACACCCTCGCGCCGGCGGAACTCATGGACACGAACCCCATGCAGCCACTGAAGGTGGAAGACATGATGTGGCGCGGTGGCTACCCAGAACTCTGGCGCGTGCCCGACATGCCTGCGCGTGACTTTTACGCGAGCTACATGGCCACCTACCTCGAACGCGATGTTCGCCAACTCGTGAATGTCACGAACTTGCGCGACTTCGAACGCTTCGTGCGCATGTGTGCCACGCTTTCCGCGCAGCAGGTGAATCTGCACAAGATTTCCTCCGACATCGGCATCGCTGCGAGCACGGCGAAGCAGTGGCTCAGCGTGCTGGAAACCTCGAACATCGTCCACATCCTCTCCCCCTACTTCCGCAATCACGGGAAGCGCCTTGTCAGAATGCCGAAGCTGTATTTTCGCGACACGGGACTGCTGTGCTTCCTGCTCGGCCTCTCGACTCCTCAGCAGATGCTGGAGTCCACTTTCATCGGGGCGATCTGGGAAACCTATGTCCTGGGGCAGATCAAGCGGGCGCGTGAAGCGCAAGCCAGCCCAGCAGAAATCTACTTCTGGCGGGATGCGCAGGGCGTGGAAGTGGACTTCGCCGTTTGGCTGAATGGCCGCGTGCAGTTCATCGAAGCCAAGTGGAACGAAACCGGTGGCGATGCCAAAGCTCTCAAGCCCATGCAGCAGGTGCGTGAGGTCATGGGCGATGCAGCTTCGGATCGTCATCTACTCGCTTGTCGCACGCCTTATGCGCACTGGCATCCCAGTGACCCGAGTGTTCGTGTCATCAACGGGCACCTCTTCCGTGATTGGTTCAATGTGCCAGCTCCAGATACCAATTCAGTGGCTGAAGCAGCCGCCAACTACATCGTGAACCCACGCAAGAAACGCGCGGCGAAGCGCAAAAAGAATCCAAAACAAGCGACAGGCTGAAGGGCCTAGGCCAGATCAAATTCCGCGCTCATGTTTATGGGTCTGAAAGAGGCCTGCAAAGAACGATGCGTCAGCCTTGATTCCTGAAATCAGGCCTGCGATGCAGCGCCGGATTTACCACGCTCCAGCAAATTGCCGAGGCTCGCCACCATACCTCCGATGTCGCTCATTTTGGAGAGGATGATCATTGGGGTGGCGAGTAGACAAAGTGTCTATCCCTCTATTGCGGTCTCTGACCTTTTGCGTGGTCCAGCGTTGGGAAGCATGGTTCACCTACAAAGCTGATCCAGCTCCCGAGGTGTTCATTTTCTGAAACAATAATTGGGTTAACCTAATTAAGATGTCGATAAAAATACGTTAGACGGATGAAACTCCGCTGAAAATAGACAAAGCTGAACTACTGACCACTTCACTTTGGAATATTCCTCAAAGCTTTGAACTTAGATAACCAATTATGTTGTTTCGGGCCACCAAAAATCTGCGTCCCTTCCATAGCTAAAGTGACTCGTTCATAGAACACAATTTTCCATTTTAAACATGAAGAAACCATACCCACTCGCCCTTCTGGTTTTTCTCGTTGGAATTCTCCCAGCTTTTGGTCAGGTCGATCCATTGCAAACCGCGCCTGGTTTTGCCCCAACATTCAAACTAAACGAATCCATCACGGAAAGCGTCGAGACGACTGTGGACACTAAAATTGGTGGCTGTGGAGAGTATGACCCAGTGACGCGTGAGCAGTTAACTTCAGATTCAAGTTCGATCAGCATTACCGCTAACATCTCTGGAGTCAGTCTTGCGAGTATTCAACCCGAGACGCCTTTCGCGGTGAAGGTTGGACGGTTGAGCTTCACAGGAATTCTGGGACAAGACCCCTCCTACACTGAAGCAAACAAAGCCACCAGGCGAAGCATTGTTATCTCAAAGAAAGTCGTGGTTGATGAGGACCATACGATTGGTGGCTACAGTGTGAAGCTTTCTTGGACTGCTACGCGACTGATCATCGATATTACCGGTTCTCGTAGTTTTAAGTCTTTGGTTGCTGAGGAATTAATGGAAGAACTATTAGATCCTGCGGATGCTGCATCCTATGCTGGCAAGCCCGAAGTTGGAGCGACGAAATCCATCAAAAATGTCATTTCTGTTTCAGTGCAGTTTGCCGAGTTTGCATCAGCGCCACGGGATGCCCTCCTCCAGGCCACGTCCTCTGTGAAGAAGGAGATATTCGGCTCAAAAGATGACGTCGATTTCGAGGAGTTTTTGCTCGATACCATCGAAATCACTGGTGGATTTGATTTGGCTCTACCAAGCGCCACGATCACGGCCCCTGCTAAAAAGAGCTCTCCTCGTGGCAAATTCACCTTCACTGGAAAAGCCTCTAATGCCCACGGTATTTCAGCCATCGAATAAACAGAACGAGCAGGCCGATCACGCCGTCGGTTCGCATGACTCATTCTGAAAACAGAAATGGCTGACCGCCGGTTTGCACCCGTCCTTGATTCCACAAGGCTTTTCGCCTCTCGGGCAATGTCACCCAAGACACAGCCGCTTCGAGTCGGGAGGTGCAACGGCTCCGTTTTGATCCATTTCGGCTTCTCGGCATCACGCGAGGGCTCGAAGATACGTATGGAGTTCCTTGTGCGGCATTTGCGGTTGTAGGGGACATTCCTTTATCCAAGCATAGCTAGTTAGACGGTTGGCGTGATCAACATCGACATGCTGAGCCTTTATCAGCGAATCGCTGATTTGCCATGGACTGTATTGCTTGATGGCGATCATCGCCTTCCTGATTGCACTCACAAAAGGGAGACGTTTCTTCAGCGCTTCAGATATGAGCAACCGCGCTTCACTGAGCCTCAAAAAAACCTTATGACAACTGAATTACTCATCATCCAACTGGTAGAAAAAGACTGGAAAAGAATCGCCGAATTAGCCATCTCTCGTGTTCATCAGGAGCCAGAGACTCCCAACTATAAATCACTGACAGATGAGGAGCTAATGCTGCGGGCTAGGGATCTCTTGGGCAATCTCGGACAATGGATAAACAACCAGGATGATGGTCTGTTGAACCGCCGGTATGAGAGCCTAGGCCGTTTGCGTTTCCAGGATGGTTTTCCCTTGCATGAAGTGGTGTATAAACTTCAGCTTTTGAAACGCACCATCATCGATCATGCCCGTGATCAACATCTAGAGGTCACCGCCGTCGAACTCTACGCTGAGCAGCAGTTCCTTCAGCGTCTCGACTTGTTTTTTGATCGCATTATTTACCGGGTGGTTAAAGGCTACAGTGAACAGGGACTTGATTCCTCATCAGGTAAACCAAGTCTCGCCACCATCAGCTGAGCAGCCTCAGATGGCGATGGATGAAGGAGTGATGAGCTACGTTTTCGGCTAAAGCATCACTGAATCAGGGATTTTCGGCATTGTAAACGGCATGCAGCTGTCCTGTGCTGCCTTTGGGCCAGTAAGCACCGTCTTCGATCCATTCGTTGAGGCCGCCGATCTCGTCGTCGGTGAGGCTGACTTCCAAACGTGGCATGATTTTGGGGTGGGTGCCTTTGCGTGTGATCGCGGCTACGAGCAGGCTGTCGTCGGGATCACCGGGGATCACAAAAGGTCGCTTCGTGCGTGGGCTGAGAGGTTTCAGAGCTCCATCACGATGGGATAAATCCAGCCCAGCAGGGGCAGCAGGGCCTGAGTGACAGCGCAGACAGCTACCCTCCAGTACCGGTTTCACATTCATGGCGAAGTAGCGATCCTGAGCCGAAGGGAAAAGCGGGCAGGAGCAGGCGCAGAGGAGTGCTGTGGCGAGGAATAGAGTCGCGGTGGATTTCATAATCATGAGTTTAACACAGTCAGCCAGCTATAGACGCAGCCTATCTTGTGCGGGTATGTCATGATCCTGCTTTTGCGGGGGTTGACGCTTCCCTCATTGCTCTGGCAAATAGGGGCATGATCGAAATCTCCAACGAACACTTCCGAATCGTCCTGACTGGGGGCCCAGGTGGCGGCAAAACCACTGCAGCCGATCTTTTTCGCCGCGAAATGGGTGAAAGCGTGGTGTTGGTGCCAGAGGCGGCCACCATGGTTTTTTCAGGGGGCTTTCCGCGCGTGCAAGAGCCGCACGCCATTCATGCCGCGCAGCGGGCGATTTACCATGTGCAGCGGAATCTAGAAGACGTGCAGGTCGCGCAGTATCCAGACCGCATCCTGCTCTGTGATCGCGGCACGGTGGATGGTGCTGCCTACTGGCCTGGGGAGCCGGAAGGCTTTTTTACGGAAATGGGAACGACCATGCAGAGTGAACTGAAGCGCTACGACGGCGTCATCTTCTTTGAGAGCGCTGCTGTGGGTGGCCTGAGTATCGAGGGAGGGAACCCCATCCGCAATGAGTCGCTGAAGCAGGCCGTGGAGCTAGATCACAGATTACGCTCGCTTTGGAGACAGCATCCACACTTTGTTTTGGTCCCGCATCATGCGTCTTTTTTGAAGAAGATCTCCTTTGGTTTGCTCGTGCTGGAAGAAATGGTCCGAGAGCTGAAGTGTAAACAAGGAGTGAAATCCTAGCGTGAAGGGCTGTCGGAAGACAAATGTTCTGTCTCACTGTCATTCAATGAACTTTTGCCCCGCGGTCGAAATTATAATTTCTAGACAGAGATGGCTTCGAGATTTAGCGTAAATCAGTGGCTGATTTTATGAAAATTATACTTATTTCAACTTTTTGGCTGGGTATTGTCATGCAGTGCGCAGGTATCAACCAAGCGATGACTAGCGATTCCAAAACAGATGGCCTACCCATCGGGACCGAGACGAATCCTTTAAATGCGGCTTTGTTGAAAGCCGCAGAACAAGGAGATGAAAAGGCCGTCAAATTAATACTCCAACAGGGGGCAAACGTGGATGCGCAAAATTCTAAGGGATGGACGCCCTTGATTTTCGCAGCGCTCGCGGGGAACAAAAATATCGTCCATGCATTGATCGAAAAAGGTGCTGACGTGAACCGCAAATCCACGACTGAAACTGGAAGCACCGCACTCTGTTTTGCCATCGAAGGCGGTTCCTTGGAAGCGGTCAAGGATCTGCTGGATCATGGGGCAAACATCAATGGCAAAAGTACAAATGGAATGACACCACTGGGCTACGCCGCAATCCATGGAAAAATCAAAGAGGCAAAATTTCTGATCGCCAACGGAGCTGATGTTAACCTCCTGGGCCTAGTTGATAGTCGAGGCGCAGAGTGGAGTCCCTTGACGAGTGCAGCTAAGGAGGATCACTTGGATATGCTTGAGCTGCTCCTGAGCAACGGCGCAAACCTCGAAGCAACCAATAATGAGGGTGATACAGCTTTGATGATAACGGCGAAGAGGCCTCGACCAAAATCGATCAAGTTTTTTATCTCCAAAGGCGCGAGAGTCAATGCCCGTGGACCACGCGGCCACACCGCATTGATTTATGCTGCCTACAATGGAATGACGGAAAATCTCAAACTTTTGCTCAGCTCCGGCGCAGATCCATTCGCGACTGCTACCGACTCTAATAAACCGGGTGGATCGAGATATGGAGCTGTGCATTTGGCAAAACAACAAGGACACCCTGAGGTTTTGGCTCTTATTCGTGAGGCACAAACAAAACTGCGGTTACCAACTCAACGCTAGAACAATGACCAACCGTTAGGGTATTCATCGAATAGAAGTGTGCGTTGAAAGTGCCTTCCCTCGATTTGCTAACAACAAAATCTAATCGCTGACTTTGGATAGCAACACCAATCAAAACTCCGTATGGGTGGATGGCTGCCTCATCGAGCGTTGCCCCAAAATTTGGTCAAACTTGATGCCGACTGAGAGCGAGGATGTTCGATTTTGCACAGCTTTCTGGAAGAAGGTCCACTTGACCCATTCGCCGGAACAACTTCACGACTTCGCCGAGAAGGGTTTGTGCGTGGCCTACGAGCACCCAAAGGGGAACTTTCTGGGCCGCACGCGTCTGCCCAAGGTCCCGCTGGAGCACTCGGACCCCGAACTCTTAGCTGCCATTTCTCGCCAGAAAACGGGAGCGGCATCCACGGACGATCTGCGTTTCGTTGCGATGCGCTTTCTGAAGCATCTGGATCGAAATGAGTCTCTCCGATACCTGCGCCTTTTGATAGACACAGGCGGCAAAGCCGATGCCGAATTGATCATTAGTGCCAACAGACTCGGCATTGATGCGACAGACCCAGCCCCACCTGCTTCAGCGACCTCGGAGGAGGCTTGACCGAAACCGCGGAGGAAGATGCCGGCGACTTCGCCCTCCTCATTGATCAGGGGTGCGCCACTGAAGCGTCTGGCCATCACCTCGGCACTGATTAAAGAAACTAAGAAGCCTATGACCCATCGTCGCAACCCTTCTTGTGGAGACAACGGTGGCCAAGGCGTGGGCATCACAAGCAGGCGTAGCGAGCAAAGTGCCCGTTACCCTGTGGTTAGATGTCTTCGAAAAGAGGCGCTACATCGGGTGATCTTCTTCACGCATCCGCCGGTAAGCTTCGGTCCATTCAAGTCGGGTCACCGACACGAGTTCGGGGGAGAATTTATCTGCAGTTATGAATCGAAAAGAATGGCTCGAAGGACGGGCGCTGGAGATGCGGGCAGGTTCACGCAGTGATTTTCTCCAAAGCACTCCCCATGAGACTGGAACTCCATCCCCACCAAGTTCATCAAAGTCCCATCGCTCATAGTCGAACTCGTCGTCGCTGAGAATCGAATCACCGAGGTAAAATGCCTCCAGGATGGCGTCTGGGGCCCCCGTCCGGCGAAGGACTTCGTGTGGCTTCATGTCTGGCTTCAACGTCTCCAGCATTTGCATGCGATCAGGAACGCAGTCTGGCAACTCGAGAAATGAAGAGCCTTTGCCGCCTTCGGACTGCGAAAAATAGTTGATCGCATGGCCCTTGGATTTAAGCCCAACGGCGAGCATGGTTAAGTGGATCCATTTCCTGACCTGATCACATTGGAACTCGTCATATTTCCGCACTTGGGCCACTCGTATGGATCTCTCATACAGCGGGCCTTGAAAGTCCTGCAGTGCGATCAGGTGCCCGGCCGCCGCCCTGACGCGGTCCTGACGGATGATCTGCAAAGCGATTTCCAAATCATCGTAAAGTCTATCCATCTCCGGTGGTGACAAGACAACCCCATCACGATTCTCGATGGCAGTTTCCAGTTCCACCCGTAAGAGGGCAACTTGATCCAGAACTCCCAAGGCCCACTTTTGATCACTGGGCCGCAGCAGGGAAGACAGAGCAGGTAAAGCCTCTTCTTCCTTAACCACGCGTGCCTCAGACAGATCGAGCAACAAGTAACGCTCCCACTCCGTCCGGCAGACAAAGAAGCTTTTCGACCCAGCCTGCACGAAGCGTGTTCGCGCATTCATCATCCAATAGGTGCCCGCCGTCGTTACCCGGACATGCTCGTCGGCCCACACTTCCCAGACACCTTTCCAGAGCGGAGGACGTTCGGGTCGAAAGCTCAAGGCATGACTGATGCCCACCATGAAAACCTCCTCGCCTTCGGGCGAGATGACGTGCAAACGCGGGCAGTTGCGACCGAGATGCAGCACAGACCACCCCTCGTCAGAAATAAAAAGACCTTTGGTAAAATCCACGCGCCAGTCTCCGTCGCGAGTCCAAAGCACTCTGCCGGTGAGTACTTCTTCGAGTGCGAAAACGGGCTGCGTTCGGCGCAAAGCATCACTCGATGAAGCGTCCGTCTTTTTAACCAGATCCATCCTCAGGCGCAGCTTGCCGTTCTCTGAAGTGGCGAAAAAGGATTGGGTGTTAAACAGAGGCCCGCTCATAATAAAGGTTGGTATTGAGGAAAACGGTGTGTGGCAATATCAAGAAGGGAAATCAAGGGTTCCAGAAGCATCCCCTGGATAAAATGCGTTTTGCTAGTTCGGCGGTGTCATGAGCACACGACGCCATAAACTACCATATATTGTCAACGAAGACCCTACCACTATTGGAAACGAGACGCCGCCAATGGTGGCTACCAGCAAGTCGCAGTAGAGTTTCGTGAATAGGTCAGGTTAGAATCAACCTCAGTTTCCAAAAGCTCTTGCTCCATCTCGGAGGTAGTTTTCAGAGACTCGCGCCTGGCGTCTTTGGGATTCGTTTTCTTCATAGCAGGCCATGCCAATGATTCCTACATTTCTGGCACCTTTTTCGCCAAAAGCCGTAGCGGCCATCGAGTTGGCGACACTTCCGAAACTTAACTCACGTAGTTTGCCGCCCGATTTCATGCCACTGATGGTGACGGTGGATTTGGCAGGGATCACATACCCTCGTTTTCTGCTAGAGGCCGGCTGACCATCGAGCACATCTAACCCGTCAATGGAGGTGACGACTTCAATGCGTTGGTTCATTAGGTTTTCCAATTGGAGCACATATCGTTGGCCAGATTTGCCACTGACGAAAATCTTTCCGCCAGCGCTGTAATAATCCAAGGCGTCTCCATAGCCCCAATAGGCTTTGCGCACTGTGACTTTGAGTTTGCCAGGTATGAGAGTGAAGTCACCTCCGTGCTTCATAGCACGGCCAGACATTTCTGCCATTAAACGCGCTCCTTCTTCGTCATTGTAATGAAACGCTGCCACTGCGTCTGGTTGACCATGAGGCTTTCGATAAAAATGAACACTTGATGTGGTGTCATGGATTTCATTACCTAATTGTGTTCCTAGCCCAGGCCTCTCTTCTATCCGACGGGCATTGGCCGAATTGGCGAGACTTCCTTCTGCCGCACGTGATTGGGGCGGTGCATAAGAGTATCTCACTGTGCTGGTGCACTGAGTTAAAGTGACTGCGGCAATAACCCCAGTTAGGATGGAAGTTAGTAGGCGATGGCTATTTGTTTTGGAGGAAGTGTCCATGTGCAGATTTTTCTGCATATAATGTAACGTGTCAAATATTGGTGCAGTTTTTTCTGCATTTGTCCGTTGCGTGTTGATGTAATTGTTGAATGGTAGCTTGTGGCACGCACTCAACACGATCCTCTTTCCAAAAAAGAACGCCAGGCGATGGACCTCATCTATCGCTTGGGAGAAGCCACAGCGGCACAATTTCAAGCCGGTATGGAGGATCAGCCAAATTACTCCGCTGTTCGGGCCCTTCTGGGTGTGCTCGTGGATAAAGGTCACCTCAAGGTCGCGAAAGTTGAGGGCGCTCGGCATTATGTTTACTCGGCTAAGGAGCCACTGAAAAAGGCCAGTAAAGGTGCGCTCATGCGTCTGTTGGCGACATTTTTTGACGACTCTCCTACGGCGCTTGTCGCTAATCTTTTGGATCCAACCGAACGCAAGCTGAAGCCTGCGGATTTAGATCATATTCAGAGTCTAATCGACTCTCATCGGCAGTCGATCAACTAGCCCCTCTATTGATGCTCTGGTATATCATCTCTTCTTCATTGCTGATGACTAGCGCACTGCTAGTGCCATCACGCCTCATTTCGTTCAGACGCCGTGTTTTGGAATGGTCTGTCATAGGGATTGTTTCTCTTCCTTGGCTCAGTCACTGCCTGCCAGAGCTGACGATTCAAATGGGGCCAACAGTGAACGCAGTAGCCTCCTGGACATCTCCGTTTTTTCTCATTCTCTGGACCCTTGGCGTTTTGATTGGATTAACAAAGGGCGTAAAACAGTATCAGCAGCTCATTCATTTAAAGGAACAGGCCAGACCACTAGAGCCAGGTGAATTGGACTGCATACGCCAAATGCTGCGGCTAGATGAGAAGACCATTAGCAGTCGCTTTCTGGTCAATCAACGGATCAATACGCCGATGGCACTTCCGAGCAATCCTGGTAGCGTTTTACTTCCTGAGAATTGGCGCCATTGGTCGCCCACTCTCCAAAAGGCGGTGCTCAAACACGAATGGCACCATGTTCAGCAACATGACGCGTTGCTGGGGTGCTTCATGCGCGTTTTCCTCATCCTTTTTTGGTTTAATCCAATCGCCTGGATTTTAGTTTCTTCTTGGGTAGCAGCCTGTGAACATGAGGCTGATCTAGCAGCCGTTTCCGATGAAGGGCCTCTTTCGTATGCCAATGAGCTTCTCGCCTTTGCTCGGGCGCAGTCGCTGCATGACTCTGCTGGGTCTCATGATCTGCGCGTGCCTGCATTCACGCGCTCCAAGTTAGCTGACCGAATCGAACTCCTGCTGGTGAAGGGCTGCTGTCGTCGCCAGGATCATTGGATAGGTGGACTAAGTATCATGGCGCTGATTTTGAGTTTACTCGGCTGCGCTTGGCTTGGCCGCCCCGTCACTTTTTCAGATCAAATGCATGAAGAAGCTGTGACAAGGCTCTCGGCAAATGCTTTCCCCTCAGATGCAGGTTTATCCGAGACTCGTGCATCGCGTGAATAGCCAAGTCGTGAGAAATACGATGGCAAAACATACCGCCGCTTTTTTCAGAACCAGGGCAAGGGGACGCATAGATGAAAGGGTCAATTTTGACCTGCATCCGACATTCCAAGCATGAAGTCGGTTCAAAGCAGCGTTTATTCTTAGCTCTGGGCTTGATGAATGGATCATTGTCCCAGGTGGTTTTCAGACGACTCCTCCAACTCGCCATGACTCAATTCACGCTTCACACTCTCGCTCTTACTCTTCTCACTTCTGCGGCTTTAGCCGAGGGTGGTTTTTATGGAGATGCGCCTGATGCCACCCATCCTTGGGCTATTCATGACATGAATCGACCGCAGCCGATGCGGGTCGAGCCGGGGACTTTTGGTTCTCAGGAAAAGCCAGGAACTCCACCTTCCGATGCGATCGTTCTGTTTGGGGGTAAGGCCGAAGAGATCGAAAAATGGCAGGCAGATAAATCACCAGCTGAACCGACGAAATGGGAAGTTAAAGATGGCGTGCTGCAATGCGTGCCGGGCAGTGGTTACATTCGCAGCAAGGAAGAGTTTGCCGATTGCCAACTTCACCTCGAATGGAGTGCGCCGAGCAAGGTGGAAGGCAATAGCCAAGGGCGTGGCAACAGCGGTGTCTTCCTGATGGGACAAGTGGAAGTGCAGGTGCTGGATAATTATAACAACCCGACTTATGCCGATGGCTTTGCTTCGTCGATCTACGGTATCAATCCACCGCTGGCCAATGCGTTGCATGCCCCAGGTGAATGGCAGACTTACGACATCGTTTTTCGTCGTCCTCTTTTCAAAGACGGTCAGGAGATCGATCCAGGCTACATCACGGTTTTCGTGAATGGTGTCTTGACTCAAGATCACACACCTCTCGAAGGTGGTGGCGGTCATAAATCACGGTCAAAAGCTCGTGCCTTCCCAGAAAAAGGACCGCTGAAACTTCAGGATCATGGCAATCCAGTCCGCTATCGCAATATCTGGTATCGCCCATTGCCTAAGCGGGTCAGTGAAGGCGGCGAATACAGCCGCATGAGCGAAACCGCGACAGCCGCCAAGCGTAGCGAGATCGCCAAAGGCATCCGAGAAGATGCTGCCAAACTAGAGGGAAATGCCAGGATGTATCGCCTGCTGGAAAGCCTATGTTATGCCGATGATGCAGCCGCGCGTGAGGCAGGAACGGCAGCAGCAAGTCACTTCATCGAGAAACTCAAAAGCATCCCCAAGGAAAAGGTCGAGTCGAAAAAAGGCGAAGCGCTAGCCTTCCACAAAGCCATGGACTACCTCGTAAAGTTCAAAGTTCTGCCAGACGACTTCGCTCCCAAAGTAGCCATCATGGAAATCGTGAAAGCCAACGAATGGGATAAGAAGAAGTGAATGCTGACTCCGATGCGCTCGGGGGCTTTTGAGCCGTTACAATCAGCTCAGAGGCTCCGGGCCGAGTTTGCCAAGTTAACGACCAAAGATGGGTTTTAAACCTGTGGCGGGCTCAGGCGCTGGGGCCGTTTTGGTTGGAGTGGATTCGGTGCGTTGTTTATCGGCGCTGTTCTTGTAAAAGATCACGCCATTGCGCTTGAGATTGGAGATCAGGTCTTTGAATTCGGTTTTGAGTTCAGCGTCATTGGTAAGAGCTCCCAGAAGCCCTTTGCCTGTGGTGATGTTTTTGGCGGCAATGGCAAAGCTGTCGGCGGCCTTTTTGATGGATTGCAGAGACTCATCGGCCGTAGTCATCACCTTGTCCACTTTGCCAATGGCAGGGTCGAGCTTATCAAACATAGGACCTAGACGCTTGGTGGATTCTTCGACGTTTTTGGCACTGGATTTAAAACTGGCAGAGGCGTCCTTCAAGTCGGCGAGCGCGGCTTTAAGATTGTTGGCGTTTTCTTCACCGAGCACTTTGTCATCCACCCGAGTCATGGTTTTGTTCAGATGCTCCATGCTTTGTTTAAAATCATTGATGGTGGAGTCGGAGAGGGCGCCTTTGTTGATTTTTTCCATGGCCCCTTTGATGTCCACCAGCGCGGTGCGCACATCATCGAGTACGAGATCGACTTTTTTGCCCACTTGCTCCGCCTGAGTTTGTAGATCTGATAGGCCACCACCCGTTTGGCCCTTGATGATTTTTTGATAATCATGTGGCACGAACGCCTTGGCCTCTTTTTCAGAGGGCTGGATTTCGATCATGGCATCTCCCATGAGGCCATCTGAGCCGATGGCGATGGCAGATTCCATGGGGATCTCCACACTATCAAAGATCTCTAAATCGATGATGACACCTGAGTAAGTGTCATTCAAACGTGGGTGATAAAGTACTTTACCGACCTTTGATCCGCCCAGATAAACGGGGGAGCCTTCTTTGATGCCAGAGGCTTTGGGAAAGGCTACCTTCAGCACATAAGTGTCGCGGAAGTAACTGCGCAGACTGCCGAATTGCAGAATGAGTGCACCAAGCAGCAGCAACCCCACAAAGAGGAACATGCCAACGAGGATGTCAGTTTTACGATTAGAATTCATAATGGATTAGGCGCACATGCCAGAGCGGCCAGCGATGAAGTTTTGAATTTCAGGATCAGAGGATTGTTTCAGTTCATCAGGTGTACCGATGAAATAAATGACACCATTTTTTAACATGGCCACCCGATCAGCAATTTTGAAGACGCTGCCCATGTCATGAGTGATGACGATGCTGGTAACTTGAAAGCGCTTTTGCAGTCGCTGAATCATGAGGTCGATGACATCCGTGACGATGGGGTCCAGGCCGGCGGTCGGCTCATCGTAGAGCACGCAGTCTGGCTTACCAATGATGGCGCGGGCGATGCCGACACGCTTTCTCATGCCGCCAGATAAATTCACGGGCATTTTGTCTTTGTGTTCGCCTAGTTCGACAAGCTCCAAGGCCTCTTGGACACGTTTGTTTATTTCTTTGCGATCACGTATGCCTGCTTCCAGCAAAGGAAAGGCCACGTTTTCGGCGACGGTGAGACTGTCAAAAAGTGCTGCGTTTTGAAATAAGTAGCCCATGCGCCGACGCATCTTCAGCAGTTCGCGCTCCTTCATATGACTGAGGTCAGTTCCCTCTAACTCGACTTTGCCATCATCGGGATTGAGCAGGCCGATGATATGTTTCAAAAGCACGCTTTTCCCTTCACCACTCGGTCCGATAAGCACCAGCGTCTCGCCATGGTAGATATCCAGATCCACGCCTTGCAGCGTCTTTTGCTCACCAAAACTCTTTTTGAGTCCCGTGATGCGGATGAAAGGTTTGTCGTAGGAGATGGCGTCCATAGTCTCAGATCACATCGCGCTGCCGAGTGGGAAAAAGTAGTTAAGGAAGAAGGTCAGGAAGAAATTACATACCAAGAGCGCTAATGAAGAATAGACCACGGCACGCGTCGTTCCTAAACCCACACCGACAGCGCCATTGTTGGCAATCAGCCCCTGATGGCAGGAAATGAGAACGATGAGGATGCCAAATACGAAGCCTTTAATCATGCCGAAGCCGACATCTTCTAAGCCAGTGTGATCGACCACATGCTTCCAATACCAAGCGTAGGGAATGTTAAAAATGCCCGTGCCGACAAGGAAGGAAGCACCAAGTCCAAAAGCGATGCACTCTGAAATCAGCAAGGGCATGGAAATGACCATCGCTAAAAATCTCGGTAACACAAGATAGTCCACCGGGTGGGCTCCCATCACACGCAGGGCGTCAATCTGCTCACTGACTTTCATCGTGCCGATCTCAGCCGCCATGGAGGCACCGACACGGCCGGTCACCATTAATCCAGCCAGTACTGGTCCTAATTCGCGGCAAAGCGAGACACTGACGATCCCCCCGACCGAGGACTCGATGCCGAAGTCCTTAAATTTGAAGTAAGACTGCGCTGTGAAAACAGCGCCCGTAAATGCCCCCGTCACGATCACGACGGCCTGTGAACCATAGCCGATGGTCACAATTTGCTGCAGCATCAGTCGTCCACGGATAGCACCTAGCTTGATCGACTCAACCAGCTGACCACTAAGCGCACCAAGTTCCCCGAGATAAGCAAGGAAATCGAGAAACCAGCGTCCAGAGATAGCCAAAATTCCAAAAGGAAAGTTCATGTGCGCCTATCATGACATCAACCTGTCATAAAGGCAATGGCCCTGCACGATCATTCGACAATTGAGTCGTTCGGGTAGTCACGCGTTTCTTAGCAGGAGACTTAACGGCGTTATTGATCTTGCGTAGTCGATTCATGCTGAATGCGCCATAACTGAGAAGTTAGAAGCGTGGATTGATCCGGAGGCCAGGTGATTAGAATCTGCCGTTTTCTGATTATCTGGCACATTTTCCCCCTCACGAAAGTGGGGTGAGCTCAGTGCTGAAAGATGCGGTAAACCGACGTTAATAGTGAGATGACACGCTCTGTTCTGCTAACTTCTCTGCTTTTACCAGCCGTTGCCTATGCCCAAAATGATTCGGGCGGCAATGACGTCTCTGTTAAGGCCAAGCTAGTGCCCATAATCCAGTGGCACTTTGAGGATGCCAAAGAAGCTGGGCCGCGTGCGCCGACTTACCCTGGCTTTCCGCAGACGAATACCGCCCGCCGTTTTGATCAGAAGACGCCACTCAAGATCGCTGACAGACAGGAGCTGCGCTTTGGGCTGAACGAGACGATTACTATCGAGGCTTGGGTGAAGGTGGAGGATTTTTCTGGCGCACCCTACATCATCGGTAAAGGGCGGCTGGGCACGAAGGAGTTCGGAGCAAACAATCAGAATTATGCGCTACGCCTTCAGGATGGGCAGATTGGTTTTCTATTTCACAGTGTCAGCGTGCCCGACAAAAAAGGCGACTGGCATCGCTGGTGGTCAAAGGATCGGATCATCGGCGGCGGTTGGCATCATGTCGCGGTGACCTACACCTTTGGCAAAGCGAAGAGCATCAAAGGCTATATCGATGGTCGTGAAACCGCAGGCACTTGGGACATGGGTGGAGCTACGGATCGAGCACCTGTAACAGATGGTGACTCTCTCATGATTGGTAACGGATCCACACTGGCGTCTTCTCATGCGCTCAAGGGCTGGTTGGATGATGTGGCGATCTATCGCGGTGAGATCGATGCGGAGATGCTGAAATCACGCTATCAGTTTGTTTCGCCACCACCGCCCATCGCTAAAAGGGATGTGCCTGCTGGTCGCGTGCTCGTCCAAATCGCTGAGGACGGTATGCCTGAGTCCAATGCCTGGCCCAGCGAGCCACCTAAAGTCGGCGAGACCTACACGGAAGACGTCTTTGGCTTTTTAGAGGTGCCGCAAAAGTATGTCGATACGGGCGTGCGTGGCGACCGACATATCCCTTTTTTGCTGCGCGCTGCCGCCAGCGTGACCTTTCCTAAAGGCAAGCATCGCCTGCATTTACGTGCTCGTGGGGCCACCACTCTCTATATCGATGGTAAAAGTGTGTTGAACACGCCTTTTCCCCCCAATGATAGCGACGGTCACCATCTTGTGGATGATCAAAACACGTATCTCGATCTCGGCCCCGACTTCCGCTTTGTCCCGCCGGGAAATCGCGAGTCCTGGTGCGAGATCACTGGCACAGGCAAACCGCAATTCATCGTGCTAGAAACGTTGGTCGGCAGTTTCGCAGGAAAAAGTGCGCGCCGACCTGAACTCGGTGAAACAGTCGTCGCCTGGTCGCCCCAAGGTACGGATACATGGAAGCTTCTGTCGCCTAGCCAGCGCGAGGTGCCCTACAACGATGCTGGCTGGGCTGCCTATGAAAAAGAGCGCCGCACGCATTATGAAGCCATCAATGCCAAAGCCCGTGCAACAATGCGGGCGAAGTTTGACGGTTACTGGTCAAAGCGCCGTGATGCCGCTCAGCAGTGGCTGGCCAAATCTAAAGAAAACCAGGTGCCCGAACTACCTCAAGGCTTCCCTGAAGGCAACGAGATCGATCGGTTCATTGCTGCACGGATCGCCACTGTTTCCAATCAGGCCGCCCATCAAGGCAGCATCGATTTTTTCAAAGACGTGCAGCCACTTTTTGAGGCCAAATGCATCGAATGCCATCGCGGAGCCAAGGCCAAAGGTGGACTAAAACTTGATGCCCTAACCGATGCCCTCAAAGGTGGCAAAAGCGACGGTGCGGGCATCACACCTGGCAATCCAAACGAAAGTGCCATCCTCGCCCGCATTCACTCTGAAGATGAAGACGACAGAATGCCCCCCAAGGGCGAACGCCTCACGAAAGATCAGATCGCCACATTGACGAAATGGATCGAAGAAGGGGCTAACTGGCCTGAAATCAAAGCCGATCACCTGACACTCACTCAGCCAGCAGACGACCTCACCTTTTTGCGCCGAGTCTATCTCGATACGGTCGGTGTGCCCCCGACGCTGGAGGAGATTGGAACGTTCCAGAAAAATCACGATCGTAAAGTCGTGATCGACAACCTCCTCAGCGACCCACGCTGGGCGGATCATTGGATGGGTTATTGGCAGGATGTGCTGGCCGAAAATCCGAACATCCTCAACCCGACACTCAACAACACAGGTCCCTTTCGCTGGTGGCTCTACGAATCGCTTCAGGATAACAAACCCATGGATCTCTTTGTCACTGAATTGCTGAGGCAAAAGGGTAGTGAGCGACTGGGTGGACCTGCGGGTTTTGGCACTGCCTCACAAAATGATGTGCCCATGGCTGCGAAAGGCACGATTGTCAGTGCTGCGTTTCTGGGGGTGGAAATGAAGTGCGCTCGCTGTCATGACTCGCCGACGAACAAGTCCATGCAGGAAGATTTGTTTAACTTAGCCGCCATGCTCGGGGCCAAGGAGATTGAGCTGCCAATCACCAGCACTGTTTCGACAGAAAAGATCGTCGCCGCAGGCCGCAAGCCGCTCATCCAAGTCACGCTGAAGCCAGGCACCAAGGTGCAGCCGAAATGGCCCTTCGCAGAGTTCTGTGATGAAAGCGCTGCAGCTCTTGCTGTCGATCCCAAGGACACGCGCGACCAACTTGCAACCATGATCACCGTGCCTCAGAACGAGCGCTTTGCTCAGGTCATGGCCAACCGTATTTGGTCACGTTTCATGGGGCGTGGCATTGTCGATCCCGTCGATGACTGGGAGAAGGGTAAGGCCACGCATCCCGAACTACTCAGATGGCTCGGACGCGAATTCGTTCGTGGTGGTTACGATGTGAAAAAACTGGCCCGCATCATCCTGAACTCAGCCGCTTATCAGCGTGCCACGGATTCTACACTGAAAGAAACCAGCCCTCTCTATACGAGCCCAGCGCCCCGCCGGCTCTACGCTGAGCAGATCGTGGACAGTCTCTTTGCTGCCACTGGCAAACCTTTCCGCACCGAAGAAGTTTGTCTCGACATCGACAACACTCGCGACCTCAAAAACGCCATCCATCTCGGTAAACCGCACCGCAGCTGGATGCTCACCAGCACCAGCAACGAGCGCGACCGCCCCAGCCTCAATCTGCCACGTATCCAGGCCGTCACCGACGTGCTTGCCGCCTTTGGTTGGCGCGGCGCGCGGCAAGATCCCACAAGTAAACGAGATGCTGATCCCAACGTCCTCCAGCCCGCTATCCTTAGCAATGGCACTGTCGGCATCTGGCTGACGCGTCTCAGCGACGACCACGGCGTCACACAGCTTGCTTTGAAAAAACAATCCGTTGATCAGTTCATCGACCAACTTTTCCTCAAGCTCCTCACCCGTTACCCAAGTGCTGAAGAAAAAAATCTTTATACGAAGCACCTCAGCGCAGGTTTCCATTCACGCCTCAATCAGCAATCTCAGGTCGTAGCTCTCAAATCCACACGCTCGCGTGTTCCCTACGTGAGTTGGTCCAACCACCTCGACTCCGAAGCCACCACCGTGCGTATGGCCCAAGAATCCGCCGCCCGCGCTGGTGACACACCCACCGACCGCCTCAACGCCAACTGGCGCCAGCGCCTTGAAGACGTCCTCTGGGCCATGCTGAATGCTCCCGAATGGGCCTACAGCCCGTGAGACTGCCGACGGCTTTGGTCGAGTTTTGTCATTTTGGTCCACTCAAAGCTAACCCCACTGAATCCGCTCACGAAAGTGCTGACAAGTGAGGCCTGTGATACGAGCCTGCATGATGAGTCCGTAAAACGCAATCAGCGCCATTACAACGGAGGACAGGAAGCTTGGTAAGATCAGGATTGAGAGACCTTCTATAAGCACAATGGCGACTTTAATACAGACGAGCGCGATCACTGGGAGCCAATATTCAGGAAGACAGCGCTTGATGGCTGGCAGGACTCGATGCGGTAGCGCGCTGATCAGTGAATCGGTCATCACCACTGCGATGCAGGCCATGGGAAAGTAGGCCGCAGACATCAAGTACAGAAGCCCTCCAAAGATCCCGTCTGTTGCATATTCACCCTGAAATAGGGAATACAAAATCGTGGGACTTACCGAGATGAAAGAGACAGCGAGCACTTGAAACAAAGGCCAAAGAATGTCTTCGGCAAAATTCGTCATGCTGGGCCAATCAGGCAACTTTTCATCACCATTCGTACTGGTGCCGATGATGTGGAGGTAGTAGGCGGCCAAATAACCAGCGATAATAAGAATAGCTACGCCACCCAAGATCGGTACAAGCGCGACGATGGGCATCGCCATGGCTGGAATCAAAATCGACCAGCCATGCGTTCTCCTGGGATACTGGAAAGCGTCTTTGACCACTGCAATGATCCATTCATTCGTGGCGGTGTTTGGGTTGACCTCAATCTCAGGTGCTAGCTCAGGTTCTGGCGCTTTAAGTTTAGTCGACTCGACAATGACTTGTTGTGGCAAGGGTAAAGTCGGTACTTGGACCACTGGCAAGCTCGGTGGTGGCGGAATGTAGGCTGATGAAGGTTCGATCGATTCACTCATAGGCGTCTGGAGGTCATCACACGGGCTCAAGACAGACAATGAGAAATATCGGGGCTTTTTCCATGAAGGCAGTGGTGGGTAACTAGACAAATCTATTTTATTGAAATTATAATATGAGTTTGCAAATATATTTTATTATGGTTAATTAAACTATAACCATATGTTTCATATTCAATCCATCACAAAAAAGTCGTCTCTATTGATGACGATAAGCTTGCTTTGGCCACTGGCTTCGCAGGCTTATTTGGGTAGTTTTGAAGAAAGCGACGGCTACCGTGTGCCAGGGGTAGGACAGATCAACAACATCCCAACTGATCCATCGATCGTAGGCGATGCCCAGTTTTATCTCAACAATCTTTCCGCCAATGGGTTCACAGGCATCGTCGCTCCAGGCACTTATCCCAATACTTTAGGTGATGCACGTCACGGGCCGGATGTATCCCGTTATAATGCTGGCATGTATGGCACGGGTGTCGGAGGAACGGCCATAGACATTTTGGACAATTCAGGCCAATGGCGTGCTTTGGATGGTGGTCGACTCTATGAAGATCGCAATGCGCCTTTTTATAGTGGTGGTCAGTTTCAGCGGAATTACGTCGCTGCCTACGACTACACTGGCGCACGCACGGGGACTCAAGTGCTGAATCTTTTGGCCTACGACCGTGACCTGCGGTACTCCTACAAATTGGATTCCCGAGATTTCAAAGGAACGAATCCGATTGCGACGAGTGATATGCGGATCGATTTGACGTTTTGGACCTGCCCTACAGATGCGGATGATTTGGTCACAGGCATGAATACGGTGGCAATGAGCTTCCGTGACTCGATTGGCCAGGTGTTAGTCGATGTGGGCTATACAGGTGACAATCTCCTCCAATACCGCATCGGCGGCTCCCTCGTCTGGCAAACAACGGCTATCACTCTCGGAACCCTCGGATGGTCTGAAATCGCTGTTTCCATCAATACAGGAGCAAATGACATTAGCTTAGCCGCTCGAGCCTTTAGCGATATCAACACAACCCTTGATCCATTGGTCAATGTGGTCACGAATCAGTCGCTCGGTTTCGATACAGAAAATGTCACAGACATCGAGTTCTCCGCGACTGACGTGGATGGGTTCAAAAACTTCTTTGATGACTTTGATTTCAATACTTCGCTGGCTCCTGTGCCTGAGCCTGGAAGTGCTGTCATGCTTCTAATCGCAGGTGCGTGTATGATGAAAAGGCGACGGAAAGTCGCTGATTCAATGAGCTGAATCTCACTCTTGCGTGATACCCTGCCAGTAGGCAAATTCCATGTACCAACCGTTAGCGTGGGCTTCAAGGCTCAGAGTGATTTCTTGGCCATCGAAATTGGCTAGATTTATTTCCACACTCTTCCAGCGTGGTTTTTCATGATCCACGATCAAGGTCTTGATCTCTTGGCCATTGGCCAGGACTTTGAGTTTCCAGTCGCCACGATCATCGGCCGCTACGTTGAACTTGAGCTTGGTTTTCCCAGCTTCAATTTTCACTTTCCGCTCCAGACTCGCTGGTGTCTTTTTGTCAGGGAAAGGATGCATCATGAGCACATTGGTTTTGCCATGATATTCAGCAAATTTGACGGGAGTGCGCTCGAAGTCTGGGGCACTGACTTTCCAGTCCGGATTCCACAGGCTGACGCTTTCCCAGTCGATGGCACGCCAATTGGTGCCTTTGGGTTTAGTCGGTTCGCCAGTTTCCACACCTTTGATGAGCAGATCCTTTTTAGCCTTCGTCAGTGGGCCTTCTTCAGGGGGCGCTAAGATGTACCAGATCAAATCGCGGAACATGGCATCTGGTAAGGCTCCGAAACCCATGGGCATGAGGCTTTGTTTGGTGTTTGTCAGTGTCGCGATCTGGTCGCGGGGAACAATCTGTGAAGCTCCACCAGCGCCAAGCAGCTTCACATGACTTGGCGTGTCTTCAACGACACGTCCGGCCAGTGTGCGGCCATCTTTGGTGCTGACCGTGAAGTTTTCATAGCCGTTACCGATGATTTGGTTGGGATCGATCACGTTGGCCAGGATCGCATCGAGATTGCTGCGCCCGCTGCCGATGAGATCAGGTCCCACTTTCTGTCCGCCGCCATGAAATTCATGACAAACCATGCAGGTTCCTGTGAAGATCAGCTTGCCGTTGGCCAGATCCGGCTCGCCGGTCAAACAAGCCTGCTTCTTAGCTGCGATCAGCGATTTCACGTCCTCCGATGAATCCTGCCATGCGCCGAGAACCTTGAAGGCAAGGTCGCGCAGCGCTTTGTCCTTACTCGTCGCCAAAGCACGCCGCACAGGAGCAGGAAAGCCGCTGGCACCGACTTGACCTTCGGCAATTGCCTCCAGCATCGCCTTTGTCCAAGTCGTGCGACTGGAGAGTGCTTCAAGGGCGGCGACGCGAATGTTGGCATCCTTGGAAGCTGCCTGAGTGATCAGTGGCGCAATGAAATCATCGCCTCCGAGATCTGCCGCGGCACGGATCGCCGCCACGCCGAGCGTGGTGGATGTGTTGGGAGCTAGCAATGGCTTCAGACCTTCTTTGACTGTGTCCGTCTTCACCTTGCGCAAAGATTGCATAACCGCGATGCGATCCTTTTCAGGCTTAGAAGCATCGTTCAATGCCACAATCATCTCTTTCACGGCGGCTTCATCTCCCCACAGCACCGCGAGCGTTTGGGCGTGCTTGCGCACGTCGGCATTCTGTGAGGAACGCCATTTCGTCAGACTAGCCGAAACATCCTTCACCGGCTTGATCACGCCGCCTTCCTGGCCTTTGACGAGGCCGTCGAGTGCGTGGGCAAGCAGGATATCATGTGCCGCGATCTTGTCGCAGAATTCGACCGCAAGATCGAGGTTTTCGGCCTTCTGCGTATCGCATAAACGGCGCATGGCTTTGTGGGAAAGGACGCGGGAGAGGGGGCCAGAATCGATTGTGTCGGAGAAAACTAGCGAGGCAGCTTCGCCGAAGGATGTGGATGGCTCTCTGCCAATAGAGGGCTCTATACACGACCAAGTCGCAAAGCTTAGGAGTCGGTCGTCATCCGCTTTTGAGGTCATCAAAAGCGCTAGCAGAGCAGCCCCGGCGTCTCCATCGTCTTCTGGGTCCGGTCTAGGATCACGCTGTGTCGTCAATCTTGATGAAGCATAGCGCTGCCTCAGCGCGACCGCGACGTTGAAGCGGACAACAACGTCGGGATGACGAGCCAATCCAATGAACGGAGGCCGATTGATGCCCATTTCTCCCCAGGACCGAGCGACCCAAGACAGTAGAGGGACTGAGTCGCTTCCCAAAAGAGATTTTAGTGCATGGTAGTCTGCCTCGTATCGAGATAACAGACACCAAACAGCTTCAAGTCGAGCAGCGGTCTCCATTGTTTCATTCGTAAAGACAGAAGCTAGATCTTTGTGAAGATGCGGTTCAATGCGCTCCACCAGCATCCTTCTCGCCATCCGGCGCATCCAGTTGTTGGGGTGCTCCAGCGTCTTCACGAGGTCGGCGGTGGCGAGTTTTTTGAGGTTGAGGTCGGTTTGACTGCGGGTGGCTTTGGATTGGTCGTCTTGAACAACGACGCGCCAGATACGTCCGCGTTCGCGATCCACACCTTCGGGGTTGGCTTTGGCGTTTTGATAGCAGGGATACTTGTCACACCAGTCCATGACCCAGAGGAAGCCGTCGGGACCGGTCTGGGTGCTGACGGGGCGGAACCAGCCGTCATTGGCGCGCAGGAAGTCGCGGCGCGGCTCGCATTTGAAGGTGGCACCGACGGGCGTGAGCACTTCCTCATGGATGGCGTTGTCGTGGATGTTGCCGATGAAGGCGTGACCGTTCGTGTCAGCGGGATAACGGCCTCCTTGGTAAATTTGAATGCCAGCATAAGCCGCGCGGAAGTGTTTGTGCTTCACGATGCTGGGCAGCAGCTCATAGGAATACGGATTCTCCGGTGCCCCACCTTGACGCACATAGATGCCGCCAGGAGCCATGTGGAAGAAGTGGTCGATCACACAGGCGCTGACGAAGAAGTTGCCCGCCGCGTCGTAGTCGCAGCCCCAGGGATTGCTGGTGCCGTCGGCGAAGACTTCGAACTCCCACTTGGCTTCCTTGTCACGGCTCATCGGCCTTGCACGGCCAATGCCTGCATCAAATTTGAAACCCTCACTCTCGGGCTTACCGGGGCGACGGACTTTGCTATTGGTGAAGACGCCGTGGGTCATGTAAAGCCAGCCGTCTGGTCCCCAAGTGAAGCTGTTGACGAGTTCGTGGGTGTCTTCGCGGCCGAATCCGGTCAAACAGACACGCCAGGCGTCTGGTTTGTCATCGCCATCGTCATCGCGGAAGTGGAGGAGGTGCGGTTGCTGACCGATGTAGATGCCGTTGTCACCGCAAAGAATGGCGGAGGCTAGATTGAGACCTTCGACGAAGACGGTGCGTTTATCAGCTTCGCCGTTGTTATCGGTGTCTTCGAGGATGATCACGCGGTCGCGCGGAATTTTGTCACCGGTTTTTGGCAGCGGATGGTATTGATCATCTTTGGCTTCACCGCCAAAAGGCGCAGGTAATTCAGAACCTTCGGGGTATTCATACGCCTCCACGACCCACAAGCGCCCCCGATGATCCCAAGTCATGGCGACGGGATTCTGCACCATCGGCTCATGGGCAAAGCAGCGGACCTCGTAGCCCTCCGGCACACTCATTTTTGCGCGGGCTTCTTCCGGCGTGGGGCAGATCGAAGAGGCTGGAGCGCGTTCACCTTCGATCTCTTTTCCTGCGGAATGGAGAGAGGATGAAAAAGCTACTGTGATTAGCAGGCTAAAAGCGATTCGGTGTGTCATTGATATCCAGATAGTACAGTGTTTGGTGATTGAACTAACAGACATATTTTGAGCTGAATCGGTCGCCACAGTTTTCAGACACAAAAAACCCTGCCTTGATCAGATCAGGCAGGGTTTTTGAAAATGAAGTCAGGGACTACTGTGGCGGAACGCGGAAAAGCTTACCTGTGTAGGGGCATTTCACTTCCATGCCTGTTGGCAGGCCCGTGACATCGACCAATTGATGCTTAGCAGCAAAGGGACTATTCACAAAACCAGCACGACCGGGAATGGAAGAACCATACGGGAGATCTGCAGCTGGAGTTGATGCCGGTGGTGGAGTTGGCGCAGGCGTCGGCTCGAGTTTAGGCTCAGGCGTTGGCTTGGTCATGGCCGCGACGTTGCTATTGACTTCAGGGGCCGGAGTGGAGCGTGGTTCTGGGCGTGATTGCGGCTCAGGTTCAGAAGTTGTTGGGGTCACACGTGGCGTGCTATTCACCCGTGGTTTAGGTGTGCTGGCGACGCTACTGGAAGATCTGGCAGCTCCACCGGGAACAATGAAAGGCTTCTGTGTGTAAGGGCATACAACGCGTGAGCCACTGCTCATGCCACGGACATCGACCAGACGACCTGGAGTGGTATAGGGACTGCGTACGTAACCTGGAAGATCAGATACAGCTTTGGCAATGGGTAGATCATTGCCAAGCTGTGATGGCGGAGGTGTGTCCGTGCGACTCTGAGCTGTAACAGCTTGAACAGGCGTGCTGCTGCGACGACCTGCAATCGCTTGGGTGGAAGACGAGCGCGTTAGCGGCGCGCCACTTTCGTTCATGTAATAAGTGATCAAGCCACGCGAGCGGATTTCATTCCAAGCTTCCCGTGGGGGGGCCTGGCATGAAACAGCAACGAAGGCGGTGAGGCCGATGAGTGACAAACGGAGGGTCGTTGGTGAGGGTGTCATGACTTGAGCGAGGTTTTTTTAATATTCGCATTCCCATTTTAGTGAACTTTTTTGTTTTTGCAACAACAATGAGTTTAGGATCTAGAATAACAGCTTTATTATTCACTTTAATTAGATTTATCATAGCTTGGCGATTCTGATTTTTTAGTCCATGAAAGAGCTATGCAATGGAAAGTCATCACTGTGGGCAAGCCTGCGCTTCCTTGGGCCAAAGCGGCTCTGGAAGATTATTTATACCGTTTGAAACGAGTCACTCGTATTGAGCATGTTGTGATTAAAGAGGGACCCCGAGATCAGGTGGAAGTTCAGCTTCTGAATGCGAGTGAAGGAAGTCTGCGAATCATTCTGGATGAACGCGGAAAGGCTCGTCGCAGTTTGGAATTAGCGCAATGGATCGAGCAACACGATTTGCGTGGAACCAAGCGTGCCAGTCTCATCATTGGCGGAGCAGAGGGTCATTCGGCAAAGTTTCGTGAACAAGCCGATGAATGCTGGACACTCTCTAGCTACACGCTTCAGCATGAGATAGCTTTGGTCGTTTTGGCTGAGCAGATCTATCGAGCTTACACGATCATGAGAAAGGAGCCCTACCATCGCGAATGAAGAAAGCGTCAGGCAATTCGAATTGTCTAAACTGAGACGCAAATCTGTCGGGTTTCTCCTTGTTGAGATGTTAAGGTTGCTTTATATTTTAAAAAGTTTCAGTTTTGACCCTCTGGTCTCTCATGTCTTCATCTATCCTAAAAAACGTGATCCAACCACGCAACACGCCATCTTCCATTCCTAGATCGGGCGCGGATGATATGGGCAATCTTCATGAGCCTTCTCATGACATGGAACTGATCCTGGGCGTGCTCGTCGAGAATGCGCCAGTCTCTATGGCGATGTTTGATAAACACATGCGCTATTTATTAGCGAATCGCGCTTGGACGGATGAATTTGGACTCGCAGGTATTGAGCCACTCATTGGCCGCAGTCAGTATGAGGTCTTTCCTGGACTGCACCCCGGGTGGAGGCAGGTCTATGAGCGGGCGCTTCAGGGACATGTGATCCGCAGTGAACATGATGCTCTCTCAGGGCCTGATGGTGTGCGCATCATTTACCGCTGGGAAGTACGCCCATGGCGCAGGCAAGTGGATGCTTCTGTGGGTGGGCTAATGGTCACTTGTGAACGATTTGGCCAAAGCAAACAAAGCGGATCCGATCTTGCAGATGGAAACTCTGAAACACAGGCAACCGCGAGTAGCCAGATGGCCGATTGTTCCCTGCCCATGGTGCTGATCGATGCTCACGGCGTGGTACACGCAGCGAACAGCGCAGCCTCACGGCTCTGTTTGGCCAAAGGCCTACAGGAAGGCGAATCAGTTTTTTGGGATGTTTTTGGCGAAGGCAACGAATCGCAGACGCTGAAAGTGCAACTTCTGGAATTTTTTGAAAATCTGGGCGAAAGCACAGAATCATGTGTTTTAACCCTACGTGAAACAGCTTTGCCCTCGATCTGGGCCGCCGCCAATGGGGCTGGCGTGTCCCGTCCTAGTCGTTGGTTGATCGCCAAAGTTAAATCACATCAAAAATCGCCACGCTTTACAGCTGTGGCCTTACCAGCAGAGGCCGCACCACGAGTGGCGTTGGCCCCGGTGAATTTGCCGGCTATCGCCAGTGCCGTCGCCACGATTGCGCAGCCGCCTTCTCAGGAAGGTCTGACTAACAGTTTAGAGCTGCGTCGTCTGCAAGACGATCTTTCCCGCGCTAAACAGGAACTGCGAACGCTGCATGAGGCTGAGCGCACTTTTTCTCAACGTGAAGCACGGGCAAAGCAGTATCTAGAGGTGCTGCCCTGCGGTGTTTTGGTTTTAGACGAACTCGGCACACCGGTTTATCAAAATGAGCCCCTGGCCAAACTACTAGGCCGCCCATTACGCGGAGATGAAACGGTGGAGCAGTGGTTAGCTGCCGCCTGCCCGAGTGATCATCATCGCGAAAATGTCGCCTCTCTTTGGCGTGAAGATGTGTGGCGGCGTCAATTAACCCGCACCTTCTCTTTAGCCACAGCAGATGGCCTGCTAAAGGAGCTTGAGTTTCAGCCCATGAGCCTGCCCGGGGGTGGTCTGCTGATTAGCATACTGGATTCCACAGAAAAATGCCGCCATGAAGAACAGTTGCGAGCCACCGAGGCTAAATTCCGCACCTTACTTCAGGAAGCGCCGATGCCAGTCGTGCTGATGGATAAGACCGGTGCAGTCTTTGAAGTCAATCATCGCGCAGAGATCTTGCTGGGACATCCGAAAAACGAGCTGCGCCGCTACCCATTAGATGCCTGGCTAGAACCCGAAAGCGGCCAGAGCCGACGGGATCTCGTGCGTCAAATGCAGGACGAAGGCCAGCGCACGGCTGAATTAGAAGTGAACGTGAAGCAGGCAGACGGCGCTCCTGTCAGCGCTCACTTGCACCTAGCTCAGGTCACGGATTCGGAGGGCGAGCCCCACTGCACGATTCATTTCTTTGAGCAAAGTCCTGTCGCCCAGCCCATCCAGTGGGTCGAGAACGACATCGTTGCAGAAGCAGCAATTCGAGAAGAAGCAGTCACCATGATGCCTGTGACCACAGTCACAGAAACGCTTCTCTTTAAAACCAATGTCAATGGACGCATTAAAGAGTGCACTGAGCGTGGATTGGTGCTGCTAGGGTTGACGGCGGAAGAAGCCGAAGGTCGGCCTCTGCATCAGCACTTCCGCCCTTCAGATGCCAGCGGTTTTTACGCTGAAATGGCTGAATTGGCAGAGACCCCAGATCAAGTTGTCGAAACGATCTGCTATCATCAATCAGGGGCGCGCCAGTCCTGTCAGTTTAAAGTCAGTCCACGTGGTAATGGCGGCTTTGATTTCGAAGTGACCGAGTGGGCTGAAGTGCAGAGCGAAGTGCCTGTCTCTCAACCAATTGCGGAAAAAACCGCGCCGCAGGAAGAGACTGAGGCAGCCTCTATCAAAATCACAGCGCCCCAGCCAGCCTCGCCGGGGCTGGGCGTGGTGCCCTGGGCCATGATCAATCTACCGCGTGAAAAGCTGCTGCTTTCGGAAACGCATCATCGCATTAAAAATCATCTCCAGATCATCTCCAGCCTACTGAATCTGGAGTCAAACTCCACTAGCGACGTCTCCGCACGCAATGCTCTGCGCTCCAGTCAGAATCGAGTGCGGTCGATCGCCGATCTCCATCAGCATCTGTATGAGATCGCCGTCGGCACCTCCGAAGGTTTCAATGAGTTTGCCGAAGGCCTGCTGGGACATCTCCGCGATTGCTACCAAATAACGCTCGATCAAGTGGACGTTCAGTTTGATCTCCAAGCAGGGGAAATCCAGCAGGAGTGGCTGATGCCTTTGGCGCTCACACTGAATGAAACCCTATCCAACTGCTTTGAACATGCTTTCCCAGACGGACGTCAGGGATTGGTCAGAGCTTCTCTAACCTTCAAAGATCAGCAGGGAGAATTAGTCGTTACCGACAATGGCGCCGGCATCCCTGATGATCTGCGCCCAGGCAGCGGCTCTGGGTTGGGCTTAAAAATACTCACAGTTTTTGCCGAACAGATGCGCGGGCAGCTCATTCTGGGTCGGAGTGATTCGGGCGGGACCGAAATAAGTTTGCGATTTCCTATAGCATATGCTGATATTTAGAGCTAGCTTGGTTTTGCTAACTCCAAATGACAGGTTTTGATCGACTCCGCATCCTAATCGTCGAGAACGAAGGGCTGGTAGGCTGTGATATGGCCTCCTGCTTGAACGATCTCGGCTACCGTGTCGTTGGCACCTGTGCCAGCGGTGAGGAGGCGTTGAAGAGTTATGAGGAACTCCGCCCCGACCTTGTCCTCATGGACGTGCATGTGGACGGCAGCATCGATGGGATTGAAACCGCACGGCAGTTGCAGCTGCGTGGCCCTGTCGCCATTGTCTATGTCACCGCCTGCGCCGATCTGGAGACGGTGAATCGCGCCAGAGAAACTCGTCCTCAAGGTTACTTGCTGAAGCCATTCAGTCATGACGAGCTGCGTCTCACGGTCGAGATCGCTGCCAATCGCATCCAGGAAGAGCAGAGTCGCCGCCGCCGAGAGCAGAGCTATTTTGAGACTTTTGAAAGCTTAGCCGATGGTGTCATCGCAGCGGATCTGGCCGGTGTCATCATTTTCATGAATCCTGCTGCGGCCCGCATCACAGGCTGGGAGCAGAAAGACGTGGTCAACCGCACGCTGCATGAAGTTTTCCGCATCTATGCGGCCAGTGGAGAGCCTGCTAATGTCGAGCTCGCTACGCCAAGTCAGCCTGCGCAAGAACGCACGGTGTGGCTCACCACACGCCACGGTGCACGCTTGCCCATTCAGGATCGCAGCACGCCGCTTCGCGATCAAAGTGGGCAGCTTACAGGCGTCGTTATTCTTTTCCGGGCACAATCCCCTGAAGCCTTAGCTCAGTCGGACACCCTGACCAGCCCCGCTGACGCCACTGCTCAAGCCCCATTGGTCGATGTCGTCGAGAGCATTTCTGATCCACTCGTTGCATTGGATGGACGCTGGCGTCTGATTTATGCCAATGCCAGTGCCCAGCATCTCTTTGAGCGTGGGCCTGAGAAACTCCTGGGGGCCAATCTTTGGGATCTCCTGCCTGCGGCGACCAAAGAAACTCACTACGAAGCCTTTGCGCATGCCATGCTGCATCGTGAGCCGGTCAGCCGTGAGTTGTTCTTTGAAGAAAAGCACGTCTGGCTCGAACTGCGCGGCTATCCCTTCGCTGAAGGTCTCTTGATTTTGTGGCAGGATATCACCTCAAAGCGTGAGGAGGCTGAGCGGAAGCACCGCTTGGATCGCTTGGAATCACTTGGCCTTCTGGCTCGTGGCTTTGCGCATGAGTTCAATAACTTGCTGACCGTTCTACTGGGTAATCTTTCGCTGGCAGAAATGCGCCTGCGTTCCGCCATTCAGTTGCCTGAGCTTCATGCAGCCAAGCAGGCTACCCTTCAGGCCCAGGGACTTGTGCAGCAACTCCTCACCTTTGCACGCGGCGGCGCACCGATTAAACGGCCAACGAATTTTGGTGAAATGGTGGAACAATTCTTCCAGCATCACACTCGCGCCACACGAATCGAGTATCGGCTAGAAGTCTCGCCTCACTTACCCACCGTCGCGGTCGATCCAGCGCAGATCCGTCGTCTGTTGGCCAATCTCGTTCGCAATGCTGAGCAAGCGCAGCCAGAGGGTGGCGTCATCACGGTGCGCTGCTATGCACCTGACGCCGGAGAAATGTTCCCCCATGATGCCACCAGTGATCCAGCCGATCCGCCTCTAGGCATCGTCATTGAGGTGCATGATCGCGGAGAAGGCATTCTACCAGACAATCTACCACACATTTTCGAGCCGTATTTCAGCACCCGAAAAGCTGAAAATGCCACAGGCCTCGGACTGACCGTCTGTGAATCCATCGCCAAGGCCCATGGCGGTTCTCTTTCCGTCCGCAGTGAGTCAGGGAAAGGCACCAGCGTACGCTTTTATCTACCCGTCGATGCCGATGGTGAGGAAGTGGATGCCATGGGACTTAGCCGCGCCTTTGAAACGGCGCCGCAAACAGCCGCCACACGCATCCTTGTTTTAGAAGACGATCCGTTGGTCAGAAATTTGATTGTCAGAAACCTCAGCAGCCAAGGCTACGAAATCACCGAGACGGCTGAAGGCAGCGAGACCATCCGCGTGTATCAGGAATCCCTGCACGCAGGCCGCCGCTTTGATCTTGTCATCCTGGACCTTTCCATCCCCAATGGCATGGGTGGCGTCCGCACCATGGAGCGCCTGCGTCAGATCGACCCCGAGGTCACCGCCATCGTCTCCAGCGGCTATTCAGACGACCCCGTCATGGCCAAGCCAGCGTCGTATGGTTTTGCGGCCGTTTTGCCTAAACCCTATGAACCCGCGGACATGCTGCGCTTGGTGAAAAGCGTCATCACGGCACGATCCGTCGGCAAGTAGGCCTTGAGTGGCTTCATTTGATCCGCCTCTTTTTCGTTATCGATGCGTCTGATAAGCGAAGATACTCGGTTCTTGGTTTGGGGCTGCTTGGAATTTGAAAAACCATTCTTTCCCCGTTCCAATCTCCCACAGCAATACAGCTAAGGACGAATTGCAAGAAGTACAAACGGCTCCGTATCGAGGTCGCATTGACAAGGCAGAGAGGTCTCGTTGCCCATACAGAGTGGTTTATTTGAGAGCGAAAAGTGGGCTGGAAAACCCACAACACTCTAAGCAGGTTAAATCGTTGCAGGCAATTCTTGCGGTTTTGATAAGACCTTCGTAATCTGTCGGCCCTCTACATGAAAATTGGCTTTAATTTACTCCTCTGGACCGGTCACGTGACCGATGAAAACTTCCCTGTCATCGAAAAGCTCAAAGCCGCCGGCTATGACGGCGTCGAGATCCCGATTTTTGACGTGAGCGATCCATCTCACTTCGCTAAGATCGGCCGAGTTCTCAAAGACAATGGTCTGGAAGCTACCGCCGTGACGGTATTGCCAGATGAAGAGCATAACGCCATTAGCCCCGTCGCCGCGAATCGCCAGGGCGCGATTGATCATCTGAAGCGCGTCATTGATTGCGCTCATCAAGCCAGCGTGCAGACCCTGGTCGGTCCGTATTATCAGGTGCTCGGAAACTTCACTGGCAAGTATCCTAGCGAAACAGAGCTCGACAACGCGGCTGCCGTGCATCGTGCCATCGCGCCTGTGGCGGAAGCGGCTGGCATGAAGTGCGGTATTGAGGCGCTAAACCGCTTTGAGTCCCATCTGCTCAACACCATGGAGCAAGCCTCCAGCTACGTGAAGCGCGTCAATCACCCGAACTTCGGCACGATGTATGACACCTTCCACGCGAACATTGAGGAAAAGTGCCCCTTTGCTGCCATCGACACCGTCTTTGCTTCAGGCAAACTCAACCACGTCCACATCTCTGAAAATGATCGCGGCACACCAGGGCGCGGCCATATCAACATCACTGAGCAGATTCAGCATCTGAAAAAGATCGGTTATGATGGCTGGATGACCATCGAGGCCTTTGGCGGCTCACTTCCTGATCTTGCTGCCGCTACTCGCGTCTGGCGTGATTTCTTCCCCACGACTGAGCAAGTTTACCTCGAAGGCATTGAGCTCATCAAAAAATCTTGGAACAGCTAGGCCCAAGCCTTCGTTTTAAACGCCCCAGATAATCTTATGACAACTCAAACCATCCCCACCACACGCCGTGATTTCATCGGCAAAACCGCCGCTACCGCAGGCGCACTCACCGTCGCCCAGTCTGCTTGGGCTGCTGGCAGTGATAAAATCAAAGTCGGCCTCATCGGCTGCGGCGGTCGCGGATCAGGCGCTGCCAATCAAGCTCTGAGCACCAAGCAGGAAGGCGTCGTCCTTCACGCCGTTGCAGATGCCTTCAAAGAAAAAGCCGATGGCGCTCTCTCCAATCTGCGCACCAAACATGCTGAAAAAGTGCAGGTCGATGACTCTCGCATTTTCAGTGGATTGGACGGTTACAAGCAGGTCATTGATTCCTGTGATCTCGTCATTCTGACCACACCTCCCGGCTTCCGCCCGTATCACTTTGAAGCCGCGGTGAATGCTGGTAAAAACATCTTCATGGAAAAACCCGTCGCTGTGGATAGCCCCGGTGTTCGTAAGGTGCAGGAGATGGCGAAAGTCGCTGACGAAAAGAACCTGAAAGTCGTTGTAGGCCTTCAGCGCCGTTACCAGAACTGCTACATTGAGGCCCTGAAGCAGGTCAAAGAAAACGGCATCATTGGCGACATCGTTTCGGGTCAAGTTTATTGGAATGGCGGCGGCATCTGGTTCCGCGACCGTCAGCCAGGTCAATCAGAGCTGATGTATCAGATCAACAACTGGTACTACTTCACCTGGCTCTGCGGTGACCATATCAACGAGCAGCACATTCATAACATCGACGTCGCCAACTGGTTCATCGGTGGTCACCCAATCAGCGCCCAAGGCATGGGCGGTCGTATGCAGCGCACCGAGAAAAAGACCGGCCAGCTATATGACCATCACTACGTCGAGTACACTTACGCCAACGGCGTCCGCGTGAACAGCCAGTGCCGTCATCAGTCCGGCGTTTACAATGCTGTGCGTGAAGAATTCACTGGCACCAAAGGTAAAATCTACCTCATCAACAGTGGTGCTTGTTACGCGGTCGATCACAAAGGCAACACCATTTGGAAGTACCGTCCGAGTGGTGAACCCGCCGTGGCCGCAGAAGGTGAAGTCAAAGGCAAAAAAGCTCGTCGTGGCAGTGATCCTGATCCATACCAGATCGAGCACGACACCCTCCAAGCTGCGATTCGCAACAACACGCCGCTGAACAATGCCTATTACGGTGCCGAGTCCACCATGACCTCCGTCATGGGCCGCATGGCCACCTATTCTGGCAAAGAACTCACCTGGGATCAGGCGCTGAACTCCAAAGTCCAGCACATGCCAGCCATCGTCACTGCTGAGACCGAACCACCGGTCAAGCCAGACGCTGATGGTGGCTACCCGATCGCTATTCCTGGGAAACCAGGTGTTGAGATCATCTAAGTTCTGAGGCCAGACCTGGCTTTCCATTCAGCCCCAGCCCACAGCGATGTGGACTGGGGTTTTTGTTGAAAAGAGAGCTCATCGTGAGCTAGATTCAATCCTTCGGAGAATAGAGAGCCACAAGAGCGGCTCCAATGGCTTGGGATAGTTCACCTAGGGTCGCAGGGACGAGTTGTAGTTCGGCACGTTGTTTGGGGAATAAGTAAGGCAGCGCTGCCTCGCGGATGCCGCCGAGATAACGATCGCGGAATTCGGGGGTCGTGCTGTCAGGGTCCATGAGACCACCGCCGATGACCACGATGCCTGGGTCGAGGGCCATGGACAAATTAGCCACATGAAGTCCTAGGGCGCGGGCCTGAATATCAAAGATTTGAAGGGCTAAAGCATCGCCCTTTTGGGCAAGGCCACGCAGTGACAGGCCTTTGTTTTTTGGCGTCTCGGTGCTGATGGCCAAGGGATGATCAGGATACTTGGGCAGGAAGAATTCGAGGAATTGCGGCAGGCCAGAGATGGTGGAATAGGCCTCAATGCAGCCCCAGTCACGTCCGCAGCCACAACGGAAGGCTGGAACTTGATCTAGACCGTGGCCGAGAAGATGGCGCGGGATAGGCATATGCCCACCTTCCATGCCTGCTAGGTGATCACCGGAAAGAGGCAGGCCATTGGCATCAACATACGCAGCGCCCAGGCCAGATCCCGGAGCTAAAAGAAGCACGCTGGCCTTAGACTCGCCACGAACACGGGCAGCCTCACCGACGCCACCGAAGTCGCCATCATTGCCGGCAAAAAGAGGAATCGACCGGCCTGCGGCCTTGGCGATAGCAGCCGAGTACTCAGCGTGGAAATTCCAGCCTGTGAAGCTATCGGGAAGATTCGAGGATTTATCCAGAACGCCATAACTTTGATAAGGTCCTGGAAGTGCCAGGCCGGCAGCGGCGACGCGGTCCCAGGAAAGGCCATTGTCCTTCAAGAAACCTTCAGCGCCTTCTACCCAGCCCGCCACGACGGCTGCGGTGCCGTTTTGTGAATTGGTGGAGCTTTGACGCAGTTGACGAGAAACAGGCTCTCCGGATGCAAAGACGCCTCCAGTTTTAGAAGTGGTGGCTCCAGAGTCGGTGCCGAGATAGATGTCACGGATGGGGGTTGGCATAGCGGCTGACAGATAAGTAGGAAATGGCCAATGGTCGAGCAGAATGCGTTAATGAGGAACGTTGCCGACTTTGAGTGTCATCGGCCTTTCCATTCTAGCTGGATTGGATGTTCAGCTTATGTATCAGCAGAAATGGGCTCCTCGCGTATTCACATAAACGGAAAAGAGACTCTGACTGGCAGTGATGAAAAGACGATTTCTTTTGGGTCCGCCAAAACACAGATTACTGGCTGTCTCAGGAAGTTTGATCAGGCCCATGCGCTGTCCTTCGGGGCTGAAGACATGCACGCCATCAAAGCCATCGCCAACCCAACCCGCGCTGGCCCAAACGTTGCCATTTACATCACAGCGCACGCCATCGGAGCCGCCCTTACTCTTGGCGTCTGATAGAGCGCCCTTGTTGACGGCGAACGTTTTGCCTTTGCCCAGTTTCACGGAGTCGATGACATCATAGGCCAGAATGTTTTTTGGCTCGCCTGTGTCCACGACATAAAGCCTCTTGTAGTCGGGGCTGAAACACAGGCCGTTTGGCTTCGTCAGCTCATCCGTGACCTTTTCGATCTTGCCATTCGGATCAATGCGATAAACAGCCTCTTTGAGAAGCAATTCACCCTTGTTTCCCTCATAATCCATCATGCTGCCATAGCCGGGGTCGGTGAACCAAATGCCGCCGTCAGGATGTACAACGGCATCGTTAGGGGCATTGAAGGGCTTGCCCTGAAAATCAGCGGCTAAAACGGTGATTTTGCCATCCAACTCATAGCGGACGACTTTGCGTGTCGCGTGTTCGCAGGAAATTTGCCTGCCTTGAAAGTCAAAGGTGTTGCCATTGCTGTTGTTGGCATTGTTTCTTAGTGTGGAGATATGACCATCTTCGGGAAGGTAGCGCATTTGCGCATTGTTCGGGATATCACTCCAGACAAGGTAATTGCCAGAACCATTCCAGGCAGGACCTTCGGCCCAAAGCATGCCAGTGTGAAGGCGGCGGATCGGTGAATTGCCTTGGACGAGCTGATCAAAGGCTGGCTCAAGAGAAATGATGTCTGGATCTGGATAACGCTCAGGACTCATTCCAGACCAGTCGCGCGCCAAGGCACTGGTGGCAGCAGAAACGGTTAAACTGGAGAGGAAGGCGCGGCGTGAGGTGCTCATGAGAAATACGTTTTAGGCAGTCGTCTCGTCTCATGCAAGCTTTCAAAAAAAAGGCTCATCAACTTGGCCGACCGGTCTTTTTTAAATAGCTAACGCATTTTCAGCATCACCGAAGTGGGTGGTGCGCAGGCCCATGCGATCCATGAGAGCGATGTGAAGTCGGCAAAGTTTCCGGTTGGGATCAGCGCTCAGGTCATGCAGGCGTCCACCCTGAATGCTGCCGCCACCGCCACCCGCGAGCACGACAGGCAACTGCCGGGAATCGTGTGCGTTACCGTCAAAGAGGCTGCTGGTGAGCATGATCATGCTGTTTTCTAGCAGGGTGCGCTCGCCTTCATTCGTGGCCTGCATTTTAGCCAGGGCCTCTCCCCAAAGTTTGACCTGATGTTGGTTCACGCGCTGATACATGCTCAGGCGGTGCTCATCATTGGCATGATGAGACAGTTCATGAATGCCCCCGCTGATGCCGTCTAAGCTAGGGAAGCGCATGTTGGAGAGGTCGTTGTTCATCATGAACGTGGCCACACGAGTGCGATCCATTTGGAAAGCCAGGACCATGATGTCAAACATCAGCCGCAGGTGATCCTCGGCGCTGGTGGGGATACCAGCGGCAGGGCGTGGGATGGTGGGGGCCTTCACGCTTGGCTGCCAGCCAGCACCGTTGGTTTCGACCTGGCTGATTTTTTCAGCCAATTCGACACGCTGTTCGATCTCGCGGACGGAGGTGAGGTATTCGTCGAGCTTTTGTTTATCGCGCTGGCTGAGCTTTGGCTTCAGGCCGTTGGCGTCTTCTAAGACGAGATCGAGGATGCTTTTGTCGCGCTTCCGGCGGCTACCGTCGTCAAAGAGTTGGTCGAAGGCCTGCTGGGGGAAGATTTCCTTCGGGGCAGGGGTGGTGGGCGTGCTCCAGGAAATGTAGGCGGAGTAGATGCTGGTGAAGCCGGAATCGGTGCTGTAGCTGGGCCGCTCAGTGCCGAGAACGATGCTTGGGATCGGGGTGAGTTTACCTGTCTGGGCAGCGATGAGCTGATCCATGGTGGTGCCTACCTCGACATCGGTGGTGGTTTTTTTCACCTTGAGTCCACAGAGGACATTCATCTTGGGGTAATGCCCGCCTTCGCCTTCCACGGTGGTGGGATTCCAGAGTCCTTTAAAAACGCTGATGTGTTTTTTCAGCGGCTCAAGCGGAGACAGCGACTTCATGAACTCCATACCATTGGCACCCGTGGTGGCACCCCAATGATGTGGATTCACGCCATTGCCCGTGAAACAGACCGCTAGACGGCGCGGGGCTACGTTGCTCTTCAGAGACTCCGCTCCGAATGAACACACGGACTCTAGCCAAGGCAGGCCAAGGGCGACTCCGCTGCCACGGAGGAATTTGCGACGAGATAGATTCATAGGGGGGAAGTTTGTACGCAGGCCGGAGGCCAAAGTTTGCGTCGATTCCCACGGCTTAACCGCCGAGGCCGACGGCGTCACGGACTCGGTTGAGCGTCTTCCGAGCCACGGCGCGGGCTTTTTCAGCGCCTTCTGCGAGGACGCGATCCACATACTTCGGGTCGGCGACGATCTCTGCGCGGCGTTCGCGGAAGGGGGCAAAGTGCTCAGTGACAGCAACTAGCAGACGTTTTTTGAAGTCACCATAGCCAATGCCGCCGCGCTGGAAGTCGGCGATCATGGTGTCGTAATCGGCAGCTGAGGCGACAAGCTTGTAGAGGGCTAGGATGCTGCTGTCTTCGGTCGATTTTGGAGCTTCCACGGGGGTGGAGTCGGTCTTGATGCCCATGATTTTCTTTTTCAAGGCAGCAGGTTCTTCAAAGAGCTGGATGGTGTTGTCGTAGCTCTTGCTCATCTTTTGGCCATCTAGGCCCGGGACCACGGCGGTCTCGTCACGGATGCGGGGATTGGGCAGTTTGAAGAGACCTTCTCCAAAGGCTTCATTCATCTTGATAGCGATGTCTCGTGTCACTTCGACATGTTGCTTTTGATCTCGGCCTACGGGCACGACATCGCTGTCATAAATGAGGATGTCCGCAGCCATGAGCACGGGGTAAGCGAAGAGGCCGTGGGAGGCGCTGATGCCATTGGCGACTTTGTCTTTGTAGCTGTGACAGCGCTCTAGCAGGCCCATGGGCGTGACGGTGCTGAGGATCCAGGAGAGTTCAGTATGCTCAGGCACGTCACTTTGACGGAAAAAGACGCACTTCGTGGGATCAAGTCCGCAGGCCAGGAAGTCGATGGCGAGATTACGCACATGATCCCGCAGCAGTTTGCCATTGTGGATGGAGGTGAGGGAGTGGTAATCGGCGATGAAATAATAGGCATCACCTTCATGCTGGAGCTTCAGAGCAGCTTCCATCATGCCGAAGTAATTGCCGATGTGGAGACGCCCACTGGGTTGGAGGCCGGAAAGAATACGCATAGGCCCCAGTCATGGCTGAAGGCTAGCCTGCGTTCAAGTGAGAAGCGTCATGAACATCAAGATGATTGCTTTACGGCGGGGTTCGTGCTTGAAAGCTTGTATTCATTCTGTGTCTGACGATTTTTCCAATGCTCCCACGACGTTTTATGCCCGGCCGGACATGAGAGGAGATGTGTCTGCAACGCCTAGTTCTGAACCCATAGCCGTTGCTGTTGCGGGACGCTCAAAAGATCCGCTGAAGGACAATGATGGCTGGATCAATGGCAAATTCCACTTGCTGGAAAAACTGGGGGAAGGCGGCTTTGGGTTGGTTTACAAGGCGGAGCAGACGCAGCCGATCCATCGTTTCGTGGCAGTAAAGATTCTGAAAGCGGGGATGGACACGCAGCAGGTCATCGCCCGATTTGATACGGAACGGCAATCGCTGGCGCTGATGGAGCATCCGAATATCTCCCGTGTGCTCGATGGTGGTGAGACAGAGCGCGGGCTGCCTTATTTTGTCATGGAACTGGTGCGTGGGCGCTCCATCACGGTTTACGCAAAGAATAGGCAACTGAGCATCCAGCAGCGGATCGAGCTTTTTATCCCTGTCTGTCAGGCGGTGAATCACGCGCATCAGAAGGGGATCATTCACCGAGATCTGAAGCCGTCTAACGTGATGATCATGGAGGATGGCGAGTCGCCGGTGCCAAAAGTGATCGACTTTGGCATCGCGAAAGTCCTGGAGCAGAAAGATCTGAGTCAAACGCTGATGACAGGCATGGATCAGCTGGTCGGCACGCCCGGATTCATCAGCCCAGAGCAGATCCAGCATGGTAGCTCTCATGTGGATACACGCTCAGATGTGTATGCTTTGGGCAGCATCCTCATGGAGCTGCTGACGGGGAAGCCGCTGATCAACGCCATGGATCTGGCGCAGAAGCCCATGCATCAAATTCTGCGTGATCAGGTAGAGCTGGACCCGCCGCGTCCGTCGTCGCGTGAGCCTTTGCTGAAAGGAGATCTCGACTGGATCATCCTGAAAGCTTTGGAAAAAGACCCCGCGCGCCGCTACCGCAGTGCGGATGAATTGGCTGATGATCTTCGCCGCTATTTACACGATCAACCTGTGCTTGCCACGCCACCTAGCCGTCGCTATTTGATCGGCAAGTTTGTGCGGCGGCATCGCGTGGGTGTGGCGGCTAGCCTTGCGGTGGCCTTCGCTGTTTTAGCGGGAGGTATCACCAGCACGGCCCTTTATTTTGTCGCTGAGCAGAATCGCGCCGAAGCGGATCTAGGGCGGGAAAATTTGAGGAAAGAGTTCTCACGATCAGACGAACAAATGGCGCACATGCTGGCGCAGCGCACCGATTACACGGAAGCCGTGGCATGGCTCTGCCGAGCACTACGGACGGATGCTGGAAATCGCCTCGCAGCCACAAATTTACTGACGCTTCTGGAACACAAACATCTGCTGCATCCTTTGACACCAGCGCTGCCTCTACCCGCAGGCACGGTCGAGGCTCGGCTGATCGCGGTGAGTCGGCAGGAGGACTGTGTCGTCGCCATTTCCAGTCCAAAGCCTTCTGCTGGCGGTCAACGTCAAGAGGTGCTGAGCCTTTGGAATATCAAGACGCAAGCGCGGCGCGATCATCTATTGCCTCCAGGCGTGGTGACGACGGCCTTGCAAATGACTCAGGACGGTTTGCAGTGTTACTTAGCTCAGGATGATGGCCAAGTTGTGCTTTGGTCTCTCAGAGAGCAGACTGCTGTACCACTATCACCGATCATGCCGCCTATTCGAGGCAAGAAGTATCAGTCAGCTTTGTGCATGACGCTTTCTGCAGATGGTCAAACTCTCGCCGCTGGTGGTGAAAATGGCACTGTGATCATCTGGGATCGCCGTCAGCCATGGGCTGCAGGGGTGATTCTAACGACCCCAGAAAGCACCTCTGAAAGTGGCCCAATAACGGCTTTAGCCATGGATAGTGTCGGCGGTGTGCTAGCAACCGCTGGCAATCCTTTGACGGTGATCCAGGGGCGGCAGCGCGGTATTGTCAAAGTTTGGGATGTAGCCAAAAAGCAACCGCTAGGTGAGGCCATCCAAGTCGATGAGGGGATCGGTGCCATCGCCGTCAACCGTTCGCGAGAGATGGTCCTCATCGGTCTGCACAGTGGCGTGGTGCATGTGCTGAATTATCGTGCTTTGGAAGAGATCATACCGGATCTCAATCATCCTTCCACGATTACCAGTCTCACCCTGAATCCTGAGGGTACGATGCTGACCGTGGGAGATGGCAGTGGTTATCTGCATGCTTGGAATCTTAACAATGGCAGACCACGCTTTCCGGCGCAGGCCCATGACGGGGAGATCCTACTCACTCATCAGGCTCCGACTTCGGGTCTGATCACCAGTGTCTCACGTCATGGCGAGCTACAAATTTGGAACACTCTGACCAATCAACACGTGCAACATCGGCTGCAGCACAGCGTTGCCGAAGTGAGCTTAACCGATGATGAATCGATGCTAGCCATGGCACCACGGTACGAGCCTTATGTGCAGGTTTGGAGCATTTATCAGCGCATGAGCACGAGGCGTTTTTTGGCGGCGGCAGATGATCAAGCTTTGGCTCCGCCAGCTTTAGCTTCGGATGCACTCGAAGTTTTCAAAAAAGCGGCCACTTTGGGCTGGAATCCAGGCCGATCCCTAGTCGCTACGGCAGACGCTGAAGGTCGAGTCGTGGTGCGTGATGCCAGCACAGGAAAGGAGCGTGGCGTCGAGTTCCAGCATCCTCCAGCAATCGGGGCGCTTGCTCTTTCGGCTGACGGACACCTTGCGGTCACTTCTGGGCGGGATCAGGAAGTTCGATTCTGGGATGGAATCACTGGCAAGAGCAAAGGCATTGTGATTCGCCCTGGCAACTTTGTCAGTGAGCTGGCGCTGAGTCCAGACGGCCAATTCCTGGTCACAGTGACGGATGAGGGTGAGCTGCGTGTCTGGGACACAGCACAGGGGTATTGTCACACTCCCGCCATTTATTTAGAATCCGGGATTGAGGCGCTGCAAGTCTCAGCTGATGCTCGCTTGATTCAGTTCCGGCTGAAAAAGCAGGGTTGGTTCTCCATGCCGATGCCGCCCGAGGCCGCTGCTCTTCCGACCTGGTTTCTCGACCTCGCTGAGGCCTTGGCTCGCCGGCGGCTTTCTCCGGAAGGTAAATACATTTCGCTCAGCTTTAAAGATGTCCAGCGCGCTATCGCCGCCGTGCCGAGTCAAATTTCTCCAAACGAGGAAATAGCCATGCGCTGGACCAAGTGGCTGCTTGAAGATGCCGAAACCCGACCGCTGGCACCGACTGAGGATGAGCCTTTAAAAGCGTACCTGAAATCGCTCCAGCCACAGGAAGCCGCTGCTGCCGAGTTGCGTCGGTTTCGCGCGATCTTGGAGTAATGCTAAAAGGCTGCATAAAAAGAGGCTTGGCGGCGTTTGAATCATCCTGTTAAATTTACGTCCATCTCTATGAGCCAAACCAACTCGTCCCGTCGTTCCTTCCTCACCACCGCTGCTGGCGCAGCTGCGGCCCCATTCATCCTTCCTGGCCGTGTTTGGTCAGCTGATGCCGCACCGAACAGCCGCATTCGCATGGGCTTCATTGGAATGGGCAAGCAGATGGGTGGATTGATCAATAAATTCCTCCAGTATCCTGAGATCGAAGTCGTCGCAGTTTGTGACGTCTATGCTTTCCGCCGCGAGATGTATCAGACTAAGGTCAATGAGCATTACGCCAAGAATGGCGGTAGCGGCAAGCCATGCGACGCCGTAAACGACTTCCGTCAGATCACCGAGCGTGAAGACATCGACGCTGTCTGCATCGCCACACCGGATCATTGGCACGCAATCATCACGAATTCCGCTCTTAGCCACGGCAAAGATGTGTATTGCGAGAAGCCACTCACGCACAACATCCATGAGGCCGTGTCAGTGGTGGAAACCATGAAGAAGCACAATCGCGTGCTCCAGACCGGTTCGATGCAGCGCTCCAGCAAAGAATTCCGCATCGCCTGCGAACTCGTCCGCAATGGCGTCATTGGCAACATCAAAACGGTCACGGTTAGCTTTGGTGATCCTGCCTGGCCAAATAAATACCCTGAAGAGCCAACTCCTGAAGGTCTTGACTGGAATTTCTGGTGTGGTCCAGCACCGCTGGCTCCTTTCAATCACGAGCTCTGCCCTGTCGGCGAAAGCAAGACCTTCCCGAACTGGCGCAAGACCCGTGAATACGGCGGTGGTATGGTGACCGACTGGGGTGCCCATCACATCGACATCGCTCAATGGGGCCTTGGCATGGACGAAAACGGTCCTGTCGAAGTCCGCGCACCTGCCAATCACGAAACCGCCAAGCGTGGTGGACAGCTCGTTTATGCCAATGGAACCGTGCTCACTCACGCTGAAGGCAGCATGGGTTGCACATTCCATGGCACCGAAGGTGAAGTGAACGTCGGTCGCGGCAAATTTGCCCTCAGCATGGGCGGGAAAGATAAATTCGCCTTCCGTGGCAAAGATGAAAGCAAAGGTACCTCCGTCGATCGTGAAGTCGCCCTGGCCGAGCGTGAATATTTGAAGGATGCCAAAACCAAGCTCTATGTCAGCAAGGATCAAATCGCCGACTTCATTTCCTGCATGAAGAGCCGTCAGCAGCCTATCTGCCACGCGGGTGTCGGTGCCAGCAGCGCCATCTCCTGCCACCTCATGAACTTTGGCTATTGGTACGGTGCCAACATCAAGTGGAACCCAACCGAGCACAAATTCATCAGCGGCGGTGACGACAAATGGCTCACCCGCGACTACCGCGGCGAGTGGAAGGTCTAATCATCTAGCTTTAATTTCATTCATTTAAAGCGGCCTCGTGAGGGGCCGCTTTTTATCTTTTTCGGCCAAAGAATCGACGGGTAGCCACACGTTTTAAGGCTTAATGGGGGAACAATCTCGGTCCACTCAGTTTCTTCCCTTGATGTCTCCTTGGTGGTCTCAGTCCCCAAGCATCATGACCGCAAGAACCTAGCCAGCACAGCGATCACCAAACCGCAGCCCGCAAGACAGAGATACACCTGTTTAAATGGTTCAACATCACTCGCGGCACTGCCAGCTAGTGCGATGGCCAAAGCGACTCCGAGGGAACTGCCAAGCTGGCGGATGGCGTTGTTGACCGCACTGCCAACGCCGAGGCTATCTGCCTGTAGGCCTTTAACAGCGGCACCAGCGAGAGTGGGCAGCATGAGACCAATGGCGATGCCTCCGCTGATTTGTCCCGGTAACCAAGTGCCAAAGTAGTCAGGCTCAGTCGCGATGCGCCAGACAAGCCAAAGATTGCTGAATGCAAACAAAACACCGCCGATGGTAAGCAATCGGCGCGCTCCCCAATGCGCTTGTTGTTGGCTGACGATGACGGCGAAGACTGTCGCAAGCAGAGGGCCGGGGGTCGCAGCTATACCCGCCATGGATTGTGCATGGTGCCAGACGCCAGTGAAGAAAAGATAGAAGGCCAGAAACATCATGCCAAAAGCCATGCCTAGAACGAGCGTGGCAAGGCCAGCCCAGCGATAATGGGTGTCAGCAAACAGCCGAAGATCCAGTGCCGCATCGGTCCGACCACGGGCATGAATCAGAAATCCGATGAGGCAACTGATCCCTAGCATCATTGGGGCGACGATGGTCAAAGAGGGCCATGCTTGCTGACCTACTTCTGCCAACCCGTGAGCCATACTGCCCACACCAACGATTAGCAGCAGTGTTCCAATGACATCCACACCTTGATTGTTGTCGATGCCCCTACTTTCGGTCAAACGGGGTCGGCCAAACCACAGTACGGCCAGGCCAATCGGCACATTGACGAGGAAGATCATGCGCCATGAAAAACAATCAATGAGTAGAGATCCAATCAAGGGTCCCAGAGCAGCGGCCAGTGCGCCAACGGCACTCCAAAGCCCTGCTGATCGCGAGCGATGTTCATGGGTAAAGGCGGAGAGAATGAGCGCGAGTGATGCCGGTGAAACTAAGGCCGCAGCCACAGCTTGCACCATGCGTGAGCCAATGAGCATCGCCGGACTCGTGGCAGTGGCACAGGCCGCTGATGCCAAAGTGAAACCTGCGACAGCCATGAGAAAACATCGACGGTGGCCCAGTCGGTCCACCAGTTTACCCGCAGGCACGAGCAACGCAGCATAGACGATGGTGTAGCCATTGAGCGTTCACGAAAGCACTGCCACGGAGGAATTAGCAAACTGCGCTTTTAGTGCTGGAAAGGCTGCCACGACCACCGTCGCATCCAGTGAGACCATGAAAATGGTAGCTGCTGCCAACCAAAAGGTCTGCCAGGCGAGCTGTGTGCCTTTCTCATTCATAAGCCGGTGCTGTTTCGAGCAGGCGGATAGCCTCATCCCAACTCATCGGCAGTGAACTCGCAGGCAAGGTCACTGTGATGAAACGCATGTTTTGCGCTGTGTTACGACTATTACGCACCGCAGCCAGATGGATGGGAGATTTGCTGAAATGATCCCTAGACGCCTCGTCTTTCCAGGCCGTCATGGTCCATGCCTTATTTCCGATGAGTTGAAAACGGAACGAGTAACCGACAAGACCTGCTTGATTCGGCAGATCAGCCAAGACACGTTTGGTATCGACAAAAAAGGGCTTCCGCTGCCCCTTCTGATGCTCGACGGCGCTGAGAGTCACGATCACCGTGGCATCTGGAGATACCGACTCCACTTGGCGAAAAGATGCCGTGTAACTGCATCCGCTAATCAATGTGAACAGGCCCATGAGAATGATGATGCTAATGAACCACGGGGCTTTCTTCATGCTCTGATGGATGTTTTGGAAAGCCCCGCAAGAATGAGTTCCATCTGCTTCCGGTGTAGTTGCATGTGAAAGCCGGTCATAAAGTGCCAAGCTGCGGCATCCATCTGACCGAACCATGGGTGCGGGAAGGTCAGCGTGGTTTTGAGATCACTCTGGGCAGCCACTGTCTTTTCGAATTCGGCACAGCTTGTCTCAAAAGCGGCAATGGTTGAAGCATCGGCTTGCTCGCTGGGTTTCACGGCAGCAGTGCTCGCAGCTCCCGGAGGAATTTTGCCAGCACACAGGCTGGCGATCACGCCTGCAAGTTGATCATTCACGATGCGCAGATGATCTGCGGTCATGAGCAGCGACCAATAACGACTGCTATCTTCCAGACCGGGCAGACGCTTGATTAAAACAGGTGTCAGCAGTTGTTTCATGGGTGTGCTTTGCAGCAAGCCAAGAATGGCATCACGCTCAGTGGCGAAAGTGGCTGCCGCAGCCTCACGGCTGGTCCGCTTAGCCTTCCAATGAATCATCAAATTGGCAAAAAAGCGTTCGATCTTGGGTAGGCCGGCACCTGGAGCAGCGAGTTTTGGGGGTGGATTCATACTTGCACAATGCAAGTATTTTACTTGTTGATTGCAAGTAAATATTTCGGCAATTTATCTCATGCCAAAGTCTGCCCCCCAAACAGCCAAGCTTTCCACGCGTCGGTCACCCTGCCCAGTGTCCTGTGCTCTCGATATCTTTGGTGATCGCTGGACGCTCCTCGTTATCCGCGATCTCATTTTGGGAAGAAGTCGCTTCAAAGACTTTCTCGCCTCACCCGAAGGCATACCTACCAACATTCTTACCGAGCGCTTGAAGCGCCTGCTCGAACATCAAGTCGTCACCCAAGTCTGCGCCACCGAAGGTAGCAAGCATCTTGCTTATCAACTCACCGAGAAAGGCCACGCTCTGCTGCCCATTGTTAAAGCGATGAAAGACTGGGGGCTTGCCTGGGAAAAGGGAACGCGGGCGGGATTAGCCTGAAAAAAGTGGCTGCGGCTTTAGCCGCAATGATTTACGGAATCGAACCAAGCTGAATCAACTTTTTTGTCCAATTTTTCCCCGTCTTAATCTTTGTTCATGATGCCCAAACTTGTTCCTTTCTTCCTTCTTGTCGCCGCGACCTGCTCGTCTGCGGCGGACATTGTGTTGTCGCCGTCAGGCCCTGTTTCAAGCCCGCAGGCTGCTCATGCGGCGGCGCGAGCTGCTCAGAAGCCGGTCCGCATTCTTGTGAATGATGGCGTCTATCCCATCACGGAAGCTTTGTCCTTTGGCGCTGAGGATTCGGGGGTCACGTGGGAAGCGGCTGCCGATGCGAAGCCGGTCTTTTCCGGCGGCAAAGCGATCACGGGATGGACGAAAGCAGAGGGTGGTGTGTGCAAAGCTGCGCTGCCGGACAAGGCCTGGAAGTTTGAGCAGTTGTGGATCAACGGGCACCTCGCGACACGTGCTCGTTCGCCAAACAAAGGTTACTTTCATATCACCGATGCTGTTGGTGCCGGAGTGTTCCCGGATTTGACCAAGGACATGAACTTCCACGCTTTCTCCGTTGCTCCAGAGCAGTATGAGATCTTCAAAGCTATCCCGACTGAACAACGACAGGATGCGCTGATCACGGTGACGCACGCCTGGGCCGTGGGCCAGTGCCGCATCAAGGCGCTCAATGACGCCACGCAGGCGGTGCAGATCCAAGGCCGTGCGGCTTATCCCTTCGTCGAGTTCGAGCCGGATCAGCGTTATTGGATGGAGAACTTCCGCGCGGCGCTGGATGCTCCGGGCGAGTGGTTTCTCGATGCCGCCAAAGGTGAGTTACTGTATCAGCCGCTGGATGGCGAGGACATGACGAAAGCGGAAGTCATCGCACCCGTTGCCGACAAATTTCTCGTGATCAAAGGCGCGAAGGACATTCATTTTAAAGGCATCTCGTTTCAATATGGGCACTACCTGTATCCAACGGAGGGTTTGCACGACGGACAGGCGGCCACGAAGACCGATGGAGCCATCGAGATCGAGGACAGCAGCGGCATCCGCTTTGAAAACTGTGAAGTCGCGCATGTGGGCCGGCATGGCATCTATTTCAAAAAAGGCTGCTCGGACTCGCAGGTCGTACATTGCCACCTGCATGATCTCGGCGCTGGCGGCGTGCGCATCGGCGAGACGAATCGCCCAGCCGATGAGCGCGTGAATCATCACATCGTCGTGGATGATTGCATCATGCAGCACGGTGGGCGGTTGCATCCAAGTGCCTGCGGCGTGGTGATGACGCACACGCAGCACTGCTCGGTCAAACATTGCGATATCGGCGACTTTTACTACACCGGCGTCAGCGCAGGCTGGAACTGGGGTTATGGCGACACCTCCTCACGCGAGACGCTGCTGGAGAACAATCACATCCATCATCTCGGCTGGGGTTATCTCAGCGACATGGGCGGCTACTACGGCCTCGGCACCTCGCCCGGCACCGTCCTGCGTGGCAATCATGTGCATCACATCGTCAGCCATCGCTACGGCGGCTGGGGCCTCTACAATGACGAAGGCAGTGCTGACACGCTGATGGAAAACAACCTCGTGCACGACACCTGGAACGCCGGTTTCCATCAGCACTATGGTTACTTCAATACCGTGCGGAACAACATCTTCGCGTTCGGTCACACCGCGCAGGTTCAGGCCTCGCGCAACGAGCCGCGTCTGCGCTTCAAATACGAGCGCAACATCGTTGTATGGGAACCAGACGTGCCGCTGCTCGATGGCGGCGACTGGAACTGGAAGCTCAACGATCCTCCCGGACGCGGCGAGCCCAAAGATACCGCCATCTTCCGCAATAACCTCTACTGGCCCACCGACGGCAAGAAGCCCGCGCTGCTCACCAAGGCGCACTACACCTGGGATGAATGGCGCAAGCTCGGCCGCGACTCGGGCACGATCTTTGCCGATCCCATGTTCGAAAACATCGCCAAACGCGACTTCCGTCTGAAAGCCGGATCACCTGCCAAGAAGATTGGCTTCAAGCCATGGGATCTAACTCTCGCTGGCGTGCGCAAAGCCGATGCCGCTTGGGTGGCCCTCGCTGCGAAAGGCAGCGCGTATCCGAACTGGGACGCCGACGCGCGTCCTTGGCCTTCACCGCCTTACAAGGTCGATCAGAGCTTTGAAACCGCACCACTCGGCGTCATCGGCATCCGCAATGCCAAGTGTGATCGTCCTCGTGAACAAAAAGACGTGGGCGAAGGCTTTGGCGTCAGCGAAGAAGCCGCGTCGCCCATCGGTGGCTTTTCAAAACGTAGTTTGAAAGCCCAGGACATGCCCGGTCTCGTTCATAGCTACGACCCTGTGCTCGACATCTACCCAAGGTGGGAGTCCGGCACCTTTGACGTCAGCTTTGACATCATGGCGCAACCAGACGCCGCGTGGTTCTTCGAGATGCGTGTCAAAGGCGGCGAGTTCGCCGCTGGTCCGTATCTTCGCTATCAAAAGGGCAAGCTCATCGCCAACAACAGCAACAGTGTTTCCTTGGCCGACATCAAGCCCGGCGAATGGTGCCGTATTGCCATCACCGCCACCACCGGTGCAGGCAAGTATGACATCACTCTCACCCGCGAAGATGGCTCAAAGAAGGAGTTCAAAGACATCCCCTGCAAACCCACCTGGAACGCCGCGAGCTACCTACTCTTCAGTTCTCTTGCCGACAAGAAGACAGCTTACTTCATCGACAACGTAAAGCTGGAGCAGAAGTGAGCGACGGATTTAGCCGAGTCATACCACTTCAAGTCAAGCCGAATCCGCATTCCTACCGTGTCGTGTCTCCTTGGTGCCATTTGCCCGGCACAAGAGTCTGTCTCGGCAGGGCAGGAAAACCGAAGCGCCGGTGCTCCACAGCGGAGATGAGTGTGTCGATAGCTGTCGAGGCAATCATCGCCGCGTTCACGTCGATGCCGCTCGCATGATGCTGTGTGCCACCGTCCGGGCGCACCGCGACATAGGCGAGGCCGATGTCCTTTGGGACTTTGTAGCCGATGCTTTTCAGAAGATCGGTCATGCCGCGCCAGCGAGAGACAATGCAGTCCACGTTGTGCTTCTTGATCCACTTGGCAATCTTCGCCGCACCAACCGAATCGAGATGATTTACCAGACAAGGCTCGAAGACCGGGTGCAACGGTTTTTGCCAAGCGAAGCGAGCGCGTCCTGCCGTGAGTTCAAAGAGCGCTTGACGCTCCAAATGATGTGTGGTGGCTACTCCGATGCGCTGGTAGCCACGCTCTGCGAGGCTCTCATAAAGGTGCTGGATGTTCTGTCGATCATCGGCATCGACGACGTCAACGAGGCGTCGCTTGGGTTCGGCTCCATGATGGATGAAGGCAAATTTTTTCCAGTCCCACTTCCAGTCATCATAGTCCACATCCCAGAAGATGCTGGCCCAGACGCCATGGATGCCGCGCGCACGGAAGATGCGGGCGAGATTTGGAGCATCGCTCGGTTTCACATTAAAGGTGGCTTCCAGTGTGTAGCCTAGCGTTTCGGCGCGTTTTTGAGCCGGAGGCAAAAACTGATCGATCATCGCCTTCATGTCTGGGTCTGCGGGATCGAGGTTGGTGATCCAGGCAAGTGTGCCTTGGAAGGATCGCTGCTTTGAGGAGCGCAGATGCTTCATCAATTCGGAGAGCTTCGAGTCGCGCTTATAGCCTAGTTTTTCGGCGGCTTTGTTGACCTGCTGGCGTACAGCATCCGTGATTCGGGTATCTCCACGCAGGGCCCGTGAGACCGTGGCGCAATGAATGCCTAGGTGGTCTGCGATAGTGCGGAGGGTGGGACGTGATTTGCTAGCCATGCAACGGTTGCATAGGATTCATTTTGATCACGCACAAGAGGGAAACTAACATAGAAAAACTTCACCGCGTTTTTTGTGAAACGCCCACCTCTTATTTAACCCGCCTGCTGTTGTATGTCTCTTCGAGTTTTTTTCTTGCTCATTTGCGCTGTCGGATTGCTGATCTTAGGCTGGCTACTCTGGTCGCAGAATTCTGATTCAGCGCGGGGCGCGGCAACTCATCGGAGAGAGACGGCTGCGCCAGGCCGCACGCCATCGGATGGCGTTTTGGCATCTGCCCAAGAGGTAGAAACCAAGTCTCGCGCGCGGAATGTTAATCAAAAAGAAGGACCAACGAAAAGTGCCTTGCCCGCTGCGGCTTCGATTTTTGGTCTAGCCTCCACACCGAAGGGTTTGCAAGCGACGCGTGTCCGCCCACGCAAGAAGGTGGATTCCAAGCGTGACTATGTTCTCATTGACGACATAAAAGCGCACCCATCACGCTTGTTGGCCAAGTTCTCACGCTCAGCCCAGATCGCTCCCGTGGAACGGGTTTTGACAACAACACGTTATGAACCCTTTCGCACCCCTTTGAACAAGTCAGGTATCGTGGTTCTCGAGGCGGCTGGCCAAGTGGATTCCATGCCGGCTGTTGGGCGGGACGAGGCGGCGGCCAGAGGTCAGGCCCTGCAAAAGCAGATGGCGGTGCTGCGCAGCTCTGGTCAGTTTGAGTATGTGGAGCCCGACTATCTCGTCTCCAAGGACTCCCTGCCGAGTGACGATGCCTTTACCAACCAAACTCTCTGGGGGCTGAGAAATGAGGGGCAAAATGGTGGCGTATCTGGGGCAGATGTGGATGCGGTGCGTGCTTGGGATATCACCACTGGCTCGACTCAAGTCATCGTCGGGGTCTTGGACACTGGAATCCGCTACACTCATCAGGACCTCACTGCCAACATGTGGCGTAATCCTGGCGAAACCGGAGTCGATGCGCAGGGCCGTGATCGTGCAACCAATGGTGATGATGACGATGGCAACGGCTATGTGGACGACGTCTTCGGCATCAATGCCATCACTGGCTCGGGTGATCCGCAGGATGACAACAACCACGGCACCCACTGCTCAGGAACGATCGGTGCGCAGGCCAACGGGGGTGGATCTCACGTGGGTGTGGCGTGGCAGGTGCGGCTGATGGGCCTGAAATTCCTGGACGCCAGTGGCTCCGGCTACAACTCCGATGCGTTCGAGTGCGTGGAGTATGGCATCGATCAAGGAGCTCGAATTTTGTCGAACAGTTGGGGGGGCACCGGCTACAGTGAGTCTCTAGTCAGCGTCATACGTAAAGCAGCGGAAGCTGAAATTCTCTTTGTCGCTGCGGCAGGAAACAGCCGCTCCGACAATGATAAATCCGGCAACTACCCAGCCTCCTACAAGGTGGACAACATCTTGTCTGTCGCCGCGATCAATCGTTCGGATGCTTTGGCGAGCTTCTCCAATTTTGGCGCGACAACGGTGCATTTAGGCGCACCAGGGGTGGGAATTTACTCCTGCACGGCCAGCACAGATACGTCCTACGCTAGCTTCAATGGCACGAGCATGGCGACGCCGCATGTCTCAGGCGTGGCGGCGCTGGTCGCGGCTCGTTTTCCTGGCCTAGCGATGCGTAGCCTTAGAAACCGTATCCTGCTTAGTGCTGTGCCCATCCCTGCGCTGGCAGGCAAAGTAGTGACGGGGGGGCGAGTCAATGCCTACCATGCGCTAACGATCGTGCCTGACGGGGCGCTGGAGGTAGAGGTGATCCCCGAGTCCCTTCCGCTGGTGGGTGGAACGACGATGCGGTTTGAGGTCATTGTGTCGGACGTGGATCGGGTCATTGGCGCGGACGTGCGTGCCTCCAATACGGTTTTGGGCATTCAGACCCTATTCTCGGATCAAGGTGGGGATGTGGACCGCGTGGCGGAGGATGGCATCTACACAGCAGCGATCTCTCTGCCGACTGCGGCACAGCTCGGTGGCAACGGGGGCACGAGCACACTCCCGCTGCAATTTGCCGTTGTGAAGCCCGGTAAGACTAGCTATCTCGAAACCAAGACCTTTACGTATCTGGAGCCTGCGCAGAATGATGCTTTTGCCAGTGCCACGATCATCACTGGGGAGGCCTACGTTTCCGCAGCGACCGGTATTGTGGCCGCGACACGGGAGATGGCGGAGCCCGCACATGCGGTAAGTGGAGGTGCCAAATCCGTCTGGTGGCGGTGGACTGCGGCACGTTCTGGCTGGGTGCAAGTGGACACGCAGGATAGCAATTTCGACACAGTGCTCGCCGTTTATCAAGGCAACACTCTAAGCAC
>JAIXZA010000151.1 GCA_027489965.1 Verrucomicrobiaceae bacterium
AAAAAGTAGAGCACGAGCACCTCGCGCAGCTCCTGCGGCAGTTCGTTGAGCGCTTCATCGACATGCGGCTCGATGTCCGGCCATGTTGCCTCGCGATCCGTGTGCCACGACTCGGCCATGGCGTCTTCGACGCGCTTTCGGGTCGTTTCCCGGCGCACTGCATCGCAGGCCCGATTCCATGCGACGCGATGCAACCACGCCGCGACGGATTGCGTGATGCCACCTGCCTTTCGTGCCAATTCCAGAAAGGTCTCCTGCGCCACATCCTGGGCTGCTGCGGCATCGCGCGTCACTCGCAAGGCCGTGGCGTGAACCATCGCACCATGCGCCTGCACCAGCTCACGAAAGGCGTGAGCATCGCCCGCGGTGGCGTAGCGCTGGAGGTGCTGGAGATCGGACGGCATCGTGTCTCATGAAGGTCGCACGATCCAAGGTCTTTATGCGCAGAAAAAATTGTTCTGTGCATTTTCGACATGTTGCCATGATCATCACCTTCGCCACTATTCAGCTCGATCCCATGCACCGCACAACTGTCTTTTTCTATGGCACCTTCATGAGCAGCCGTGTTCTCAAAGAATACGGCATCCAATGCGACCAGACGCTGCCAGCCAAGGTCAGTGGGTATCGGTTGAGCATCCGGCCGCGAGTGAATCTTCGCCCAGAACCGGATGCGGCCGCTTATGGTGGGCTGGCGGAGGTGACTCACTCCGAGCTTGCCAGCCTCTACGATGATTTGAAAACCACCTTTGGAATCAACTATCACCCTTTCCCAGTGCTGGCCGAGCTAGCCAATGGCCGTTTTCAGCCTGCCCTATGCTATCTGTCCTTCGACATCCCTGATGCGCCGCCTGATCCTGGCTATGTGGGAGCGCTCGCTGAATGTGCCAAAGAACTCTCGGCACCGGAATCCTACATCCAGCATATTCTTTCGTTTCTGGATGCTTGAGCAAAGTGGCTGCGGCTTTAGCCGAATATTCGAAGAACTACGGCTAAAGCCGCAGCCACCACTTTAGAGGCCCAGCGGCGTGATGGGAGTGTTCTCAAACAAGATCACACCGCCGCGTTTGATGATCTCCTTTTGCACGGTGGACACGTTCACAACACGGACTTCGGCTTTTTCATCCACTGCCGCCTTGGCCGCGATGCCGCAGGCCTCACCGAGCGCCATGAAAACGGGTTCCATGCGCAGGGTTTGATAGGCGACATGGCTGGCGCTGCATGCGACGGGCACCAGCAGGCCATCCACGCACTTCGGCACCAGGATGCGATACGGGAGCTGGAAAGGATCGTGGGAGATGAAGAAGTAACCGGGGCGCAGCAGCGGATAGGCGGGGTCGTATTTGCGCACGGCGTGGGAGTCGAACTCAAACTCGGTGACGGCGATGCCATCGGCGAAGCGGGCGGGCAGGCCGGTCTCGAAAATCGGTTTGGCGTCGTTTTGCGTCAGCGTGTATTCGCCCCAGATGCGGCGGCCCTGGCGGACGTAGATGTGGTGCGGACGGTGGCGATGATCGGTGAACTCATCCTTGGGAAAGCCCCACTGGCTGGCTTCGTCACGGATGGTTGGCGGCACGGCAGGATCGTTTTGCAGCAGCCAGACGAGGCCTTCGTTGTGACTCCAGTAGCGGGCAAAGATGCGCTCGCGCTCGGCGGGGCCGGCCTCGGGCCAGCGCCAGTTTTCCTCAGCAAGATCGAGCGACTCGGCAGGAACGCCGGTGTCCTGATGCGGATGGTCGCTGTTCACCTCGAACTTCCCATTCGGCATTTCGTAAAGCTGGATGACTTGATTGAAGCGCGTGATCTTGCCCTCGGCGATTTGCGCGAGGACGTGTCGGTAGTCGTCGCGATTGAAAGCGGCAGGTTTCTCCACCGGCACGGAATTCGCCTTGTCCTTCGTGAGATGAAAGCGGAAGCAAAAGGCTTGGATGCCGTCATCGGCCTCACCCGTGGAGCCGGGTAGCGGATTGTAGTCCCTGAATCGCACATAGATGTGCCCCGCATGAGGTTCGCCAAAGGTCGCACGGCTCTCGCGCCCGACGCGATACGGCACACCCGCGAGCGCGGCGAGGTCGCCCTCGTAAGTGCAGTCGATGAAGGTCGTGGCGCGAAACTCGGTCTTCGTGCCCGGCTTGCTCAAATCCTCCGCCGTGATGCTGACGAGCTTCACCGTCGGTCCAAACTCCTTCGGCGCGGCTCCGTCGATGCGCTTGCCGGGAATTGCATCTCGCTCTCCCCAGTCGTGCTTTACACGAGCCGAAACAAGTCGCCGCCGCTGGAGGAGCGTGATGTTTTTCTCCGCCGCGAGCATGTCGCGGAAGGTTTTCTCCGCGATGTGCGGCTCGAACATGTTGCCGCCTTTGCACACCTTCACCTGCTTCGAGTCCGCGCCATAAGTCGTCGTGTAATGCTCCACGATGCGGCGCTTGAACTCGTTGTAGAGCCCACCGACCGCGCCGTGCTTGCGGATGTCCGTGTTCGTCAAGCCGCCCGCAACGATGCCGCCGACATGCGCGGATTCTTCGAGCACGATGACCTTCGCGCCGCTCTTCGCAGCGGCCACCGCCGCAGCGACTCCGGTGGGATTGGCCGTGACAACCACGACATCCGCCTGCTCGGCCGCAAGCACTGTGGTCAGAGTGAGGAGAAGGACGACTAAAGGTCTCATGAGAGAGAATCAGGCTCGTAGCCGAAGAAGGGATAATCGTTTTCAGGCACAAAAGCGGCTTCGGCTTGAGCTGGAGCTTCAGGCGCAGCCTGCACGAGGATCGGCGTGGCCACGGCGGTAGCGACGGTGCCTTTGAGGGCGTTCAGCAGGGCCTCGCGGCGCGTGAGTTTGTTGAGATCGGTGTTCATGGGATTGGAGGTAGCATAGGCTTTCTAGCCTGTGTTTTGGATTCAATGACGGCACAGCCTAGAAAGGCTATGCTACAGGCCCTGCATTCTGCTTCGCGAGCGTTTCACGCACCTTCACGCCATCGAGCGTGCCGACTTCGCTCTTCGCTTTCATCGCGAGTGCGGCTGCGGTTCCGGCGGCTTCGCCAAGTGCCATGGCGGTGGCGGTGACGCGGCTGGAGGCGCTGGCTTCGCTGCTGGCGCTGTGACAGCGACCGGCGACAAGCAGGTTGCTCACCTTTTGCGGCACGAGGGTGCGATAGCTGATGTCGTAGGGCTTGGGTTGGAAGCCAGAACCGGTGAAGGGCTTGTCGAGCGTGGTCTCGGGCGGATGGATGTCGAGGAACCAGCAGCCGGTGGCGACCGCGTCGTCGTGGCGCGTGGTTTTTTGCAGGTCTTCGAGCGTGAGCACATTCAAGCCGACGATGCGACGTGTGTCGCGGACGCCGATGTAGGGGCCGCTTATGATGTAGTAGCTGTTTTCAAAGCCAGGCACCTTCGTTTTCCATTCGTTGAAGATCGTCCAAGCATCCTTGCGGCCCTGAATCTCAGCACGAGTGAAATCGGCCGCATCCGTGGCATCCGCCGGCACGCGGGTGGCGTGGACGTAGCATTCGTCCTTCGCGAAGGCGAAGATCAAGCCGGGGCCGTAGAAGTTTGGCAGGCGGCCTTCTTTGTGGGCCTCGATGAGCACCTTCTTCGCCGCGTCCTTGGTCTCTTTCACGGGCACCACATTGCCGATGCGGAAATGCATGGTCAGCGGCATCAGCGGCGTGGATTTGATCGTCGGGCAACCCGCCCAGTGCGCGATGTCACCATCGCCCGTGCAGTCAATGACCTGCCTTGCCTCCACTCGAGTCAGACCATCCTTGTTAGCAATGATCACCGCTGCGACTCGGCCCTCCTTCACCTCCACATCACAGGCCATGCTGTGGTATAGCACCTTCAAATGGTCGCTTTGCTTCAAGATGAGTTCATCGCTCAGCAGCTTGAACTCCTCAACGTTTGGAATCCAGACACTGCCCCAATACTTTGTGATGAGGTCAGGTCGGAGGTCGTCGATGTGCTTAGCGCCTTCTTTTGCCACGCCAAGCTTTTGCAGCAACTCCAGCGGAATGCCTTTCACGACAAAGCGCCCGCTCGGCTTGTCGATCAAGCCATCGAAATACGGCAAACCCACCGTGGTGATGATGCCGCCGGAAAAGCCCGCGCGTTCGATGAGCAAGGTCTTTACGCCATTGCGTGCGGATGAGAGTGCCGCTGCGATGCCTGCGCAGCCGCCGCCACACACGAGGACGTCAGTTTGGATGGTTTTCATGGTATTGCGATACTACGATGCTTTAGAAGCGAGTGTAACGACAAAGGCTGTGTGAAATACGACAAGGAAACTGGCTGGGGCTTTAGCGGCATTCCGTTAGCAACTGTTTCGGCTAAAGCCGAAGCCACTTTATTTGGGCAGTGACATGATCCACTGCTTGAGCAGGTCCACGGCGCGGGTGTCGGTTTCGCGGGTGCCTACCAAGGGCATGCGGAGGAAGCCTTCGCTGGCGGTCATGCGGGTGAGGATTTGACTGTGCGCGGCGTCACCTGGGGCGATGATGCGGCGGGCGGTGTTTCCGCCATGATTGATGACGAGGCCGTTGATGAGGCCGGTTTGCTCCAGCGCGATTTCGGGGCGGAGATTCCAGGTCGTTGGGGACAGGCCGCCGGGTTGATGACAATTGGCGCAGTTCACGGCGAGGTAGCTGCGAGAACGTTCCGCGATGGGGGCTAATGAATCACTGGGGCTGGTGTGCTTGGGTTCGGCGCTGGCAGGTTGTGAGAGGCCTGCGAGCAGGCCGTGCTGGCTGAGGAGGTCGAGTTGATTGCCGGGGAATCCTTTGAGGATGGATTCGCGATTGAGCTGCCGGGTGTTGAAGGACAGGGCAAAGCCAGCATTGGGGTTGTGGCAGATCACGCACTCCGATTGTGCGGGAAAGCGCCAGGTTTGACTGCGTGACACGCCTTGCTCACTGACCGTGATCTGTGTTTCGGCACCCGACTCGGGGACGAGGGTGGCTTCTGTTCCTGAGTCGTTCCAGCGATAGCTGACACCATAGGCACCGGCTTCATTTTTGACAAGGAGACGCGTCTCGATGGGGCGGGCGGTTTTGGGGTTTCCGCGTTCGGTTTCCAAATCCAGATGCTGCACCCAGATCATGCCGGTGGGGAAGTTCCAGTTGCCGTCCCTTGTGCCTTCGATGCGGCTGTTGAGATCCGGCATGACGAACCAATGACGTGAAAGAGCATGGTCGTTCCAGGCTGGATGATTCACCGCGTAGGGCAGCACCGACGAGGCGGGAGAGAGTTCGCTCGGGCGTGTGAAGAGGCGCGTGTCACTGAGCTTCTGCGGGAATCCGGCACCGGGCTTGCCTGCGACGAGCCGGAGGATCTTGCCTCCGCTGTAATCCGTCGCGAGCACGTCGCCATTGGTGGGATCGGCATGAAAGGCGGTGATGGCGCTCTTTCCCGTGAGGCGTGTGACCACGGGCGGCTTGCCCTCGCGACGCAAGAGGCTCCACAGATTGCCCGAGGTGTAGTCGGCGAAGAGGTATTTCCCCACCAGCTCAGGGAATCGGCTGCCATGATAGACGAGGCCTCCCGTGATGGAGTTCCCTTGGCCGGTGCCGGAACCATGGGGATAGGCATGGAGTGAAGGCACACTTTCAAAGGCGGTTTCGGCGGCGGCGGGTTTCTTTGGACCTCCGGCCAAACCTTCGCGGTAGGGCCAGCCATAGTTACCGCCTCGCGTGACGATGTTCACTTCTTCCCAGGAGCCGCCGCCGACATCGGCCATCCAGAGATCGCCTGTCTTGGCATCAAAATGAATCTGCCAGGGATTGCGCATGCCGATGGCCCAGAACTCGGTGCGCACCTTGTCCAAGGCGGTGAGGGTCACCCCATTGAGCTGGCCATTCCACGAGCCGCCGATGCTTTGATGGACGAATGGATTGTCCTTCGGGATCGTGAAGCGGGCTTTGCCATCGGTGAGGGGGATGGAAGGATGCGCGTTAGGCTCCAAGCCACCGGGCTTGCGGTCCACATCGATGCGCAGGATGCCGGAGAAGAAGTTTTTGCTGATGTTCTGACCGTTTTCGTATTGGTCATTCTGGCCGCCTTCATCACCGAGGGAGATGTAGAGATAGCCGTCAGGCCCAAAGCGCAGAGAGGAACCTTGGTGATTGGGGGCTTGATCGAGTTGCTCGATGAAAACGACCTCAGAAGCGATGTCCGCCAGCATGGGATTGTCAGCCCGCCCTTCGAAGCGCGAGACGCGTTCATAGGATCGGCCATCCGATTTCGTGATCGAATAAAAGACAAAGAACTGGCGGTTCTCTGCCTGTTTCGGATGAAACGCGATGCCCGTGAGTCCCTGTTCGTTTTCCGTCGCTAGCTTCTCTCCACGGCTTTTGAGAAGGGCGTTGAGATCCAAAAAGATAAGGGACTCCAGCTTCGGGGCCTTCAGATCTGGGACCAGGCGGATGATCCCTAATTTCTTCTCGAGGACAAACAAGCGTGGGGATTTGCCCGCGATGGACTCCAGCCCGCAGGGCTCGTCAAAACGCAGTCCCGGCAGCGCATCCGTCCATTCGTAGGCGGTGGACGGCGGAGCCGCTGGCACATTGAGCGTGGCATTGGTCAGCCGCAGCTGCTTGGAAAGGCTGATGGAAACCTTGGCCGTCGCAGAATCCCCATTCTGAGTGGCGACACGATAGACGAACGAGTCGTTTTCAAAGCCAACTCCGCTGTGCGTGTATTCGATGATGCCGCCCTCCATCACGATGGCTTGCCCCTGAGTCGGCGGGGTTTCGATCACCAGCGTTCGGGAGTCGATCTTGCCCGCTTTGCTATAGTCGTTGTTCAGAACAGGAAGTCGTTCCTGGCCACCTGGATGAAGGGTGAACTTATCTCCGTTGACGAACAAGGTGCGCGTTGGTGTCGTGGGCGACTGCGCAGATAACGGCGTGATCGCCGTCATGAAAACGAGCGAGGTGCTGAGGAAAAACGAATGTCGGGGCATGTTGAAAAGTGGGTTCGCCTTTGGTCGAATATCATCGGTAGGTGGTCGAAGCCGCAGAGGCGTTACCTCCGCCAGACACGCACACGATGCGTCTCGCTGGCACCGATGAAGACGCTGCCATCTAACTTAGAGAATTACTTTTGAGGAGTTGGTGTAAGAGGCGCTGTTGCATCATGTGGAGGAAGAATTTCCTTCGCTTACTTCGTCACGGTGACCACGGCGGGATGGGCCAGCGAGTTCCAGCAGGCATCGAAGAGCTTGGCGTCGGGCTCGCCGTCGGTGACGATGCAGCGGTAGCGGGTCACATAGGGCTTGCCGGGCTGGATCGAGAAGGCACCGAGCTTCTGCGGGACAATCGAAAAATAAGGCATGTCCGGGTGCAGGCGCAGCGGCATCGGGAAGCGAAAATTGTCGGGGAAACCCAGCACGGCGGTGCCCGATAGGCCAGCGCTGGTCTTGCCGCCCAGGTAGCACCAACGAGCACGGGTTCCGTCGCCAATCTTGCGGTCGGTGATGCCTTCAGAGGTCAGGAAACGCGCCCCCTCCTTGCCGTTCCATGCGTCGGGGCCGCGCAGACCAAAGCTGCCGTAATGGTATTCCGGGAGTTCGAGGGCGTCTTTGCCCGCGCAGACTTGAGTGGTCGTGAGGTCAAAGACGACCATGGGCTTGAGCCCCGATGGCACGTCATACAGCCGGACTGTCCAGTGGTCATGGAGCGCGGGGGTAGGCGCGGGTCCCGTGAGGTCGGTCATCGTCAGCGTGGCCGCGAGTTGTTCGAAGACAGGATGTCCGCTGCCAGGCTTGCTCGTCGGGAGGAAGCTGGCGTGATCCAGGTCCACGCGGCCTTTTTTGTTCTGCATGTTCCAGAAGTCGGTGGCCCGTCCTTGGAAGATCGCCTGGGTGTAAGGCGTCCAGATGCCGTGGTGGTGCGGATGATTGGATGGATAGTCGCCGGTCACGACGGCCCCGGAAGGCGAGCGAACCGGGTGGAGGTAGCCCGCGCGTAGAATGTCTGGACTGATGTCGGCGCGGGGCTTCCTCGTCTTGTCAATCCTGAAGTTGAGATGCTCCCTACCTCTGATGGAGATCGTCAGGCCGTCTTCGCCATGGCTGTCGCCGTGCACCGCGTCCTTGGCTTCGGCATGGCGAAGTTCGAGGCTGACGCCCCTATTCGCCGGCACGAAGCCTAGCACGAGGATGAAGTGACGAGAGGCATCTTCTTGCAAAGGGTAGGCCCGTCCGTCGGCGTCGAAGGCACAGAGCCCCTTGAGGTCCGATGCGAGATCGGAGGATGGCATCGGCACTTTGACCACCAAGGCGGCACGCTCGACCGGCGCGGGCGAGATCGTGACCATGGCGGCGGGTTCAGCGGCTCGAAGAGCGGCAGCTAGTGCCAACGATGAGATCCTGATGAGGCGATTCAGCATGATGTTTCGAAGGGGGATGCAGGAAAGGCTACTTCCGCCACACACGCACACGATGCGTCTCGCTGTCGCCGATGAAGACGCTGCCGTCCTTATCCACGAAGACGCCATGTGGCCGCGCAAGCTGGCAGTTGAGCGGGTCGTTGCCATCGGGGCCGTCACCTTTCTTGCCATTGCCGACGAGCACTTCGAGGGTGCCCTTTTTCACGTCGAGGTAACGGATGGAATGCGATTCGGTGTCGGCGAGATAGACATCGCCATTGGGCGCGAGGCCGACGGCTTTCGGACCGGCGAGCTTCGCTTCGAGCGCAGGGCCACCATTGCCAGTGAAGCCGGATTTGCCCGTGCCAGCGACACGTTTGAGCGTGTTGGCTTTCGGGTCGAGCAGGAGCAGTGCATTGCCTTCACGCAGGGCGAGGTAGCACTTACCATCCGCACCAAAAGCCAGCGCACGCGGGCCATTGAGCGGCGAACCCGTGATGGGTGAACCGTCCGATGCGGTCTTGGCTTCGCCCGTGCCGCTCCAGGTCGAAATGAGGCCGGTTTTCATGTCGATCTTCCGCACGCGATGGTTCATGATGTCGCAAATGTAGAGATCGCCCGCCGGATCGAAGGCCAGGCTGTGCGGTTGATTGAACTGCGCCGCCGTGGCCGGTCCGCCATCGCCACTGAAGCCAGGTTTGCCCGTGCCCGCGATGGTGGTGATGATCCGCGTCTTTGCATCCACGCGGCGCACAGCGTGGTTCGCCAGTTCGACGATGAAGAGATTCCCCGCCTGATCCCAAGCCAGCTCATACGGCATGTTCAGCGAGGCCTTGTCCGCCGGGCCACCATCGCCTTTGCGTCCACGCACGCTATTGCCTGCATAGGTTTCGATCTTGCCATCAGGTCCGACTCGCCGGACGCGGGCGTTGTCCATGTCGCAGATGTAGAGAAAGCCGTCCGGCCCGCGAGCGACGCCGAAGACATTGTTGAGCTCTGCTTTGTCGGCGGGTCCGCCATCACCGGAGAAACCCTTGGTGCCCGTTCCGGCAAAGGTGGTGACGGTGGCAGCGTGCGTAGTGATGGAAAGCGAAAGGAGGGTGAGGAGTGAGAGGATTTTTTTCATCTGATCGAGGGCTATTTTAGCGTGTGAATGGTCCAGCTATTGATGACGCCATTTTTTTAAACTCAAGTCAACCCTCAAGGCTTGATCACACGCTTCATTTCACCAAGTGCTCCTATGTCAGATGGACGCATGTTTCCTCCCATCTGGGTCTATCCGACGGGCCAGAAGCAACTGCTGTCGAGTGCGTTGTTGAAAGTCACTTGTGTGTTTTGGGGATCAAGCGGCGAGCACGCGGGGTATTGCCGCAGAGCAGGCCCTGAGCGGTGAGGAAGCGCCAGACAGTGATGTAATTTACGCGCAGTCCTAACTCGTTCCAGGCCCAACCGTAGGCTTCTCTGGCCGTGGTCCAAGGATGGCTGGCCACAGCATTGAGAAGAGCTACTTTAGCTTCGTCGCTAAAATTGGCTTTCACGGTTCGTTTGGCGGGGCGCTTGAGGGTAGCTAGTAGATCCGTGGGTTGATTAGGCGTCTCTTCATCGAAGGCTGTCACGAAAGCCACTCGCCGAATGGCATGCTTTTGAGGGGGGGTTTGGGGGGATGCAGGCATAGGGGGGAGTTTGCCATGGGGTTTGTCGCGGGGTGCTCCATCTGACTGGAGCACCCTACGGGAGAAGGATAGAAATGTGAGAGAAATGACCTCAAAGGCGGCGGCGACGCAGCATCAGTCCCGCGAAGCCGAAGATGATCAGCAGCGCACGGCTTGGTTCTGGAACCACCACGACGACACCACTGGTGGTGAAGCGGCTGAAATCCCAGAGGAGGCCCGAACTGCTGATATCGGGAAGGTCCAGATCAGCACCTTCGTCACCATTGCCAGTGAGATAGCCACTATTGAAGGTGAAGCCGCTGAAGTTGGTGGTCACGAGATTGCTCCAATCCAGAAGGTTAAACGCCTGACCCATCTCTGGGGTGAAGCTACTGCCGATGACTTGCAAGCTTCCTGTGGTGGTGAGGAAGTTCAGGTTATAGCCAGTTCCAGTGGTCGGATTGCCGAAGACCAGGCGATCATGGCTAGCAGTGCCCGAAATGGCATCCGCCCATGCATTGTAACCAGCCGAGCCGAGGGCATTCCCGCCAAAGGTGGCGTCAGTGGTGGTGGGTGTGCTGATGCCCAGGATGATGTTACCTTGCAGATTGCTGGTGCTGCCGGAGGCGGACACTGGGGTGAACGTGAGGGTGCCGTGACTGCTATTTGCCACGCCGTCGCCGGGGCGTAGTGTGCTGCCGCTCTGCAAGTCAAAAGTATTGCCGCGCACCGTTCCGGTGCCGAAAATGGTGCCACCACTCGCGACTGTGACGGCTCCACTGCCGGTCTGGCCCACGCCAGCGTTGCCGATTTGCAGAGCTCCGTTGCTCACCGTCGTCGCACCCGTGTAGGTGTTGGTGCCTGTGAGAACCTGGGTGCCTACGCCGTCTTTGGTGAGGGCGAGGATGCCGCTGCCTGTGCCGCCGTTATCTCGGAGGATACCACTAAAGGTTTGGTTGCCGGAGGCGATGCTTACGATGAGGGTGCTGGTTCCTGCCGCTGCGTTGTTGTTCTCGACGATGCCCGCACCTCCAGAGCTGCTGAGACCCGCGAGGGTTTCGCTTTGGTTGTTCAAGCGGAGTATGCCGGCGTTGGCGCCGGTGCCGTTAAAGGTCACGACGCTGGTGTCGGCTATCTGATTACTGTTGGTGAGCTGGACGATATCGTTGCCTGCTGTTGTGGCTCCATCACCGATAGTTAGATTGCCGCCGATGGCATTGATACCGGCCGTTTTGGCGAGAACGAGGGATCCGCCAGTCACGGTGGTGACGCCGGTGTAGGTGTTGGCTACGGTACCGCTGAGGGTCATGGTGCCGTCACCCGCCTTGATTAAGCCTGATACACCCACACCGCTACCGTCCACAATCTTGGCGGAAATGGTGAGGTCGCTGACGGCAACACCATCGGCTACCGTGAAGGTGCGGGTAGCGTTCTGGAGACGAAATTCTCCAGTGCCGCCGCCGTCCAAAATGACGTTGCTGGAGACACTGGCCTGGCTGGTGAGATCGCCGCTCAGACTAATGAAGTTATTCGGGGAGTTTGTGCCAGAGTTAATGTTCAAGTTCCGGCCGCCCCCGATGGTAAACCCGCCGACACCGACCACAAGACGCTGGCCTGTGGTCGTCACATTTGTATTCCCGAAAACAAAATTCCCTGCCGTGAAGGAGAAGGTATTCGCAGTGAGAGATGAACCTGTGCCGCCGCTGGCTAGCGTGAACTCGCCACCCGTTTGATTGAAGGCACCCGTGACCGTGAGCGCTCCAGATCCGCCTGTCTGAAGCCCGGTCGAGCCTGTGGCTGTTGAATTCTGGAGGTTCACGTTCGCCACGGTTTCGCTTTGCCCACTCAGAGTCCAGACTGCCGCAGCATTGTTCAACGTGACGGTTACGGTATCGGCGATCTGGTTGCTGGTCGTCTGATTGAGCGTTCCTGCGCCAATGAGGATGTCGCCAGCGACGGCGGTGACGCCAGTCGTCTTGCTGAGGTTTAGCGTGCCCGCGCTGATCGTGGTGAGGCCGGTGTAGGTGTTGGCTATACCGTTGTTATTCGCATTACCGCCGAAGGTAGTGGCCACGGCACCGACCATGTTGATCGTCACCGCGCCGGTGCCGCTGATGGCGGGGGCGAAATCCGTGCCCTGGGCGACGGCGTTGGAGCGGTTGATGACGAAGGCACCGTTATTGATCAGATTGCTCTCGGGCTTCAGCACGCCGGTGGTGCCTCCGTTGCCGAGCTGCAGCGTGCCATTGCTGATGGTGGTCACTCCCCCGTAGGTGTTGGTGCCGCTGAGAATGAGTGTGCCGGTGCCGTCCTTGGTCAGGCTGCTCATGTAGCCGTTGGCGGTGGGCGAGATCGCAATGGCTCCGCTTACCAAGGTGTTCCCTGCACCACCAAAAGTGAGAGCGTAGGCGCTGGTGGCGACTGCCGGGGATGGAATGCCTCCGCTAAGAGTGAGCGTACCGGAGTCCGAGTTGATCCGAGTGTCGGCGGTCAGCGTGATGGCTCCGGCGTAGCTGTTGTTGCCGCTGATGTTGCGCAGGGCACCACCATTGCTGATGCCGCTGCCACCAAGGGTAATTGCTTCAGCACCCACGGCGATAACTCCTTGGAGTTCAAGCGCTGCTCCATTGGCTACGGTTGTGCCGCCCACTTGGTAAGCTCCCGTGACGGTGGAGGCCGCGCTGGTCAGGTTCTGGCTAACGGAGAAACTGGTATTGGCCACGATCGCCGTGATGAACGAACCCGCTGGAATGCCAGGCCCACTGACGGCCTGGCCCACGGCTAAGCCGCTGGTGTTGGTGGTGTTGATCACTGCCTGACCGGCGTTGCCCGCTAACCCAACGCCCACGGTGGGGGTGGAGGAGGTCACGCTGGCACTGACGCTACCGAGTGCAGTCGCATTACGGATGTTGAGAACGCCGGAACTCACCAAGGTCGAGCCCGTGAAAGTGTTGGCTCCCGTGAGAGTGGTCGCGCCTGAACCACCGATGGTGAGGTTTCCAGGGGTGGTATTGTCAGCGACTACTGAATTGATGGTCAGGCCGTTGCTCGAGAAGTTTTGCAGAACCAGTTCGCTTCCTGCTGCCGAGGTCGCGCTAGTGAGAGTTCCGTTGTTGGTCCCCGTGCCGAGGGTCAAACCGCCCGTTCCGGTGCCGACAAGGATGGCATTGGTGCGCAGGGTCTGGCTGTTGGGGTCAATGGTGGCCGCGCTTGTGCCGCCGGAGGTGCTTTGGTTCAGCGTATTGATGGTGGTCGTCGCTGCACCCAGAGTGATGCTTCCTGCCAAACCTGTGCCCTCTATCAGGCGCACGTTGGTGGTGGAGCCGTCGGCGATGGTGCCGGGTGTGAGACGCTGCACGTCGGTGTAACTCGTGTAAGCAGTGATCAGACCGTCTGCGGCATTGGTCGAATTTTGAGCGAAGTCAGTGCGATTGATCGTCGCCCATGCACCGAGGATGCCGTTCGTATTCAGAGTATCCGTGTCCGTGATGCTGGCCGCGCCGAAGTTCAGGAAGCCGCCGAGGCCACGGGTCAGGGAGTTGAGACGCAGGGTGCTGGTTCCGGCTCCAGTGCTGTTACTGCGGCTGATGGTGTTGGCGGTGTTGCCGGTGATCGTGGTGGAACCGACGACTTCCGCATGACTGCCGCCGGAGAGATCGATGGTGCCACCGGAAAGGATCAGGGCCGCTGCGTCCGCGAGTTTCGTGGTGTTGTTGGTCGCGTAATTCAGCTGCAAAGTGCCGCCGAGGATTTCGGTGCTGGCTCCGTAGGTGTTGTTGCCGCTCATCCTGACCGTGCCGGCGGTGCTGGTGCCGACCAGAGCGTTGGCCAGTCCGGCATCTGCCGCGCCGTTGAAGTCTTCATCCAGGTTCGGGTGATTTCGGAACTGGTTGATGGTGATGCGGGTCATGTTGCCGGTAGCGTTGCTAGCGCCCGGTGTGCCCGTGGCCCCGAGCACTGGTGCGGTCGAGCCGGTGATCGCGCCGGTGACATTCACGGTGCCGCCGGTGGCTGCGATGAGGGCGATGTTGTGCACCACGCTGAGGGCGTTGGTGCCGCCGCTGCCGCCCGCAGTGCCGGTGACACTCTGGTTCACCCCTTGGCCGGCGATGTTTTGGCTGAAGGTCACGGTGCCGGTCGTGTTGAGGCCACCAATCCGATATCCGTTGCCCAGATTGGTTGCGCCCGTACCGTAGAGAGCTTGTTGCGCTCCGGCGGTAGGCGTCACCTGGCCGAAGCCAGCGGGTGAGAGCGCTCGGTCAAAAGTGGCCCCAGCCGTTTCCAGAAAGACGCCTCGCACGGCGTCGCGCCCGGAAGCCGACAAAGTATTGCCACCATTGCCATCTCCCAAGCTCAGCCCCGCTGTTCCGATGGGGCTATTCCCGGTCGCAGCAACCGAGCCCTCAATCACCAGGGTTCCATAAGTCATGTTGAGCCCGGTGGAGAAGCTGCGGGCCTGATTGGAGAAGCGGAAGGTGCCACCGCTCCGGCCATCGTTGGCGTTGTTGTTTAAAATATTTCCTGTGAGGTAAACTGTGCCGGTGCCGGTGATGTTGGGCGAGGTGACCTCAATGGTCTGCCCAGCGCGCTCTGCGTAGAGTTCCAACTGACGCCCGCCGAGGGTGATGTTTCCGGCCAGAGTGAGCTTGTTGGTATCCACGCCGGCACCGGCGTTGCCCAACAATCCAATACGGACCCGGCCGAGGACATTGGTCGTATTGGCCACGCTTATATCGATCGGGCGGGCGATAGTGAACTGCAACGCATCACCGACCGCAGTCGCTGTTTGTGCGTTATTCAAGCCCTGGGCATACAAGGCCACGAAACCGCCACTGGTTCCCGTCTCTGCTGATAGTGTGGAAGCATCGGTAATGAAGATCGTGGAACTGGAGTTCCCAAACGGGCTGGCAGTATTGTTCAGCACAGAGCTGTTGATCAGGACTTCGCCGTTGCGAATCGTCGTTGTCCCAGTGTAGGTATTCGCTCCGGTGAGGAAGAGGCGGGCACCGCCATTGACTCCACCGCCCGATTTGAGGAGTCCGCCAGTGCCGCTAATCACGCCATCAATCCGCGCGTCGATGGCACCGCCACCGTCTTCCACGTAGATCGTACGGTCCGCGCCGTTGAAGTCGAGACCGTTGGCGAGGACGGTGGTGTTGCCGGAAGCCGCGCTATTTAGCAAAAGCGCCCCCGTGCCGAGAAAGTTGGCCGTGGAGTTCCAAGTGAGTATGGCCCCCGCACCGCCGACGTTCAGTGTGCGGTTGGCAGTGCTGTCCGCACTGAAGCCGCCATCTGCCGTGCCTCCGGCGAAGCGGATCTGACCATTACCAGAGCCTAGTGCACCGGTGTAGTCCGCACCTGAGCGAAATACACCGCCGTTGAGGTTGATGTTTAAGCTGGCGATGGTGCTGAGCGATAGCGTGCCTCCCGAGATGGTCACCGCGCTCAGCCCGGCACCGACGCTGGTTAGCGCTACCGAGCCATTGCCGGTCTTGATGATTGATCCATTGGTAATCGCGCCACTCAGGATCGCGTCGTTGTTGTTGGAGTTGGTTCCGCGTGTGGCATCGATCGTGCGGGTGGCTCCGCCGAGGTCGATGGCGTTCGTAAAAGTCAGGGCGCTGTCCGAATTGAGAGAACCGAATCTCAGGGCGTTGGATGCGCCAACAAAATTGGCGGTGGTGCCCCAGGTGATCGCTCCGCCGGCGAGTGTGACTGAGCGACCAGCGCCGGAAGCACTGAAACCGCCGCCATTGGTGAGATCAAACTGCCCCACGCCCGTGCCCAAGGTGTAGGAAGCCGACGGTGCGTAGGCGAACTCCAGCACGCCGCCATTGAAGGTGATGTTATTGTTCGTGATCGCCGAGGCATCCCCCGCGAGGCGCAAGGCCCCCGCATTGAGGGTCACGCCGCCATTGAACCCACCGGTTGCGGTGGTGTTAGTGAGAGAAAGCGTGCCAAGACCGCTCTTGGTGAGGCGGAACGCGCCCTGAACTTGACCGCCAACGGTCAGAAGATTGTAGTTGGTGGCGCGAGCGGCAAGGCCAGTATTGCTGTCCACCGTGACGGTCCGGTTGCCGGTGAGAGTCACCGCACCCGTGCCGAGGTTGAGGTTCCGGCTACCCATGGCGCCATTGATCACCGCTTGGCCGCCGAAGCTGAAATCACCGGACCAGGTCTGGGCGCGATTCGTGCCCAGAGTGATATTACTCCCCGCCGAGCTATCCAAAATGCCGCCTGCGATGGTGAAAATGCCTGTTGCTCCCCCCGTGGAGCCTGCCGTGCCGCTGCCGCTATTGATCACGACGCGTCCGCTCGTTAGGGTAAAGCCACCCGTGTAGGTGCTGGCACCGGAAAGAATAGTGAAGCCCGAACCGCTGCTGTTGACATTCAAGCTGACATTGCCACCTGCTGCTCCGTTGCTGATCACACCGGACAGATTCAGCCCGCCTGTGCTGGTAGCACCGAGAGTTAATGCCTGCGTCCCGCTGGTAGCAGCACCCGTGATAGTACCGGAGATGGCTTGCAGAGAAGTTCCACTGTTGGTGAAGTTCAGCGCGGTGGCCCCTGAGTTCAGGATGATCGCCGTGCTGATGGTGTTCGCGGCATTGGCGGTGTAGAACAAGCCTGATCCTGCGGTGCCATTGCCGAGGTTGATCGCGGTGCCACCTGAGAGCGTGATGGCGACGGGATCATCAAAGGTGATGCTGTGTGCCAACTGCGTGCCGGAGACCGTGACTGTGCCGCCAGTGCCGTTTGTTCCTGCTGAGAAGAAAAGGTCGTCGGCGTTCGTGGTAGTGACCGTTCCCGGGACAACCGTTCCGGTGGCGCTGGTGCTCCAAAGCGTGATTGCATTATTCCAAGTTCCGGTGGCCGCGCCGGAACCTGCGGTAGCACCATTCGTGTCCCAGAAATAAGTCGCCTGTGCCTGGGCGGATTGCAGGCCGATGATTACGACCGCTACCCCAATCATAAGCGTGACAACGGGCGTGCGGAAAGAACGGCAGAGAGAGGCAAGGACGGAGGATGAAGTCTTCATGGGGGGAGGAGAAGCTGATTCGCTTGTTCCAGCCACGCTGTCAGAGTGGCTGAACCTAGAAAATCTGTGTCCACATTTACCCGACTTGGTCCGCTCGGTCTTGAACGCGGGGGTTCATTCTCTGGGCGAATTCAGCGCTCCGTTGAGACTTGCATGGGTATCTTTTGCCAAGGCTCGGGCAGCAGGCGCTGGCGCTGCTGAAATTCTTTCGGGGTAGTACCTGTGATGTTCCGAAAGTGCCTGGTGAACGCGCTATGATCCACAAACCCATGATCTTGGGCAATGACGGCCAGTTTCTTCCTGGTGTGCAACAGATCGTCCATGGCGGCCTGAACGCGCGTCTTCAGGATAAACTGCTGAGGCGACAATCGATAAGTGGCGATGAACATTTCATGCAGTCGACGCGGCTGAATGCCTGCGTCTCTTGCGAGTTCGGAGACACGCAGGGGTTGGGCGTGAGTATCTCGGATGCGATTCACGATCTGGCGCAAGGCAGACGGGATAGTCTCCAGACTAGGCTCGGGCTCGGCGCAGGGGTGGGTCAGGCCCATGACACCAATGACTTCGTCGTTCACATCCATGAGAGGCATCTTGCAAGTGCGATACCATTCAAGCTTTTCAGCCTGAATGAATAGCGCCTCGACATGGTTCAAAAGCGGCTGCCGCGTGGACATGATCCGCCAGTCATCCTGACGCACTGTTCTGGCGATCTCAGGCGGGTGCAGGTCAAAGTCCGTGAGCCCTATCAATTCTTCTTCCCGAGCAAATCCAGACCGCCTGAGAAATGCCCTGTTGGCGGCCATGAAAGCGCCGGAAGCATCCTTGACGAAAAACTCAATGTGCTCGATTTCGTCCAGCAGACGCCGGATCTGTGAGCCATGCCCCATGTTTTCCAAGATGCTGAACTGCAGTGCTTGGATCTCGGTAAGGGTGAGGCCCGACGTTGATGGCTCTGACGAAGTGGCTGGCATGGAGGCAAGGTTGATCTTGGTATCTATGCCACGGCTTGAGTAGCTTTGAGAAATTTCGGTTGGCTCATTTTTCAAATTTCTTGGGCGAAATCGGCGGTTCCTCGTTGGCTATGATTTCGTTCCAGGCGGAACTGGCTTGGAGTTTGGCCCATCGCTTTACGAAAGTGGCGCGTGAAGGCGCTCTGATCCGCGAAGCCGTGGTCCAGGGCGATGTTGCCAACTGTTAAAGTAGTAGCAATTAAGGAGGAAGCAGCAGCCTCAATGCGACAGTGAATGATGAAGGCAGGCACGTCCAAGCCATAAGTGGATGTGAACATTTCGTTAAGTCTCTTGCTGGTGACGCCCGCCTCTCTGGCTAGTTCAGGCAAGCGCAAGGGTTGCGCATGACGTTGGCGAATCAAATCGGCCATCTTCCTCAGCAATTCTGAGTCTTCATCCATGAACTCAGGTGCGTCACAGGGATAACTGATGCCGAGAACGCCGATTGCTTGTCCCTGTGGATTAAGCAGTGGCAGCTTTGTCGTGCAGCCCCAGTCAAGCTTGCCGTCAGCTTTGTTGAAAAGCATCTCCACATGCCTGATCAACGGCTGACCTGTGAGCATGATGCGCTCATCATCCTTGCGCATCGTTTGGGCTAGGGTGACAGGATGCACTTCTGAGTCATCCAGGCCGATCACCTCGCTGTCTTGAGTCAAGCCGCGCCGTCTCAAAAACTCCGCGTTAACTAGGATGAACTGACCTGCGGCATTCTTCACAAAGAAGCGATGCCGAGGCAGAAATTCAAACAACTGCCGAAGCGGCTCAGTGTTGCCAGTACGGGAAAAGAAAGCCGACTGCCTCTGGCGGGCGGCTTCAATTTGACCCTGAGTAAGAGGTGGGCGTTTCACAAAACCGGGGGGAAGTTTTTTCTACGTTAGTTTCCCTCTTGTGCGTGATCAAAATGAATTCTATGCAACCGTTGCATGGCTAGCAAATTGCGTCTCACTCTCCGCACTATCGCAGACCACTTAGGCATTTCGCGGGATCATTCGCTCGTCAGCTATGGTTCCATGACAACGCACCAGGATGCGGTCAATACAATTGGGCGCGGAAGAACTTTCGAGTCTGCTCCACCGGGATAGTCCATGGGCTTGATGCACCCATAATCTTGGTCCAAGGGCCGGCTGGAGATTCCGCTTGTTCAAGGACCTTACCGGTAAAGGTAATGGTCACTTTGGAGTTAAACAACAAGGGGGTGGCAGTCTGCATGATCACAGGACTTCT
>JAIXZA010000048.1 GCA_027489965.1 Verrucomicrobiaceae bacterium
AAGAACACCAGCCGCATCCTCAGCACCGCCGAACTCGCCCGCGAATGCGGCCTCTCCGAGCGCACGCTGTATCGCAAGATCCACCAAGCCCTCGGCGTCACGCCCTATGAACTCATGCTACGCATCCGCATCGAGTCCGCTGCCGAAGCCCTCATTCAAACCAACGACAAAGTCATCGACATTGCCCAAGCTCACGCCTTCTGCGGCCAAAGTGCTTTCACCCAACACTTCCGCAAACGCATCGGCCTAACGCCGAAGCAGTTTCGGCTGCGGCATCAGGGGTAAGCGCGCTGTTCTTGGCCTCAGCCTTCAATCGCGGATCGCCGCGCTGAGTTCATCAGTAAATCGCGTGTTGGGTTGGCAGTCCGTTGGCTCGCCCATGGTCAGATCAATGACGTAAGTACCGCTGAATTTCCGACTGATGCCACGCTAACCAGTAAAGCCGGACGTTGCTCAAACGCAACGGTTCCTGGATTTCCTGCAAGCGCCTCGGCAACCGGTCCGGGATATTTGAGCTGTGTTTTGACTCTAAGATCATGCTGATGCGGCCAGCGGCCCGAGCAGCAGGGCGAAGAGGTGTCGAAGGAAGGATTGCATGGTTGAATCAAATGGAACGGGGCTGAACGCGCGGCGTCGATCTTAGCGCAGGACGATGCGCGGGGTGACCCACGTCGCCCAGTCGCCTGAAGGTTCGGCGAGAGGATCAACGATGAAGGCGATGCTGACTTCGCGACCACGGAAGTCGGCGAGATCGATCTCTGCCGGCACGCGCTCGGCACCTCTGAGTTGGCGCGCGAAGACTTCGCGTCCGTTGATCTCGATGGCGAAGGCGGCACCGTTGCTCTTCGGGTTGTTCAGCAGTGCGTCAAAGGTCAGCAGGCAGCGCTTCGCATCCTTAGCAGGAATCGCGACTCTGTAGGTCAGTAGGGCGCTGCCTTGCGGCTTCGGATGCTGCTGCAGCGCATCCTCCGGCACTTCGTCAGGCGGGCCGATGCGCCGCAGCTGGACTGACTGCACATTCTCCTGCTGCGCTTTCGTTCGCTGTGCGACGAAGTCGAAGACCACGTGCCCCGTCTCGCGCTTCACCGCACGCGGCGGGTCGAACTTGGTCGCTACGACATCACTCCAGTCCTCACGCCCGACGATGGGCAGCGCAAAGGCGAACGCGGCCTCTTCCTCCGGTGTGCCGGCCTTTTGCACGACGGCCCATAGCTTCCGCGCGCGGCCAGCGCCGTTGACGTTCGCACTGCCATCGTGTTCGCGGATGCCGAAGAGGAGACCTCCCTCGTTCGGATGATCGACGTGGCGATGATACAGGAAGGACTCGATGCCTGGCAGCGCCTGCACCTTCTTCCACGCGAGCGCGAAGGCGGCTGCTTGCACGAGTTCACCTTCGGGACCGGGCGGGCAGTCAAAGCCTTGTTCGGTCAGCACGATCCGGCGTGGCTTGCCCTCGAACAGGAAGCGCGGCTGGCGCAGGAAGGCGGGCAGCACCTCAAGATTGTGAAACGTGATCCGCGGCGCATCGAACCGCAAGGGAGCGGACCGGTCATTCCAAAAACTTGGCTTCCTGAGGTTCTCTGGATACGGATGATGCGCAAGGTTCCATGGGAAATCGCCTTCCCGTCTCGCACGCTCGTGGACTCCTTCCAGCACCTCCAGGCCGGTGAAGTCGTGCGTCCGATCCGTCGTCGCGGTAAGCGTCCAGTGATGGTCCAGCGAGATAAAGATCGGGAAGTCCGCATGAACGCTGCGCGTGGCCAGATCGGCGATGCGCAGCGCGACGCTGTATTCGCGCAACAACACCTCCGGCTCGACCGCGCCCATGTGATACCAGCCCCAGTGATTCTGCACTTCGTTGCCGATCACGAGCCCAGCGATATGGCCAAACTTCGCGTCCTCGCGCGTGTAGCGATCCACCAGCCAGTGGAGGATCGCACGGTAAAAGAAGACGCCTTCTTCCGTCGCCGTATTGAACGCCGCCGGGCCCTCCGGAACCGTCGCCGGATCAGTGAGGGGATGCACGAGCGGCGATGTCCGTGACAGGTTCTTCTGAACGGTATTCCCGAGGATGCCCGTCACGCGCATTTTCGCCGCGTGAAGCGCCTGCAAGTCGCGATCAAGCGCCGCGACCGCAGCCGGACGAAGCCCGATTTTTCTCCCCTCAAACTCGAAGCTGAGCTTGGGTTCCACGCTCTGCCAGTCGATCAGCCAGCCGATGTTGATGTTCTGGTTCGACTGCCCAAAGCCGAGCGCCTTGCCATCCTCCACGTCGAGTAGGCAAGCGATTCCTTTCTTGTTCGCGAGCGAGCCGAGGGAGTTCGTCCGCTGCGGGAGCGCGGAGAAATCCGTTACATGCTGCGGCGCGCCGAGTGCCTTGCCACCCGCGCGGAGCTCAAACTTCGCGAACAGCCGGTCGCGTTTGCCATCGAAGCGAGGCACCGTTGCCTCCTCACCCTCGCCGCTCCACAAAACGCGGTCTTCTCCCGCCGCCGAGGTATGCAGCGGCAACTCACGAATCTCCGTCTTTCCCTCGCTAGGCGGCCACGCAAAGCGCAGCGAATCCGGCGTGACGGCGACACGTAACGGTGGTTCTTCAGCGTGGGTGACCTTTCTGAAAACGACGAGCGTGGCGAGCACGCAAAGAGTGAGGAAGCCGAAGAAGCGGCGGGATTTCATGACAACAGTAAAACGCCCTTTCATTCGGAAATACATGGCCTAGGTCTGCCAAAAGTTGTTATCATCCTGCCATGGCTCCCAAGTCCATCCAGAGAGTCTTTTTCGCCAGCATGGCTGATCCACAGGCATTCCGGCTTATGTTTGATCAGCAGCCCAACATGTTCTTCTTTGTGAAGGATCGCGAGAGCCGCCTCATCACTGCCAGCTTGCCGATGTATTCCCGACTCAGCCCGCTCTCACGAGCCAGCCCATACTTGCTCAGTCCGCAGCGTTCCCGGAGTTCTTGCAAACGCCGCGGCAGCCGCTCGCGGATGCGCTCGGCGCAGTCGTGGGCAGCGTGGTTGTCCGGCGCGGCGGGCATGTCTTGTCATGCGATGATGTCTTTGATGACGTGCCGATGCACGTCGGTAAGACGGCGCTCGATGCCATTGTGGTAGAAGGAGAGCCGCTCGTGATTCAGGCCGAGGATCTCCATGATGGTGGCGTGGAAGTCGTGCACGGTGGCCACGTTCTCCACGGCCTTGTAGCCGAACTCATCGGTCGCGCCGTAGCTGAAGCCTGGCTTCACGCCTGCCCCTGCCATCCATGCGGTGAAGCCCGCGGGGTTATGATCGCGGCCGCTAATCAACCTGCTTCACTCAGCGCCATCCACGAAAGGATGGTTTCGGGATTCCATTTGCTTCACACCCCATGCTCCACGATGTAAAGATGATGAGAATACTTATAATCAGACGTTTTTCCATCGGGTTTGGAATTCTGTCACTCTACGCAACGGGTTTTGCTGATGTGAGTGTAGTGGACAACTTTGGCGGAAGCGGTTGGAAGCGATCTGATTCCACGCCCGGCACGGTTGTTGCGGAGAGTGGCAAGCTCCGCTTGGTGGATAGCCCCGAAGCCCCGGAGTGGGTGATGGCGGGCAAGGTTCATCGGGTGGATTTCGATCAGACCCCGATCTTCGTCGTCAAGGTGGCGGCGCTGACTGGGAGCGGCACAGTCAAGCTGATCCGCCGCAAACCTGCCGACAAGCGAGATGCGATCAAGATAGACCGGCCAGGACTTTACGCGATCGACACGCGGAAGTCATTCGGTTGGAGTGGCCCCGGCGAGGTTGAGACTTGCTTGTATGCGAACGGCGATCAGGAGGAAATCACCTTTGAGTTCGTGAAGTATGTTGCTGCTTTATCTGATGCCGAGAATCAGCAGATCCTTGCACGCGAAGCGACCGCCGACGCCGGTTTGCAGGTGGCACCCTTCGAGCTCGTGCCGCACTTCAACTCCTGCTCCTTCTACTTCTCCAGTCCACTACGCGATTCGCTTGTGGTGGAGTTCCGGATAACGGGCGAAGAGTGGCAAAAGGCCTATCCGCCAGTGTATCTGCCGGAGGAGAAGATGTATCGCGGCAGCATCGTGCATCTGGATGAAGATCGCGCTTATGAGTTGCGAATCACCGATGGGGCCAATCGAGTCCTGGCTCAAGACGGGTTTCGCACTTGGCGAAGTGACGTTCCAGTGGCTGAGACCATTGTTCTCGACGAAACGAACTTTGACGGGCATTTGAAAATCATCCAATCGGGGACGCCCACGGGTTGGATTCGCTACGTTGCCAAGGATGGCTTTGTCCTCCGCAATGATCGACAAGGTCCGTTGCTGGAATTGTCCAAGGTGAAGTATGTCATTCTCGACGGGCTCACGCTTCGCGGTGGTCTGGCACAAGCCGTTACTGTGAAAAGTTGTGAGCACATTCGCATTGTTAACTGCGACATCGCTAGTTGGGGGCGGAAGGGTGCGCAACGCTTCGATCTCGATGGAATGTATTATACCTCAGCTGGAAAAAGCATCGACTGGGACACTGCAATCCTGATCAGCCGAAGTATCGGGACGGTCGTGGAGCGTTGTTACATTCACGATCCGCTGAGCACCGCGAACTCGTGGTATTATGCGCACCCCGCCGGTCCGCAGGCAGTTGGCATAGACAAACCGCGTTCCACGGTCCTTCGTTACAATGACTTTGTGGGCAGTGACGAGCACCGTTGGAACGATGGGATCGAGGGCGCGGGGAATTTCGACGTCGATGGTGGCTTCAATCGCGATGCTGACATATACGGGAATTTCATCTGCTTTGCGAACGACGACGCGGTCGAGACTGATGGCGGCCAGATCAATGTCCGAGTCTTCCAAAACTGGTTCGAAGGCTGCCTGTGTGGAGTGAGCATCCAGGGCTGCATGTCGGGCCCGTCCTACGTCTTCGAGAACCTCCTGGTGAACTTGGGTGATCAGCGCAGCCTGGCTGGACAGTCGATCAAAACCTCCTCAAACCGCAGCGGCCCGAGTGCGGTTTCGTTTGTATTTGGCAATACGACATTCGGGCCCTCCAGCGACCTTCGCCTGCCCAGTCATCTCAGCATCGTTGCCCGCAACAATCTTTTTGCCGGACGGAACAACATCAGTGGCGTGAGCGAGAGTCCCCGCTCGGATTGCGACTACAATCTCCAGGCAAACGGCAAGACTGGGGCTGAAGCCCATGGCTTGGCGGGCGATCCCGGCTTCGTGAATGCGGCGGCCGGGCTCTACGCGCTAGGAGAACGCTCGCAGGCCATTGGGCGCGGTCAGTCGTTGGAGAATTTCACCACCAGCGGGTCTGGGCCGGTTGATCTCGGTGCATTTCAGAAAGGCTTTGGTCAAGCGCTTCCGATTCGTCCGCTGGCCTTGCAGGTGGATCGCAACCAACTCCGGTTCACTCGCGCAGAGACGGCTGCCGCAGCGGAGCAGCGCATCGTCGCGAGCGTCGATGGGGCTGGATTCAAGAGCCACTATCGCATCGCCCGGAACGACGCCTTTGACTGGTTCAGTGTTGTGCCCGAAGCAGGTGTCCTGGCCTCCGGTGGGCAGGAAACCTTCACCGTGAAGCTTCATCCCGAGCGGATGAAGGCGCGCGCTCTTTACAAAGGAGCTTTTCTGATCCGGTTCGCCGATGGATTGTCCCGTCCGGTGATGGTCTATGCGAACACGGATTATCGCCAGGCGATCAAGCCCGAGAAGGAGGGCGTGTGGACGCAGTTCGTCGAAGCAGAGAGTCCATCGGGAGGGAATGCCTATGAAGTCATGAAAGATGCCTCTGCCTCCGGTGGACAATACGTTCAGTTAATGAATGCTTCAGGAAAGGAGGCTGCAGAGTATCGTTTCAGCGTTCCGAATGCCGGAAAATACTTCGTGATACTGCGTGTGCGTGCGAATGAACCGGCGGATCAGCACGACTCCATTCACTTCAGCGTCGATGATGGAGCCAAGGAATCCGCGCAGCTCCGGGCTTCGACCGACTGGAGCTGGTGCATGGCCGCCCAAAATCGCAGCGCGACCTTGAGCTGCCTGCAAAGTTTCGATCTCTCGGCAGGGGAGCATACGGTGAAGCTTTCGCCACGTGAGGAGGTTCAAATCGACCTCGTCGCATTGAGCAACGATCCAGGCATCTTCGAGTAGTTACGAGCGAGGAAAAAGGAGGAGGGCGATCGGCAAGCCAATGCCCGTATCGCCCCGGGCTTTCGCTTTGTGGATGGCATGTTTGATGGTCTCAAGTTGCTGGGTTACCATTAAGTCACGAAGCCCGAGTAAGGGCGATGCGCCAACGCCGACCGGGTGTTGGCCGGTGATCAGCAAATGAAGCAACCTTTGATCCTGCCGATGGATTCCCCGCTGATGCCACGCTCACGAGCCAGGTTGGACGCTGCTCAACCCCATCGCTTCCCGGAGTTCCTGCAAGCGTCTCGGCAGTAGCTCGGGGGTCGGGGATGTTTTGCTCCGATGGTTGTTTCATCACGTGCGTTCTCACGGCTTCGGCAGCGGCACCTGCGCGGTGGTGCGCAGATACGCGATGAGGTCGCGGATTTCGTCGTCTTTGAGGGTTTTGAGCAAGCCCTCGGGCATCATGGAGATGGGGGATTTCTCGCGGGAGAGGATCTCGGATTTGGTGACGACGCTGTCCTGCCCCACAAGGCGGAGCGTGAGCTGCTGGCTGTCTTCAGCGGCGACCGTGCCGGAGAGGGTGCGGCCATCGCGAGTGGTGACGATGACGAGTTGATAGCTCTCCTGCATGACCTCGCTGGGGTTGATGATCTGGGCGAGGATGTAGTCGAGGTTGGC